>JAFVFY010000081.1 GCA_017475265.1 Prevotella sp. | reverse complement strand
CTTCCATTATACATGACCCCCCTACTGTAAATTTGACTACTGACATTCCCGACAATATTGTTATTAACTATTTTAAGAGCAATCAGTCGGAAGGTGGTCATTTGACAATGTTGTACTTGGCGAATTTCAGCAACAGCTGTTTGGTGCCGGCGTTTCGGAATTGCACGGTGGCCTTGGTGTTTTCACCTTCGCCCTCCACACGGAGAACTGTGCCGATGCCGAAGCGCAGGTGCTCTATGACGGAGCCCTCGCGAAGAGGAGAGAAGCTGCTGGGATTTGAAGGAACAGCACTAGTGACGGGCTTCAGCCTGTTGCCTGAGGCCTGCTGCAACTGACGCTTGAAACTGTCGGAGAAGGGGTCTACGGGTGGAGCCTCACGATGAGGGGGTACAGCGCGAGGCTTCGGGTCGGCACGGAACTGGGTAGCCACAGGATGCGAGTTCTGCATCCAATTATTCTTCTTCCACGGGAGGTTGGAAGAACCGAAATCATCGTTGCGGGCTGACACGGGGTCTGCCCCTAAGGATTCTACACGGATGAACGAAGGGTCGATGTCACGGATGAAGCGCGACGGCGTGTCATACTCCATGCGACCATAGCGGAAGCGACTCTCGGCACAGGTGAGGATGCAATGACGCTCAGCACGGGTGATGGCCACATAGAACAGGCGCCGCTCCTCCTCAAGCTCACGCAAAGAACCCATACTCAAGGGCGAGGGGAAGATATTCTCCTCCAGGCCAACGACGAAGACGGTGGGGAACTCAAGTCCCTTGGCAGAATGGATAGTCATCAGCGAAACCTTGGGCTGGTCGGCGTCGCCATCGCTATCAAGGTCGGTGAGCAGAGCCACCTCCTGCAGGAAGTCGGAGAGCGCCACCTGGTCACCAAGTCCTTCTTCGCGACGGCCTTCCACGAAGTCGTGGACACCGCCGAGGAACTCCTGAAGGTTCTCCTGCCGGGATACATCCTCGGGGTTATGACCGCTGTAGAGGTCTTTGGACACACCACTCTCCTGCACGATGGCATGGCCTATCTCGTAGGCGTCTTGGGTGGCGGCACGTGCTGTCCAGTCGGCGACTAGCTGGCGGAATGCCTTCAGCTTGCTGACGGTGGCGGGGGAGATAGAAGGGGGAGTGAAAGTGGAGTGAAGGGGGAGTGAGGGGGGAGTGAGAGGGGCGTTACCATCAGTAGTGATACTAGTGATGACCGTCCAAAGGGAGAGGCCACTTTCGTTAGCGGCAGCGACAATCTTGTTGAGCGTGGTATCGCCGATGCCACGGGTTGGGTAGTTGATGATGCGCTTCAAGGCCTCCTCGTCGTCGGGATTGGTCACGAGACGGAAGTAGGCGATGACATCTTTTATTTCCTTACGCTGATAGAAGCTCAGACCGCCGTAGATGCGATAGGGAATGTTGTCCTTCCGCATCTGCTCCTCGAAGGAGCGGCTTTGGGCATTGGTGCGGTAGAGGATGGCAAAGTCGCTGTACTGTCCACCTTCCTTCTTCATGATGTGCTTGATGTCGCCACAGACTATCATCGCCTCCTCCTTGTCGCTGTAGGCGGGCTTCAGGGTGACACGTTCACCCTCGTCATTCTTACTGAAAACGTCCTTGGGAATCTGTCGTTCGTTCTTGCGTATGAGGCTGTTGGCGGCTTTCACGATGAGCTGCGTAGAGCGGTAGTTCTGCTCCAGCTTGAAGAGACGGGCGTCGGCATACATCTGCTGGAAGTTCAGGATGTTGTCGATGTTAGCGCCACGGAAGCTGTAGATACTCTGGGCATCGTCGCCCACGACACAGACACGCTGCCGCTCACGAGTGAGCTGATAGACAATCTTCTGCTGGGCGAAGTTGGTGTCCTGATACTCATCGACGAGCACGTAGAGGAATTTCTCTACATACTTTCGGCGTATATCCTCGTTGCGCTCAAAGAGCAGGAAGGTCTGCACGAGCAGGTCGTCGAAGTCCATGGCGTTGGCCTGACGGCAACGGGCGACGTAACGTTGGTAGACATCGTGCACCTTGGGACGCTTGGAGTCGTAGAGCGAACATTGCGGGAACTGTCCGGGCAGGATGAGGTGGTTCTTCGCCATCGAAATCTGGTCGCTGACGGTATTGGGCTTGTAGACCTTGTCATCGAGTCCCATCTCCTTGATGATGCTCTTCGTCAGCGAGCGGGCATCAGCCTGGTCGTAGATAGTGAAGCTGGGGTTATAGCCGATATGCTCTGCCTCCACACGAAGTATATGGGAAAAGACAGAGTGGAAGGTTCCCATCTGCAAGTAGCGGGCCCGGTCTGCGCCTACCAGTCGTGCTATGCGCTCCTTCATTTCTTTTGCCGCCTTGTTGGTGAAGGTCAGGGCCAGGATGTTCCATGGCTTCAGGTCTTTCTCCTGTAGCAGGTAGGCAATCTTGTAGGTCAACACACGAGTCTTGCCCGAACCGGCACCCGCGATGACAAGCGAGGCACCGTCGCAATACTCCACGGCTTCCCGCTGGCTGGGGTTAAGTTCTGACAGTAGTGAGGGGGATGTGGAGTTCATGTGACTTCTAACATTAATAGGACTTATTCAGCCATAATCGATATTACCGTCGAAATGTCGGCTACGTCTACCGTACCGTCGCCGTTGACATCAGCATTGGCATATTCACCATCACCAGCCATGACGCTGATGATACTGGAAATGTCAGCTACGTCCACCGTACCGTCGCCATTGACATCGCCTTTCACGGGCGATTCGACTTCCAGTTTCATTGCTTGCTTCACCTCTTCAGCCGTGAGGGCGTAGTTATAAATGCGCACATCCTGAATAGTACCCGTGAGGGCAGGGTCGGAATCGAACTGGCTGCGTCCCAAGAAATTCATCGCGGGACGTATGTCGCTAGGCTTGATAGTGATGTCGGTAGTTGATGCTGCTTCCTCGCCGTCGATGTAAATAGCAGTTCTCCCCTGCCCTATCGTCACGGCCACGTGTTTCCATTGCACTACTGGCAGTTTTGCGCAGTCAAGTGTCTGCTCCTCGCCTCCGTTTTTGATGGCGAAGCGCATGGTACTGCCCGCATTTGGTGTGAGGAACATGTAGTGCGAAGTACCGTTGCCGAAGTCAAAGATTCGCTGCCACTGCTTTGAGCTGAGCACTTTAACCCATGCGCAGAAAGTCAGCTCGTCGTGGCTGGCCACCTCGTAGGGCAGTTGTGCATAGCATTTCTCTTTAAGGCTCAGTCCTTTATAGGTGACTTCTTCTGTATCAAGGGCCGGGTTTCCTGCTAAGTAGCTTTCGGTTTCATAGACGGCAGCATCCATGACGTTCTCGGTGGTGTCGTTGAGTGTGTTGTTCATTGTCCATCGGGCTATGAGTGCCGGAGCATCCGTTAGAGTAGCCTCTACGGTCTCGCTGGTTTCGGAGAGATTAAGGGCGTTATCCAAAGCCCTGACAATATATGAATAGGTGTGCCCGGGACGGCAGTTGTTATCTACAAACGACGTAGATTTGATATCACGTGCTATGACGCTCCAGCCTTCAGCATCTTTTCTGAAGATGTTATATCCCCGCAAGTCCTCGTCATTATTTGCCTGCCATGTCAGGCGTACCGATGCAGACTGTACCTTAGCCGTGAATCCCTGAGGCTTTGCAGGAGCTTCCCTGTCGTAGTCAATGCCAACTGGGAGCAGTCGCCACATCTGGCGGGCGCGCTCGGTACTGTCAGCCTGCAGCTCGTTAGTGCGCACACGCACACCATTGCTGGTTGACGATGAGGCAGAGGTGAGATAGAGCGAGGTCTCACGGTTACGAATGTAAAAGAACCCATCGCCGGCATATTGCAGGTACCATTGCTCGTTGGTCGATGGTGTTTCGTTCTGCGAATAGCCAATGACGTTGGCTCCGTCAGAGGTGGAGAAATTCTCTACGTTCATGCGTAGCTTGCTATTACTGACCGACTCGATGTCGAGGAAGCTGTAGTCTCCGCTTGTGCGCTTCGGGTCACTCCACTTAATCGTCCATTGTTGAGTCTTTGACTTAGGGAAGCTATTCTGTAGAATAATGTTCGATGAAGCATTAATGTATGTTCCAGTGGCCTTGTTCACAATGCGATATGTACCATCGGTAACAGCCACGTAGGGCACGTTCTCACCCCAAGTAATGTCTATCACACGTTCTGCGTTGGTTTGACCATTCTGGTAGCCTGTGCCGCCTGGAATCTCCATTCGGAAAGAACGCATTGGGCCCTGCGTATCATAGTACATGTCGCGGTCGGTACTGACGAACTGGTATGTTGTTGTCTTTGCCTGACGCTCGCTACTGCCTATGAAAGCTTTCACCCGTCCGTCGTCATGACGATAGACCGATGCCGCCGTCCAGTTGTTACGGTGCTCACCGTAGGCCAAACGCTCGCCGTTGCGCGAGATGTCGCAGAACTCACCACGGGCACGGCTGTCGAAGCCCCACCAGATGCCTACCGTCATACCGTACTCCAGACCAATCATAGCCTCACCCACGTTGTGCATCTCATCAGCATAGCCCGTCTTACCGTCAGCCTTCAGCTGACTGTAGAAAGCGGCGAAGGTGTTGAAGTCACCAGCCAGCTGGTGGGTGTTCCCCCAGTCGTAATAGTCTTTACCCGTCTTATACCAGTCCATAGCCTTATCGTTGTTCAGGGTGTTGCCGCCAACGATGGCCACGTCCTCCATGCTCGGATACTCCTCACGCAGTTTCTTGGCCACCTCCACCTGCTTGGCCACGGTAGCGCCCTCCTCCTCGGTCCAGTAGTCAGGCTCGTTATAGGGCGAGACACCGACGATGGGGTGGCTAGTGTTCTGCTGCATCCACTCCACATGGGCGTTAATCATCGCTGCCCAGTGACTGGTGTTGCAGCTTTTGTTCGTCACGTAGTAGCTGTTTGTCCCAGCCTCCTGGTCGGCAGTAAGCACTAGCGGTAGCTCTGCTCCGCAGATAGAGGTGAAGAGATTGCTGCGCCGACGAAGATTATTTATCTGGCTATTGGTCAGGCTCACATCGTTGACCAACGCATCCGTGAAGCGAAAGGCAGAACGGCCTATGCCCACATTCTCTTTTCCCATGTGGCGCACACCCTTGCGTAGGTTCTGTTCGTTAATCCATGCAAGGTCGAGTCCCCAGATAGGCTGGAAACGAGTACCCTCGCCATCGACACTATAGTAAAGAGTCACGTCAGACTTAGGCTGCGGCTGTATGTACATGCTCGAAGAGGAGCGTTCCTGGCTTATAGCCGGTAGTACCATCGCCATCATCATGGCGGAAAGAAGGAATTGGTTCATATTGGGGAAACTATTTGTTAATATCAAATGGTGTTGCCTGTCCGGCGAGGACATTCTGCAGCGTCACCTGCGATGCTTCTTTCTTGGTGAGCTGCTTGCTCCAGGCTGCGCGCTGGCCAGTGCCGGCACCCTCGCCCGTGTTCTCAAACTCCAGATAACGGGCAGTCTGCTCACGCTCTTTCTGCCAATGGTGCCATCCCTCAGGACGTATCTGACGAGGCAACGAGCAATGCATGAAGAGGGTATAGCCATAGTCACGCCAGGGACGGCCCAAATAGACTTTCTCCACATCGGGAGCGGCGGTGATGGTGCAATCGTTGAACACGTAGCCGTAGTCCACGTCTTTCGGCGTAGAGGCAGCGGTGATGTAACTGTTGGCCTTGCAATGGATAGTGCAGTGCTCAAACCACGCCGTCGAAGGACCGAAGATGAAGTCGGTGGTTCCCTCGATGTAGCAGTCCTTGAAGTATAGACGTGTGTTTGCCACACCTGTGTACACCGTGTCCTGATGACCCAGGAATCGACAGTTGATGAACTTCAGCCGGTCGCCCTCGGTATGAAGTGCCACAGCCTGGCCCAGCCGGGCGGAGTTGTTCTCGATGGTGATGTTCTTCAGCGTGATGTCGTTTCCCTCTATCTTCAGCGTGTAGGTACGGAAGGTGCCCATACCTTGAGGGCGCTCTGCGGTACGGATGTTGGCATGGTCATCGTAGGTGATGATGGTCTGGTCGCGATCCTCGCCACAGATTTCTATGTTCTGTAACCAAGAGGGCAGGATAAGCTTCTCCTTGTAAGTGCCCCGCTTCACGAATATGACCTTATGATAGTCCATAAAGGCACGGCACACCTCGATAGCCTCGTCGACGGTGCGGAACTCACCCGTACCGTCACGTGCCACGAAGAGCGTATCAGGGTTGTCATACTTACCTGCAGCGTTCACATTGCCGATGCCAATGCCAAGGAACAGCATGGTAAGGAATATATATAAATATGTATTCATTATTCTATGACTTCGTACTCATCGGTGTGCTCAGAAGACTGATGACTATGGTCGCGATACTGCGATGGTGTCATGCCATTGCGCTCAGTGAAAAGGCGGTTGAATTGCATGGGGTCTGCAAAGCCCGTGTTGAAGGAGATGTCGGCCACGCTGTCGCTGGTCTGTTCGAGCAACTGGCGTGCCTTTTCGATGCGGTAGTCTATCAGGAATTCGCGCGGAGACTTCTTGGAGAATGCACGAAGGGAATCCTCGAAATCGGCACGGTTGATGCCCTGATCCTCCATAAACGTTTCGAAGGAGAGGTTCTGCTCAGCATAGTGTGCCTCCAGCCATTCCTCCAGTTTTACGATGAAGGAACTAGGTTTTGCGTCCTCGCTATTCTTTGCATCCTGGTTACGCTTATTCTTTACCTGCTGGCGTATGCGCTGCTGACTTAGGAAGAGCAGCAAAAGACCGGCTACTGCCACGATGAGCATGTACAGCCATGTGGCTCCAGAGGAGAATAAGAACATCGGAGGAATAGTAATCATTATCTCCTTCATGTCATACTTATCAGGCGACTCCAGCATGAAGGCCCTCACCTGGAACCTGTATTCTCCTGCCGGTACATTCTCGTAGCTGGCCATACGGTCAGGGCCGGCGTTGCGCCAGTCGGAGTCGTAGCCCTCAAGCATATATTGATAATGTACGCGATGCTGCAACTGGAAGTTGAGCGAAGCGAAACGGAAGGCAAAGGAGGAACTGTGGGAAGGCAACGTCACAGCCTTGGATTCGGGCACGTAGTAATCATAGAGGTTCGTCAGGCGTGGGCTCTGCAACTCATTGTCTACCCAGAAGCCGGTGAGACGCAACTTGAATACTGCGGCATTGTTGCTCATCAGCTTGTTACGGTCTACGACGTAGTATCCGGAAGTAGTTGTTCCAAAGAGAATATTGCCCGAAGGAAGCACCAGTGCAGCCGACTCGGAGCACATGGTCTCGTCGACACCCTCCAAGGTGGAGAAAGTGGTGAAGATGCGTTTATCCTGGTCGAAGGAGCAGAGTATATGTTCTGTTGCGAACCACACGCTACCACGGGAGTCAAAAGCCAGACTGAGTATCTCCTCAGAGGGAAGACCGTCGCGAGCGCCGAAGTTCTCGAAGAGCCAACGCCCCTGATTGTCCTTGCCAATGGTATGACCCAGTCCGCCACCATTGGTTCCCACCCACATCATGCCTCTCTGGTCACGTCCCAGGCAAACGATGTCGTTAGAATAAAGGATATTGTCAGGTTCCTCCTCAGAGTATTCCAGTTTTTCTACTTGCACCTTGCCGTCCTTCATCGAGAAGAGCAGGATGCCGTCGGTGGTGCCAGCCCATATCTTACCATCCTTGTCGATGGCCAATGTACGCGCCTTGCGATAGAAGTTGTGGGGATAGGCTTCCATACCGCTATTACAATGCAGGAACTGTGATGAACCATTAGGCAACACGTTCACGCCTCCACCGTATGTCGCCACCCAGATATTCCCCTGACCGTCCTCAAGGGTCTGGTAGGCATGGTTGTCATTTAGGGAATGGACATCATTGTCGTCATGACAATAGTTGACGATGCTATAGCCACCACCAGCACGAGGTGTCATCTTGAACAAGCCATTGTCTTTCGACGACACCCAGTAGTTCTCCTTGGAGTCTTTCGATATGCCGTAGATACGACCAAATGCCTGTCCGTTGTCGCTATGAGTATAGAAGGTGCGATTGCCGTCGTTGTCGGTGATGCTGAGCATGCCACTTTTGTTGCCCATCAGCAAACTGCGGTTGCGGGTGTCATAGTAGAATGCACGGACATCGTTGTCTGGCAAAGACGTGGGATTCTCCACCATCAACTTCCGTTCGATGGTGTTCTTCATTATCTCCAGCTTGTCAAGCCCTCGCCGTATGGTCGACTCAAATACCACACCGTCCAGGGTCTCCAGCGTCGCATTGCAGGAGTTTGACAGGTTCCAAGGGTTGCTGGGGTCGTTGTGGAAGTAGCGAACCTCCTGAGCCTCACGGTCATAGTAACCATAGCCGCCAAAATTCATGCGTATCCACACCGTACCATTCACATCGTTGAACTCAACGCCGCCGCTCTCGTACCCATGTGTCATTACCGTTTGCACGAAGCGTCTCTCCACGCCCGTCTCTGGGTCATACATGAGTACACCCGCTTTATCGTCCGCAAACCAGATCAAGTCGTGACTGTCTACAAATAGTCCGTGCAAGTCGTTGCCCGCCTGCTGGCGTATAACGGTTGGCTCCTGACCGTAGGCGAACGAAAGAATCTTTCCAGACTTAGTACCTGCAAAGATATTATAGCCATTTGAGAATAGGCATGTCACGTACTCATCAAGGAATAATCCCTTTCGCTCGACTGTCATGTTGCTGGCATCCAAGCGGTGTATGCCCTCGTTGGTGCCCAACCAGATGTCGTCATGGTAACCCTCGGCCATGGAAGTAATCGTTAGCCCGCCGGTAGTGACCAGCTGACAATTCACGCGGTCTTGCTCGACACGCATCTTGTAAATACCCTTGTCAATAATGGGTACGTACACGTCACCACTACTGGTGACGAAGATGACCTGATTGTTGCGGAATTCATCGCTACCCTTGATACCTTCAAAAGGATTGATGATTTTGTCCACGGAGCGCTTCATCACGAAGATGCGGTTATCATACATACGCATCCAAACGTTCTGCTGATTGTCTATGGCCAAATCCTCTATTCGGTTATGCAAGTTAGGCACTCGGCTCATGGTGCCCGTACGGTAGTTGGTGAAGTCGTAGCCATCGAAGCGGGTAAGGCCGTTCCAGGTAGCTATCCAGATGTAACCCCAGTCGTCCTGCTTCATCTTCGAGATGGCGTTGCTGGCCAGTCCATCTTCAGTAGAATAGTGAGACAGCTTTGCTTGCAGTTGCTGAGCCTGCGTAGATGTATATATAGCTAGAAATAAGGCTGTTAGACACAGCCGTTTAATAGTCGTGTGCTTCATTTTAGGTCAAGTTATACGTTTTAAGGCCGAAAGGTACGAATAATTTTCCAAATAGTCGCTTTGTTTTAAGTATTTTTAGTAAGTATTTAACTAGCCGTACAACAGCCAGACAACGGCGAGCCAAGACAGCAGTTCATGTTGAAGAGAAGATACAACAACTAACATTATTGTACACTTTACTCAATGAAGAGGAAATAAAAGACATCGTTTTCGGAATGTGTGCCCACACATAAAATTATGTAAAAAAAAAGTCGAAAATTATTTGGAGGATAGAAAAAAAACACGTACCTTTGCAGCGTTATCCTGAAAACAATCTTTTTACCTTAAAAGAACTAATACCTATTGAAGATAAAAGCGACCGGCTGTGAAGCCCGTCGCTTTTTCCATTTTATCTCTTTTTGTTTATTTTTTTCATACTGCCATCATCACGCCTTCAGAGCTTCACCTTCTTCTTTGCCGGCTTGCTCTCGTTCTGCAGACGGTCCAGCGTGGTGACGAGATAGGTGTAAGTATGGTTACCGTTGATGTAGGGCAGCTTGTAGAAGGTGTTCGTCGTGACGGCGACGATATTCGCAGCATTATCTGTGTCCACCTTGTCTCCCTTGGCAAAGCGATAGACCACATATTTAATAGCCTCGTCGCCCCACTTCTTGGCTTTCGGAGCCTGCCAGAAGAGCACAGGGCCGTCGTCGGTCTTGATTTGCTTCATCTTCACCGGCTTTCCAGGTGCCTTCTTGTCAATATAGGGCAACAGCGGTTGCAGGGCCGGATAGCGCCAGTAGTTCTGACGTAACGTGGTGGCATAGTTGCCAACGTTGTCTACAGCGGCCTTGGCATACCAAAGGACGGAGCCCTTCACGTTCTTCATCTGCATACATATCTGATGCTTGGCCCACTGCTGGTTACGCTTCGGGTTCTGTGGGTCGGCGTTCTTCACCGTGCGCTCTATGTCCTCGCCGATGTAGAGCGGACGGTTGCCGCAGTAGCGGTCCCACCAACGAACGAGCGTGTCATAGTCGGCAGCCTTGTTGCCTATCTCCCAGTAGACCTGCGGCACGCAGTAGTCCAGCCAACCATTGTTCACCCACAGCAGCACGTCGGCGTAGAGGTCATCGTAGTTCTGCAGACCATTGGTCTCGCTGCCAATGGAAGCGGAACGCTTGTTGCGGTAGATGCCGAAGGGCGAGATGCCCACCTTCACCCACGGCTTTGCCTGATGCACGGTCTCATAGAACTGCTTGATGAAGAGGTTCACGTTATGGCGGCGCCAGTCGCCCCGGTCGGCTATTCCATTGGAATACTGGCGGTAGGCATTATCGTCGGGGATAGTGAGACCTGCCACGGGGTACGGATAAAAATAGTCGTCCATGTGTATGCCGTCCACGTCATAGCGGGTCACGATGTCTCGTGCCACCTCACAGATGTAGTCGCGGTTCTCGGGTAAGCCGGGGTTCAGCAGCATCAGCTCGTCGTACTCCATACAACGCTCCGGATGTCGTGCCGTGACATGAGTGACGGCCACCGCCGTCGTGCCCTTCGTCTTGGCACGATAGGGGTTTATCCATGCATGAAGCTCCATGCCACGCTTGTGACACTCGAATACCATCCACTGCAGGGGGTCCCAATATGGCTTTGGCGGACGCCCCTGCTGCCCGGTGAGGAAGCGGCTCCAAGGTTCGAGACTGCTCTGGTAGAGAGCATCACACTCAGGGCGCACCTGGAAGATGATGGCATTGGCACCCATCTTCTGCAATTCGTCAAGCTGGTAGGTCAGCGTACGCTGCATCTGCTCAGTGCCCATGCCCTGGAACTGACCATTCACACACTGTATCCACGCCCCACGGAACTCACGCTTCTGCTGCGCAAAAGCACCGCCAGCGGCAAGGATAAGAAAGAACAGGAGTAAAACTTTCTTCATTTCTTGAATTCACATTTACAATTGCGGTGCAAAGATACAAAGAAATCCCCGAACCACCAAATGTTTCGGGGATTTTTCAAGGTTGATAGATGATACATTGTATTTTTCTCTAGATTAACGGCTTAATCTATCAGGTACTCGATGACCTTCTTCTGGGGGTCGAAGGGTTTGAGGTCGTCAAGGCCCATCGACGTGATGGCGGTTTTCAGGATGTCTTCCTCAGGAAGGTCTGGGGAGAGGTGCTGCTTCTCCAGGAAATAGCGGCCAGCTTCGATGAGCGTACGTTTGGGAACCAGACCGATGATTTCCGTTCCTGTGACCTTCACGCCTCGCAGAGCGGCACAACGGCAAACCTCCTCAAAGGCTACGTGGAGCGACGTAACGTTGATGTTTGTAATGTTCATCGACACCTGAGCTATGCCATATTCGTCGATATACCAGCCGAGGGCCTTGGTACATTTCAGCGTGCCGGGCTTTGGCGGACGGCCTTTCTCTCGCACATCGAAGGCAATGGCATTGGCAATGTGCGTGTCGGTAGTATTGAGGTTGAAGTTCACGGCGATGAGGAAGTCACGGGCACCAACGACGGAGCAGCCTGTGCGGGCCACGCTTTCATTGAACATTGAACATTGACCATTGAACATTTCCTCCGGCATGAAGTCAGGACGCCTGTCAGGGTCGGCAAGCTTCTCCGGCAGTCCCTCATACTCTCCTGCGCGGCAGACGGCGAGGTTCTTGAACTCAGGTCGGAAGGCAGCCGCCTCGTAACAGTAGCAGGGGATGCCGGCCTCGCTGGCAATACGTTTAGCCAACCCACGGGCCAGCTCGGCACATTCCTCCAGCGTGATGCCACTTACGGGAATGAGGGGCAGCACGTCTGTAGCTCCTAAGCGGGGATGCGTACCATGATGCTTACGCATGTCGATGACCTCGCCAGCCGTCTTCACGGCTCGGAAGGCAGCCTCCACGATATTCTCCGGCGAGCCCACAAAGGTAACGACCGTACGGTTTGCAGCCTCGCCGGCATCGACGTGGAGCACGCTGACGCCCTCAACACTTTCTATAGCATCGGTAATCTGACGGATAACGCCCATGTCGCGCCCCTCGCTGAAGTTGGGGACGCACTCAACAAGTCGGTTGTTCATCATCATACGAAAAATCTATTTTACAATTTGACAATTCACTTTCTCACACGCCTTATTATATATTATTGTATAGAGACAGGGCGATCGGAAGCACACCATCATTTAAGGGATTAGCCAATTTGCCGACAAAGATACGAAGATTTTCCAAAAGTGCCGCCTGTTTTTGTTAAAATATTCTCTTCCATTCGCAAAAATTTGCTGATATCGGAGAAAAGGAGTAACTTTGTACGCATAATGTTGACTATGAAGACAATCCTGACCACTCTCTTTTCCCTTCTGACCTTGATAGCCTGGCCACAGTCGGGCGATATGAAGATTGTGCGGCAACGCTTCCACCGCGAACTGCCTCCTGGTAACTATAGTGGCATCTGCGCTATCGGCGATGGCCGCTTCGCTGTGGTCGACGATAAGGCTGCCGAGGACGGTTTCTACGTGTTCCGTATAGCCATCGACGACAAGAAAGGGCGCATCATTGACATCGAGAACGAGGGTTACCGCTCCAGCGGAATGCCCAACCGCGACATGGAAGGCATCTGCTACTGTCCCTCGACGCAGACACTCTTCATCAGCGGCGAGGCTGATAATGAGGTTTACGAGTATGGTCTTGACGGACAGCGCACAGGCCGACGGCTGGCCATGCCGCCGGAGTTCAAGAAAGCCAGTAAAAACTGCGGTCTGGAGGCTCTGACATACGACTGCCGCCGTCACCTTTTCTTCACCACCACGGAGCAGCCCTTGCAGGGCGACACCCTGCTGCGCATACAAACCTTTGGCGATGACCTTCAGCCTCGGCAGCAATATCTGTATCGCCCTGATGCTGCTGAAGAACATGTTCATGGTGTGTCGGCGATGTGTGCCCTTGACGATGGCCGTCTGCTGGTCATGGAGCGACAGATAAGGGTGCCGAAGTTGAAACTCGGTGCCCGTGCCGTCACACATATCTACGAGGTGGTGCTGCCCGAAGAAGGGGGCATCGTGGAGAAACGTCTGGTGAAGGAAATCAAGACCCGACTGTCGCTCACCAGCCGCCGCTTTGCCAACTGCGAGGGGCTCTACGAACCCGTTCCCGGTCTGTTGCTCATCGTCGCCGACTCCCAGAACAGATACCGAGGAGTGCTCCGCGACTGGTTCCTACTGCTGAAAGACACAACATCGTCGGACAGCATAAGCACAATTTTGGAACAGGAATGAAAAAAGTTGGGAATTCCGTGCAGTATTTTCGCAGTTCTACGTTTATAAAGAGAGACATTCATTAAAACTCTTGAGAACATGAAACATTACAAACCTTTCGCTTGGATGATGGCGATAGCCATTGCCGGCACAACGATGACTGCTTGCAGTCTTGACAGTTACGAACCTGAGAAGCCCTTCACCACCGACCCGGCACCCTCGAAAACACCTCTCTATGCCTGTGGACTTCCAGAGACACGCTCCGACGTGGAAATCCTCTTCACCGAGGATGACATCGAATGGTTCAACGTTACCACCCGTGAGATTAAGTTCCACGACATGGACGAGCCGCTCTACAAGCGTATGGAACCCTACCACGAAATCCAGTTCAATATGGGCGACTATCCCCTTTTCGTGGTCAGCAGCTTCGTTGGTCTCTGGGACAGCCGCGCCTTCAGCGACCTGGTGCTGTGCTACGGCAATCTGAAAACCATTGAGATGGATGGCTACTACCTCTACGACTGCTACCCGCTGCAATTCATCAACGACGAGCGCGTCCAGGCCAACATCAAGAAGAACGCCGCGCAATGGGAGACCTTCACAAAGTATCTGGAAAGCAAAGGCAAACTGAGGAAATAATCTATGGCAAAACAAAGGCTACGTTTTTGTTTCACTTTATAGGGGGTAAAAGGGGGTTCATGATGTAAAAGCCGTTCATGAACAGTACAATTGACGAGCTGACTGACAGAGAAAATAGAATCTGTAAAAGTAAAACAAGTTGTTTTGATTTAGAAAAGTCCGTCCAAACCCTCAGAAAAAACGGCTTTTTCTATACCAAAACAACTTGTTTTACTTCGGAGATACTAGGTGATACTTCCAGAGAAGTACGCATCTTTGTTAACAGATAATAGTTCAGACGGTTACAGTAAAAGGTGAACAACAGAATATGGAACTTTTAAGAAGTTTAACCTCCGGTGATACAATCTTTGCGAAGATTCGCGTTTATATAATAGATGTATTAATGACAGAAATGATGAAAGCAAAGAAGATTTGCAGACTCTTTGTGACGATGCTTGCCCTGTTCGTCCTCGCCTCCTGTAGCAACGACCCTGAATGGGCTGACCCTGAGGCACACGAGAAGACGGAACAGCTGCAAAAGCAGTACGGGTGGCAGCTGGAAGGCACGTGGTATTGCGAGTACACTAACGACAAACAACGGTTTTACGAGCGGCTTACGTTCTGGGAGGACGGCACGCTGACTGGCAACCGAAAATGGCAGAAACGCTCGTTGGTCACCATCAATGGCGAACAGCAATACACCGACTGGGAGGATATGGAATCGCTCGTCGGTAGCTTCAGCGGCACGTGGAAGCTGGAATGGCAGAGGAACGAAAACGGCGTAGGCGAGAACCGCCTCATTCTCTATGCCAGTTTCGACGAGCCCGACGAGCAGGGGAATGGTTGGATGGCCTACAGCCACAACATGCTCTTCGACTATGACGGCGGGGACACGCTCCGCATTAACGGCATCCAGAACTCCGAGTATCAGCGCGGCTATGCCGAGCCAAGCTTCTAGAATTGAGAATTTACAATTGACAATTGATAATTAAGAGTTGAGGGGTCTTGCTGAGCAAGCGTCCTTCGGCCGAGCGGAGAATTGATAAAATTGCTAAAAATCGTAAAATATTTGGCAGAATATTTGGCAGAATGAAAGATAATACGTACTTTTGCCGACGATTTGAAACAAAAACGTGATTTAACATGACTAGAACAGCAAACTATTGGTGGTGGCGCAGCTCAAGATTTCAATCGTGAGACGCTTGCCGTATACCAGTAGGTTTGTACCGAAGTAATAGAAAGAGGCCTGTCGTTCTTGCGACGGGCCTCTTTTCAGTTTCGCAGTAGGCTGCGGCTCCGTCGCAGCAAAAGCTAGAAATAACCAACAGTAAAACTTTAAAAATATGGGAAAGTATCAAGTAGACAAAAACGGTTTCTATGGAGAGTTTGGCGGAGCATACGTCCCCGAGATTCTTTACAAGTGTGTGCATGACCTGCAGGAGGCTTACCTTCCGATTATCGAGTCGGAGGAGTTCAAGCAGGAGTATCATGCGCTGTTGAAAGACTATGTGGGACGTCCGTCGCCACTCTACTATGCCAATAGGATGAGCGAGCGCTATGGCTGTCAGCTGTATCTGAAGCGTGAAGACCTGAACCACACGGGAGCGCACAAAATCAACAACACCATCGGGCAGATTCTGCTGGCAAAGAAGATGGGCAAGACGCGCATCATCGCCGAGACGGGAGCTGGCCAGCACGGTGTGGCTACGGCAACAGTATGTGCGCTGATGAACATGAAGTGCGAGGTATTCATGGGAGCTACAGACGTAGAGCGTCAACACACCAACGTGGAGCGCATGAAAATGCTGGGCGCCGAGGTGCACCCCGTTCGCACAGGCAACATGACGCTGAGCGATGCCTGTTCGGAAGCCATTCGCGACTGGTGCTGTCATCCCGCAGACACCTTTTACATCGTGGGCTCGACGATGGGACCTCACCCCTACCCCGACCTCGTAGCCCGTATGCAAAGCGTTATCTCGGAGGAAATCAAATGGCAGCTTCAGGAGAAGGTTGGCCGTGACTATCCCGACTACCTGATTGCCTGCATCGGAGGTGGAAGCAATGCTGCTGGAACCATCTACCATTATATGGACGACGAGCGGGTGAAGATTGTGCTGGCAGAGGCCGGCGGTCATGGTTGGGACACGGATTATACTGCCGCTACCATCCATCGCGGAACCGTGGGCATCCTTCATGGTGCCAAGATGCTGGTGATGCAGAACGAGGACGGCCAGATTCAGGAGGCCTTCACCATCTCGGCAGGCCTCGACTATCCAGGCGTTGGGCCGATGCATTGCAACATGGCAAAACAGGGACGCACACAAGTGCTGAGCATCAACGACGACGAGGCCATCCGTGGCGGCTATGAGCTGACAAGGATGGAGGGTATCATCCCGGCCATCGAGAGTGCTCACGCTATTGCAGTCCTCTCCAAGCTCAACTTCAAGCCCGATGACGTGGTGGTGCTCACCGTCAGCGGACGTGGTGACAAGGACATCGAGACGTACCTGAAGAACAAATCGATGGTTATTAACCCCCTAAGTTAGGGGGAAGGGGGTCTGAACAGGCGCAGATTCCTAATAATAATAACAAATTAATGGTCTGATTGACGCTTGTTCAGACCCCCAACCCCCTAACTTAGGGGGTCCATAAAATGGAGAAGACTTTTAAATATACAACAAGCAGCAAGACGATTCTTGCCGACCTTTATACTCCCGTCGGCGTGTATATGCGACTTCGCGACCTCTACCCCCAGAGTGCGCTGATGGAGAGCTCGGACTATCACGACGCGAACAACTCCCGTTCGTTCATCGGCATCAACCCCATCGCCAGCGTGGCCATCGGTCACGGCATCGCCTCCGTCGGTTTTCCCGACGGAACAACGCTCCGCCAGCCCCTGGGCGCGGGCTTCGGTTCTGCCGAGGCCATCCACGCCCTCATCGACCGTATCCAAGTCGAGGGCGATGACAAGGACGTCTGCGGGCTCTTTGGCTATACCAGCTTCAACGCCGTGCGCTACTTCGAGAACATCGACGTGAAGGACGAGACTCAGGAGAAGAACGATGCCCCCGACGTGCTCTATATATTATATAAGGTGGTGATTGTGTTCGACCATCATAATAACATGCTGAAAGTGGTGGAGATTACTGACCCCGTCACTACAAGGGAAGGGAATGGCTGCGTGCAGCAACTCCCCGCCCCTCAAGGGGAGGGGTTGAGGGTGGGGTCAGTAATCCCCGACATCCTCAAAGCCATGAACAAGTCGAATGTCCAGGCCTACGGCTTCCACCCCATCGGCGATGTGAAGAGCACGCTGACCGATGACGAGCACAGGGAGAACATCCGTCGTGGCATCCGTCATTGTCTTCGTGGCGATGTGTTCCAGATTGTGCTCAGCCGCCGCTTCATCCAGAAGTACGAGGGCGACGACTTCAAGCTCTATCGCGCCCTGCGGAGCATCAACCCCTCGCCATACTTGTTCTATTTTGACTTCGGCGGCTTCCGCATCTTCGGCTCAAGTCCTGAGACACACTGCCGCATCGAGCGAACTGACGCCCCAAATAATAAATTCCGGGCGTACATCGACCCCATTGCGGGGACAACGAAGCGCACGGGCGATGCCGAGGCCGACCGAAAGGGAGCAGAATACCTGCGCAACGACCCCAAGGAGAACGCTGAGCACGTGATGCTCGTAGACCTTGCCCGCAACGACCTGTCGAGGAACTGTCACGGGGTGAAGGTGGACTTCTATAAAGACCTGCAGTACTACTCACACGTCATTCACCTTGTCTCTCGTGTCAGCGGTGAGCTTGATGACGATAAAGACCCCATCAAGGCTTTCATCGACACCTTCCCGGCAGGTACCCTGAGCGGTGCGCCGAAGGTTCGCGCCATGCAGCTTATCTCTGAGTACGAGCCGCACAACCGCGGAGCATACGGTGGTTGCATCGGCATCATCGGCCTTGACGGTTCGCTCAACCAGGCTATCACCATCCGTACCTTCGTTGCTCGCAACGGCGAACTATGGTTCCAAGCTGGCGGCGGCATCGTGGCGAAGAGCGATGTGGAATATGAATTGCAGGAAGTGAACAATAAGCTCGGCGCCCTGCGCAAGGCCATCGAGACAGCGGAAAGGATTTAAAACCAGGTATTACTTAAAATGATTATCCGCATGTATCCGACTGGGGGATTAGCCGATGCCCCCCCCTGCCAGGCCCCTTTCGTCTGTTGCCCCGGCTGGGAGCCGGAACCACGTACCAGCCCGATGCTATTGTTGGGGCTGACACAGAGGCTTGCCCCGACATTGGCGGCATACGGATGATTGCAGATAATCATTTATTTTAAACCACAAATTTAACGAATTACACGGATTACGGATTATGAAAATAGTCATTATAGATAACTACGACTCGTTTACCTACAACCTGAGTCATTTAGTAAAGGAGTTGGGCGCAGAGGTCACCGTGCTGCGTAATGACCAGTTCCAACTCTCCGACCTTGAACCCTACAGCAAGATCATCCTCTCGCCAGGACCTGGCATCCCCTCCGAGGCAGGACTCCTGCTCGACGTCATCCGCACCTACGCCGGTCGCAAACCCATACTGGGCGTCTGCCTCGGTCATCAGGCCATCGGCGAGGCGTTTGGCGGGAAGCTCGAGAACCTCAGCGACGTCTTTCATGGAGTCGCCACGCCCTGTCACATCGTCGCCGACGACCCCCTGTTCTCCGGACTGGACAAAGACATCACCGTCGGGCGCTACCACTCGTGGGTGGTCTCGCGCGAAGGGCTGCCTGAGTGCCTCGAAGTCACGGCCGTCTCGGACGAAGGTCAGATCATGGCACTGCGACACCGGGAGTTGAACGTGCGAGGCATTCAGTTCCACCCCGAGAGCGTGCTGACCCCCGACGGGCGGCGGATGCTGCAGAACTGGCTCTTCCTATAGCCTCCGTTGGAAAATCGGAAGCCGCCGACGGTCAAAAACAGCCTCCGTTGGAAAATCGGAAGCCGCCGACAGTCAAAAACAGCCTCCGTTTGAAAATCGGAAACCAAAACAGAACAAAAACACGACAAAATTTTCAAAACCGAATATGGAACAGACAATGAAAGGCTACCTCTTCCGCCTCCTGAACCACGAAGAGCTCTCCCGCGAGGAGATGAAAACAATCTTGATTGGCATCACCCATTCAGAGTACCCCAACGAGCAAATCACGGCCCTGCTGACCTGCCTGCAGATGCGCGGCGTCACCGTCGACGAGCTGCTCGGCTTCCGCGACGGCATCCTGGAGACCGGCGTACCTGCTATCCTGGAGGCCGACCGCTACATCGATGTCGTCGGCACGGGCGGCGACCGCAAGAACACGTTCAACATCTCGACCACGGCCTGCTTCGTCATCGCCGGCGCGGGCTACAAGGTGGCAAAGCACGGCAACTATGCAGCCACGTCGGTCTCGGGCGCTTCGAACGTCATCGCCCATCACGGCATTAAGTTCACGGATGACATCGACAAGCTGAACCGCTCGCTCAACGAGGCCGGCATCGTCTACCTGCATGCCCAGCTCTTTGCCCGCGCCATGAAATTCGTAGGCCCCATCCGCAAGGCGCTGCAGTTCCCCACCATCTTCAATCTGTTAGGCCCAATCGTCAATCCCTCTCAGCCTAAGTGTCAGCTGCTCGGCGTGGCTAACCTCGACCAGATGCGCCTCTACCATCAGGTGTACCAGAAGTTGGGAATTGACTACGGCATCGTGAACAGCATCGACGGCTACGACGAGATTTCCCTGACGGGCGACTTCAAGGTTACCACAAAGGACTACGAGCGCATCTTCTCGCCCCGCGACCTGGGCTTCGACATCGCCAAGCCAGAGGAATTGGTAGGCGGTGCCACAGAGGAGGAGGCAGCACAGATTTTCGACTCCGTGCTGGAGAACCGCGCCCTGCCCGCCCAGAAGAACATCGTGCTGGCCAACGCCGCCTTCGGCATCCAGGTGCTCGAAAAGGGCCAGAAGAGCATTGAGGAGTGCATCGACATCGCCCGCGAGAGCATCGACTCAGGCACCGCCCTCCGCACGTTCAAGAAATTCGTCGAGCTCAACTCATAAAACCCATTAAACCCACTAAACCCATCCCCCCATTAAACCCATTAGCCCCATTAAACCCATTAGCCCCATTAAACCCATCACCCCCATGAAAGATATCCTCCAAGAAATCATCTCCCACAAGCGCAAAGAGCTGGAGCGTATGCGGGCAAAGAAGCCCTCACTAAGAGACGCCTTGCTTCAGAGTGACTCTGGCATCATCGCCGAGTTCAAGCGCCGCTCTCCCTCTAAGGGCTGGATTAAGGAAGAAGGCCGGGCAGACATCATTCCGCTGTGCTATCAGCAGAATGGTGCCGCCGCCCTGAGCATCCTCACCGATAAACAATATTTCGGTGGCCACGACCGTTTTATAACAGAAGCCCGGCAGAGCGGTGTGACCATTCCCATCCTCTACAAGAACTTCGTCATCGACGAGATGCAGCTCTACGAGGCAGCCCTTTGTGGCGCGTCGGCTGTGCTCCTCATCGCCGCCTGCCTCACGAAGCAGGAGTGCAAGTATCTCATGGAGAAAGCCCACAGCCTCGGCTTGGAGGTGCTCTTGGAGATGCACGCTGAAGAGGAACTGGAGTATGCCGACCTCGGCCCCGACCTCTGCGGCATCAACAACCGCAACCTTGGTTCCTTCGTCACCGATGTCGAGAACTCGTTCCGTCTGGCCGAGCTCCTGCCGAAGGATGCCGTAAAGGTCAGCGAGAGCGGTATCAGTAACCCAGAGACCATTAAGGCGCTGCGCCAAGCAGGTTTCCGAGGCTTCCTCATCGGCGAGACCTTTATGAAGACCGCCAACCCTGGCGCCACCCTGCGGGAGTTTATCATCGAGTTATCGAAATAACGAAATATCGAAAAAGAATGAACAACCTGATAGTAAAAGTTTGTGGTATGCGCGACGGCGAGAACATCCGCCAAGTCGTAGAGTTAGGTGTCGACTGGATTGGCATGATTTTCTGGGACAAGTCACCCCGCAACGTCACGATGATTCCCACTAACGCCGGTATCATCCCCGACCGCGCCAATGGTCAATGGTCAAAGGTCAATGGTCAATGTAAGCGCGTCGGCGTCTTCGTCGACGAGATGGCTCAGAACATCGTCACCCGTGTATTCAATTACAAACTCGACATCATCCAACTCCATGGTCACGAGTCCCCCACCCTTATCCGCAACCTCCGCCTTACCCTCGACCCTGACATCCGTCCCGGCATCAAGATTATCAAGGCCATCAGCGTGGAGACTATCGATGATATTGCAACATACAAGGACTACTCCGACTGTGTGGATTACTTCCTCTTCGACACCAAGTGTAAAACGGTGGGCGGTAGCGGTGAGCAGTTCGACTGGAGTATTCTTGACGCCTACGACGGCGAGCTGCCCTTCCTGCTCAGTGGCGGCATCGGCCCTGATGACGCCGAGCGTGTCCGCGCTTTCCATCACCCCAAGTGCATCGGCATCGACCTTAACTCCCGCTTCGAGACCGAACCTGGAATCAAAGACGTTGATGCCCTTCGCCGTTTCCTCTCCCAACTATCCCACTAACCCCACAGAGCCCATTAAACCCATTAGCCCCATAAAACCCATTAAACCCATAGAGCCCATTAAACCCATTAAACCCAAAAGAATCATGAACAAGATAAACCAACTCTTCGCCACTCGTGGCGACCGCAAACTACTGAGTCTCTACTTCTGCGCCGGCTACCCGACACTCGACAGCACGGGCGATGTCATCAAGACGATGCAAAAAAGAGGCATCGACTTTATCGAGGTGGGCATCCCCTTCAGCGACCCGCTGGCTGACGGCCCCGTCATCCAGAGTGCCGCCACCCAAGCCCTCAAGAACGGCATGAGTGTGCAACTGCTTTTCGAGCAGCTGAAAGCCATCAAGGACGAGGCAACCATCCCGCTCATCCTAATGGGCTACCTCAACCCCATCCTTCACTACGGCATTGAACCCTTCTGTCAGAGCTGCGTCGATGCTGGTGTCTCAGGCATGATCATCCCCGACCTCCCCTTCGATGACTATCTCAACATTGTCAAACCCGTCGCCGACCGCTACGACCTGCGCGTCATCATGCTCATCACGCCTGAGACCTCCGACGAGCGCATCCGTTTCATCGACGACCACACCGACGGCTTCATCTACATGGTCTCCTCCGCCGCCATCACCGGTGCGCAGAAGAATTTCGACGATGCCAAGCAAGACTACTTCCGCCGCATCAATGCAATGAACCTCCGTAATCCTCGCATGATAGGCTTCGGCATTTCCAACGCCCAGACCCTCAAAGCCGCGCAGGACAATGCCGCCGGTGCCATCATTGGTTCCAAGTTTGTCACCCTCCTCAACGAAAACGAGGGCAACGCTGACGCCGCCCTCGACAAGTTGTTTGAAGCCCTGAAAAGTTAGTAAGGGAGTGCCATAATTGGTGTTTTATATCGTATTTATAGTTTTTTAGTTCTTCATAGGAATGGCGTGATGCCAGCATCACGCCATTCCTATGAAGAACCATATTAATATGGAGACAAAAATAGAAAAAGAAATGCGAACCTTTTGACAGCGCAACGCCTTTTTCTATTGAAATCGGCAGAATTAGGTTCGCATTTTTGGTCAGTTCGCATTTAATATGTAATTTTGCAGCCCATAAAACACAGATGATGAACCATGTCAGACCAGAGATTCATTGAGATTATGGACTCCACGCTACGCGACGGCGAACAGACCAGCGGCGTGAGTTTCCTTCCCCATGAGAAATTGATGATAGCTCGCACGCTGCTGCGCGACCTCAACGTAGACCGCATTGAAGTGGCCTCTGCCCGTGTGAGCGACGGCGAGAAGGAGGCGGTGAAGATGATTTGCCGTTATGCCCAGCAGATAAACCGCCTGGAGAGCGTCGAGGTGTTGGGCTTCGTCGACGGCCATACGTCCGTGGACTGGCTCGACGAATGTGGTGCCAAGACGCTGAACCTACTTGCCAAAGGATCGCTGCGCCACTGTACCCAGCAGCTGCACAAGACACCCGAAGAGCACATCGCCGACATTAAGGCCGTGGTCAGCTATGCGGCTGAGAAGGGCATCGGCGTGAACATCTACCTCGAGGACTGGTCTGGCGGCATGAAGGACTCGCCGGAGTATGTCTATCAGCTGATGGACGCATTGACCATTGACCATTCACCATTGACTATTGACCATTCAGCTGCGCAAGAGAACGCGGAGTCCAACAATGTTCAACGGTCAATGGTCAATGGTCAATGCATTAAGCGTTTCATGCTCCCTGACACGCTGGGCATTATGAACCCCTTGCAGGTGGTGGAGTATTTCCGTAAGATGGTGAAGCGCTACCCCAACACACATTTCGACTTCCATGCCCACAACGACTACGACCTGGCCGTGAGCAACTCTTTAGCGGCAGCCCTGAGCGGTGCCCGAGGACTGCACGTCACGGTGAACGGTCTTGGCGAGCGCTGCGGCAATGCCCCGCTGTCGAGCGTCCAGGTGATACTCAAAGACCATTTCAACGCTCTGACGAGCATCAACGAAGAGAAGCTGAACGACATCAGCCGCATGGTGGAGAGCTATAGCGGTATTGCCATCGCCCCCAACCAGCCTATCATCGGCGACAACGTCTTCACGCAGGTGGCCGGTGTTCATGCTGACGGCGACCAGAAGGGCAATCTCTATCATAACGCCCTGATGCCCGAGCGATTCGGCCGTCGTCGGGCCTACGCTATGGGCAAGACCAGCGGGCGAGCCAACATCATGCGCAACCTGCAGGAGCTGGGACTCGACCTCACGCCGGAGCAGATGCAGCGCGTCACACGTCGTGTCACCGAGCTGGGCGACCGCAAGGAGGTGGTCACACAGGAGGACCTGCCGTTTATCGTTAGCGACGTGCTGAAACATGATGTAACAGAGGACAAGGTAAAGCTGGTAAGTTACCAAGTGTCATTGGCTTACGGTCTGAAGCCTCTTGCAAACGTAAAAGTAGAGATTAACGGTCAGCAGTACGAGGGGCACTCCTCTGGTGACGGTCAGTATGACGCCTTCGTGAAGGCGCTGCGCATGATTTACAAGGAGAACCTCGACCGGACGTTCCCCCTGCTGGAGAACTACGCCGTGACTATCCCGCCCGGCGGCCGCACCGACGCCTTGGTGCAGACGGTCATCACCTGGCAGATGGACAGCGGAAGGCTGCTGCGCACCCGAGGCCTGGACGCCGACCAGACAGAAGCAGCCATCAAGGCTACCATAAAAATGCTTAACATCGTAGAAAACAGTAAAAAGAGTTGAGAGTTAAGAGTTGAGTGTTGAGAGTTGAGAGTTGAGAATTATTATATGGAAATCAAATTATTACTACTATCCTGCAGCCTGGGACTGAGCCTCGGCATTAGTGCCCAGGGAGGCATCACCAATACTGCCCTTAGCAACCATGCAGCCATGACGGCCATACCCATCAGCTCAGTCCGTTGGACGGGTGGCTTCTGGGGCGACCGCTTCGATGTATTCAGCCATACGAGCGTGCAAAGCATGTGGCAGACGTGGCAGTCGAAGGAGGGTAAGGGCTTCAACAACTTTCTTATTGCTGCCGGAGAACAGCAGGGAGAGCATCACGGTCCTCCCTTCCACGACGGAGACATGTACAAATGGTTGGAGGCCGTAGCTTCAGTCTATGCCGTCACCCACGACGCTGAGCTTGATGCCATCATGGACCGCTTCGTCGGTCTAGTGGCGAAGGCTCAGCGCGAGGACGGGTATATACATACGCCAGTAATCATCAAGGAGAAAACCAACCCAAGCCCTCCCAAAGGGAGGGATGTCCATATACCAGACACGGTCTCAAGTAATCAGACATTCCCTCCTTTGGAGGGGCTTGGGGAGGCTGGCACCGCTGTCGGTAGTAAGAACGACGCTGCCTTCAAGAACCGCCTGAACTTCGAGACCTACAACCTGGGGCACCTCATCATGGCAGGCATCATCCATAAAAGGGCGACAGGCAAGGAGACGCTCTTCCGCTGCGGTGTGAAGGCCGCCGACTTCCTTTATAATTTTTGTCAGCGTGCTCCCGAAGAACTAGCCGGCAACGCCATCTGTCCCTCACACTACATGGGCGTGGCCGAACTCTACCGTGAGACGGGCGACAAGAAATACCTCGACCTGCTGCAGCAATTCATCGACATCCGAGGCATGGTGGAGAACGGCACCGATGACAACCAAGACCGCATCCCCTTCCGTCAGCAATACAAGGCCATGGGTCATGCTGTGCGAGCCAACTACCTCTATGCCGGCGTGGCCGACCTCTATCTGGAGAGTGGCGAGGAACAGCTGATGAAAAACCTGACGAGCATCTGGCAGGACATCGTGACGAGAAAGATGTATATCAACGGAGCCTGCGGTGCCCTCTACGACGGTACGTCGCCAGACGGCACGAACTACAAGCCCGACAGTATACAGAAGGTGCACCAGAGCTACGGACGCCCCTACCAGCTCCCCCACTCCACCGCCCACAACGAGACCTGCGCCAACATCGGCAACATGCTCTTCAACTGGCGTATGCTCCAGGCCACCGCAGACGCGAAGTACATGGACCTGGTGGAGAACTGTCTCTATAACAGCATCTTGCCTGGTATCTCGCTCGATGGCGAAGGGTATTTCTACACCAACCCCCTGCGCCTCTCCGACGAGCTGCCCTACACGTTGCGCTGGCCGAAGGAGAGGAAAAAACTCATCTCATGTTTCTGCTGTCCGCCGAACACGCTGCGAACACTATGTGAGGCACAGGACTATATTTACAGCCTCACCCCCAACACCTCTCACAAGGAGGGGGGCGTAGTTCCATCATCTGTTACACTATATGTCAACCTGTTTGGGCAGAGTAACTTGGAGGGAAAGCTGGATGGCATTGGAGATATCATGCTCAAGCAGCAGACTGACTATCCGTGGGATGGTAAAGTGACGCTGACGATAGAAAGACTCAAAGCCCGGCGAGGACAAAAGTTCGCCATTGCCCTACGCTGTCCTGAGTGGGCGGTCAATGCCCATAGCGAACAATCTTTCCAGGCGATAAAACTCACCGTCAACGGACAGCACGAAACAACGGATTATTATAAGCAGGGATATTTCATCCTTGACCGTGAGTGGAAGCAGGGCGATGTCATCAGCTATGAGCTGCCCATGGAAACGCGCATCATCGAGGCCAACCCACTGGTGGAGGAAAGTCGCGGACAGGTAGCCATCATGCGTGGTCCCATCCTCTACTGCATGGAGAGCAGCGACCTCAAATCCACAACTCCACAACTTCCTAACTCCACAATAGACATCGATGACATCGTCCTTCCTGTCGATGCCCAGTTCCGCACCGTGGAGACCACCATCGGCGGTGCGCGTATGATGGCCCTGGAGACCGAGGCCTACGTGCGCAGCCATGACGATTGGGGTGGCCACCTCTACCGTCCTGCCATCAAACAGAAAGAAAAGATGACCATACGCTTCATTCCTTATTATGCTTGGGGAAATCGGGGCAAAAGCGAAATGACCGTATGGCTTCCAGCGGTCTATTAAGAAAAAACAGCTTTTTCCCATAGAAAATAGTCAAGAAATTTGTTGGTTTCACAAACATTTTGTAATTTTGCACGGATTTTTAAAAACAAACCATGGATAACAGCGATACACTGGATAGAACCAATGCCATGCCGGGTGCAGGAATGTCCGTCAACAAAAGCCCTGACAACACTTTCAGGCTGACTGGCGATGTGCCTGGCTCCACCTCGAACCTTAACACCTTGTCACCAACCGACAACACCGACCGTACGTTGAGACCTGACGGTACCGCCATGCCTCATAAAGATGGTGATGACTCCCAGACACTGTTGACTTTCCACTTGAAGGGTGAAGACTATCAGCAGGTAAAACTGCTGAGCGACAACTCGGGAGAGGCACAGGTGTTCCTTGTGAAGCACGACGACAAAGAGTACGTGCTGAAGATTTACTACCCCAACTTCAACGTCGATAAGAAACTGCTGCAGCTCATACGCTCATTCCAGTTCGAAATGATTGTAGAGTTGATGGACTACGGTAAAACCTACGTCGACGGTAAGAGCCGATACTACGAGTTGATGGAGTACCTCCGTGGCGGTACGCTGCGCGAGCTGAACCTTAAGGGAGACATAAATCTCTTCCGACGCATTGCCCTGCAGGGAGCAGCAGCCCTAGCCTACTGTCACAAGAACAACGTACTTCACAAGGACGTGAAGCCAACCAACTTGTTCTTCCGCGACGAGACCAAGGAAAGGCTTGTGCTCGGCGACTTTGGCATATCGGCCATGCGTGAAAACGAGAGTCAGAACTTCCGCACCACACAGGCACGCACGCCCATCTATGCCGCACCAGAGATGTATACCGACGTCATTGATGGAGAGGTAGACATCACCGCTGCCGCAGACTTCTACTCCCTGGGCATAACACTCTTTGCCACTTGGCTGGGGGAGAACCCCATGAGCAGCAACGAGCGCACCATGATGAAGCAGAAGAACGAGGGACGGCTGCCCCGCCTTAACGAGCTTCCCGACAACGTGCGACTCCTGATACAAGGACTTACCGCCGTGAACCCCAACAACCGATGGGGGTACGACGAGGTGGAGCGATGGTTCAAGGGCGAAGAGGTGAAAGTAGACATCTCGTCTCCTTACCTGAAGTACAAGAGCTTCGTCGTAAACCCGGAGCAAAACCTCGTGGCAGACAATGTGCACGAATTGGTGCCACTGCTCCTGGGCAATGAGAAACTGGCCATCAACTACCTCTACAACGGACAGATAGTGAACTGGCTCGACACCTGCGGAAACACCCGCCTGTCGGCCATCGTCAAGGACATCATCACCAACCGCTATCCTGCCGACCAGCAGGCTGGCCTCATGGCTTCATGCTATGCCATGGAGCCCACACTCTGCTATCGCGACCTGCAAGATGTGGAGTGTGAGGACATACACGCCATAGCACTTTCCATACTGGCCTACCAGGAACAATACGCCATGGTGCTGAAGAACCCTAACGACCGACTGTTCCTCTGGCTTGAAAGTCATACGCGATGCGACGTCAACCGTCTGCGGGGCTATTTCAAAAAAGCAAAGGTAAACGGGCGCATATCAGTCCTTCGGCTGGTTTACGAGATAGACCCAGAGATACCCCTACTGGCCCATAAACCCTCGGCCACGCTGAAGCAGATAGTACACAGCTTCGGCACGTCAGAGCTTACCGATGATGAGTGGCTCTCAATTTGCGACGGCCGTCTGTTGTCATGGATGTACGGTCATGAGGATTTGATGGCCGCAGAGGCGCTGCGCATCATGACCCACGGTCAGCCTTTCTCCAAGACGCTTGCCTACAAGGTGCTCTATAACCTGGACCGAGAGGCCGCCTTCGACCTCAACGATGCCACCACACCACAGGCCGTTGGAAAGATTCTCGCCCAAGAACTGCAACAGGCACAGCACTTCGACGACGAAACACTGGCCGAGCAGATGAAAGTCTTTACCAACCCCACGGAACGATTCTATTACTACGCACAGCTGCACGGATGGACAGACCTTATCAGTGAGGCCACTCGTTGCTTCGACCTCAATAGCGATGAAAACCGCGAGCGACTGGGAGCATACGACCTGCGCACCGCCCTCTACCGTTTCTGCTGCATATTGGGCCACAAACCCGCCTACCTGCTTTCTGACGGCACACAGCTGAAAGATGGGCTGCACATCAGCACAAATAGCATGTCGATGGTACGCTCGGAAATACGTCAGGGAGCACTGCCACAGTGGCTATCCATCTTCTACCACGAAGACCCGTCGAAGGACTTCGCCGAGGAACACAGTTACGAGAAAGCGCTAGAGGCTTGGCTCCTCGCTCTCGGACGACTCGACCAGCAGCAGCCCCACTACCGTCGCTTCAAGAAAGCCTGCGAAGATACCAGGCAGCGTGTTGAAGAGGTGAGCAAACTCTGGCAAAAAGCAAACAGGACAGAGCAGATATGGCAGTACGTCTTCTACGCCCTATGCACCGTCTGGGTCTTGCTTGTATGCACCTGCGGACTCAGTGACCGTTCGCCACTCTTCTCACATCCCATTAAAACCATCATCCTGCCCCTAGGCATCACCACCGGACTCATCACCGGCACACGAGCCTACTTCAAAGGATTCGGCACCATGCTATCCATACTCGCAGGAATCGTTGGAGTGGCCTCCGCTGCTATACCTTATTATATATTAAAGGTTGTTGAGCTCAACGCACCCACACTCTTCCACATCGCCGTGCTCATTATTACCGCCGCCTACATGGCTGTGAGCATCTTAACCGACATCACGCGAGGACAGAAAAAGGATGCTGAGCAACTGGCACAGATGTTGCGTCAGGAGGACATCAAGTCATCGCTCCTGGAGCCTCTTTACTACACCTTCAAGACCCGTTCCGTGCGCTACAAGGCTTCGCGTTTCGGACTCCTCGACGAGCTGAACGATCACGTCCGTTCCATGTCTGGAGAGTCGGTCATCCACTACATCCTCTGGACGCTCATGGCCCTGGTGATGATTGTTGACCTCATCTTCCTCATCTAGCCATCCATCTCCTGAATTATCCAACAATTACAACAACGAACCAAGAACAGGCCACCGATGCTCATGCACCAGCGGCCTGTTCTTTCATTCAGGATTTCAACTAATTACACAAATTATTAGTTAAAATAGCTTATATACTAATTGTATATTTTGGCAGAAAGGAAAAACTGAAGTAACTTTGCACGCTGAAACTTACGTAAACAACAAGGAAATGAAACTATTACAAGGAAAGACCGCCCTTATCACAGGTGCGGCACGTGGCATCGGTAAGGCCATAGCATTACGCTTCGCAGAAGAGGGAGCAAACATCGCGTTCACCGACCTGGAGGTGAACCTGGAGACTGAACAGGAGATTGCCGCCAAGGGCGTGAAGGCGAAGAGCTACGCCTCTAACGCCGCCGACTTCCAGCAGACGGAAGAGGTGGTACAGAAGGTGAAGGAAGACTTTGGAACGATAGACATTCTCGTGAACAACGCCGGTATCACCAAGGACGGGCTGATGCTGCGCATGACGGAACAGCAATGGGATGCTGTCATCGCCGTCAACCTGAAGTCGGCTTTCAACTTCATCCATGCCTGCGTGCCAGTGATGATGCGCCAGCGCAATGGTTCTATTATCAACATGGCATCGGTGGTAGGTGTGCATGGCAATGCTGGACAGGCTAACTACGCCGCCTCGAAAGCCGGACTCATCGCCTTGGCAAAGTCGATAGGTCAGGAGATGGGTCCCAAGGGCATCCGTGCCAACGCCATCGCCCCGGGGTTCATAGACACCGCGATGACTGCCCAGCTGTCTGAGGCCGTGCGTGAGGAGTGGAAGAAGAAGATACCCCTTCGTCGTGGCGGCACCGTCGATGATATCGCTAACTGCGCCGTGTTCCTCGCCTCCGACATGTCGAGCTACATCAGCGGACAGGTCATACAGGTGGATGGCGGAATGAACATGTAAGTGAGTTGAGAGTTGAGAGTTGAGAGATGAGTTTTGAACAGTGTTTGCTGTTAAAAATATATAATTATTCCGATGTTTGGGCAAAAATGAGTAATTTTGCACGCTCAATTCGCAGATAGCAAATTCGCAACTTGTAAAATAAATAGTAAATCGTAAATTCGTAAATCGTAAATTAAATCGATGAACACTCAGTTTGAATGTACCGACCAGGTGAATGGCCTGCTGACCATCACCCTTGAGCCGAGTGACTACCAAGAGCCGGTAGCCAAGAAATTGAAGGAGATACGCAAGAAGGCCCAGTTGCCTGGATTCCGCCCTGGCATGGTGCCCATGGGACTGATAAAGAAGCAGTTCGGCATGAACGTGAAAATGGATGAGGTGAACCGCCTCGTGAGCGAAGCCATCAACAAATACCTGACTGACAATAAGGTGAAAGTGCTGGGCAACATCCTGCCCAACGAGGAGAAACAGAAGCCTCAGGACATGGCCGGGGAGGGAACGTTGGAGTTCTTCTTCGATGTGGCCGTAGCCCCGGAATTCAAGGTGGAGCTTACGAACAAGGACAAGATTGACTTCTACAACATCAAGCCAGATGACAAACTTATCGACGAGCAGGTGCGTATGTTCGCAGCACAGTCGGGAACCTTTGTAGAGGCTCAGGAGTGGAGCGGTAACGACACACTCGTTGGCGACCTACGCCAGCTCGACGCAGACGGCAACACCCTTGAGGGAGGTATCACCGCTGAGAGTGGACAGGTGATGCCCTCTTATATAAAAGATGAAGAACAGAAGAAGAAGTTCGACGGAGCAAAGCCCGGTGACATCATCATCTTCAATCCCAAGAAGGCCTATCCCGACAACGACGCCGAGGTGGCCGGACTGCTGAAGATGAAGAAGGAAGAGGTTAAAGAGCTTGAGAGCGATTTCAGTTTCCAGATTACCACCATCCGTCATTTTGAGCCCGCAGAGGTGAACGAGGAACTGTTCAAGAAGGTATTCGGCGACGGCGTCAAGGACGAGGCCGACTTCCGCAAGCGCATTGCCGCAGGACTGCAGGCTCAGCTGGCAGGAAACGGAAACTTCAAGTTCATGCAGGACCTCCGCAAGTATCTTGAGAAGAAGATTGGCGACGTAACCATGCCAGAGGCCATCCTGAAGCGTGTCATGCTGGATAACAACAAGGACAAGGAGAACGCGCAGGAACTGGTGGAGAAGAACTTCGCTGATGCAATCAAGGACCTGAAGTGGCATCTCATCAAGGAGCAGCTCGTGGAACAGACGGGCATCAAGGTCGAAGACAACGACATGAAGTCCATCGCCAGAGACCATGTGCGCCAGCAGTTCGCTCAGTATGGTATGAACGAAGTACCCGACGACCTACTCGAGCAGTATGCTGAACAGCAGCTGAAGGACAAGGACACCCAGGCACAATACGTGGAGCAAATCATCGACCAGAAGCTTGTGCCCGCCCTGAAGCAGATGGTGAAGCTCAACGTGAAGGACGTCACCCTTGATGAGTTCAAGAAAATTATTGAGGCGGAAGGCAAGAAACAATAAACGTTAAACAATAAACAATAAACGTTAAACAATAAACAATAAACGTTATACAATAAACGTTAAACAATAAGCGTTAAACGTTAGACAATAATGTGTGGCTTGGAGCAGTTTAAGATTGACCTGATGGCACTCACGGCGGAGGAGACCCCGCTGGAATATGTGCTTGACGATGTTTTTTTCGCTGCCCTTGAAGATGCACAAGTGAAGAGCGGCTCCCTGCATGCGTCGGGGTCTATACGCAAGGCTTCCGGCTTTTACGAGCTGACAATTCACACCACCGGCACCGTCCAAGTTCCCTGCGACCGCTGTCTCGACATGATGGCACAGCCCATAGAAGCTGACCTCACGGCGACAGTGAAGCTGGGCACTAGCACTCAAGACACCGACGATGACATCATCTGGGTGAATGAGCGTGACGGACTGCTGGACATAGCCTGGCCCATATACGAATCAATAGTACTGGCGGTACCCATCCAGCACGTACATCAACCTGGCGATTGTAACGTACTCATGAGCGAGAAGCTAAAACAGCTCTCGGCTGCCCGAAGCAGTGATGCGGACGCACAGGAAACCATTGACCCGAGATGGCAAGCATTAACTAAATTGAAATTGTAAATCGTAAATTAATAAATTGTAAATCATTATGGCACATCCTAAAAGAAGACAATCAAAGACACGTACAGCCAAGCGTCGCACTCACGACAAGGCAGTAGCACCCACACTGGCAGTATGCCCTAACTGCGGAGCCTACTATGTGTATCACACCGTATGCCAGAGCTGCGGCTACTACCGTGGCAAGGTGGCAATCAAGAAGGAAGACGAAGTAGCTGAATAAGCATGGGAAAGATTAATGCTGTCATCACCGGCATAGGCGGCTATGTGCCCGACTATATCCTCACCAACGAGGAGCTGTCGCGCATGGTAGACACCAACGACGAGTGGATAATGACACGTGTCGGTATCAAGGAGCGCCGAATCCTCACCGAAGAGGGCCTCGGCACCTCTTACATGGCACGTAAGGCAGCAAAGCAACTCATACAGAAGACGGGCGTGGACCCCGACAGTATTGACGCGCTCATCGTAGCAACGTCGACTGCCGACTACCACTACCCCTCCACGGCAAGCATCGTCATCGGCAAGCTGGGGCTGAAGAACGCCTTCGCCTTCGACTTCTGGGCTGCCTGCTGCGGATTCATCTACACCCTCGACGTGGCTTCGTCGATGATACAGAGCGGACGCTACAAGCGCATTATCATCATCGGCGCCGACAAGATGTCGTCGGTAACCGACTACAAGGACCGCCAGACGTGCCCGCTCTTCGGCGATGGTGCTGCGGCTGTCCTGCTGGAAGGTACCGAGGAAGAGGGACTGGGTCTCCAGGACTCCTACCTGCGCACCGACGGACAGGGACTGCCGTTCCTCCACATGAAGGCCGGCGGCTCCGTAAGTCCACCTAGCCACTTCACCGTCGACCACCGCATGCACTTCACCTATCAGGAAGGTCGCACCGTGTTCCGCTACGCCGTAACGAAGATGAGCGAAGACTGCGAACTCATCGTCCAGCGCAACGAACTGACGAAGGACACCATCGACTGGATTATCCCTCATCAGGCAAACATGCGCATCATCGAAGCCTTGGCAAAACGACTCGAATTGCCCATGGAAAAGGTGATGGTGAATATCGAGCACTTCGGCAACACCTCGGCGGCAACCATCCCCCTGGCACTTTGGGAGAACGAGCACCGGATGAAGAAAGGCGACAATATCATCATGACTGCCTTCGGAGCCGGGTTCGTACACGGAGCAAACTTCTTGCGCTGGGCCTACTGAGCCTCAATCCAAGAAAAAGAACATATCCGGACTGCAGTTTACATGTAGCCCGGATATTTTTTCTACTACTAACCATAGCTATGAAACTAAAAAACATCGTTGTGGCAGCCATGATGGCTGTCTGTAATGGCCACTATGCTACCGACGTGGTGTGGTATGACGGTAGTCATGCCGTGACCTACCAGGTGGAGGGGAAGACAGCTCCCGTGGTAGACATCGCCCTCGACATGTTTGCCTCCGATATGGAGATGGTGACAGGCCAGAAGGCAGTTGTCAGCAAAAATGCCACCATACGTATCTATGAACTTGACACGAACAAGTCTGCCACCGCTAGGCTACGCAAAATAGGCGTGCCCGTAGACAGCCTGCTGGGCAGGCACGACACCTTCTACATCGGCTCTCACCCCTCACCTCTCACCCCTCAGCTCTTCATAGTTGGTAGTAACGGCCGTGGCTGTGCCTACGGCATCCTCGAACTGAGCCGCATGGCCGGCGTGTCACCCTGGGTGTGGTGGGGTGACGTGGTGCCAGAGCGGCGTATGCGTCTTGTTTTTGACGAGACGAGCACTACCCTTCAATCACCCTCGGTGGAGTATCGCGGCATCTTCATCAACGACGAGGACTGGAGTCTGCGCAACTGGGCATGGAAGAATTATGAGGCCTCCCCCACCCCCTCCAAAGGAGAGGAACCTGTATTCGGACGTATGGGACCAAAGACTTACAAGGCTGTTTTCCAGCTGCTACTGCGCCTTCGTGCCAACACCATCTGGCCGGGCATGCACCCGGGTACACCAGGATTCTTCACTGTTCCCGGAAACAAAGAAATGGCCGACTCTTGCGGCATCCTTATCGGCACTAGCCACTGCGAGCCGTTGCTGAGGAACAATGTCGCAGAGTGGGACCAAGCACTTCGTGGCCCTTACAACTACATCACCAACCGTGAGCAGGTGCAACAGTACTGGATAGAGCGTCTGCAGCAAGTGAAAGGCTCGGAGGAGTTCTTCACCATCGGCATGCGTGGCATCCACGACGGTTCGATGGAGGGTGTGAAGACCAAGGAGGAGAAACTTAACGGTCTGCAACAGGTCATCGACGACCAACGTGAACTCATCCGCAAGTATTATAATAAAGATGTGGAGAAGGTGCCGCAGGTATTCATTCCCTACAAGGAGGTGCTAGAAATCATGGAGAGCGGCCTGCGTGTGCCCGACGACGTGACGCTGATGTGGTGTGACGACAACTACGGCTACATGACCCGCCTCTCGGACGAGGAACAACAGAAGCGAAGCGGTGGCGGTAGTGTGTACTACCATTTCTCTTATTGGGGCCGTCCGCATGACTATCTGTGGCTCACCACCACGCAGCCAGGACTCATCTACTCAGAAATGAAAGCCGCCTACGACCACAACTGCCGCAAGCTGTGGATAGTGAACGTACACGACCCAAAGGTAGCAGCATACGACCTGGAGCTGTTTCTCGACATGGCATGGAATATCAATAACCTCGCCTCTTGTCCCTCTCCGAAGGCGAAGGGAGCTGTTACACTTGAACAACATCTGGAGCGGTGGCTCTGCACGCAGTTTGGCAAGGAGGCTGGAAAGAAACTGTTCCCTGTAATGAAGGATTTCTACCGTCTATGCGGTATCCGCAAACCAGAGTTCATGGGATGGACGCAAGTGGAGTTGTCCGACCGCAAGGCATACCCCCGGGGACGCTCACAGGTTATCGATACTGAGTTCACCAATGAGTTCGACGGCGAATTGGAGCGTTACCTTTCACACTATGAGCATATCTGTATAAGTGTGGAAGAGGCAGAGAAGCTCATCCGCCCGGAGCTGAAAGACGCATTCTTCGCTCACGTGAAATATCCCATCCTGTCTGCCCGGGCTATGGCCGTCAAGATGCTTGAAGCCCAGAAAGCACGCTCGAAATACCAAGGGCAGACCGACAAAAGCATGGAGGGTCGTGAGGAATACATGCTGTTGGCTTCGGCTCGCGCCATACTGGCTTACCGTGAGATTCAACAGCTCACACAATACTATAACGACAGCCTCTCCAACGGCAAGTGGAAGGGCATCATGAACATGATGCCACGCGACCTTCCAGTGTTCAATCCCCCAACAGTGCCCTATTTGCCAGCAGCCGACTACCAGCCTGGCTACGGTTTCTATCTCACTCACCCTGCAGTGCCCAGCGATGCCATTGCCCTTAATGCCTACCGATACACGTCTGCTACGGAAGGAGTACAGCCCATCCAGATGCTCGGCCACTCGATGAACGCCGTCAGCATCCCCAAGGGTGCAGAGGTCGTTTATGAGTTTACTATACGTGATGGAATGAAAGTCCCCGACAACGGCGAGGCCATGCTCTACACCGCCATGATACCCACCCAGCCCAATGACAAGGGCGACTTGCGCTACTCGGTTCAGATAGACAATGAAGAACCCGTCATCATCTCACTAAAGGAGAGATACCGCTCCGACTTCTGGAAACTGAGCGTGCTGCGTGGCCAAGCTCTGAAGCAGATACCCGTCACCGTATCAAAAGGCAAGCACACCCTGAGGATAAAGGCCCTCGACGACCATATTATCGCCGACCAGTGGATGCTCGACTTCAAGCCTGGACGCAAGTTCTACGTCATACCCGCAAGGTAGGAGCAATCCATAAAGATACTAAAAGAAAAGAGGGTGTGTCATAGATATCATACGCTTCGCGTATTTTGACACACCCTCTTGATGGAATTACGAAATACTAATTCTTATAGAACCTCAAAGAGTAAATCTATTGCCCTTTAAAACGGCAGGTCATCGGCCGCACCTTCCTCAGCGCCTTCCGGAGCTGGAGGGAACGGGGTAGCCTGAGGAGCGGCAGGAGCAACACCAGGAGCTGGTGGGAAAGGAGGCCCCTGAGGAGCTACAGAGGCAGCATCTGGAGCTGGCGGGAAGGGCGTGGCACCAGGAACACCACTAGCAACGGTAGTAGCAGCTGGTACGCTCTGGGCGGGCTGTCCACGGAAAACGTTAAAGGCACGGATATCATTGAACCAACGCCCCTGATATTCATGAGCATCAATGTCAAACTGAACGGTTATTTCTTCACCCGCTTGGATGTTGAACATTTTGAGACGTTCTTCGCCGAACACGGTGAAAACCATCCTACGGGGAAACTGTCCCGGAACCTCAATAACATATTCCTGACTCATCCATGGGTTACCAGTACGCTGTGACTGACCACTACGAGGCTGCAAGATAGCAATTACTTTTCCTGTTAAATCCATACAATTAAAATTTGGTTGTTATGTTTGTTATTTTCTAAATCGTCGGCGAAATTACTAAAATAGTTTGAAAAGACGAAAAAAAATCAAGAATATTTTGCTAATAACACACTTTTTTGTATTTTTGTGCTCCAAATTCGCATACTAACAAATAATAATATGAGATTCACAGTTTCAAGTACCGCCCTGGGCAACCGTCTGTCTGCCCTGGCAAGAGTTATCAACAGTAAGAACTCGCTTCCCATCCTCGGTGACTTCCTCTTCGAGGTCATCGACGGACGACTCCATCTGACGGCCTCCGACAGCGAGGTGATGATGAAGACCAACCTGGAGCTTAACGACAACGACGGCAACGGACGTTTCTGCGTGGGCAACCACGACCTGCTGGAAGCCGTCAAGGGCATCAGTGAGCAGCCCATCACCTTCGAGGTGGACCAGACGCAGAACATCGCCCGCATCAGCTACCTCAACGGTATGTTCTCCCTGCCCGTAGAGAATGCTGACGAGTTCCCACAGCCACAGCAAATAGGCGACGAGGCCACCATCATCAACATTCCCACACCCGTGCTCAACGACAACATCACTCGTACGCTCTTCGCTACCGCCCAGGACGAGCTGCGCCCCGTGATGAATGGCATATATTTTGACCTTACGCCCGACCATCTGGCCATCGTTGCCAGCGACGGACACAAGCTGGTGCGCAACAAGATTCTGAACATCAGCAGCGACCAGCCCGCATCGTTCATACTGCCCAAGAAACCAGCTACACTGCTTAAGGGCGTTCTCGGCAAGCAGGGTGGCGATGTTGTCATACGCTTCGACGACCGCAACGCTGAAGTCATCTACGAAGAGGGTGTGCTCACCTGCCGTCTTATCGAAGGACGTTACCCCAACTATAACTCCGTCATACCGCAGAGCAACCCCAACCAGCTCACCGTCGACCGTCAGGGGCTGCTGGCTGCACTTCGTCGCGTACAGCCCTTCAGCAATGACTCGAGCAACCTCATCCGCTTCCACGTGGAGAACGGAACACTCCAGCTCGACGCAGAGGACTACGACTTCTCGAAAACTGCTACGGAGCACATGTCGTGTGACTACAACGGCATGCCCATGAGCATCGGCTTCAAAGGCTCGTCGTTCATAGAGATATTAAGCAACTTCGAATGTGAACAGGTGCTCATACAGCTAGCCGACCCCAGCCGTGCCGGACTTGTACTTCCCTCAGAACAGCCTGAGAACCAGGATGTGCTTATGCTGATGATGCCAATGCTGCTTAATGACTAGCCCCCACCAACCTCCCCTCAAAGGGGGAGGATACTTAATCGCGATATGAAACTAAACCTGAATAAACCGCTGGTCGTCTTCGATTTGGAGACGACCGGTCTTGATATAGTACATGACAGGATTATACAGCTGTCGTATATCAAGGTATTTCCCAACGGCTCCGAGGAACGTGACAACTTCCTCATCAACCCAGGATGCCATATTGAGGAAATGATTACCAAGCTGACAGGCATCAGCGATGAAACCGTTGCCGACAAGCCCACGTTCAAACAGATAGCCAAAACACTGGCCGACAAATTCCTGGGCTGCGACTTCGCCGGCTTCAACAGCAACCACTTCGACATTCCATTGCTGGCGGAAGAGTTCCTGCGTGCTGGTATAGACTTCGATTTCTCCCGATGCCGCCTCATCGACGCACAGACCATCTTCCACAAGATGGAACGTCGTAACCTTGCCGCTGCCTATAAATTCTACATTGGCCACAAGATGGAAGAGGACTTCGAGGCCCACCGTGCCGACCAAGACACCGAGGCCACCTACCGTGTGCTACAGGCCGAACTAGACCACTACACTGCAGAGCACCAGCGCTCGCTGGGCGAAGACCCAGAGGGTCGTGTGTTGGAGAACGACATGGACTTCCTCAGCCAGTTCTCGCGTGTAAATAATAATGTGGACTTCGCAGGCCGCATCGTATGGGGAGAGGCCAAGGATGAGAAGGGCAACACCATCCTCGACAAGGACGGTAAACCCGTGATGACCGAGTACTTCAACTTCGGCAAGCACAAGGGTAAGACCGTCGCCGACGTTTTGAAGTTCGACCAAGGCTATTTCTCCTGGGTGATGAACGGAGAGTTCAGTTTCAACACAAAACAGGTGCTCACACGCATACGGCTGCGAGAAGCAATGAAATAGTTGTTTGCAGGCATTTGCACAGATTTGCACAGTTTTTGCACAGTCACAGAAAAAAAATGTCAATTAAATTTGGATATTTCAAATTAAAGGTTTATATTTGCAGCCTAAACCTTATTTAATCATCTGATTTGACACATGCAAGACAATGGCGAAAAGTTAGAATCGCGGATTAATAAGAGCGATTATAAGGTACTCATCGTAGACGATGTGGTGAGCAATGTGCTACTGCTGAAGATACTTTTGGGCAACGAGAAATACCAGATTTGCACTGCCAACTGTGGCAATATGTGTATTGAGCAGGCCAAGGCTGAAAAGCCCGACCTGATACTTCTTGACGTCATGATGCCCGACATCAACGGTTTCGACACCGCCACCATCCTCAAGAAAGACCCTTCGACCGCAGACATCCCCATTATTTTCCTCACGGCTCTCAACAACCCCAGCGACCTGGTGCACGGTTTCCAAGTGGGTGCCAGCGACTTCCTCACGAAGCCCTTCAACAAGGAAGAGCTGACCATCCGTGTGTTCCACCAGATAAAGCTCGTGGCTGCACGTCGCATTATCGAGAAACAGAACGCAGAGCTGCGTGCCACCATCTCGAACCGCGACAAGATGTACTCCGTCATCGCCCATGACCTGCGCTCGCCCATGGCTTCCATACGTATGGTACTCAACCTCGTGGTGAACGCCGTACCCGCCGATATGGTTGGACCAGAACTGTTTGAGTTGCTCGACAAGGCTAACAAAGAGAGTGAGGAGGTGCACGACCTGCTGGACAACCTGTTGAAATGGACGAAGAGCCAGACGGGACGACTGAACGTGGTGACACAAGACCTCGACCTCAACGACATCATACCTGGCGTGGTGGACATCTTCGAGATGATTGCCATGACGAAGAACATCAAGCTGAACTATCAGGCTCCTGGCTCACCGCTCGTTGTCCGTGCCGACAATGACATGCTGAAGACCATCGTCCGTAACTTCATGTCTAATGCTGTGAAGTTCTCGCCCGAAGGCAGCAGCGTGGAAATCACCATGCGCAAGGAGAATGACGAGTTTGCCAAAATCAGCATCCACGATCATGGCGTGGGCATTGCCCCGGAGCGCATCGCTGGCATCTTCCACAAGGGAGATACCACCTACGGCACCAGCGGCGAAGAGGGTTCCGGACTGGGACTGCAACTCTGTGCTGACTTTGCTGCTAAGAACGGTGGTGACGTCATGGCAGAATCTGTGCTCGGCGAAGGCTCTACCTTCAGCGTCCTTGTACCGCTGAAGAAGGACTAGAAAGATATTCAGATGTCTTTGTTTGAAAACAATTGGAATAATAAGAATAATCTGACTGCAATAAGCACATTATTCTTATTATTCTTTCTTTTTTCTGCTTTTCTTGTCAGTTGCGAAGAGCGTCCTGCTCCACAGCCATCACCTGTATGGGGAACGCAAACTGTCGATGAAGGTTTCGACCTGCCCACCATCCAGAAGGCGGGCGAACTGATTGCCCTCACGCTATCTGGTCCAGATACATATTATGACTATCAGGGTCGACACTTGGGCGTTCACTACCTCATGTGCGAGAAATTCGCCAGCAGCCTGGGGGTAAGGCTACGCATAGAAGTGTGTCGCGACACAGCAGAACTACTCTCACGCCTTGCAGACGGTGACGGTGATATCATTGCCCTGCGCATGAAGAACGACTCGCTCTCTGCAGGTTGGCAGGTTGGAGCTGGCAAGCCGTTGCTGGAGCAGGCCCTGCAGGAGTGGTACCACCCTACCCTATTTGCTGAAACACAGGCCAAGGAGCGTCAGTTGCTGTCACTCAAGAAAGTGAAGCGCCGCGTCTACGCCCCCATGCTGTCAAAAAGTGTCATCTCCCACTACGATGCTCATTTCAAGCACTATGGCCGTCGCATAGGCTGGGACTGGCGACTACTGGCCGCCCAATGCTACCAGGAGTCAACCTTCGACCCAGAGGCACGTTCCTGGGCTGGTGCACGGGGCCTGATGCAGATTATGCCCGCCACTGCCGACCATCTGGGTCTGCCCCGCGACCAACTGAACAATCCCGAGCGAAGCATAGAAGCTGCCACACGCTACCTGAAGGAACTGGAGGAGCAATTCGCAGACATCCACGACCGCACGGAGCGGCAGAACATGGTACTGGCAAGTTACAACGGCGGTATACACCACATACACGATGCCATGCGCCTTTGCCAGCACGACGGACGTAACCCCCACCGCTGGGCCGACGTACAGCAGTATGTGCTCCGACTGAGCGAGCCACGTTACTATCAGGACACCCTCGTCCACCACGGCTACATGCGAGGACAGGAGACCGCCGAATACGTAGACCGCATCCGTGAGCGATATAAGAAGTACCGCATATCAGCTAGATAAGTTTAACCGCATTTCAGCCAGATAAGTTTAACCGCATTTCAGTCAGATAAGATTATACACTAAAAGGGCGAACCACGAAAGGTACGCCCTTTTAGCTTCTATGAACTATGATTTTTAATCCTTGTTCTCCATCTGAGCCTTGAGGTTGGCCAGGACATCGAGGTCACCGAGCGTGGTGCTAGCGGCAACGTTCTCAATCTTCGGGGTCTCCTCCTTCTTGGCGGCAGCGGCACGGGGAGCAGCAGCCTTACGGGTAGCGGCGCGCTTCTCTTCGCGTGCGGGATCCTCGAAGGTGCGGCTGTGCGAGAGGATGATGCGCTTCGAGTCCTTGTTGAACTCAATCACCTTGAAGGGCAGTTCCTCGCCCTGCACGGCCTGTGAGCCATCTTCCTTCTGCAGGTGCTTCGGAGTAGCGAAGCCTTCCACATTCTCGGCCAGCTGGATGACGGCACCCTTCTCGAGCACTTCAAGAATCTTACCATTGTGGACGCTGCCGACGGTGAACTGTGCCTCAAACTCATCCCAAGGATTGTCCTCCAACTGCTTGTGACCAAGGCTGAGACGACGATTCTCCTTGTCGATGTCGAGCACGACCACGTCGATAGGCTCGCCCACCTTCGTGAACTCTGAGGGGTGCTTCACCTTCTTGGTCCAAGAGAGGTCGCTGATGTGAATCAGACCGTCGACACCCTCCTCCAGCTCGACGAACACGCCGAAGTTGGTGAAGTTGCGCACCTTTGCAGTATGCTTTGAGCCAACGGGGTACTTCACCTCGATAGCCTCCCATGGGTCTTCCTTCAGCTGCTTGATGCCGAGCGACATCTTGCGCTCGTCGCGGTCGAGGGTCAGGATGACGGCCTCCACCTCGTCGCCCACCTTCAGGAACTCTTGGGCTGAGCGCAGGTGCTGGCTCCACGACATCTCGCTGACGTGGATGAGTCCCTCCACGCCGGGCTGCACCTCTACGAATGCGCCGTAGTCGGCGAGCACGACCACCTTACCCTTGATGTGGTCGCCCACCTTCAGGTTGGCATCGAGGGCATCCCAAGGATGCGGTGTTAGCTGCTTCAGGCCGAGGGCGATACGCTTCTTCTCCTCGTCGAAGTCGAGGATGACGACGTTGATCTTCTGGTCCAGCTCGACCACCTTCTTCGGGTCGTCCACGCGTCCCCAGCTGAGGTCTGTGATATGGATGAGTCCGTCCACGCCGCCCAGGTCTACGAACACACCGTAGCTGGTGATGTTCTTCACCGTGCCTTCGAGGATCTGGCCCTTCTCCAAGCGAGAGATGATCTCCTGCTTCTGAGCCTCGAGCTCGGCCTCGATGAGGGCTTTGTGAGAGACGACGACATTGCGGAACTCCTGGTTGATCTTCACCACCTTGAACTCCATGGTCTTGCCCACGAACTGGTCGTAGTCGCGGATGGGGTGAACGTCGATCTGGCTGCCGGGGAGGAAGGCCTCTATGCCGAACACGTCGACAATCATACCACCCTTCGTGCGGCACTTGATGAATCCCTGGATGACCTGCTGCTCGTCGAGAGCTGCGTTCACGCGGTCCCAAGCCTGGCTCAGGCGTGCCTTCTTGTGCGAGAGAAGGAGCTGTCCCTTCTTGTCCTCGGCGCTCTCCACGTAGACCTCCACCACGTCGCCGGCCTTCAGCTCGGGATTGTAGCGGAACTCGGTGGCGGGGATAATACCATCGCTCTTGTAACCGATGTTGACGACGACCTCTTTCTTGTCCACAGAGACGACCTTGCCTTCCACCACCTGATGGTCGGCCACCTTGCTGAGGGTCTCGTCGTAGGCCTTGTCAAGTTCCTCACGGCTGACGTTGGCCACGGTTCCATTCTCAAACTCGTCCCAGTTAAAGTCCTGTAACGGCTGAACGTTCTTTGTTAATTCTGACATTTTTTTACGCCCCATTTCTCATGGAGCAATGGCCTGAACAGACGTTACCAGACCGAATTTAAAAGGTTAAACATGAAGGAACCCGCGCCTGTTCAGGCTCCTTTTCCCTTTGTCGGGGTTAAAAGCGGGCGCAAAGTTACTCATAATTATTGAGACAGAGACCATTATCCCCTTCGCACCCCCTTTGATTTAGGAATCTTTAACTTAAAATCAAGAGAACAATTCTATCTACTGGCATGGAACCCCTCAAGGTTCTGGTACTTACGGGTCATCATGCGGGTGTAGATGTTGCGGAGCCAGAGGGGATGGGCAAGGGTGAAGAGGAGGCCAAGGACAGCCATGACGCAGTAGGCTGTGGTCTCGTCGAAGAGCAGGATGAGCAGGGCTACTAGCACCATGGGCAGGAACATGGCTACCAGCTCTATGACGAGCTGCAGACCAGTCTCCATGTTGTTCTTGCCTGTAATTTTCTCGTTCAGGGGAAGGCTCTGCTTGTTGTAGATGGCCATCTGGAAGAGGAGGAAATAGGTGATGCCGCTGGAAAGCAGCATATAGGCTACAACCATAAGCATGGAGAACTTTCCGGCAATGATGGCAGGGAGCATGAGCAGCAGGGGAACGAAGAGAATGGCCACATGGAAGTAATACTTTGCCCGAAGCAGCTGGAGGATGTTCTCACGGTGGGTCATCAGCAGGTCAATGTAGTTGCCCTCAGGAGCCATAATCTTTATCAGTGCCGTCATGCCATAGATGGAGAAGCAATAGAAACACCAGAAATTGAGCACCATCTTGCCATCATAGACGTCGGTATAAGCGATGAGGAGCGTGAGCATCACTATCAGTCCTAGGCTCATGACCACTCTTGAACGGATAGCTTTATTGCGCATGATGCTCTTCAGCTCCAGTTTAAGGTATTCGCCCGTTTGTCCAAAGCGTTCCAGGAAGGTGAACTGAACCACCTTTCCATTCATAGCCCCAGAACGACCTTCCTCACGGGTCACCTCTTCAAAGGCAAAGCGGAACTGGGTGGCGCGGTTCAACCACAGCAGTCCTATAAGCAGGACTAGACAGAGCAGGATGGTCCACGGCTCGGCCAAGGCTTCGGCAATACTGTCGAAGATAACATTGATATTGGAAGAGAGAGGTGCCAGGAAGGAGTTCTCGACATTGGAAAGGAGGAGCAGTCCTATGAACGCGCCATATACCACCACTGGCAACACCCACCACAGCAGGGAACGGCCAATGAGGGTACGTACCAAGAGGTAGAACTGGCTGTTGGCCAGAATAAGGAGTATGGCACTAATGAGCACCACCAGCACGGTGCCAAAGGATGTACCCCCACAGAGGATGATGAAGCAATAGGGCAAGAAGAGCGACAGCCACATCCAGTTGTAGCCACTGGTGAGCGAGGTGGCCAGGAAGGTCTCTACCACCGAGCGACGGGGGATGGGCAACAGCATGTAGGGCTTGATGAGCATGGCCGGAGTCTTCTGAACCATGAAGCGTATGAAGAAGTCTAGCACCAGCAGGAAGATGAACATGAACATCAGCAGCATACCCGGCATGCCACTACTGTTGGCTATGCTGCCAAACATGGTGCCCAGGAAAATCATGTAGACCATCATGAAGCCTGCACCAATAACCATCATTACACGTGCCACAAGGCTCTGCTCGTAGGCAGGACTGCGACGGAATGCCAACCAGTTGTGGCGGCGTAGAAGGAGGAATAATTTGAACCTATTCATCTCTAAATAAATATTAATGAGCTGCAAAAGTACGCCTTTTTCGCGTAATTCCCAAAATAATGATAAAAAAACATTGGCCATTCAATCTTTTTTTGTAATTTTGCACGCGATTTTCATCAAATCGTAAATCGTAAATCAGTAAATCGTAAATATTAAATAGTCAAATAGTAAATTGTCAAATAGTCAAATCAATGAATGTTTCTTATAAATGGCTGAATGAGTTTGTTGACTTCGACCTCACTGCCCAGCAGGTGTGTGACGCACTCACCTCCACTGGTCTTGAAGTTGACGCTCTGGAGGAAGTACAGTCCATCCGTGGTGGGCTGAAAGGGCTCTATGTGGGCAAGGTGCTCACCTGTGAGCCCCATCCTAACAGTGACCACTTGCATGTAACAACGGTAGACCTAGGCCGTGAGGAGCCTTCACAGATAGTCTGTGGAGCCCCCAACGTGGCTGCTGGTCAGAAAGTCATTGTGGCCGACCTGGGTTGCGTGCTCTATGATGGCGACAAGGAGTTTGTCATCAAGAAGTCCAAGCTGCGCGGCGTAGACTCCTGTGGAATGATTTGTGCAGAGGACGAGATTGGTATCGGTAATGATCATTCTGGTATCATCGTTTTGCCAGAGGATGCTGTCGTGGGTACTCCTGCCGCTGAATATTACAACCTGGAGAGCGACTGGCTCATAGAGATTGACATCACGGCTAACCGTGCTGATGCCCTGAGTCACTGGGGTGTAGCCCGTGAGCTGTATGCCTGGCTCCTGCAGAACGGCTATAAGACCAGCCTCCACCGCCCTGGAGTGGATGGTTTCAAGATTGATGACCACTCGCTCCCCATCGACGTCATCATCGAAAACACAGAGGCCTGCCGCCGCTATGCCTGCGTGAGCATCACCGACTGCGAAGTGAAGGAAAGCCCCGACTGGCTGAAGAATAAACTGACCAACGTGGGCCTGCGTCCTATTAATAATATTGTGGACATCACCAACTATATCATGATGGCCTACGGTCAGCCCCTGCATTGCTTTGATGCAGACATGGTGACGGGTAATAAGATTGTGGTCAAGACCATGCCTGAGGGAACGCCTTTCGTCACTCTCGACGGAGTGGAGCACAAGCTCTCTGACCGCGACCTGGCCATCTGCAATGCTGAGGAACCTATGTGTATAGCAGGTGTCTTTGGTGGTAAGGGCAGTGGTACGTATGAGACCACTCATAGCGTTGTGCTGGAGAGTGCCTACTTCCATCCCACCTGGATTCGTAAGTCTGCACGCCGTCATGGGCTGAGCACTGATGCTTCCTTCCGCTTTGAGCGTGGCATTGACCCCAATGGAGTCATCTATGCTCTGCAACAGGCAGCCATCCTGTGCAAGGAGCTGGCAGGAGGAAAAATCTCGATGGAGATACGCGATGAATATCCCTCACCCATTGAGAACGCCGTCGTCGACCTGAAATACAGCTATGTGCACTCGCTGGTGGGTAAGGACATCCCTGCAGAGATTATCAAGAGCATTTGCCAGTCGTTGGAGATGAAGGTGCTCAGTGAGACTGCTGAGGGTCTGCAGCTGGAGATTCCTGCCTATCGTGTAGATGTGCAGCGTCCCTGTGACGTGGTGGAGGACATCCTGCGTATCTATGGATATAATAATGTGGAGATTCCCACGCAGCTGAAGTCCAGCCTTGTCATCAAGGGTGATGAGGACCGTAAGCATACTTTGCAGAATATCATCAGCGAGCAACTCATAGGTGCTGGCTTCAATGAGATACTGAACAACTCACTCACGAAAGTTGCTTATTATGAAGAAAAAGATGAGAAATCTCAAATCTCAACTCTCAATCCTCAAATCGTAAAGATTATGAACCCGCTTTCCAGCGACCTTGGTGTTATGCGCCAAACGTTGCTTTACGGCGGTCTGGAGAGCGTGGAGCATAATGTGAAGCGCAAGGTCACCAACCTGAGGTTCTTTGAGTTTGGCAACTGCTACTTCTTCGACCCTGAACGTCAGAATGATGATGACCCCATGCAGGCCTATAAGGAGGAGAACTTCCTGGGACTTTGGGTGACAGGTAAGCGTGTGGAAGGCTCTTGGGCACATCCCAACGAGGACTCCACCTTCTATGAGCTGTCTGCCGATGTGCAGAACATCCTGGCACGCATAGGAATGAGCAACTTCGTCATGAAGAAGTCTGAGTGGAACGTCTTCGCAGAAGGAATGACCATTGAGAACCGTGGTGGCAAGAAACTGGGTGAGATGGGCATCCTGTCGAAGGCTGTGCTGAAGAAGTTCGACCTGCAGCAGCCTGTGTTCTTTGCAGAACTGAACTGGACACAACTGATGAAGGCAACGAAGAAGAACAAGGTGACCTTTACTGACATTCCCCGTCAGCCAGCCGTGAGCCGTGACCTGGCTCTACTGGTAGACAATGCTGTAGAGTTTGCCCAGATAGAGCAGGTGGCTCGTCAGGCAGAGAAGAAACTCCTGAAGCAGGTGGAACTCTTCGACGTCTATGAGGGCAAGAACCTCCCTGCCGGCAAGAAGTCATACGCCGTGAACTTCATCCTCCAGGACGAGGAGAAGACCATGAACGACAAGCAGATAGATGCTATCATGCAGAAACTCATCGCTCAACTTACTTCAAAGTTAGGCGCTCAACTAAGGTAACAAATCGTAAATAGTAAATTAGTAAATCGTAAATAAAAGTTATGGGAAGAGCATTTGAATACCGTAAAGCTACAAAGCTGAAGAGATGGGGCCACATGGCCAAGACATTCACCAAGATTGGCAAGCAGATTGCCATCGCAGTAAAGGCTGGAGGCCCGGAGCCGGAGAACAATCCTGCCCTGCGTGCCATCATTGCCAACGCCAAGCGTGAGAACATGCCGAAGGACAACATCGAGCGTGCCATCAAGAACGCTATGGGTAAGGACCAGAGCGACTACAAGGAGGTGACCTACGAGGGCTATGGACCTCACGGAGTGGCCATCTTCGTGGAGACCCTGACTGACAACAACACCCGTACTGTTGGTGACGTGCGCTCAGTGTTCAACAAGTTCTCGGGCAACCTCGGAACACAGGGGTCATTGAGCTTCCTCTTTGACCACAAGGCCGTCTTCACTTTCAAGAAGAAGGACGGACTGGACATGGACGAGATGATTCTCGACCTCATTGACTATGGCGTGGATGATGAGTACGACGAGGATGAGGAAGAGGGCAGCATCACCATCTATGGCGAGCCCAGCAGCTTCTCTGCCATTCAGAAACACCTGGAGGAGAACGGCTTCGAAGTGACTGGAGCAGAGTTCACCCGCATCCCCAACGACCTGAAGGATGTTACTCCTGAACAGCGTGAAGCCATCGACAAGATGGTGGAGAAGCTGGAGGACTTCGACGATGTGCAGACCGTCTACACCAACATGAAACCCGAGGAGGAATAAAAGCTTAAATTGTCAAATAGTAAATTGTCAAATAGTAAATAAGGCTATGAAGAAATTTTTATTATTCATCATGTTGCTCATTGGCGGTATCAATGCCGCCAATGCACAGGCCGAAATCAAGTTCGACAAAGTGACTCATAACTTCGGCCAGTTCTCTCAGAAGTCACCTGTGGTTCATTGTGTATTCTCCTACGAGAATATCGGCGATGCTCCCCTGGTCATCAACCAGGCCATCGGTTCTTGCGGCTGCACCGTTCCCGAATACACCAAGGAACCCGTACAGCCCGGCCAGAAAGGTGAGATTAAAGTAACCTACAATGGCACTGGCAAGCGTCTGGGACGTTTCGCCAAGACCATCACCGTCCACTGCAACGGCAAGGTAGAAGTGGTGAGGCTCACCATTGAAGGCGAAATGACCGCAGAGGAAGAGAAAGAGCAATAAACATTAAACGACAAACAATAAACGTTGGTGCGCTATCAAATGCGAATCAACGTTTATTGTTTATTGCCCCTCGTCTATCGTTTATTGTTTAACGTTTATTGGTTATTGTCTAACGTTTATTGGTTATTGTCTAACGTTTATTGGTTATTGGTTATTGTTTATTGTTTATAGTCTTCCGGGGTAAGCGTAAGCTCCAGCATCACCTTGCTGGGCTCTTTTGTTGAATAGTAGACATAGTGGAAGAGCACGCCACGCTCCCTCAAAGCACGATAGGTAGGTGCGTTCTTCAATTCCTGAAGCAGAAGGCTACGGGAATCCACAGACTCAAACAGGGAGTCATTGTCCAGCTCTCCCTTAACGCGAAAATACTGTGACTGAGTCAGCGTTGGAATATCAAACACAACACTATCCAGAATCACATTGTCGGCAACTGGCATGGGACACTTGGTCTCCGTTACCTCACGGGCTTCACGGGCGGCACGCTCCTCCAAACTCTCCTGACAAGAGAGAAGCATCACAGAAGCCGCAAAAAACACAAAAAATCTTTTCATAATTGACACTATTCGTTATTTGGGCGGCAAAGTTACGAAAAAACGAGGGAAATGCAAAAGGAAAACAAGTTTTTCTTTTCATTTCCGAGTGCAAAGGACTCGCTTTGTGACTACAATGCCCGCCGTGAGAACATCTCCGCACACCGTATAATCATACCTGAAAAGAGAAAGATGGATGAAAAAAAAGCAGAGGCTCATTTACTAAGTCCTGCCTTTTTCCTGAAAACACCTTAATGTCGGCTTTCCTACTTTCCTACTTTCTACAGTTCGGAAACGAGTTTTTTGTAGTTGCCGCGCTTGGTACGTTCAATGGCTTTGTCGTCAAGCAGACGTTCCAGTGTTTTCTGTCCTGCGCGGTTATTGGCATAGCCGAATGTCTTGGCAAATATTTCGGTCGTGAACTCCTCTGGCAGCTGTCTGAAGCACTCCATGAACTTGTTGGTACGTCGGCGTTGCTGTGCTGCCTCGCGCAGCTGGTTGTCGTAGTAAAGACGATGTAGTTCATAAAACCAATAATGCTGCGTGCGATACTGAATATCGACTACCAGGTCACACAGGGCGATGTCCGTGTCGTCTATCTGGTACGTGCCCGTCTTTTCGCGCTCCTCCCAATGACGCATGTCGATGTAGGGTGCGCTCACGTTGATGCCATAGTACGGCACACGCTTGGTGAGCACCCAGTCGGCCTTGTCCTTGTTGTTGAACTTGGCAATGGCACAATGCTCGTCACACCACTTATGCACATGCACCACCAGAGGCCACAGCGGCAGTTCACCGCTACGCTGGTCCAGCTTATACGCCCACTCCTTGAGTGTTTCGTTTGCCTTCTCCAGAGTCGTGTCGTGCTCGTTCATCAGGGGCATCATGACAAAGTCGTCCTGCCCCATGGGAATAGCCCCCATACGGGTGTCAAGACCAGAGTTGAAGTTCCTTTCGTTGACCAGTCTTTTCAGCGTGGGCGGCGTGCAAGTCTCTATCTGGTTCCAGTATATGCGGAAGCGTCCGCTCACCGACTGGTTGTTGGAGTAGTGCTGTGCGTCGAACTCATTATGGAACGCCTTCAGCGCCATGATGTCGCGGTTCTGCCAACCTCCAGACCTCGACATGTTGATGCTGTTGTCCTTCTCCGAGTCCACCGTGATGAGGTGATTATTCATCTCCATGCCGTCCACCACTGTCTTGCAGTTTATCATCGAGCGGATGAACTCCGTGTTCGAGGCTCTCGGGCCAAACATGCGGTTGTAGATCTTGTCGCGGGCCTTCGTGTCATGGTTGGTGGCGGCGTTGCCCTTCATCTCCTTCCAGGCGTTAGTGGCTTCGTCTGCCAACACGTCGGCATCGATGATGGGTGCCAGCAGCAGCTCTTGCAGACGGCTCAGCGTGCCCTTGCCGCTGGTGGGGTCGCCTATGCCCAGGATGATGTAGTTCAGTCGGCAGCGGATGGTATTGTCGACGTAGAACCTGTAGTAGCAGAGCGTCATACACGTGCCCATCATGGCAGCAGATGCAAAGAGCAGGAAGGGCCACAGACGGCGCGGATGGGGTTCGCACACCTCGCGCAGACAGGGGAACACGTCGAAGAACCTCTCTATCTCGTTGCACCATTTCTCGAAGGGCAGGTCTGCCAAGGGGTCGATGTCCTGCGCTGTCGCCATCTGCAACGCCACGTCGGCATTGGCCTTCGCCATCAGGTCGGTCAGACGCTTGGGCAGCTTGCGCAGCAGCGGACGCTCGCTGACGGTCTGAAGCACGTTTTCCAGCTCGCCCGCTGTGCGGTCAGTCCATTTCTTCACCCACTCCACTTGATGGGCTAGGGCAAGGGCTTTAGCCGGGTTGTTGTCCGTGTGAAGCAAGAGCCACGGAGCCAGCTCGCTGATGAACGTCTCGTGCCGGTGACCCTCCTCCACACCGTTAGCATAGTAATCGTTCACGGCACGTACAAACACCTCTTCCTCCAGTGTAGTAGGTGAAGCTTCCAAGCTTTGCTTAGTAGGCGAAGCTTCCAAGCTTTGCGGCTTCCCCTTCTTCCTGCGTTCTGCCCTGCGTTGTTTCTCAAACTCCTGCCACTTCGGCATCAGGGGCGATGAGTCGCCCTTCGGTGTCTGGCGGTAGCGGTCGCCGTAAGCCAGATCATAGTCTGTGCGAATGATTTCTTCGTTCATAGTCGTCTTATTCATTTGTGGGTTCTACATTAAAAAGTTCCTTTGTGTCACAGTAAAGCACATCATCAGGGCCAGTCAGCCAACTGAGGCGAGATGAGTCCTTGCAAGCATCATCCACGAAGTCGAGGATGCCGAGAAGCGATGCCATCTCATACTGCTGGCAAATCAAGTTTGACCACTCTTCCCGAGCCTTGAACACTATCTTCAAGCCCTCGCCGCGTGCCGAGACATAGACAAGGAGTATGCCCTCAGCCTTCAGGTCGTGCTCCTTGCTGATACGCTCGAACAGCTCACGAGGGTTGTCCACATGGTCTACGTCGATGACCACCAGCCCGTTCAGATAGGCATAGCGCATCTCGCGCCAGCGTCCGCGCTTCCCCCTGTTATACTTCTTCGTGCCAATGCTCACCGCAAAGTCACCAGCCTGGAAACAGGCACCCGGCAGCGTGCGTTTCAGCTCGTCGGCCTTGTCCTTGTGGGCAGCGTCGCCCGTCTCCTTGTAAGCCTTGAACTCGCGGCGTATCTCCGCAACGATAGACTTAGCCTTCTGCATGGCCTCCTGCCACGCTTCCCATGTCATCTGCTGCATTTCGCAAAAGACACGGACTAGATAAGTGATTCTAAACATTTCTATTTTCCTCCTTTTGGTTTTTAAATTTCTTAACGATTGTGTTGAACTTCTCCGATGCCGGCAGACGGCGCACCACCAGCTGCACCTGCCTCAGCACCTCTGCTTGCCAGTCACGAGTGTGCTTGCCAATGTTGACGGTGCCCGAGAACGTCAGCTCAGCCTTCGACTCGTTGAGCCAGCACTGGAGGCCATCCTCACATACCACGCGCAGACGGTCGGGCATCTTCACGGGTTTCGAGGGCTTCAAGTCCTTGGTCAATTTGTTGAACTGAGTCACCAGCTCACTGTACTGGTCGGGCGATGACTGCTTGCACTTTAGGCTAATCATCCGCGACGGGTCAGAGCCTACCGTAATCCAGCTCTTGCCACCACCCGCGCAAGTCTGCACGTTTTGCTTAGAAGGTGGTGCCTCGTTGAAAGCCTTAAAACTGAAACTGTTGTCTGAAAGGTCGTAGCATCCCGAGCCGCGAACCTTGATTTTCTTTTGTTTATCCATTGTTTGTTCTTTCAATTAAATAAGATGGAGGCACTTAGCCGGCACTTCGTGCCCCCACGTTTTTCGTTTAGATGGGATACTTTAGATGAATACCTTGTTTAAAGGCGCACGCCAGTATCTTGGCATAAAGATGCCCCAAGAGGTCGTCGATGTGCTCGATGTTTGTGACGTGCAGTCCCAAACCACTCCAGCAGTCGATAATGTCATCCGCAATAACCAAAGCCATCTCAGAATCGAACCCGCGCAGGCTGTCGGTTATTTCAAAGTACAGGGTCGAGGGAATCCAATCCGGTACGCACATCGATAATACTGATGTTGCAAACGAATCTGGAGCAAACTTGCTCGATTCCCCACGTTGGTCGAAGATAGTCATCTTCAGTTCTTCGCGAGTCTTGCTACTCTTAGTAGCGCGAAAATTTCTTTTCTTCATATTATTTAGTTTTTTAAAATGTTTTGTTTTATGATTATTCAAAATCTTTCGTATAGCGAAGGAGGCTCTGAAATCCCGCGAGACCTTCCTCGGCCTCTTCGCTTGGTGAGAGTGATGGTTCCGATTCACCACGAACAGAAACCGTAGGACTTTGGGGAGCGACCCCAACATTATTTATTATATAATAGTCTTCTTCGAAAAGCAGCCCTATTCGTCCCGAACCGGACTGCTTGTGTAGCAACGCTTTGCTACGAAAAAAAATAATTGGAACTATGAAAGATTTTCGCGATTTCCAATTTTGATGCTGCAAAAATATTCGTTTTCTTTCTAACCCTCAAATTCCATAACTTTTGTTACTTTTGTTTGCCTTATAAGTGCTACCACTTTTCATCCTTGTTTTTCTCATTATCAAGATAGGATAACATTCTGATAATCTGTGTTTTAATAGAGCCTTCCTTTAAACCGAAATTGCTATGTTCAGTTTTTGAAAGGTATTGACAGAACACCCTCAGAGAGCATTTAAGACCCTCTTGCTTACCGATTGAGTAAAGGAACTTCGCAATCTCATAAATGAACATTGACTTTCTGATTTTTTTATAGTCAACGTTGCACACAGAAAAATTCTTCCAGTTGTCTGGATTGCTACAGATTAAATACTCGCTGATGTCTTTTACGAATTGGCGTAGTTCTGGGTGGAACTCTTTTCTCACCAAGTCAAACCATCGTGTCTTGCCTGTAAACTTCGGTTTACGGGTCTTGGGCTGTTTTTTAGATTTTGCCATGTGGCGTTTAACAGCTCTTTTAATAACCGGCCTGCTTCACGCGAAGACAGTTTGCGGTCAAAAGAGCTCATTAAACGCCGGAAAATGTTGCGCGGGTTTACCCGCTACAAAGATACGGCCTTTGGAGAATTTGTCAAGGGCTGGTAATGATTTGCTAATGAAATGTTAGGAAATTGGTAATAATATTGCCCAAAACTCCCGCTGCAACTGGAGAAAGAGTTTTACCTGGTAAAAAGTTATAGAGAGTTAATATGAAGCCTCGCGCGCGCGCATAAAACCTCTCCGGAGAGAAATAGTCTATTTTAGTTAAATTAATTAACCTATATATACATAAATTAAAAGACCTAGCCCTCCAGAACCATAGGGTAGGTCAAAGAAGATGACATTCAATTCTTGCTACAGAGCAATAGTTATTTGTCTGCTATTATCTTCGCCTCGCCGTCGAAGGCACATATCTCGGCGGCCAATGTGTTGAGGTTGTGGAACCGGCTGTAGTCGCTATCCTTTGGTATGCCGTTAACATCACCCATCGCGTCAATATCCCACGGTGCCAGTATGAGCAGCGAGCCCCGGGCACAAGCATCAAAGCGCTTCAGCTCGGGTTTCCAGTAGCGCCCGATAGGTGTTGCCTGCAGGTGTATCAGAGGAAAGCTCCGATCTATGCACTCGTTTTTCATCAGTTGTTCACCGCGTGATATACCTGGCGTGACAATAACCGTACAGCCCTCCATAATGGCAGCCTCCCATTGTCTGCAGTCACTGGCGTAATCGTCGGTCTGCTCGTATGGCAGTCGGCTCACGGGATGGCGACGGTGGCACATCACCTGAACCTTGCGAGGCCACCTCAGAAGAAACAGGTTTCCAAATGCGCCATAGCTGCGTCCACCTATCTGCACATGCAGACATCGGTGCAAGAAGTCGGGAAGGAGTCGTCGCAACTGGGCGCGGCGAGGATTGTCGTGCACGTAGGCTATCATCGCTTGGCGGTGGCGCTCGTCAAGGCACACCGTGTCGTCGTAATTGTCATCGAAGAGCGGGCGCTGCTGGCGTCCTACAAAGGTGTAGTACTCCTGGCGCTGCTTTTTCGACAGGCTGCGAACCAGTGCTCCTTCATTGCCGTGCATGGCTGCCTTCGCCCGCAGCCAGTCGGGAGCCCCCTCACCCCTGCAATCGGCCGATATCGGTCGATTGACAGAGGTGGGAAGCCCCAGCCCCTGCTGCCAGCAGCTGGTGCAGAAAGCCTTGAAGGCCTGGATGATGTCGCCTAAGCTCCACGACATGGGGTCCAGCACTTCGATGACTCCGTGAAAATGGTCAGGCATACATACGCACGCATGTACCACTACGTGATTGCCGTGTATTGACTGTCGGGCTGGTATCTGCTGCCATGCCCTTTGTATGGCCTCACCAAGTGGTGTGAGCACAAGACGTTCACGCCCCGCAGGGCTTTCGTGAGCGACATCATTCACAAATCGTGAAAGCAGACTCTCGCGTCCGTTAACAACGAGTGTTATTAAATACGTTCCCCGGCCATAATAGTCGTGACCAGGATTGCGTGGGCGATAGGACGATACTTCCATAACTGATTTGTACTATGCCTCCATCACTATCTTTCGCTCTTCCTCCGTCAGTCCGTAGAGGTCGAACACTTTGGTGTCTATTTCCTCGTCGGTAGCCTTTATTTGTGCCGAGAGTGCCTGGCAGTCTGCTACGCGTTCCTTGAAGAAGTCTTCCCACTCGTCCTGTTCCTTCACGGGTATGTGTATCTTCTGTTTCTTCAGCTCTGCCATCAGACCCTTGAAATCCAGCTGGTCGAAAGCTTGCAGGGCAGTAGTAATCTTCACACCCTCCAGATTATCGCTCAGACGACGAAGGAAACGGGTACGCTTATCCTGAAGCTGGGTGTTCAGAGAGAGCATTGTGTCAGCAAGAGCTATGAAGGGTTGCTGGGAAGCTTCTGAAACAACTTTGACAGGGAGAGGATCTATATATATGATTTTGACCTGAGCAAACACTTTTCCTGATTCATTTACAGAACTCTCATATAAATAACGAAGTAATTTACTGTTCACTAAACACATTACGTATTTTAAATTAAATCTCTTATCTTTAATTATGCCGTTATGAACAGTATCAAGCGTATAATATGAATCTGTATCTATCATACATATAGGATATGATCCGGTCTGACGCAATAGAAGTTTTTCTGCAACCTCAAAAATTTCAGGTACACGAGGTCTATGCAATTCGTTTATATCATATATGACATAATCTTTATGCCACCTCAACGAATATCGGTTAAAATCAGAGCCTGTTATGACCTTTTTGGTATTGTTACCTTCTTGCTTTGTTAAGAACTTCTTGTTGTTACCTGTTATAATGCCCTGTTTAAAGTTTACTATTTCACCTAACTTTACACAATCAACTACTATTCTATTGAAGTCAAGCGTACTTCCAATATTACAAAATGACAAATCAGCATGTTGAAATATGTCCGATTGTTTAGCTTCCAACGTTGAGTAGAAGCCATTTGTAAAGTCCTTAATATTGTTTACAAAAAGATATTGATTAGATAGTTTTGGTTGATGCTTATGTAGAATCAATATGATACTATCTACCGTAGCATCTTCAAATACAGGATAACCTGAAAAATCAACAAGACACAATATATTACAGTTGTCCAAGATGTATCGCCTGGCTTCCACATAATATTGATTTTTCATTATTGTATACGGAGTAATATAGCCCAACAATCCGTTGTTTTTCAATAATGACAGTCCTCTTTCATAAAAGAGGGGATAAACATTTATCCTTCCGTAGGCAGATTGATATACTTGTTCATAAAAAGATTTGTAAACAGAAGATATCCGCTCTGTTGGTATATACGGTGGATTCCCTATCACCACATCGAATCCTCCCTTCTCAAAGACCTGTGGGAATTCCTTCTGCCAGTCGAAGGCTTTGTCACCTGCTATGGCAGGGTCGCTGATAAGCGAGTTGCCACACTTGATGTTTTTGTTCAGCGAGTTGAGTTTGCGGTGGGGCTTGGCGGTGCGGAGCCAGAGGGCCAGCTGGGCTATCTCGACACTTTCCTCGTTGATGTCCACACCATAGAGGTTATGCTCCAGGATGCTGTTCTCCACGTCCTGAAAGACGATGGCAGAACCTGTGACTTTTGCCTCCATCTCGTCTATCAGCTTATGCTCCTTCATCAGGAATTGTAGGGCGGCATTCAGGAACGCTCCACTGCCACAGGCGGGGTCGAGGATGGTAATCTGTAGCAACCACTCACGATACTGCTTCAACTGGTCGAGCAGTCGCTTCCTGGTCTGTAGCTGTCGGCGCTGGTCGGAAAGGTACTCATCTTCCACAATGCCGAGCTGCTGTTTCTTCTCTGCGCAGAGACGCCCCACGGTGTTTTCCACGATGTACTTCGTGATATACTGCGGGGTATAGAACACGCCGTCCTGCTTGCGTTTTGAAAGCCTCTCCCCCGACACCTCCCCGATAGGAAGGGGAGCACCTGATGCCTGAATCTGCTGCGTCACCTCCTCAATCTCCGACAGGGAGTTCTCGAAGATGTGGCCAAGGATATTCACGTCAACATCGCTCTCAAAGTCGTAGGCAGCGAGCCGACGGGTATGCTCCACCAGCAGCTCGTCGCTGATCCTGATGCTGTCGAGCACCTCGTCGGGTTTGAACAGACCTCCGTTGTAGGCGAATATCTCGTACTTCTTTCCCTGAAAGCCGGTGTTCATGTAGCCGAAGTATTTCTTCAGGCGCTCGTAGAAGGGCACGTAGGCATCCAGCTCCTTCAGTTTCTCCCACTGTTCGATAATCTGCACCATCGAGTTGGGTGGCAGCAGTCCGCAGTCCTCGGCAAAGAAGATGAAGAGCAGACGGTCAAGCAGCTTCTGCGTCTTCTTGAACAGCAGCAACTGCCATTCCTTCTCGTCAGTCTTCTCGCAGTTTTCTGTGCTTTCCGTGCTTTCTGTGAGAGATAAGGGTAACGGGTTGTTCTTCAGGATGTCGGCAAAGAGCACGCGCTTGAAGTGCGAGTAGTCGCGGTAGAGGGCTTTGGTTATCTGGTCTTCGCTCGACACCGACTCCTGCTTCATCTGCAAGGCCACGCCGTGCTTCACTTGTTCCCATGCCAGACAAAGGTATAGCTCGCGGAACTCCTCGGCAGTGATATGGAAGATGTCCCACTCGCGGAACTCCACGGCATTGTCGATATACAGGCGCAGCTTCTCGAAGTTGGAGATGATGACCAGGCGCGTGTCCCGCTGCTTGCTCTTATAGCCAAAAGCCTGAAGCTCGATGCTGGCAAGGTCGGGCGTCTTGTGGTCTTTCAGCTCTATCACGCCTATCACCTTGCCGTCTATTAGGATGGCTCCGTCGGCCTTCTTCGCCCCCACCTCGTTCTTCTGTTCCGTCGTCAGGTTGTAGTTGGGCGAGGGGTTGATGGTGTAGCCCAGCACCTTGACAAACAGTTCACGAAGAAAGCCCTCCTGAAACTGCTCCTCCTTGATTTTATGGATGTTGGCCTGTATGTCCTCGTTCAGGAAGAACCGCTGGTATTGCTCCCAGGGCTTCGCTGTCTGCTCCTCACCGAGCAAGTTCAGATACTTCTTGACGATATTCCTCTGTAGTAGCATAAATAATGTGTTTTGTTAGCCTGTAACATTAATTGCGTACAAATATACGAATATTTTTAATACGAATAAAATCCAAAGCAAAAAATATACATTATTTAATATAAACACTTCATTACCTTTTTGACAAAGTAGGAAAGTAGGAAAGTAGGAAAGCCGACATTAACCTATTTCGGAGAGAGAAAAAGAAGAAAAAGGTAGGAATTATTATTTATATTACTGTTATATTGTTATTATAATATTATTTAATATATATATTAATTAACAATTAATTCCTGCTTATTATGTCGTTCTTCTGTACTTTCCCTACCTTTTCGTACCCTAAAACACCTTAATGTCGGCTTTCCTACTTTCCTACTTTCCTACTTTCTCGGATGGAAAGCTCGGAAAGGCTCGTGAGAGAAAGCCGTTTTGTCTACTAGAGAAAGCCGTTTTCTCCTATAGACAAATACGTTTTTTCTCATAGAGAAAGCCGTTTTCTCTACCTATCTGATAATATCGGCCAAATGATACCGATGTTGTCGCTCAAATGATACCGATGTTTTCACTCCAAATGATACCACTTATATCACCCCAAATGATACCGCAATATCGTTGCAAATGATACCGATAGAATCTTCGCATATCACT
>JAFVFY010000080.1 GCA_017475265.1 Prevotella sp. | reverse complement strand
CAAAAGATATGGTTTTGTTCAACAAAAGATATGGTCTTGTACTACAAAAGATATGGTCTTGTACTACAAAAGATATGGTCTTGTACTACAAGACCACCTTTTTCGGTAAAAACCGACTAAAACGAACCAGTTCTAAGGGGCGATCAGCTCATAGCTGAGCAGTAGCGTGAAAAACGCGGAAACTACCCCTCTCAAAACTGGCTCATACGCCATCCCTCAAGGACCTCATTCAAAAAATCGGAGTCTCAGAGGGGTCAATGTAAATATTTTTCAGAACGAGTTCACATCAAACAAAGAGTCGGCGGGGACGGGAAAAAAGCTTAGTAAAAGAGAATGAACGCTAAAGACCGAATCTTTAACGTTCATTCTTAGTAATCCTTTTGGCGTTATAAGTAATTAACGCAAGTTTTGTGACAAGGTAACTGGCCTACTATTTTGCGGGCACGTCCTCGAGGGTCTTTACAAGCAGCTGCCAGAAGGGGGCGACAGTCTCGATGAGGGCGCGCTCCTGGGTGGTGTGGGGCGACTTCATCGTGGGGCCGAGGGAGACGACGTCAAGGTGGGGGTACTTGCCCAGGATGACGGAGCACTCCAAACCGGCGTGATCCACCTGGATGATGCCGTCCTTGCCGAAGAGTTCCTTATACTCCTTGAGGAGCAGGTGGAGGATTTCTGAGTCGGGGTTGGGGTCCCAGCCGCCATACGAGCCGCTGGTCTCGACCTTCATGCCAGCCATGGAGAAGCAGCTCTCGAGCATCGTGGCCACGTAGTCCTTCATGTCCTCGCGGCTGCTGCGGGCAAGAATCTTGATGGCAGCATGACCACCGTCGATGTCGATGATGGCGAGGTTCGACGAGGTCTCGACCACAGAGGGGTAGGCGGGGATGAAGCGGATGACACCGTCATGGCAGGCGTAGATGGCATTGATGATATTGTCCTGTATTTCCTCGGGCACCTGCATCTTCGGTAAGTCGACTTCCTCGATGGTGACGCCGACACCTTGCGGCTCAATGAGCTTGAACTCATCGCAGAAAGTATCGCGCCAGTCGACCACGTCGTCCTTCAGCTGCTGTAGGTTCTCCTTTGGCAGGGTGAGCACGGCGACGGCCTTGAAGGGGATGGCGTTGCGCATGTTGCCGCCGTGCCAGGAGCAGAGGCGGGCATCGAGGTCGGCGATGGCTTCGCGGACTATCTGCACGAGCAGCTTGTTGGCATTGGCACGGCCTTCGTTGATTTCCAGTCCGCTGTGGCCTCCGCGCAGTCCCTGTACGGCGATGCTCACGGCCACGTCCTCTGGGTCGGTCTCCACCTCCTTGTAGTCGAGCTGGGCGGTGACATCAATGCCGCCGGCTGAGCCGATGACGAACTTTCCCCAGTGCTCGGAGTCGAGGTTAAGGAGGATGTCGCCCTCAAGCTCGCCCTTGGGCAGGTCGTTGGCACCGAACATGCCGGTCTCCTCATCGGCGGTGATGAGGGCGTCGATGGGGCCGTGCTTCAGCGTCTTGTCCTCCATGATGGCCATGATGGAGGCCACGCCAAGGCCGTTGTCGGCACCGAGGGTGGTGCCCTTGGCCTTCACCCACTCGCCGTCAATCCACGGCTGGATGGGGTCGGTCTCGAAGTTGTGGGTGGACTCGGGAGTCTTCTGCGGCACCATGTCCATGTGGGCCTGCAGGATGATGCCCTTGCGGCTCTCCATGCCAGGCGTGGCGGGCTTGCGGAAGTGGATGTTTCCGGCGGGGTCTTTCTCTGCGAACACACCGGCCTGCTTGCCAAAGTCGAGCAGGAACTGCTGAATCTTCTCAAGGTGACCACTGGGACGGGGCACCTGGGTGAGTGCGTAGAAGTTCTTCCATACGCACTGCGGGGCTAAATTCTGAATTTCGTTCATAGTAGTAATAATAAAAAGGTTTATAAAAAAATTATGTTGTTGTTGAAGAAGGCTGACCTACAAGGGGAGAATTCTGACGTGTAGGGTGTGAGGCTTCTGAGGGATGGCATATTTCTTCAGCACGCCGGGACCACAGGAGCTGTTGCCGAGGCCGAGGACGGCGCAGCAGAGGTTGAGGTAGACATGGTCGGGGTCTTCCACGAGGTCGCAGTCGTGGGCGGTCTGGTAGATGTGCTCCGTGGAGTAGGGCAGGACTGAGAAGGAGAAAGAGGGAACCACGGCGGTGACGCGGATGCCGTGGCCAGTGGAGTCGGTGAGTTCCAGCCAGCGGGTGTCGTCGTGGTTGCCGCTGTCCTGCGGACGGGGGTAGTGCACGTACTGCTCCTGGACGGTGCTCTCCCATACATTAATATATGTGGAGGCGTGACGGTCGGGGTAGTTGTCCCAAGGGCCGCGGCCAAAGTAGCGGAGGCGGTTCAGGGCGCGTGGAAGGGCAAGGGTGATGCCCAGACAGGGAAGTGTGGGGAGGTCGCCCTGTGGGGTGAAGGTAACGAGGAGGTCGAGGCCGACGGGACTGTCGGCGGAGCTACCGCCGACCACGGGACAAGGGGTGGTCTTGTAGTTCACGATGATGCTACCGCTGGTGGTGAGGTAGGCGACGGTGCTGTCGGCGGCAAAACTACCGACCACAGGACTGGGGGAACTGTCGGCGGAAATACCACCGACCACGGGACAGGGGGTGTGAGTGACTCTGATGAGGCTGTCACGCAGACGGTCGAGGCCCTGGCGTGTCCAGTCCTTCGCTATCCAGTTGCCGAAGCCGCGGTCGTTGTCGGTGGGAGCGCGGAAGAGACAGGCGGTGATTGGGAGCGCGGTCGTCCCCGCCCGCATGTCGCAGGCGAAGACGCCTGCGCTCCCTGTTGCAGACGAGACGTCCGCGCTCCCAGTGGGTGTCCCGTAGGCTGCGCTATCTGCGCAGCTGAACTGCTGGCGGCACACCTCATGGCCGGCCTTTGCCCAAAGCCTATCGTGACGCAGGGTGACCCAGACATCGAGCAGTCCGTCGTGCTCCTTTTGGTGGATGTCGTAGTCGGAAAGCGTGCAGGTTGAGTCGAGAAGAGCCACATCCAAACTGACATTGGGGGCTTGGCGGGCTGGCACAGGGCCTGCCCCTACAGATGGAGAGGGTGATAGCGAGAAACGTAAGGGGGCGTAGACCTGCTTCACCTCCCAGTATTTGGGGGTGGGCTGTCGGTCGCAGCTCACGATGCCCTTCAGGCAGAAGGCTTTCAGATTGGGCTTGTCGCCGAAATCGCCGCCGTAGGCCGTCATGCGTTTGCCGTCGGGACGGTCGATGAAGATTCCCTCGTCGGCCCACTCCCAGATGAAGCCGCCGAGCATGCGCGGGTGGCTGTAAATTTCGTCCCAGTATTCCTGTAGATTGCCCATCGCGTTGCCCATGGCGTGGGCGTATTCGCTAGTGAGGACAGGACTTGGTTTGAGAATTGAGAAGTGAGAATTGAGATTTGAGGTTACATCACTACTCTGAGCAAGAGAGAGCAGCCGCTCCCAGCGAGCGTTCTCTGGGCGCTCCATATTGCTGTCGGCCACGCCGGGGTTGAGGTATTCGTCCTGGGTGCGGGGGTAGAAGCGGCTGATAACATCGACAGAAGGCGGGTCGAAACCCCACCCCTGGCCCCTCCCCTCAAAGGGGCGGGGAATGGCTGGACTGCCCTGTGCGCCTTCATAGTGTACGGGCCGCGTGGGATCGTACTCATGAATCCAGGCGGCGGTCATGGCGAAGTTCGGACCCCAGCCGGCCTCGTTGCCCAGGCTCCAGAAGATGACGGAGGGGTGATTGCGGTCGCGGATGACGAGGCGCTGAGTACGGTCGAGCCAAGCGGCTGCCCACGTGGGGTCGCTGGCCAGTTGTCCACGTAGGCCGTGCTCCTCAATGTCGGCCTCGTCCATGACATAGAGACCCAGCGAGTCGCATAGTTCGTACCACCGCTCCGTGTTGGGGTAGTGGCAGGTGCGCACGGCGTTGATGTTGGCCTGCTTCATCAGGATGATGTCCTGCAACATGCGCTCCTCGGTCATCACATGTCCCAGTTCGGGATCCATCTCGTGGCGGTTCACACCACGCAGACGAACGGGGATGCCGTTGACAAGGAAGCGGCCCTGACGGTCGGTCTCCAGACTGCGGAAGCCCACGCGCTGGTCTACCTGCTCCACGACCTGGCCGACAGAATCGGCCAGCACAAGGCGAAGGGTGTAGAGATAGGGATTCTCGGCAGTCCACTTATGCGGGTTCTTGATGTTGGCCGTCAGCCAGCCCCATTTGGGGTAGCCGCGTTGGGGCGTACGGTCGTTCATGATGGCGGCACGATGGTCGAGGTTGAGCATGGTGGCAGCATCTGCGGAAAGACATTGACCATTGACCATTGAACATTGACCATTGACCATTGAACATTGACCATTGACCATTGACGATTGACCATTGGCCGTTGAAAAGTCTACTGGATGGCCATCGGCGTCATAGAGGCGGGCCTCCACATGGTAGCCCTCGCCGCGCTGACCGGGCTGTACCTCCAGTTCGGGGTGGATGATGAGTTGGGCGTCTCGGTAACAGCTGTCGAGGACGGTACGGATACCAACGTCGCGGATGCGGATGCGGGGCGTAGCGAAGAGCGTCACCGAACGGTGAACACCAGCCAGCCGCCACATATCCTGGTCTTCAAGGTAGCTGCCGTCGCTGTATTTGAACACCTGGAGGGTGAGATGATGGAGGGGAGTGAAAGGGGAGTGAAGGGGGAGTGAAGGGGGAGTGAAAGTGACGTTTGACTCTGTGGCAGACATGAGGTAGTCGGTGATGCGAAACTCGGCGGGCTCCATCGAGCCTTGGGAATAGCCCACCAGCTGACCGTCGACCCAGACGTAGAACGCGCTGCTGACGGCTCCGAAACGGAGGTATACCTCCTGTCCCTGCCAGTCGGCGGGGATGGTGAATGTGCGGCGATAGATGCCTGTGGGGTTGCGCTCCACGTAGGCAGTGTAGTCTCGCTTTGGTTCACCCATCACACGTGGCGGGTCAATCTTGAACGTATAGCCGCTACTGCTGTAGATGGGGGTGCCGTGGGATTTGTGGCTGTGGGAAGGTATCTCCCAGTCGCCTGGCACGGGGAACAACTCCCATTGAGAGTCATCGAAGTCAGGTAAGTGGAATCCATCGGGCTGACCGTCGGGCGTGGGTGTCCAGTGGAATCGCCATAAGCCGTCAAGCGACAGCTGGCGGTCGCCGGGAGTGTTCTTATAACCAAAGAAGGCAGCACGGGCAGGCTCGCGGTTACGCTGCAGGATGCCTTGATCTTCCCAGTCGTGGTGAGCCAAGACGGGGAATTGCCATCCGAGGATAAACAGAAGGGTTATTAGTAATATTCGGTTTGTCATTTCTATTTCAGTTCTATGGAGCCGAGAAGGCCGGCGGGCAGGAGGTCATCGCCCTTGGTGCGATAGCGGGCGTTAGTCCAGATACCGTCGTAGGGCGGTATTCCCAAGTCAAGACCGCGCAGGGCGTTGTGCCAGGTGTTCACCACCTCTATCTCAAGCGTGTTCTTGCCTTTGCGCAGATAAGAAGTAACGTCCAACTCGTATGGCGGGAGCCATAGTATGCCGAGGTCATGGCCGTTGAGCCACACGTGAGCCACGTCGTGCACGTCGCCAAGGGAGAGCGTCACAGGTCTGTTTTGGTTATGCTGACGGATGTCGATAGTGTTCTTGTAGCGCACGTGTCCGCTGTAATAGCGTATGTCGGCATCCTGATGATTGGCCCAGGAAAAGAGCGTGTCACTCTTTATCTGCCGCCCCGTCTCGTTGAAGGTGAGCTGCCAGCTGCGACCTAAGCGCCAGCGGAAATCGTCACGGGACATGCCAGGCTCCAGCGGTGCCGTCCATTTCGCCACAACGCGGGGTGAAAGGCCTTTGGCACCGAAGAGTACGAAGAGCGACTGGCGAGGCTGCATGGTCATCCTTACCACGGTCCGTCTGGGAACGCGGTCGTCCTCGCCCGCTGTCTGTGCAGACTGCGCTCCCACTTCGAGAACGTCTTCTATGGGCGAGGTATAGCTGTCCGTCATGGGGTCGTAGATGATGACGCCCTTGCCATGAACGCGGAACGTGGCGTAGAATTGCTGCACGCTGTCCAGTTGGTTGGCGAGGAAATAGATGTCTGTGTCGCCATCGCGCCGATGACAGAAGGTGATACCTTTTGGGAGCAAAGCGTCTGGGGAAAGGCCATCGAGAGCGGACTGCCGCCAGGGAGTATCGATGATGGTCATGCCGCTACGGCGTAAGGAATCAATCTTCTCCTTGGACTGAGGTGACACGACCGTCCCTTCAGGAATGACAAGGGCACGGTAATTATTGAACGGTGTAGGGGCAGACCCCGTGCCAGCCCGCAGATTCCATAGTGCATCGGGATTAACCGAGTCGTAGCTGTAGCCGCCGAGGGCGTTCACCCAGTCGGCAGGGTCTACGATATTAGCATTGTGGTTTACACCCACGGGGCTCTCCTCCATGGGAACTCCCTCGTTGGCTCGACGGCGGTGCTCCTGAGTCACACGTTCGGTTCCGATAAGACCGGGAAGTATGTCGGCCAGCTGCTCCGGTCGCCAGGCACGGCGGGGAATGTCATCGCCTGTGTAAACAGCTATATCCACCACTGGCCAACCCCGCTGCAGCCACTGCTGGCAACGCGTCACATAGTCCACAAAGGCGCGGGCCTCGGGAAACCACGTCTGGTCGCGCTGGAAGAAAAGTCCAATGCCGTCGAGTGTCATGCCGGGTTTCTTGTCTGTCCAGGGGTTGTGGGTGAATACATGGAAGAAGAGACGGTTCATGCCCAAGGCGAAGTTGCGGTCGAGGAGTGTCTTGAGGCTGGCAGGAGTCTCGTCCCACACGCCGCGCACCTCCGTAAAACCTTCGGCCTGCACGTAGCGCTTGCCGTAGACATGGGCACCACTGATGGCATCGAGCATGTCGTTGGGCTTGTCATGGGTGGGCGAGTTAAGCCAGTACTCACCCATAGGCAAATCGGCCTGTCGGTAGTGCTCCATGCCGTCGGAAATCATCGTCGGGGCGACACTCTCGCAGCTGAGCTGCACGCCATACTCCTTTGCCTTGCTAGCAATGGTCTTGATAAAGACATCTTGTAGCAGGTCGTTGATGGTGAGGCGTATATCGCGGAGTACTTGCTCGGCGTTGTCCATCGGAACGCCAGCATAGACGGGCAGGAAGGGTAGCAAGTCGTAGCCACGACGTTTCTTGAATTCTTCCGAAAAGTTCTTGCTCCAGTTCTGCGAGCCGCACTCCCAAGAGTCCACATGCATGTATTTCACCACATCGTGATGGGGCCGCTTCAAGAACTGCCCGAACCAGCTGTCGAGCTGCTTGCTGACAGCCTCACGCGAGAACTTGTCGCACTCCAGGCCTCGTCCGCCACCAGCCGTAGCATTCTGTTGATTGGTGGTGATGTGGCCGAAACGGAGGATGCGGACGAAAGAAGGCCCTCCCCCGGCCCCTCCCTCTGAGGGAGGGGAATAATTACCTTTGGAGACAGGAGCGTCATTAATTATTCTCCATACGCTCCCGTTCTTGCTCTCATACTGGTCGATGACAGACTCTGCGGAGAGGCGAATGTCATTAAGTTTCAGCACAGGAGCCCACTTCGCGGCATCCATGTCCTCGGCTCCTGGAGGGGTGCCCTCGGGAGTCCAGTAGAAACGGAAGTGGCGGGCAGTGGTCTCGGGCAGGGCGTATGTGTAGTGGTTGGTGCCCTTCATGCTCGGTGTGGTGTTCTGCCAGCCCTGAAGCGGGGGGACGAGCTGGCGCACGTCGCGAAACGACGTGCCACTGTCGTCGGTGCTGGCCTGGACGAGCAGACGCTGTGACTGCACGTTGTTGGCACTGGGCCAGACTTCGACACTGCGCACGGTGATGGGGTGGCCATAGTCAAACTCTATGTAGCCTGACTCCTTCGAGCGGAAAGTGCCCTTGTCATCGCGGGCAATGGTGCCGGTGACGGCCTGGGGCGCTAAACCATCGCTCCATACGGGACAGACAAAAACGGCTATGTCCTCATAGTAGCTGCCAGAGGCAACAGCAGGAGCGGGAAGCAGAGAGTCAGGCAATGACTCGTTGAGCTTATAAGGCCGATAAGGCTTATAGGCCGTATTCTCTAAACGGACAATGGTGTCGCTCCAGACAATCTGTTGCATCGACTCCTCGGGAGAAATCCACGGGCCTCCGGCGAGGGCAAAGCCGTCACAGATATGTACACCCATTTCCAGACCGAGGGAATCGGCCTGCGCAAAGGCGTAGTCCACCATCTGCCAGAATCGTGGAGACAGTTGCTGAGCCGGAGGCTCCCCCAGTGGGGGGAGGTTAGAGGGGGCTTCTGCCGTACCGCGAATAGGCATGAGGTAGCAACCGCCGAGCCCCACGTCCTTCATGGCCTGGAGGTCGGCATGAATGCCCTCGCGAGAAACCGCCCCGTACATCCAGTACCAGAATGTCCAAGGGCGGGTCATGTCGCCGCCTTGCTGCGCTAACGTCTGCACGCATAGCAACAGCAAGGCGATTGTCAAAAGGGACAATCGCAGGACTGCACGGGCTGGCACGGGGCCTGCCCCTACACTGGTGTCCTCCGTTCTACGCATGAATTACCGATTGAGTTTCCAGGTAACACCGTCCTTGGTGTCCTTCACTTCGAAGCCGGCAGCGGCGAGGTCGTCACGGATGCGGTCGCTGGTGGCCCAGTCCTTGGCAGCCTTGGCCTTGGCGCGCAGGTCGAGCACCATGTCGACAACCTTGGCGAAGGCCTCCTCGCGGGCGTTGCTGCCATTGACCATTGAACATTGACCATTGACCATTGAGAGTCCTAGGATGTCCTCGGCGAAGAGGTGCATGGTCTCCGTGAGTTCCTTCAGGCAGTCGGCACAGATGGTGCCCTTGTGGTCTATCAGGCGGTTCACCACGGTGCAGGCCTCGAAGAGGTTGCTGATGACCTGCGGCGTGGCGAGGTCATCGTTCATGGCATCGTAGCACTTCTGGCGTAGAGCCTTTACTACTTTCTCGGTTTCGGGGTCACATTGCGGGGAAACCGCAATGCGCTGTAGGTCGGTGAGGGCGTTTTGGAGCTTCTCCAAACCCTTCTCGGCGGCCTGCAGGGCCTCGTCGCTGAAGTCGACGGTACCACGGTAGTGAGCGGAGAGGATGAAGAAGCGGATGGTCATGGGCGAGTAGGCCTTGGTGAGCAAGGGACTGTCGCCGGTGAAGAACTGCTCAAGGGTGATGAAGTTGCCAAGGCTCTTGGCCATCTTCTGCCCGTTGATGGTGAGCATGTTGTTGTGCATCCAGTATTTCACGGCAGGGTGACCCATCGAGGCCACGGCCTGTGCGATTTCGCACTCATGGTGGGGGAAGATAAGGTCCATACCGCCGCCGTGGATGTCGAACTCATCGCCCAGATACTTACGCCCCATGGCGGTGCATTCGCAATGCCAGCCAGGGAAACCGTTGCTCCAAGGCGAGGGCCAGCGCATGATGTGCTCCGGCTGTGCTTTCTTCCAAAGGGCGAAGTCGGCCTGGTTCTTCTTCTCCCCTACCCCATCAAGCTCGCGGCTGGCATCCTTCACGTTCTCCAAGGAACGGCCACTCAGGATGCCATACTTATGCTGCTTGTTGTAAGCCTCGATGTCGAAGTAGATGGAGCCGTTGCTTTCGTAGGCGAAACCGTTGTCCAGAATCTCCTTTACCAATTGCTGCTGCTCGATGATGTGTCCCGTGGCGTGTGGCTCAATCGAGGGGCGGAGCACATTGAGGGCATCCATGGCCTGATGGTAGCGACGGGTGTAGTACTCGGCAATCTCCATCGGTTCCAACTGTTCCAGCCGTGCCTTCTTGGCAATCTTATCCTCGCCCTCGTCGGCATCGTTCTCCAAATGGCCCACGTCAGTGATGTTACGGACGTAGCGCACCTTGTAACCCAGGTGCTTCAGGTAGCGGAACAGCAGGTCGAAGGTGATGGCGGGACGTGCGTGACCCAGATGGGGGTCGCCATAGACGGTGGGGCCACAGACATACATGCCCACATGCGGGGCGTTAATAGGCTCGAAGCGCTCTTTCTGGCGCGTCAGCGTGTTATAAATGACTAACTTTGAATCCATTGTTTTTTTCGTTATTTCGTTATAAAGTTATCTCGTTATTTCGTTATCACGTTATTTCGTTATCCCGATGTCTCGTTATTACTGGGCCATGATGGAGATGACAGTAGAGATGTCAGCCACATCCACGGTGCCATCACCGTTCACGTCGGCGGCCTTACCGTAAGAGTCGTCTCCGGCCATGACGCTAATGATAGACGAGATATCGGCCACATCCACGGTGCCGTCGCCATTGACATCGCCAGGTAAACCAGCGAACGCGAGGCTGCGGAAGTCAAAGAGGCGGTTCTGCATGTTGCGCAGGGACATAATCTGGGTGAGCGACAGCGGACGATTGTAGACGATAACATCGTCGAAGTAGGCATCGGGCGAACCCCAGAACGAGCCACGGCCCAGATAGAATTCCTCACTCTGGGCAAGGTGGTCGACGACGACGTTGTAGTCAAAGCCGGCGCGGGTGGTAATACTCTTGCCGTCAAGTTCGCCGTTATACTTGTCGTTCTTAGTGGCTGTGCCGTCGATGTAGACGGTGATACCACCCGAAGAGCTTGTGGCCTTGCGCGTGAAGACAACACTCACGAGGTGCCACTGGCCAACGGCAATATTGTCCGTCTCGCGCGTTGAGGGCTGATTAATGTCGAGCCACTTTCCAGCATTGTCGTTGAAACCGGTATAGCAGTTGCCGGTCATAAAGAGCCGGGCGCTGCCGTTCACGAAAGCAAAGAGTCCGTCCCAGAGGTTGCCGTCAGTACGTTTCACCCAGAAGGAGATGGTGGCTCCTTCGGGCAGCGAGTCGCCCAGCAGCGGGTTGTCCATCTTCACGTAGCTCTCCTTGTAGACGGCTCCGAAATTGAGGTGTACCACCCGGCCTATGCGCATGGGGTCGCCGTCCTCGAGCACGGGAAATTTCGTGGTACTGCGGCGTGCCAACTCGGCCTTCTGCTCCTCGTTGAATGTATTGGTAAGAGCATCATCGCCAGATGCGGACGAGACGTCCGCGTTCCCATCGAAGCCGTAGTGGGCCACCATGCCCGTTGTCCAGTCGTATTTTTGCTCGGCGTTAGCCTCTGAGTAGGCCGTCACGACATAGTCCTGCTGCCAGAACCAACCGGGCACGTCCATGCGGGCGGTGAGCGTCACCTTCGTGTTCTCCTCCAGACCGTAGGGGTTGTACTTGCCGTAGTCGGAGATGATATCGGGATGGCTACTCGTCCATTTCAGCGAAATGTCACTCTCCTCGGAAAGCATATCATAGAGGTATACATCGCGGGTGAAGTTACTGTTGTTCGTCACGGGTACCTTCTGGTTGTTCAACTGCCAGGCAAGGGCGTACTTGGGACTATACTTATAGCCCCACACGCAGACACCTGAGTTGGCCATGGCCGTGAAGGCAGTGGTCTGGATGCTCTTCTGGTCCATCTGCTCATTGGCGATGACACCGTTGTAGATAATTGCCCCCAGCTTGATAGCGATGTAGCTCGTCCCTTCGTCACGGGTCCAGGTGCCGGTGTAGGTTCCAGTGACTTTTCCGTCTGCGGTGAGGGTGATAGACGCGGGTGTCACCTCCTCCATGTTGGCATGGTCCATCTTGTATTTATGAATGAGAATCTGATATGTACCGGGGATTTCCTCTGTCGGCACCAACTCCTTTGTAGCAATGTCCTCGTCGGTGACCTCCTCACCATTATATTCGAAAGGTGCAGCCACGAGCCATCCATTCTTGTTGAGGAACACCTGATGTACACGCACCTGGTGGCCGATGGTTCCATTATTGAACTTCGTGTGATAGACGAGGTAGGTACGCCCGTCATCGGCAGCGATGATGCTGTTGTGACCCTGGGCACACTCGCCCACGGTCATGAATCCCCAGTTGTTGTAGGCTCCCATGATTTTCTCTCCCCGTGTTTCTGAACCGGAACCATAGTTTAGCACGTATGATGTGAAAATAGCCGAACGGTTCTGGGCGTCCTTGTAAGGGCCGTTGGGCTTCTCCGAGCGGAACACGCGCATCTCGTAGCCACCGTCAGGGGCAAAGCCACCATAGCTGACAAAGAGATAGTAGTAGTTGCCGATGTGCTCGATGTACGGGCCTTCGCCAGAGACGTAGTAGCCACCGCCAATCTTCGTACCGAAGTAGGGGTCGCTGGTCACTCCGTCGCTGCTGCCATTGGTCGAGGGGTAGACGACGTCATAGTCGCGCAGTCCCGTCTCCTCGTCAAGCTCCAGCATCCAGATGCCTCCGCTCCAAGAGCCATAGACCAACCAGAGCTTGCCCTCTTCGTCATAGAACACGGCGGGGTCGATAGTGTGGGGCCAACGACGGCCCCAGTTGTTGCCCACGTTATAGCGTGAGGGCAACGAACTCTGCGTGCCAAGCACCAGCTCCAGGTCGGTGTCCTTGTAACTGTGACTGCTGTCCTTGAATCCGCAGATGACCACGGGACCTTGGTACTTATACGGGCCAGTGATGTTGTTGGAGGTAAGCAGGATGATGCTTGAGTGCCACGAATCACCATTGATACTCAGGTAGCAGCACCATTTCTGCATCTTCTCGTTCCATATAACATCGGGAGCCCACATATTGCCGTCGATGTTGTAGCTGGCATCGCTCTTTGCCGACCAGTTCATGGCGTTGAACTGAGGGAAGTCCACGTCCACGCCACCCTTCTTCACCGTCTTCACCTCCGGTGTGACAAAGGCCGACGAGTTTGTGTTAGGAGTCCACGTTGGGTTGGCTGGTGTCCAGTTCTGGAAGTCGGTGGTGTAGGCCCCAGCCTTGTGCGAGCCGAAGATGTAGTACCGCTTCGTATTCGGTTCATAGACCACCGAGGGGTCGTGCACGCTGACCCGCGACTTGGTGGTGTTCTTGTAAAGCGTCTTGGCCTCGTCCGAGGTCAGTTCTGTCTGGGCGCTGGCCATAATCGTCGTCATCGTGGCCAACAACATGGTGGTTAGTAGTTTCATTTTATTGTTAGTTTATCGTTTACCATTCTGGTCATGTATTGCTGTATGATGGCTTTCAGTTCGCGTTCCATCTGCTGCATTTGTTCCTGCGTAAGGCCCACCCCTCCTTTGGAGGGGAAGGGGGAGGTCATCAGCGAGTCGGTGAGGGCATAGACAGAGCGTGTCTTTTCCCCATCGAACTGCAACACATGACCGTGCTTCACATACTGGTAGGTGCCGTTGAGGTAGTTCACGGCCCAGGTGTCCTCTGGCTCAGTATTCAGAAGGTCGATGCCGAAGGCCACGAAGGGTTCCTCGCAGCCCGTGAGGCCCATCACCGTGGGCAGGATGTCGGTCTGTTGGGCAATCTTCGGCTGTATCTCACCTTTGACACGCGTAGTGTCCGACGGCTCATATATAATAATAGGTGAACAGAAGCCGCCCAGGTCGGTCTGGTAGTAGGCGTGGTCGCTCTGGTTCGTGTGGTCGCTGGTCAGCACGAAGATGGTGTTCTGGAACCACGGCTGGCGGCTGGCCTCCTGGAAGAAACGGCCCAGAGCCATGTCGGTGTAGCGGATGCACTTGTGAATCTCCACGCCCTCCTCGGGGAAGCGGCCAGCGTATTTCTCCGGAATCTTGTAGGGGTGGTGGCTGCTGGCGGTGAAGACGGCGGTCATGAAGGGCTGCTGCATCTCGTTCATCTTAGCGCAGTAGTACTGCAGGAACGGCTCGTCCCAGATGGCCCAAAGGCCGTCAAAGTCATCATGTCCGCCGAAGCGCGGGTCGTCCTCGAAGTCCTCACGGCCATAATACTGCTGGAAGCCGGTCTTGCGGGCAAAGGCCTGGAAACCCATGGAGCCACGCTGTGCCCCGTGGAAGAAAGCGGTCTCATAGCCTTTCTTGGCAAGCAGGGCGGCGATGCCGCTCACCTCGTTCATCGAGGCGGGCGTGAGGAAGAACGGCTCCACGAACATGGGGATGCCGCTGAGAATGCTCGGCATCCCGTCGATGCTCTTCCGTCCGTTACAATAAGACCACTTAAAGGTGGTGCTCAGCCCGATGATGCTGTCCACGCAGGGGGTATATCCCTTGTACCGACCGTTCTCCAAATCCTTATTCAGAGCACCGATATACTCACGACCGAAACTCTCCACGATGAGGACGACGACGTTCTTATTATTGATTTGAGATTTGAGGTTTGAGATTTGAGATATGGGATTGTAGATAGCTTGAAGTTCCTCCTCGCTGTCGAAATACTGCGGCACGGTGAAGACATCCTTGCCGATAGTTCGATAGATGGCGAAAGGAGTATTGAGCACAAGAGCCGCGTCGATGGGGCGGTCAACATACTGGCTGGCATTGCTGATGGTGATGGGTCGCACGGCAGTAGTAAAACCACCACGTATACCAGCAACGGCAAGAGGCACGATGATGGCCAGGGAGACGATCATCTCCAAATCGTACTGCCACCATGTAGGGGCAGACCCTGTGCCAGCCCGCCCCGAGTGTTGTGGTCTGCAAAGTTTCCACAATGCCATCGCTACTATCCCAGCCAGTACGACAAAGTACCAATGGCGTAGCGTCTCGGTGCCAATGATGCTCAAGACGTTGCTTTCGTTCTGGAACTCATTGAAGACAGTCGTCGTTGTCCGCCGCATGGTGAAGGGGAAATAGGCGGCATCGGCCAGGCAGAGGGCGAGGGCGGCGGTGTTCACCGTGACGAAGAGCACCTTGCACATCTTCTGCCACCACACCCAGCGCTCTTTCCAGTGGAGGGGCAGCAACATCAGTACGATATAGGCCGAGTTGGTGATGAGAATGGCCGACGTGTCGAACACCAGTCCTCCCTTCCACAACTCCCACGACAGCCCCTGCGCGAAGTAACTCCAGTTGTCAAGCAGATAAGCCACGCGGGCTATCTGATAGACCACGTAGGCAAGCAGCAGATTACACGCCACTGCAAAGAGGGGGCTGGAGGTTAGTCGTTTCACCGCTGCAAAATTAGTCATTATTTCTGAAACGACCAAAAACAACCTGATATTTTTCAGAAATGAGCGTCAGGAGCCTATCGTGCTCGCAATCTTGTCGATGTTCATGCTGCGGGCGCTGGCATCAAAGATGTCCTTGTAGAGACCACCCTGACGGTAAACGTCCTGCGGTGTGCCGCCCTGAACGACACGACCCTGCTGGAGCACGAAGATTTGGTCAGCATCGATAATCTGTCCGATGTTATGCGAGATGATGATGACCGTGCGCCCCTGCTTGATGGCATCGATACTGGCCTTGATTTGTTCGGTGGCGATGGCGTCGAGGCTGGCCGTCGGCTCGTCGAGGAAGATGATGGGCGGGTTCTTCAGGAACATGCGGGCGATGGCTATGCGCTGCTGCTGGCCTCCGCTGAGCTGCAGGGCCGACGTCTCAAAGCCATTGGGCAGCGCCGCCACTTGGTCGTAGATGTAGGCCTTGCGGGCGGCCTCCAGCACGTCGTCGTGAGTGGCCGAGGGGTTGCCATAGCGTATGTTCTCCTCGATGGTGCCGTCGAAGATGTGGTTCTTCTGCAAGACGAGACCCACGTTCTCGCGCAGCCACTGCGTGTCCCACTGCCGCAGGTCGGTGCCGTCGAGCATGATGCTGCCCTCCTGCGGATTGTAGAACTTGTCTAAAAGGTTGACGATGGTGCTCTTGCCCGCCCCGCTGAGGCCCACGAGCGCTGTAATCTTCCCGCTGGGGATGTGGAGCGACACGTCGGTCAGAGCCTTGGTTCCGCCGGGATAGGTGAAGTGTACACCCTGCATCACGAAGTCGCCCTTCACCTTCTCGGGCTTGTGCGCTCCGGAAGGCTCCACCTCGCCGTCGGCATCGAGGATGCCGAAGAAGCCCTCGGCATAGATGAGCGCGTCGTTCATGTCGTCGTAGATGCGGTGCAGCTGGCGGATGGGCGCGCTGACGTTGGCGAAGAGCATCACGTGGTACATTATCTTACCTATCGTCATGCCGGGGTAGTCGATGAGCACGAGGTAGGCCGTGAGGATGATGATGAGCACGGTGCCTATCTGCTCAAGGAAGCTCTTCAGACCGTTGTAGAAATAGCTTTTGCGGCGTGTGCTCAGTTGCAGGTCGGTCATGTTGCGCTGGATGCCAGCCTGGCGTTCGGCCTCAATCACTTCGCGGTTGAACGACTTGATGACGGTGATGCTCTCTAAGATGTTCAGGATGCCCTGGCTCACGGCCTGATGACCGCCGAAGATGCCGCGTCGCCCGCCCTTCATTCGTGCCGCCTGGATATTGGTCACCCAGAAATAGATGGGCACGATGCACAGGGCCACGAGGCCCACGTAGAAGTTGGCGGCGAACATCAGCACGAGGGCGAGGATGGCGCTGGTGAAGAGCGGCAGAATCTCGATGAAGAAATTGTTCACCGTGTTGCTCAGGCTCATGATGCCTCGGTCGATGCGCGACTGCAGCTTGCCCGTCTCGTTGCCCTCGCTGCTGAAGAAGGCCATGCGGAACGACAGGATGCGGTCTACCACTTTCAGCGACAGGTCGCGGCTCACCAGGATGCGCATCCTCTCGCCGTAGTAGCGCTGGAAGAAGGTCACCACGGCTCCCACCACCTCCTTACCTAAGAGGATGATGCTGATGACGGTAAGTATCTGTACGGCGGCTGACCACTGGAAGCCGCCGGGCGTCTGCACCAGCGCGTTGATGGCATCGACGGCGCGGTCGAGCACCACGGCGTTCACCTGTGCCATCAGCGAACCGATAAGCGTCAGCACGAGCGTTATGAATATCAGCCACCGATAGGGTAGCACAAAGGGCATGATGTTGCGCAGCAGTCCCCAGATGGTCATGCGGGTCTGGGCCACGCCCTCAGGTTCGTTGGTAGTTTTTGTGTCTGTCATAATGAATTGCAATTTTGGCGCAAAGGTACACTTTTTATGCGACATAACACACAAATTGCCGAAAAAACTGTGAAATCTTTTATATTTTGTATAATCTGATAATCCGTGTAATCCGTAAAATCCGTTGTTGAGGGAGTGTATTTTCCCCGTTGTGTTTTTTTCGTTTATCATTTTGCTGTTTCAGAAATTCTTCGTAACTTTGCCGCCGTAAACAAATATGTTAGGATTATGACAGCAGTACAGATGAATGCAGAGTTGTTCCGCCAGTTGAGCTTTATCGCTGAGGACGAGTCGCTAATGGCAAAGGTTGTTTCTTTCGTAAAGGGATTAGTGATGGCACAACACAAAGAAGTAAACGGCACTACTCGTGCTGGATGGGCCGCTGCTGCCAAGCAGGCACACGCCGCTGGTGAGGACAAGTTAATAGTAGCCGACGTATTCGAGGACGAAACGATGGAGGACTTGAAATGGTGAGGCAGTTTGACGTTTACTGGGTGGACTTGAACCCCACCATCGGTGCCGAGATGCGGAAGATTCGCCCATGCGTTATCGTCAGTCCCAAGGAACTGAACGACAATCTGGACACGGTCATCATCGTGCCCGTCACTTCGTCCATCCACGGCTATCCCTATCGTGTCGCCTGCCACGTCATGGGGCGCGACGGTGAGATAGCCACCGACCAGATTCGCACTATCGACAAACGACGGTTGAAGAACCGTATCACCACGCTCGCAGCTGATGAAATTGCTGCGCTTCAGAATGTGTTCCACCAGATGTTCTGCGAATAGTCCTCTATTCCTTCTCTTCTTCTTAGACGCAGACTATATCACTTTCCCTCGCAACGCCTTCAGCGCTGCGTTTTTTCGTGTCTGTCATTGTTGGCATCATTCCTGTGTCGACTGGGGCGCTGTGTCTTTGACTCCCCGAAAGTCATGTTTTTTATCGCATTAATGAAAAAATATGCAAAAAAATTTGGCAGCACGCGAATTAATGGTTAATTTTGCAGCCCGAATTTGAATAAATATACTGCAATGAAAGAAAAGAACAGCCGGCTGGAGGCTCTGAGACTCATCATTTCCAGTCAGGAAATGGGTAGTCAGGAGGAGCTGCTTGATGCCCTTCAGAAGGAAGGCTTCCAACTGACGCAGGCCACGTTGAGCCGTGACCTGAAACAACTGAAGGTGGCCAAGGCAGCCACCATGAGCGGAAATTATGTCTACGTGCTGCCTAACGAGACCATGTACAAGAGGGTGAGCAGCCCATCGTCACTGAGAGAGATGATGCAGATACCGGGATTCCTGAGCATCAATTTCTCTGGGAATATCGGCGTCATCAAGACACGGCCTGGATATGCCAGCGCGATAGCATGGAACATAGACAGCAGCGACCTGCCACAAATACTGGGCACCATCGCAGGCGACGACACAATATTTATTGTATTGCGCGAGGGATGCACCAAGCACGAGGCGACAGAGGCGCTGAGCAAAGTGGTACCAAACATGAAATAAAAAACATAGGAATATGACTACAGGAAATTCAGCTCCCCTCCCCTCGGAGGGGTCGGGGGAGGCCATAGAAATACTTGTTGCAGCCCCGGAGCACGAGGCCTACGTAGACACCATTCTGGAGACCATCTCCGAAGCTGCCAAGGTGCGCGGCACAGGTATTGCCAAGCGCACACATGAGTACCTGACAAAGAAGATGCAGGAGGCAAAGGCTGTCATCGCCCTGAACAAGGCCGACGGACGTTTTGCGGGGTTCAGCTACATCGAGACCTGGGGAAACAAACAGTATGTCACCACTAGCGGACTCATCGTGCACCCTGACTTCCGTGGGCTGGGCATCGCCAAGCGCATCAAGGACATGACCTTCACGCTGGCCCGTACGCGCTGGCCCCATGCGAAGATTTTCTCGCTGACCAGTGGAGCGGCGGTGATGAAGATGAACACCGAGCTGGGCTACCAGCCCGTCACCTTCGCAGACCTCACCGATGACGAGGCTTTCTGGCGCGGCTGCGAGGGATGCTGCAACGTGGACGTCCTGCACCGCACAGGCCGGAAATACTGCATCTGCACCGCCATGCTCTACGACCCCACGGAACATCTGCCGGCAAAGATTCCCGACGAGGTGATTTCACGAATTAAGTACCTCGAAGAATTGGAGGAGTCGTGAGTTTTTCTACCACGAATTACACGAATTGCACGAATTATTCGAACTATAAGAACTATACGAACTATACAAACTATACGAACTATTCGAACTATACGAATTTAACGAATTGATATGAGCAACAAAAAGAAAGTGGTCGTCGCCTTCAGTGGCGGCTTGGATACGTCCTATACCGTGATGTATCTTGCGAAGGAAAAAGGTTATGAGGTATATGCCGCATGCGCCAATACAGGCGGCTTCTCAGCAGAACAGCTGAAGAAGAACGAGGAGAACGCCTATAAGCTAGGCGCTACGAAATATGTGACGCTCGATGTGACGCAGGAATACTACGAGAAGTCGCTGAAGTACATGATTTTCGGCAATGTACTGCGCAATAACTGCTACCCCATCTCGGTGTCCTCAGAGCGCATCTTCCAGGCGCTGGCCATCGCCCGCTATGCCCGTGAGATTGGCGCCGATGCCATCGCCCACGGTTCGACGGGTGCCGGCAACGACCAGATACGCTTCGACATGACCTTCCTCGTCATGGCTCCGGGTGTGGAGATTATCACCCTGACCCGCGACAAGAAGCTGACCCGCAAGGAGGAGGTGGACTACCTGAACGAGCACGGCTTTGAGGCTGACTTCGCCAAGCTGAAGTATTCCTATAATGTGGGTATCTGGGGAACCAGCATCTGCGGCGGTGAGCTCCTTGACCCCACACAGGGTCTGCCCGAGGAAGCCTACCTGAAGCACGTCACCGCTAAGGCCGACTCGCTGTTGAAGATTGAGTTCGAGAAGGGCGAAATCGTCGGCGTGAACGGAGAGAAGTTCACCGACCGTGTAAAAGCCATCCAGAAGATTGAGGAGATTGGTGCCTCATACGCTATTGGCCGTGACGCCAACGTCGGCGACACCATTATCGGCATCAAGGGCCGCGTAGGTTTCGAGGCTGCTGCCCCGAAGCTTATCATCGAGGCTCACCGTCTGCTGGAGAAGTCGACATTGAGCAAGTGGCAGCAGTACTGGAAGGACCAGGTAGCCAATTGGTACGGCATGTTCCTCCACGAGAGCCAGTACCTGGAGCCCGTCATGCCCGACATCGAGGCGATGCTCCAGTCGAGCCAGCGCAACGTCACTGGCACGGCTATCCTGAAGCTGCGCCCCTACGGCTTCGAGACCGTCGGCATCGACAGCCCCAACGACCTCACCCGCTCGAAGCTCGGCGAATATGGCGAGACGCAGACTGGATGGACGGCCGACGAGGCCAAGGGATTCATCAAGGTCAGCTCGACACCGTTGCGTGTCTACTACGGCATACACCCCGACGAGCAGAGATGATTCCCCTGAATTATCTGTGAATGACAGACATTAACCAACTTATCACCACCATCAACGACGCGCTGTGGAGCTATGTGCTCATCGGCGCGTTGGTGGGTTGTGGGCTGTGGTTCACGTGGAAGACACGCTTTGTACAGTTCCGCATGGTGGGCGAGATGCTGCGGTTGCTCACCGAGTCGGCGGTCGATTCAGTCAAAGGTGTAAAACATATCTCGTCGTTCCAGGCTTTCGCCGTTTCCGTAGCCACACGTGTGGGCACGGGCAACCTGGCGGGAGTGGCTACGGCCATCGCCATCGGTGGCCCTGGGGCGGTGTTCTGGATGTGGCTCATCGCGCTCATCGGCTCGGCTACGGCCTTCGTAGAGAGCACACTGGCGCAGCTCTACAAGCTTCCCTATAAGGACTCGTTCATCGGTGGTCCGGCCTACTACATCCAGCGCGGACTCCATCAGCGGTGGATGGCAGTCCTCTTTGCCGTGCTCATCACCTGCCAGTTCGGCCTCTCCAACAATTCCATCCAAGCCAATACCATCTGCGGTGCCTTGGAGGAGGCCTTCGGGTGGTCGCCACTGTGGGTAGGGATAGCGCTGGTACTCATGGCCCTGCTGATTATCTTTGGTGGCATCCAGCGAATTGCCCGTGTGAGCGCAGTACTGGTGCCGCTCATGGCAATAGGCTACATGATACTGGCCATTGTCATCATTATCATGAACATAGAGCTTATCCCCCACGTGATGAAAGTCATCGTGCTCGATGCTTTCGGCTTTGAGCAGGTGGCGGGTGGCAGCCTGGGTGCCGCAATGATGAACGGTATCAAGCGCGGACTTTTCTCCAATGAAGCCGGCGAGGGCAGCGCCCCCAACGTAGCGGCGACGGCCACAACGAGCCATCCCGTGAAGCAAGGCCTCATCCAGGCGCTCGGCGTCTTCACCGACACGCTGCTCGTCTGCTCCTGCACGGCGTTCATCATCCTTATCAGCGGCCTCTACCAAGTACCCGAACTCAATGGCATCGCCCTCACACAGTCGGCTCTGCAGAGCGAGGTGGGCAACACCGGTCCCGTGTTCGTGGCCATAGCCATCTTCCTCTTTGCCTTCTCAAGTATCATCGGCAACTATTATTACGGCGAGGCTAACATCCGCTTCATCACAAACAGCTCTCAACGCTCAACCCTCAACTCTCAACGCTCAAATCTCAACTCTCAACTCATCATGACCGTCTATCGTCTCTTCTCCGGCGGCATCATGGTGATGTTCGGCGCACTGGCCAGCCTCGAACTGGTGTGGAACATCGTTGACTTCTTCATGGCCTTCCTCACCGCTTGTAACCTCGTAGCCATCGTCCTCCTTGGCCGCTACGCCTTCCGCCTACTCGACGACTACCGACGGCAGAAGCGTCAGGGCATCAAAGAACCTGTGTTCCATCGCAGCCAGTTGCCTGAGATTGAACACGAGATTGTCTGTTGGGAATAAGTTGGCATATTTACGGCCTCAAAACATCTACATATATGATTAACATACGAAAACTCGAAGCCGAACTATGGGAATCGGCAGACCTTTTGAGACAAGGTAGTAAGCTGACCAGCAGCCAGTATTGTATGCCTGTGCTGGCTCTGCTTTTCCTGCGTTATGCCTATAGCCGCTACAAGATGGTGGAGGCAGAGATTCTACAGAGTCGACCGATGCGTGGCGGTCGTGTGATGCCTGTCGAACCCAGTGACTTTGCTGCCAAGAGTGCGCTCTATCTTCCCAAGGAAGCACAGTTCGACTATCTGGTTAATCTTCCCGACAACATCGTTTCGGCTGGATTGAAGAGCAAGGACGGACACGATATCAATTCTCTTGGCGAGGCTGTTAATAATGCGATGCAATTAGTGGAAGACCAAAGCGAACAACTCACAGGTGTACTTCCCAAGACCTATACCAGCTTTGCCGATGACCTCTTACGTGAATTGCTGCGTATCTTCAATAACAAGACTATCGACGAGGTTGGTGGCGACGTAATAGGTCGCATCTACGAATACTTCCTCTCCAAGTTTGCTAAAGCCGTTGCCAGCGACGATGGTGTTTTCTTCACGCCCAAGTCATTGGTGAAAATGCTGGTGAATGTGTTGGAGCCCAAACAGGGCGTGATGCTCGACCCTGCCTGTGGCAGCGGTGGAATGTTCGTGCAGACGGGTGACTTCGTGAATGCATCTGGCTACAATGCCAACACCAATATGACTTTCTTCGGACAGGAGAAGGTGGAATACAACGCCCAACTCTGTCTGATGAATATGGCTGTTCATGGGCTAAACGGAAAGATTATCTCTGGCGACGAAGCCAACTCTTTCTACCACGATGCCCACAACCTCGCTGGCAAATGTGACTATGTGATGGCTAATCCTCCCTTTAATGTCGATAAGGTAAAAGCCGAGTCCGCTTCTGCCGCAGGTCGCCTTCCTTTTGGCTTGCCAGGAGTCAATGCCAAGACCAAGGAGATAGGCAATGCCAATTATCTTTGGATAAGCTATTTCTATGCCTACCTGAACGAGCACGGTCGTGCTGGTTTCGTTATGGCCAGTTCGGCAACGGACAGCGCCAACAAAGACCGTGACATTCGTGAGAAGCTGGTGCGTACAGGCGATGTGGATGTGATGGTGAGCGTGGGCAACAACTTCTTCTACACACTTTCGCTTCCTTGTTCCCTGTGGTTCTTTGACCGCAACAAGAACGCAGATATTCGCGATAAAGTTCTCTTCATTGATGCCCGTAACTATTACACGGTAGTTGACCGAACCCTGAACGAATGGACAGAGTGGCAGCTTCGTAACCTGCAGGCCATCGTGCATCTGTATCGTGGAGAGAAAGAGAAGTACCAAAATCTGATTGCAGATTACGATAAAGCCTTAGGAACCTCCCCCAGCCCCTCCCAAGGAGGGGAGATGAAAATGTGGACAGTGATTTCAGCCGAAGCTGCCCTGCAAAAGCAAAAGGCCGAAGCCAAGCAACTCGTTGCCGATGCTCCCCGCAAAGACAAAAAACGCATTGAGGCTGAACAGAACGCTCTTATTGCAGATATAGAGGATACGCTTGAAACGGCCCGTCAGCGCGAGTGGCTTGTGTCGAAGTTTGGCGAAGAGGGCCAGTACCAAGATGTGCTGGGCCTCTGCAAGATAGCCACCATTCAGGAGATAGCAGAAAAGAATTACTCTCTGACACCTGGTGCTTATGTAGGTGTCGCTGAACAAGAGGATGATGGTGTGGATTTCTATGAACGCATGAACGAGATTCATGCCGAGTTGGCACAACTGAACAAGGAGGCTAACGCACTGATGGAGGAGATACAAAAAGCATGGAAAACCTTATAAAGCATATATGACGATGAACACTACAACGCCATTGCTCACAGCGCTTCGCGAGCAGAAAGAAATGAAGATGAAGGGCAATATCTATCATAAAACCCAGATAGACCTGACCTACAATTCTAATCATATAGAGGGTAGTCGTCTGACGCACGATCAGACTCGCTACATCTTTGAGACCAACACCATCGGCGTGACTGCTGACGAAAGTATCAATGTGAACGATATCGTAGAGACAGTGAACCACTTCCGTTGTATAGACATCATTATCGACCGTGCCCAGGAGTCCCTTTCTGAAGAGTTGATAAAGATGCTTCACGGCATTCTGAAAACGGGTACGTCTGACAGTCGCAAGGATTGGTTTGCCGTAGGCGACTACAAGCGTCTGCCAAACGAGGTTGGTGGTGAGCAGACGTGTGAACCCGAACTGGTTCATGACAGTATGCAACGACTCATTGATGGTTACAACGCTAAGGGTCAGCACACATTGGAGGACATCCTCGACTTTCATGTCCGCTTTGAGAAGATTCACCCCTTCCAAGACGGTAATGGTCGTGTGGGACGTCTCGTGATGTTCAAGGAGTGTCTCGCCAGTGGCATCGTGCCCTTCATTATTACCGACGAGCTCAAGATGTTCTACTATCGTGGCTTGCGCGAATGGGGACACATTGATGGTTATCTGACTGATACCTGTTTGACAGCACAGGATCAATATAAAGCAGCACTCGATTATTTCCGTATCAGTTATGAATAAGGAGGACGAGGAATGAGTGAGTGGAAGAAAGTGAAGTTGGGAGAATGCTGTGAGATTACATCCAGCAAACGTATCTTTTTGTCCGACTATGTTCCTGTCGGTATTCCTTTTTATCGCTCAAAGGAAATTGCAGAAATGCAGAAAGGAGAAACTATTTCTGAACCGTTGTTCATAAGTAATGATAAATATGAAGAAATTAAGTGTAAGTTCGGAGTACCCCATAAAGGAGATTTACTTCTAACTGCAATCGGAGCTACTCTTGGAATTCCTTTTGTTATTAAAAATAATCTGCCATTCTATTTTAAAGATGGGAATCTAATATGGTTTAAAAACTTTAATGACCTTTTAGATTCTTCCTTCCTTTATACCTGGATGTGTTCAAGTTTTGGATATCAATCAATGCAAAATATTGCTATTGGTTCAGCCCAAAAAGCATTAACGATTTCTGCATTGAAAGATTTGTCTTTATTAGTTCCACCTTTCGATATTCAGCATCGCATCGCCACCATTCTCTCTCGCTACGACTCTTTGATAGAGAACTATCAGAAGCAGATAAAGCTATTGGAGGAAGCAGCACAGCGACTATATAAAGAATGGTTCGTTGACCTCCACTTCCCCGGCCACGAAAACACAAAGATTGTCGATGGTGTGCCAGAGGGTTGGGAGTTTTCTAAGTTAGGGGACTTAGCAGAGTTCAAACGAGGGAAGACCATTACGAAGAAAGATGTTGTTGATGGTTCAATCCCTGTTGTAGCAGGAGGTCTTGAACCAGCTTACTATTGTAACAAGTCCAATACATCAGAACGTGTAATAACGGTAAGTGGTTCTGGAGCGAATGCTGGCTTTACAAGGATGTATTTTGAAAAGGTATGGGCCTCTGATTGTTCGTATGTAGATAAAGCTACCACTTCTTATTTACATTTTATTTACTGTTTTCTCAAGGACAACAAGACTACAATAGATAATATGCAGAAAGGAGCAGCTCAGCCTCACGTATATGCAAAAGACATCAATGCTTTGGTCTTATGTATTCCAACAGAGACTATTCTTAATTCTTTTGAGAATAAAGTCTCTGCCTATTATGATAATATTGCCTCCTTACAATCTCAAATCCGTCTCCTTACCGAAGCCCGCGACCGCTTGCTTCCCAAGCTGATGAGTGGGGAGATTGCCGTATAAACAAATCGAAAGCCAATAACTGTGATGAAAGATACGACGTGGATGATGATGGAAACGATGCCGTTTCTGGTGAAAAGCAACGGCGGTTTTAGGGTGTTGCAACGGCTTTTGACGGGTGCGAGAACGTACTTTATTCCGTGCTGTGCGGTTAGACACATTTATACATCACGGAGTGTGTTGAACATTCCCACGGTGGGAACGAAACATTCCCACGGTGGGAACGAATTATTCCCACGGTGGGAACAAAACATTCCCAAGGTGGGAATGTTCCGCTTTCAACCGCACAGTACGCTTTATTCCACGAATTTGATATTCACTAAAAACCAATAACGATATGGCAAAGGACTATAGCGAAGACCAACTGATACAGAAAAGTACAGCCGAACTCTTGGAAAAGGAACTGGGTTGGAAGAGCGTCTATGCTTTCGACCAAGAGACATTGGGCGCGAACGGCACGTTGGGGCGCACCAGCTACCATGAAGTGCTGCTGACTCGCCATCTCACTCAGGCCCTGAAGCGGTTGAACCCTTGGCTTACAGAGAAACAGCTACAGGAGTGCATGGAGCGTATGACGGAACATATCAGCAGTCAGACGCTGATGCAGATAAACGAACAGAAGTATCAGCTGATTCGTGACGGCATACCCGTGACTCGCGTTAAGCCGAATGGTGAGACAGAGGAGGTACGCGCCAAGGTGATTGATTTTGCTTCGCCAGATAAGAATGAGTTCCTTTGCGTCAGAGAGTTACAGGTGCATGGTGCCCTCTATCGTCGCCGTGCTGACATCGTAGGCTTCGTGAATGGTATTCCTTTGCTCTTTATGGAACTGAAGAACCACGATGTGGAGGTGGTGGATGCCTTTAACAAGAACTATCGTGACTATCTCGATACCATCCCACAATTGTTCTATCATAACGCCTTCATCATGTTCAGTAACGGTTTGGAGGCCCGAGTGGGAACCATCGATTCAAAGTGGGAGTTTTTCCACGAGTGGAAACGACTGACCGAGGAAGATGCTGGCAGCATAGAACTACCGACGATGCTACGCGGTATCTGCAAGAAGGAAAACTTCCTCGACCTGTTGGAGAACTTCATTCTCTATGACCATTGCGGAGGAAGGACTGCCAAGATATTGGCCCGTAACCACCAGTATTTAGGTGTGAATCAGGCGGTGGAGATGTATCGCAACCGCCAGTACCTGAATGGAAAGTTGGGCGTGTTCTGGCATACTCAGGGAAGCGGCAAAAGTTATTCGATGCTGTTCTTGGCGCAGAAGATTCGCCGTAAGTTTGAAGGTTCGCCTACGTTCTTGGTGTTGACAGACCGTGACGAGCTGAACAAGCAGATTAGCGATACTTTCGAGAATTGTGGCTTGCTGGGTAATGTGAAGGCCAAGAAGTTCATCGCCAGCAGTGGCGAGGACTTAAAATCGAAGTTGAAAGGTAATCCCTCGTTCATCTTCTCGCTGATTCAGAAGTTCAATGACCCCAAGGCAGAGCCTATCTATCCCGACCACGACATCATTGTAATGAGTGACGAGGCACACCGTACTCAGAATGGAATTTTTGCCGATAACCTGATGCATATCCTGCCTACGGCTCATCGTATCGGTTTTACGGGTACGCCTTTACTGTCGAACGATAATATTACTGCCCGTACCTTTGGCGGTTATGTGAGTATCTACGACTTCAAACGGGCTGTGGAGGATAAGGCCACCGTACCTCTCTACTATGAGAATCGTGGAGAGAAACTACAGGACTTGAAGAATCCAGAAATCAATGAAGAGATAGCTGCTGCATTGGAACAGGCAGGCGATTTGGATGCCTCACAGTTGGCAAAACTGGAACGTGAGTTTGCCAAGGAGGTACATCTGCTGACAGCCAAGAAACGTCTACGTTTGGTGGCTCAGGACTTTGTTCGTCACTATAGCGACTTGTGGACATCGGGTAAGGCCATGTTCGTTAGTTATAATAAGGTAACGTGTGTACGCATGTATAACTATGTACAAGAGTACTGGCAGAAGGAAATCAAGTTGTTGGAGCAAGCTATCGAGAAATGCGACTCGCAACAGGAAGTCCAGGAAATGCAACGGAAGTTGGCTTGGATGAAGGAGACGGATATGGCTGTGGTCGTGTCGCAGGAACAGAACGAGATACAGACTTTCCAGAAGTGGGACTTGGACATAAAACCTCATCGTGAGCGTATGGAGAAAGAGGAATTGGACAAGCAGTTCAAGGACGCCGACTCCAAGTTGCGAGTGGTCTTTGTCTGCGCTATGTGGTTGACAGGTTTTGACGTAAAGACGCTTTCCTGTCTTTACATCGATAAGCCCATGAAAGCCCATACGCTGATGCAGACCATTGCCCGTGCCAACCGTGTATCAGAAGGAAAGACCAATGGGCTGGTCATTGACTATATCGGTATTGTTAAGGCTTTACGCCAGGCTTTGGCCGATTATACCGCTAATCCAGAAGGTCATGAAAGCGGTAATGACCCGACTGTTAACAAGGAAGAACTGATTAAGCACGTTCTCGAAGCAATTGCTGCTGCAACCGCATTTTTGAAGGAACATAATTTTGAAATTGACAGTCTGATAAATGCTGAGAACTTTGAGAAGCTATTGCTGTTGAAGGAGGCTGCAAACGCTATGTGCGAGTCGACTGAAACCCACAAAACCTATTGCACATACGCCACGGCCCTGCTGAAGCTGTGGAAGTATCTTGACAGAGAAGATATTACTGCTGACATGAAACAGCGGAAAGATGCCATTGAAGCCATCTACAAGGAGTTGCAAAAGAAACGCAAACATTCAGATATTACCGACTTGAGCGTAGCTATCAATGAGATAGTAAACGAGCATTTAGAAATAGAGACGACTATAGCCGCTGACGATGGCCCAAACCGTCGTTTTGACATCAGCGGCATCAACTTTGAACTGCTTCGTCGTGAGTTTGCCAAAAGCCGTGAGAAGAATCTGGTCCTGAAAGATATTCAGGAACTCTTGGAGGAGCGTATCGCCCAAATGTTGGCACAGAACCCCTCGCGCATCAACTTCTATGAGAGGTATCAGGAGATCATTCGTGACTACAATCAGGAACAGAACAGAGCCACTATCGAAAAGACCTTTGAGGAGTTGATGAAGTTGTCGAATGAACTGACGGTAGAAGAAAAGCGTTATATCCGCGAAGGTTTTGAAAACGATGAGCAGCTCTCTATGTATGACGTGCTGATGAAGGATGACCTGACAAAAGATGACATCAAGAAGTTGAAGTCAGTAGCCAAAGAATTGCTGGAGAAGATAAAAGCCCAACTGGCAACAATGGATCATCCGTTCGATAAGCAAGAGACTAAGGCAGCGATTATTATCACCATTCGTGACATTCTCTGGAAAGAACTTCCTGAGAGCTACTCAGACGAAAGCATCAACTACTACCGTGATGCTGTGTATAACTACGTCAGCCAGCATTATGGAAATGTAGCATAAGTATAAATACTTGTCTTCGCAAAATAAAAATCAGCAACTTGGATTATTCTAAGTTGCTGATTTTCATTGTGGACCAGATAGGGCTTGAACCTATGACCTCCAGATTATGAGTCGGTTCTTGACCTATTTCATGAAATTACAAATAATGTTAAAGCGCTGAAAATAAGTGCGTTAATCTATTTGTCTGTTTCCAAGAATTTCGTAAATTTGCAGCAGTTTTCGGGAGAAAAGGTCACCTGAAGGTCACCAAAATTGACAACCGACTATAGTCTGTAAGCCCGATAAAATAAGGGATTTTTAAAGTGTAATGGTATGGAATTAGAGAAAAATAAGGCAATTAAAAGCCAAAATTTAACCTCAAATAGCCCATCTAAGGGTAGCCGAGGCGAGAAATGTTTGGCGAAATTCACATCCTCGAACGGGAGTGTTTTTGGTTCATTAATCCTTGATATACGCAAGTCGGGCGATTATAGTCAGCCCTTACCTGTAGCAGTCAGGATTGCCTATGAGGGCAAGAAGGCTTTTCTCAGACTTGGCGAGAAATATACGATGGAAGAGTGGGTTCAACTCTGCGATTATGAGAAGACGGGACGGAGAATCCAACTGGCAGAACGGAATGAACTGAAAGCGTTGATGGAGAAAATAAAAGACTTGACCAACCAGCTTATCAGCGAAGGTAATTTCTCTATCAAACGGCTTCAAGACCGCTATCAAGGGAAGAAGGACGACACGACGAGTATTTATCAGATATGGGATGAATACCTTCAGGAGAAAGTGGATAGTGGCAAGGCCGGTACCGCAAGAGTAGGTAAAGACGTGAGAAACAGGTTTGTCAAAGACAATGGCGAAAATGTTGAATTTAGCGACATAGACAGTTCGTTCATACAAAATTGGACAGCGTTGATGAAGAAAGATGGGCTGAGCGTTACCTACATCGGTATCGTGTTGCGCACGTTCCGTACTATTGTCAATATCGCCATCAGCAGGAATCTGATCAATGGCAGCACTAAGGACATGTTCAAGGACTCAGGATATAACAAGAAAACGAGTCGCAAACATGAATTTCTTGACGTGACTACGATGAGTCAACTCTATGACTTCTGGGAGAAATACGAGGCAAAGGATGAAAATGGCAGGGAACTATACCCTCCTAAGGCAAAACAGGCTCTTTTTCGTGATCTTGGTCTGTTTCTCTTCATGTACCTCGGTGATGGGCAGAATCTGGCTGACACGTTGCGTCTGGAATATGACGGATGGTACTTTGCCACTCATGGTAAGCAGTTGCGATTCCTCCGACATAAGACGAGGGAACGTAATGAGGATGCCAGCGAGGTCATCTTCCCCATTACGCCTGAAATCAAGAAGATTCTCGACAAGTATGCCAACGAGCCCAAACAGGGGCAACGTGTATTTCCCATTATGAGCCAAGGCATCACACCCGATAAGGAAATATGGGTCATTCAGCGTTACAACAAATACATTCGCAAGCACATGGAGATTGTTGCCAAACTGCTTGGACTAGAACAGTTGCCCACACCTACCTGGGCACGTCATAGCTTTGCCACGAACCTGAACAATTCGGGTCGCGTACCTTATAAATATATCAGTGACAGTATGGGCCACAGCAGCAGTGGTGACATCACATCAAACTATATTGGGACCTATCCGCTGGAGAAGATGCTGGAATACAATGCAAACCTGCTGAAGGAAAGCAAACCTGCTGACAATAAAGCCGAACTCCTTGAATTACTGCGGAGCATGAGTGCGAAGGAACGTAAGGCACTGATGAAAGAAGTGGAGAAATAAGTGTTAATTTCGGCTATTTTTTGAGTATAGCGATTATAATATGACAATAAATGTGTAATTTTGCAATCACAAGGCCGTATGGTGCTTATAATATAATTAAGGTATGACAGAAAAAGAGCTGAAGAATAAGATACGCCGTGGCGAGACGAGCCGAGTGCAGTTTAAGCAACAGTTCACTACACAGAAGGAGATTGCTGCAGAAATGGTAGCCTTTGCCAACTGTGAAGGTGGAGACCTGCTGTTTGGAGTGAAAGACAAGACTGGCGAGATTCTTGGCCTCGACTACGATGCCATCCAACAGACAAGCCGTGAACTGGGCAATACTGCCAATGAACAGGTACGCCCAACCATCTATATCCAGACAGACGTTGTGGACGTAGATGGAAAAATGATTCTGGTGGCAACCGTGCAAAGAGGACATAACAAACCCTACAAAGACCTGGCTGGTCATATCTGGGTGAAGCAAGGTGCCGACAAACGCCGAGTGACTGAGAACAGCGAACTATTAAGCCTCTTTCAAGACTCAGGTGAATATCATGCTGATGAAGCCAGTGTGAAAGATACGTCAGTAAGAGACATAGACACGTTGGCCCTTGACCGCTTCTTTCAGAATGTCTATGGCAAACCCATGACAGAATTTGATGTGCCACAAGATCAGTTGTTGCACAATCTTCATATTACGGATTCGGAAGGAAGGCTTACCACAGCAGGATTGTTGTTCTTTGGTCAACGCCCGCAACAGTTCAAGCCTATGTTTGTTATCAAGGCCGTTTGGTTTTATGGCAACAGCATCGCAGGAACTGAATACCGTGACAGCCGTGACATAGAAGGTACTATTCCTGAAATGTTCGAACAAGCTATGATGTGGCTGAAATCGTGCCTTCGCCGAACACAGAACGGACAGTCGTTTAACTCTATCGGACAGTTGGAGATTCCTGAGACCGTACTGGAAGAACTGCTCCAGAATGCTCTTGTACATATCGACCTGCTGAAAACGGCCGCTATCCGGCTGATGGTCTTCGATGACAGAGTGGAAATAGTGAATCCAGGCTGCGTGATGGGTGGCCATACGATAGACGAGGTGAAACTGGGCAACTCGTATGCCCGCAACCCTTTGATGGCCAACTTCTGCGCCAAGACGATGCCTTATCGTGGTTTAGGCTCAGGCATCCCTCGCGTATTGGCCGAAGACAGCCATGTAGAGTTTATTGACAGCAAGGAGGGGAACCAGTTTACTGTTCGTGTGAACCGTCCACTTGCTGCCTTAGAGGCAGGGAGTAGCACAGAAAAGGCAGGGAGTAGCACAGAAAAGGCAGGGATTAACGATAAAAAGGCAGTAAGTAATGATGAAAAGGCAGTAAGTAGCGGCAAAAAGGCAGTAAGTAATGACAAAAAGGCAGTAAGTAAGAAAGAGAAGAATGAGCAAAAGCTCCTTGCTTTCTGCAAAGAGCCAAAGACTTTATCTGAAATTTGCGAGCACCTTGGTATGACCGACAGATATAAAGTCAAGAAAAGGTATATTGATCCACTTCTAAACAAGTCTCTTCGAATGACAGAGCCGGAATCGCCGAAAAGCCCTACTCAGAAGTATGTAGCTATATAACAGAAAAGGAGCAAGCGATATGGAAGCATATGATTTTCTCCATGAGTGGGTGAAACCTATCATCAAGGGCGACTATCAGGACTTCAGCTCAAAGAAAGTCGAGGGTTATTCTCTCTTTGTCTCTGAGTATAAGAAACCGCATGTACAAGCGATGGTCAGGGCAGATATTCTGGAACTACTGCAAAACATAGAATGCAAATACAGAGAACTATCAGGAGTAGAGCCCGATTTGTTCAAGTCTCAAATAAGCCGTTGGTACGTGAACGGATTTACTAATACTTACAATGGCTGTCGAAGAAATGACTTGAAACATCCTCTTGAACATCAGGATTACATGACCTTGGCAAGCAAGTTTAAGTCAGTAGAGGATTTGAATAGTGGTGCCTGGAACAAGGACAAGTTCCGCCAATACACCATAAACCTCGGTCGTCACGAGGGCATTCTGTTCTATATCGCAGAAAGAGAGACTTCACATTCTACAAGTGATAGCCCGAAAGAAAAGGCTAAGGCTCCAATAGACGTAGAGAACAACATTCCAGAAGAAAAAGCAGATCCAAACCCAGCACCAACCGTTGATTTCTCAACAATGTCCAGTTATGAATCAATAAAGGATGATGGCCCAGATTTACAGCGATTATATAGTTTCCTCCGTGGAAGAAAGGTCGTTACCAATGCTGATGAAGATCTATTTAAAAAATATGTCACCCATGCTTTTTTCTCTCCATTATATCTCGAAGGAAGTAGACTTAATATCCTTTATGTCATTAGGAGATTGAAAACCTTTTATACAAAAGACTGGTTAACTGCTGTATGTGATAACTTAAACATCGATCCTGAACGCATTACTAAACGGCAACCGTCTAAAGATTTCATAAACGAATTTCCATCCCTGACCTTCAAAAAGTAGAAATCCACACTCCGCACCACACTTTTTCCACACCTCAAAAGGGTGTGGATTTTCCGTATTACGCTGATATTCAACTGGTTTGTTCTAATTCCCAAATCCACATTCTCCATCGTTTCAATATCAGGAAAAACACCGAAATTTGCAAAAAATTTCACGAAATAATAATTAATGATTGAAACATGGACAACATTGTCGTACTAAACGAACAGCAGTTCGAAGACATCATCTATCGGACTGTCAGCCGGTGCCTCGCAGAGAAGAACATCGGCAACCTTATGGATAGCCCTGTTGAGGAGGGCTACTATGATCGCAGCGAAGTCTGCGGTGAGTTACACATTTCTTATCCCACTCTTTGGCGTATTGAGAAGTCTGGTCTTCTACGCAGTCAGAAGGTGGGACGTAAGAATCTCTATTCTAAGCAAGAGGTCAATGACCTGATTAAGTCTGGTAAGCTGTCTGAATATAAACCAATCAAGAAATGACATACATAGATTATCTTAATCAGTTTTGGAAAGCTCAAGAGGAATACATGCTTCCTGCAACAGCAATAGCACTCTATGCTTACTTGCTCAAAGAATGCAACAGGCGGAGTTGGAAGATGCCGTTCACTTGTTCTACGGTTGTAATCTGCGACAACCTGCATGTATGCAAAACGGCATTGACTACAGCCAGAAAAAGTTGGCTGATGCCGGACTCATCAAGTTCACCAATGGCCGTGGACGCCGTGTACCGCCCAAATACACCCTATTGGAGTGGTCGGATAAGTTGACGGTTAAGCGGACGGAAGACTTGACGCATTATAATACTAAAGATATAGACAGCAGACAGGCCCAAAGAGAGAAGGTCATCCCGACGGTTGCTGATGTCGAGTCTTATATGGCAACATGTGTGATACCCGCTGGATTCGAGATGAAGGCGGGACTTCCTCAACGTTTCCATGACTACTATGAATCCAAGAACTGGATGGTGGGCAATAGCCCTATGGCTGACTGGAAGGCTACAGCCCGTAAATGGACAAAGGATACACAGAACCTCATAAAGAAGAGCAATGGAACAGATAGATGTAACAAAGAATGTGGACGCAATGATAACAGGTCTGAGGCAAGAAATTTTGTCGAAGAGCTCGAACAGCGTACCATTAGAACAGCTAACGGAGAGTGAAATGGTATTCTTGCAGAGATACCCAACCTTGGACAAGTTCTATAAAGCCTTTGGCCCAGATTCTTGGAGATATGCACTGGAGCATGTTGATAAGGCGGTGAATACCGTTGTTCCTTCATTAAACCGACTCAATCTGATCTACAATACCAAGGATGCAGATGTGGCACTCTTTGTAAAGCATTTCTTGGGGTACTACCTGATGGTTGAAAGGAGTGGTAAAGAACTTGGCAAGGATGTCTGCACAAATGTAGCTGCAATATTCCTCGGTCGCAACGGTGCTGAGTGTACACCAGTCAAACTGCTCTGTTACTTCGCTAACTATCCTGAATTCAAGGACACCTTCCGAGAGTTCGACCCTGAAGACATCATTATCCAGTATAACAAGAAGTTCAAGGATTGGTGGGGCAGTCAGGTGGCTAAGTATGGCTACACCACAGAGAAGACTCAGACTGATGACAAGCAACCATGCGGTCTTGCTGCTCTTAAACTCCATGTACGTGAATGGATAGAGCAAGGTGAAGATCCTCGGCAGCATCTCCTTTACAAGGCTTTCCACACCATCACAGACGAGATGATAACTGAGGCGGAAAGGGAAATTGCCTTAGGTGTGTTCTGATGGTGAGAATAATAGTTGAAATATGTAATGGTAAATAAATGTATAACCCTTAATTTGTTTTGTTATGAAGACAATTGATCGTATTCCGTTTTTATCGAACGTGCTCATCGTGGCATGTACACGAATGAACAACAGTGAAGTAGGTAAACTAGTGAAGGCTGTCGTAGCGTATGCTACCGATGGGACACGCCCTGCGATGGATGACCTTCGCTTGGAGACGTACTTTGACCTGATTGCTCAGGATCTTGATTCTCTGCGAACGGCAGCTGAGGTAAAGAGCCGTAAATGCAGTGAGAGTGCAAAGTGCAGAACTGCTAAAACCACTGCCAGACCTGCTAATGTATCGAAGAGAGCTATCGACAATCCTCCTGCTTCTACAGCGAACGATAGTGAGGAGAAGAGTGAAACCGATTTCAATGCTAATGACCCCACCTCGTCTTTTGAGCGAATGAAACAAATCTACGGCAAGACTGGAAATAACGAGTCGCAAGCATTCGATACTTGGAAGCTTTTGACGGCAGATGAACGAACAACAGCGTTCGCTAATGTACAGCGACTGCAAGGTGACCTTGCATCTCGCTCTTACCTGTTCGTCTATCTGCGCGACAAGGAATGGAACAAGACGGGCGTGCCGCAGGGTGGACTACAACAATAGTCCACAACATATTAGGGGTAATAATGTCAATTCTGCCATTTTACCCCAATATGCCAAAGGCTGTCTGCCCTTGGAACCCGACCAGGAGTGACCCTCTCCTGGACCTCCGCTCAGGGACTGCCGCCCCCAAGACCTCTACATTATTAACGAAAAGAATAAGGCCATGCAAATTTGTGAGAAACAATACCAGTCGCTCAACATCTCCGCTTCTCCCTCCTTTGCTTCCGCGCAAGGCAGGGAAAATGAGCGACGTGGATGGACTGAGGAGACTTACAATGCCAAGAATAAAGAGCCTGGAAGCCGTTATGACTGGTCGAGAAGGCATCTCAACTTTGAGATTAAGAGAGGTAGGAAGATTGGCAAGATAAATGGGGAAACCGTCTATGCCCGACCTACCATCATCCCTCTTGGAACACAGGAAAAATCATTGAAAGAGAGATATGAAGAGCGACTGAAAGAACTGAAATTCAAACCGTGGTCACCTGATGCTCCTAATCAGCCCAACACCTGTATTGACTTCGTACTCAACGGTGACCATGACCGCATGACGGAGATAGCCTTCGGAAAACCGATGGATTTCGATTGGCGCGAGGACAATAGTTCCGTAACTTTGGCCGATGACCCAGACCATCCAAGGCGCAAACAGATTGAGACCTTGGCATTGGATTATTATGACTTCCTTTGCCGGAAGTTTGGTGAGGAGAATGTTCTCGGACTTGAATGTCATTTGGACGAAACGACCCCACATTTCCACGCATTGGTGGTTCCTGTTGCAGAGCGGATGCCTAAGGGCAGGACGGGTGGCTATGAGCTTGCCCCTGGTGTGAAGCCTGACGGCAAAAATCGTCCTGAGCACATCAACACCCGACAATACCAACGTCTGAGTGAAGACGAGCAGCGTTTCTACAAGCCCGCCGTAAAGAAAAAGGTTCCAACGGTCAGTTATTCCTATTACTTCGGAGAAACCAAGTATCAGGCAAAGAGGTCGTACAAGCAGTGGCACACCATGCTATACGAAGAAGTCAACTGCAAATGGGGATTGGCAAGAGGCGAGGATACATCGCTGATGACACCAGAGGAGCGCCAAGAGCATCGCAAGAAGAGTAAGCGGAAACTGGAACGAGAGAGGTTGGAGGCTCTGAAAAAGGCTGAGGAGGCAGAACTGAAAGCAGAAGTTGCAAATGAGAAGTATGCAGTAATTCAGGAAAAACTTCAGCAGGCAGGACGGACACAATCTCTGGTAGAAAATGACATCCGGGAAGGGCGTGAACAAGTGGCTAAGATGGTGACACAGGTGGAAACAGCCCGTAAAGATCTGAATGATGCCAAACAGGAGAAGGACAAAGTCCAAAAGGAGAAAACTGCGCTGGAAGAAAGAGTTGAAGAACTGGTCAATGCCGTTGGCGATCCCAAGGAGGTGGCCAATATGGTGAGTTTCGACAAGATGGTGTTCGCTTATAACCCTGAGGCAAATTGTGCCATCATCGATAATCTGAAGGCAAATGGCAAGTTGCATGTCACCATCATGGATGTCCTCACCGCCACTTTTGAAGAGATTGACAAAATCAAGGCTCGAAAGATAGGATTCTTCGATGACCCTAAAGTAGTCAGGAAGAAGCGTGATGCAGACATCAAGTCTGTGATGACCGACATGCAGACCTTACTTCGCAGTTTCGCCTCCGTTCACAAAGACGAGTTGACTCGCAGAAGTCGAGCCATTGTCAAACAGGAGTTGCGTCAGAATGCCATAGCCATCAGGAAGATTCACCAATATGACGAGATGACAAAACGAGGTGTCACTATTGATTCCTATGAGAGGGCAAAGGCAAAAGCCGATAACTACGATAACATGTCCAGCGTTTTGGAGTCCGTCTGGCCCGGACTATGGAATGCCGTTCAGGTCATCATCAATCCCAGACTCGATAGATACGTCATGAATGACAGGGAGAAAGAAACTGTGAGGAAGGCACTCGGCGACAACCCCAAGGATCGTTTGGCCAATGCAGGATGGATGTTGGCGGCTGTTGATACTATTCGCAACATTGCTGTTGGAACGAAATCTGAGGTCTATCAGATAGGAGCCGAGTCTGCTTTGCGTTTTCTTGTGAATACAGGCTTGAACCTGGCAGAAGGGATAGCAGAGAATGTGGCAGAGGTTGCCGCCACCACAGCCAGCCTGTTTTTCGGTTATGTTGATGCCGCTACTACTATCTCCCAATCTTGCGGTGGCGGAGGATGCAATAATGAACTTCCTCGTCGGAAGGATAAAGAAGACGATTTAGCCTTTGCCCGCAGATGCCATCAGGCAGCAATGGCTATGATTCTTAGCAGTCACAAACGAGGCTATCATAGATAGCTAGAATAATCATCTTTCAGATAATAGTGGTATATTACAGTTGAGTCGGAAAAGATGATTTTACGGAATCTGTACTGAATACCGAGGCTATTGATGGCAAAAGTGGTAAGGTACTAATCAACAAGTGATATGGGTTTCATAGGGAAAATCCCCACAACATTTTAGGGAATCCGTCTTTGCTGAATAGGATATTTCTCTTTCAAACCTCACCAAATCACACTAACTTTGCACTGTGATTAAGAAACAAATGTCTAACATTTAAAGGATAGGAGATTTGATTATGAAGATGATGAATAAGGTGATTGCAGCCGCAATGATGATGGCCATCACAACCGCAATGCCAGCAATGGCAGGTAATAAGAACCACAAGAACCACGACAAGAAAACAACAGTTGTGGTAGTGACTAACAACCACAGGGGTTCACACTTTGACAGAATTGACAAAAAGACTTCCCACTTCGATAACTCCAAACATCATGCCTACCGTCCAGTAGTAAAGACCTGCACGTTCAGAGTCAGCCGTCATGCAGCCCACCACCATGCAGTGGCAAAGGCAGAGCGCATCCACGGTGTGATGGGAGCCTACTGGAACCCTCGCACTTACGAGATGACCGTCCGTTACGACGCTCGCGTGACAACAGCCCGTCACATCATGCACTTAGTGGCTTAGTTGCCATACCATATAAACCCAGGAAGTCCCGGCTTGCTTGATTGCAGGTCGGGACTTTACTTACACTTGCCAATCAATGATAGTCTTATAGGAGCATATTGAACATATACCCCAGCGTTATAATAAATAATGTAATCGTGCCAAAGAAAATGCCAATGAGCCGCCACGTCATGATTTTCTTTAGCAGAGTGGCTTCGGGCAGCGACAGACCAACTACGGCCATCATAAAGGCAATGGCGGTGCCGAGAGGAATGCCTTTGGCTACAAATACTTCGATGATGGGGACTATGCCTGCTGCATTGGCGTACATCGGAACAGCCAGAACGACGGCAAGAGGCACGGCAAACCAGTTGTCGCGAGCCATATAATGCTCAAAGAATCCCTCTGGCACGAAGCCGTGCATCATGGCTCCGATGCCGATACCAATGATGACATAAAGGAGTACCCCACGCACGATGCCCCATGCTTCTCGGAGAATGGAGGGCAGACGATGGGTGAAGCTGACGAGCTCAGCCTCCCATGCCTCTGTCTGCTTTGTAGATTGCATCTGGATCTGCTTCACCCAGTCGCTGAGCAACACTTCAAGCCGCATTCTCCCTAAAAGGAAGCCTCCAATCATACCGAGCAGGATGCCGCTAACGACATAGATAGCCGTGACCTTCACGCCAAACGAACCGAGAAACATGGCTACGGCTACCTCGTTGACTAACGGCGAAGTGATGAGAAAGGCGAAAGTGACACCGAGCGGAATGCCTCCCTTGACGAAGCCGATGAACAACGGGATGGACGAACAGGAGCAGAACGGGGTGATTGCTCCGAAGATAGAGGCCAACAGGTATTGCAGTCCGTAGAGCCGATGTGTCATGAGATAGTTGCGCAGACGCTCAATGGGGAAATAGGCATTCACCACTCCCATCAATGCGCTGATGACAAAGAGCAGCAGCAGGATCTTCACCGAGTCGTAGATGAAGAAGTTGAGGGCTGAGCCGAGACCCGATGTAGCATCGAGTCCCAGCAACCCATAAGTAAGCCAGTCGGCCAGTTGCTGTATCATAAGCCAAGTGCCTTTCTGACATCGGCCTCCGTCGGCACGGTGCCCTTGATTTTCACTTCGCCGTCAACGACCACAGCAGGAGTGCCCATGACGTTATACTCCATCACACGCATGATGTCAGTCACATACTCTACGTTGGCATCAATGCCACTTTCGCTAACTACCTTGTTTACTACTTCGAGTGCCTTCTTGCAACGGCTGCACCCAGAGCCTAAAACCTTGATTTCCATAATTCTTGAAATTAATTTGTTATAAATAAATGATGTAACATTCGTATAATCCTATCAGGACGAACAACACACCCACGATGACTGTTGACCATCATTAATACTAATGTTCTTTTCATTTTAAGTTACATTTATTGTTTGTTGTTTGTAGAACTACGAACATATAATATACAATAATCCTTTATATGATATAATTACATCTTTTATATATTATAGAATTACTTACTGCAACCGCAGTCGGATTTCGTCATTTCCTGACTGAAGAACTCTTGAAAAAGCATCTTGGCCAGCATCCAGTTGTCGCGGTTGATGCAATATCTCACCTTCGGCATCTCAATGGTTCCTTGTATAAGTCCTGCATCCTTCAGTTCAGTCAGATGCTGTGAGACTGTAGCTTTGGCAATGGGCAGTTCTTCGTGTATGTCACCAAAATAGCATTGTTCCTGCTTTGCTAGAAACTGCATAATAGCAATACGTGCCGGATGTCCCAAAGCTTTGGCAAATCGGGCAATCCGCTCCTGTTTCTCTGTATATACTTTCTTGTTCTCCATACTGAAACATTTGATTTTGTTCGCAAAGTTACGAACAATAATCTAAACAGCCAAATATTATTCGTAGTTTTACGAACAATTAACAAATAAAGAAAGGAGCAACACCTTTTTTGGATGCTGCTCCTTTAGCTTATGCGGTTAATCAATGTCCATTACGAGACCTCAATGGCCTTGGTGACCTTCTCCTTCGGCTCGGTCTTCGGCATCGTGATGGTCAGGATGCCGTCCTCCACTTTGGCAGAGATCTTGTCACGAACCACATCGTCAGGCAACACGTAGTTCTGCTCGTAGTTTGAGTAACTGAACTCACGGCGCAAGTAGTGACGATGACTGTCCTCATGCTTGTGTTCCTGTTTGTTCTCGATGGCGATGGTGAGGTTGCCCTCGTCATTGATGCCTACGCGGCAATATTCCTTCTTAATGCCAGGGGCTGCAAGCTCCATCGTGTAGGCCTTCTCATTCTCCTTGACATTGACTGCGGGTGCTGTATTGTTGGCACGAGGCATGAAATCAGTGTTAAAGAAATCATCAAACATCGTTGGGAACCAACCATTGCTTTTCATTAATCCGTTCAACATAATCATTACCTCCTAATTATACTTTTGGTTTAACTTATTTGTTCTTTGATTGCCTCGGCTTTCGCTTCAGCTTTCACTAATAGATAAGCAAAGTACATGCCTATAGAACGAATCCGCGCCAGAATGACAATCACGAAAGTCAATCTGGCACGGATTTTAAACTCGGTTAAACAATGCTGCCAATTCTTTAAACCCGTTTAAACATTACTGAATAGATTAGAAATGAGACAACGCTTCATTTCCCCCTATTCACTATTTCCTCGTGGAAGAAATAGTTGACTACTACGGGCGGTTCGCCATGCTTGGAGCGCACGGAGTCGTCGTTGCGGACGTAGGGCAGTCCCTCGGCCTCGCAGAAGGCGCGCATCTGCATGTCGAGCTGCATCCAGTAGGAGCGGTCTTTCTTCGTGTAGATGTCATGGTAGAGCTGGTCAAGTTCGGGATGGTGCTCGTGAATCCATGCAAGAATCTTTCCCTTATAGTCGCCACGGAGGTTCAGGTTCTCTAACCAGACGAGGTTGCATTGCCCCTTGGCCTTGCGAATGATGGCCTCGACATCAGTGATGCCAGGAAAGATGGGCGAGATGAAGCAGGTGGTCTCAACGCCGGCCTCGTAGAACTGGCGCATGGCCTCCAGGCGTCGCTCGATGCTGACGGCCACGTCCATCTCGCGACGGAACTCTTCGTCGAGCGTGTTGATGCTCCACGACACACGGGCATGGGGAAAGGTCTTGATGAGGTCAAGGTCACGCAACACAAGGTCAGACTTCGTGGCGATGCTCACGCTGATGCCACTGCCTTGAAGCTGTTCCAACAAGGCGCGGGTGCGCTTGTACTTGGCCTCGTGCGGCTGGTAGCAGTCAGTAACCGAGCCGAAGAATGCCTCCTTGCCCGCATACCGTTTGACATTCTTGATCTCTGGCCAGTACTTCACGTCGATGAACTCGCCCCACGGCTCAGGGTGGTTCGTAAACCGCTTCATGAACGAGGCATAACAGTACTTACAGCCGTGCAGACAGCCCACGTAGGGATTCACCGAGAAGTCGGCCACTGGCAGGTTCGACTTCGTCATCACCGACTTCACTTCAATTTCTTGTATCTTCACCATATTGTTTCTTACTTTGACGATGCAAAGGTACGACAAATTCCCCATACCATTGCAAGACAAACAGCGACTGAAATGTCACTTTTCGGGACTATTGATGGT
>JAFVFY010000079.1 GCA_017475265.1 Prevotella sp. | reverse complement strand
CTTTCGCGAAACAGAACCCTAAAGGCAAGGCTTATTTCAACTGAATCCTGTACTTTTGTCACCTAAACTACAATTATCTAACTGCAATTCTTATGCCCCTACTATATGGCTACTAAAACTTATTGAAGAACTTACTGAAGAATGAAGAATTAAGAATCGAAATTATATATTATTTAATTATTAACCAATAAAATTTTAAGATTATGAACAAACAAGGTCCTGACTTCATCAACCTTCTGCGCCATCAAGTAGCGCAGGCTGAAAATCAGGCGGTTGCGTAAATCTGATGGGTGAATTTGGGTGAATCGACTATTTTTTGTACCTTTGCCGCCATGTATATACGGAAGAGGAAGAACCCATCGGGCAGCATCAGCGTGGCCGCTGTGGTCAAGCGACATGGGAAATCGAGAGAGGTGAAGATATCTCTGCCCCAAACTCTCTTTTTCACACAAAAATTTGCTCTGCTCGCAGATTTTGTCTAATTTTGCATTCATAACGGTTTCTGTTAATTCGTTGTATTTATTGTACTTTTGGCGAATGCATAATTACAACAAATTTTCGAGAAACCGCTATTTTATTGGGCTTTTCTGAGGGTGGGAAACTTTAGTTGTTAACTTTGCGCCATCACTTAAAAACCGACAACGATATGGATAACCGACTTTGCCTTGTTGCCCACGACGAGATGTTCATCATCGACCTCCAGAAGGTACTCTACTTCGAGGCCGACGACCACTACGCCCATGTTTACTACGCCTCAGGAACGCACTTTATGGTGCCCTACGGACTGGCCAAGATCGAGACGGCACTGGCACAGAAAGGCTCCGAGGCGGAAGCACTGCAGCGCATGGGAAGGAAATACATCGTCAACACCAATCGAATCTTCAGGGTGAACACCATCACGGAGAACGTCTCGCTCGCCGACGACCAAGGGGGCAACATCTTCCTCCACATACCCAAAACAGTGCTACGGGCACTGCTCGACTCCATCATGCAGACCTGAACAGCCCGGAAAACTGTTACAGTTTACTAAATGTTTTGCCGTATGACATAAAAGTATTACCTTTTACAAAAAACATCGTTTCCAATTGTCAACTTTATTTAGTGTCAGTTCCTAATGACCGATAGGGGTTCATTTAATTATTGAATCATTTGTGTTTAATTCGTGCCCATTCGTGTTAAGCCTCTTATATATATATATTATTGTATAAGGAGGCGCTTGCGCAACGTAATTGTACATATTCACGAAAAAAAATATGGCTTTCGCGAAACAGAACCCTAAAGGCAAGGCTTATTTCAACTGAATCCTGTACTTTTGTCACCTAAACTACAATTATCTAATTGCAATTCTTATGCCCATACTATATGGATACTAAAACATACTGAAGAACATACTGAAGAATCGAAACTAATACATTATTTTATTAACTAAAAAAAACGATTATGAACAAACATCTTATTTACTCAGCAATGGGTCTGGCTGCCCTCCCGCTTGGAGCGGATGCAGCACAGGTTCAGAGTGTTACTTTCCAGCAGAACAACTGGCAAGGCACGGGTTTGAACATTGAAAACGGCCTCATCATGTCAACGGGTGCAGAAGTCACCTACAACATCCCTGAACTGATGCCTGGCAACTATGTCCTGACCGGACAGCTCACAACTAGATTATATCCTGTGAAGATTACTATTGCCGGTGTAGAGTGGACCAGCGGAACTGGTGACAATGCCCAGGACATTGGCGATCAAGGCCAAGGCATTTCCTTCACACTGTCAGCAACAACCGATGTCACCCTTTCACTGGTGACAACAGGCAAGGAGAACACCATCGGCGCCGGTGCTGAGTTCACACTCGGTTCACCCATGCTGAAGCTTGATTTCGACTTCGCCACTGCCAAGAACAAACTGCTCGACGCTGCCAATGAGGCCAAGACGACCATTCAGGGCTACACTTACGGCAACAGCACGGAGCTCGCGACCATCAACAGTTACATCAATACCATCAATGGTATTACGGAGTCATACACTTCGTACAAAAACCAAGAGCTCTACCTCGTCGCCGACGACAAGAGTACTATACAGAAGAACATTCAAACCCTGTTGCAGACTGCAAGCCAAAAACAGGCTACTTACGACGAAGAGCAGCGTGTGGCAGCCAACACAGCACAGTATAATGCTGTCAATTCCCAAATCCTCACTGCAAAGGGCTACTACTCATCAGCGGCGAATGACATAAACGATTTGCTCAAAGAGGGTGAGGTACCCTACTATTTGAAAGAATACGCAACTACAGAACTCAATAATCTCAACCTTCTGATCTCAACTGCCCTTACCACCAACCTTCAAAAGAAGAACCAATATGCCTCGCAAGGTGTCTACACCGATGCAGATGCTCAGGCTATCATCGCGACCATCCCCACTGAGGCTCAGTTCCAGGCTGTTGTAACTAAATATACCAATCTGGCTAATGACGCCAAGGCTGCCTACGATGCATTGACAGCCCAGGTGACCACCCTGCAGACTAACCTCGATGCTGTGGTCATCAATGGTAATGTGTCTGAACAGTTCACTCAGCAGAAACAGGCTGCTCAGGATGCCATCACGGCCATTGACAACAGGGTGAAGGCCATCAAGGGCGTGTCAGACCCTGCCCTCCTTGACATCACTGCCGACTACAATGCAGCACAGGCTCTCATCACTGCTCTTCAGAATGATGCCAATGAGGCTAATGCAGAGTTTGATGCCAATGCCCTTACTCTCGCCGCCATCGCTGGGATACAGGATCAGCTCGACGATGCCATGGCGGTTATCGAAGGCAAGAAATACGGCACTGTGAGCGTGAGCAGCAAGTGGACCGCTATTACCGATGGTTTGCAGGCACAGATTGATGCATTGACAGCAGATGCCAGAACTGCATACACAAACGGCACCGCTCGGGACTACAACACCAATCTGGACACTGCTGACTTAGAGGACGCTATTGCCGATTACGCAACGAAGTCGCTTGCAGCCTATAACCGCTACGTGTTGTTGGCACCTGTGTTCGAGGAAAACAAAGCCAAAATTGATGCGCTGCGTACGGAGTATAATGGAAACAAGGCTATCTACGACACTGACAAGACCGGTAGAGACTATAAGTATAACCTCGACATCCTTCTCAGGGACATCAATACAATTGATGACGATCTCCAGGCTGCCGTCGCTAAATCCGGCGATGACCACTATAATGCCATCATGGCTATCAGCGGTTACGAGGATTTGCCCACTCGACTCAAGGCAGAGGAGACGGCTATGGCATGCTGCACGAACGACTACAACGCCCAAGCCATCTTCACTGATGGAAGCGGAAAGGATCTGCAAGGAAAAATCAACACATTCAGAAATACCTACACCGCTGCCAACACGGGTGATTACTATCAGGGCTTAAAGGACCGTGAGGACGCCATTGAAACAGCCCTTGGAGCTATCCAGACCACAATTGCTGCCACCAATACCTACTCAGAGACTGTCGCCAGCAATGACTACACGAATCTCGTGGGTAAAGATGCCGATTCATGGACGGTTTCTTCGGGAAATAACAGTAACAAGGGAACAATCACACCAAATGGTGTTACCATGATTGAGCATTATGGTGAGAGCGGCGTTGGCACAATGATCTCTCAGGAGATAAGCGGCTTAGAAAATGGGATATATAATGTGGAGTTGTATGCCCTCTCGCATAACGCACGGGGTGAAGATGGTGCCAATTTGCAGACGAGCTCATGGGAGGTGGCTCATGTTTTTGCACAGTCAGGCGATGCCCCTGCAGTGACAACACCTATCTTGGCCCGCAAAAATCAAGCAGCTGAAGCAGATGAACCTGTTGCATATCTGTTAGAGAACGTGGAAGTCGTGGACGGTAAGCTCAACATCGGTCTTGCCATTGACATGGCTGGCATGTGCGGGTGGCACGCCATCCAGATTAAGTCGCTCACAGGCATAGCTACCACTGCCTCAAGAATTGAGTCATGGAAGGATAAAATAGCAGAACTCGACGAGCAACAGACGCAGCTTGAGAGCGAGGCAACACCCGTCAAGACCGCTGTCACAACTGCCCAGACTACCAAGAGCGGACTTACAGGCAACATCAACACACTGCAGAACTCGCTCAATACCTTCGAAACGACTTACGGTTACGAGAATGACAATAACAAAAAGCTGGGACTCCGCAAGGATGCAACATTCGTGAAGGAGCAGGCCATTGAGGACGAACTGGAGGCACTGGCTGAAGCAGTTGCTGCCGTTAGCGACACTAACCTCAGCGGTAACTTCACAGATAAGGTAGGAGAGACGAACAATGACTGGATAGTCGGTAGCATTGCAAACAATTCCACGCTTGATGGCAATAAAAAAGTAATTGGCGGTGTGACATTTATTGAGCACTGGAGTAGTGGTCAAAGTGGCAACGTCGGTAAGACAGGAACACTTCTCACCCAGACTGTCGATGAGCTTCCCAATGGTGTTTACAACCTGGAGGTTTATACTTTTGCATCCGTAGGCAGCAACGTACAGGTCAATGCTAACGGAAAGACAAAGCCCGCTCCTGCCACTGGCGAAGTGGCTGAGACGGTTGTCTTAGATAACATTCAGGTGACTGATGGCACTCTGACCATTTCACTTGAAAAGCTGGCAGGAGGCTCTTCCTGGCACGGCATACAGATTAAGTCGCTCACAGGTGTCTATACCGATGCCAACAAGACGAAGCTCGACGAACTGGCCGTGACCTACAACGGTCTGAACGATAGAAAGGCTGCCCTCGACACTGAGGCAAGCCAGATTGCTACAGAGGTGAAGGCCAATGCCGACGCTTACAAGTATATCTACCAGTTTAACACCTCCAGCTCGGCTTACTATAACAATAACCTCGTATATCTGGGAACATACGAGACCTCTACGCTGAAGAACCTTGGCAACGATAACTCCTACGGCAAGATTACTGATGGCAATGGTGACTACAACGCTACAGGTGCCTACCGTAACGACCCCACCGACTGGTACATCTTCCAGAGTGGTCTTGCTAACGATGCAACCTACACAGCACGTAAGGCTGCCATCGATGCCGACATCGAAGCCATGAAGGATGCCGTGCAGGCATCTTACGAGGCAGAGACCCTTGTCGCTGACTACCAGAACGGCACGATTGGCAACTACAGCGTGGCTACCATCAAGGCCGCCATCGACCAGCTGAAGGCCGATGTGGCTACTGAGAAAGCCAACTGGGATGCTTACAAGACCACGAAGATGCAGGGTGCAACTTCCAGCGACAAGAATTACTGGAACAACCTGAACACAGAGCTTGCCACGGCCAACAACGGTCTTGCCGCAGCAGCAGGAGACGCTGCAGACCACTATAACGCTCTGTATAATGACTATGCCACACAGACCGCTACGCTGTTGACAAACATTACTGCCAGCCTGAACGGCCGCACCATGGCCGCCGACAAGGCAGGTTATGTGACCGCCATCACGCAGCTCAGGACAAAGGTGAATGGCCTCGTATCGGCTGCTTCCGCCAACCTTGCAAAGTACAACCAGCAGACTGAAGACTGGTTGACTACGCAGACTGCGTGGAACAATGCTTACACTACCATCAGTAGCAGGGAAGTGTCCTACACTGCACAGCAGGGTTATCTTAACCAACTCAATGTTATTCAGGGGGAGATTGACCAGGCCATCCTGAACGCAGAGCACTATTTCAAGGCTGGCGAGGCAGTGGAAAAGGCTTCAGAGATAGACTTCGCTGGCATTCAGGGACGCATCAGTGATCTGGTGGCCCAGGAAGATGCTGACTACATCCCAGCTGTTGCTGCCGATAATTTAGCTCATCACGAAGCATTCACCACAGAGCTTGGTCTCGCAACGAGTGCCCTTGACGACGCAAAGGCTGAGATACAGAAGAACAGCTCGAGCAACCCGGACATTGCCGCTGCTCTCTATAACATTATTTCTGACTATATCAATGCTTTGAATGTCTACGAGGAGCAGCTGGCCACAATTGCAGCAAACGAAGGAACAGCCTACGCCTCAGTGGAAAGCCCCGCTTCCTACACTGAAGGCCAAGTCCAAACGTTTGTTGGACAGGCAAATGCCGTCAAGGCAAATATTGTCAACACGAAGAATGCTTTCAAGGAAGCTGTTAAAAAAGAGGTTACGAGCCTGTGGACAGCCAAGGTGGATGACTACAATGCTCAGGTTACCGCTGCTAAGCAGCAGATTGCCAGTTACAGCGCTGAGGCCAAGCAGAATGCCTTCAAGACCGTGGAGGATGAGATTGCCGCTGGTAACGCCGCCGCTACCCTTGAAGCTGTTGAGGCTGCTCTGAACAGTCTGGCCGACATTGACGACCAGATAGCTGACTGCATCAACGAGGCTGCCAAGAAGGACCTTGAGCCGAGATTCGCTGCCATTGATGTGGATGCCGACCGCGCTGCCGTCGCTGCCTACGGTGAATATGCCCCCAATACATTTGAAAGCACCGTTACGGACTACTACACCGCTGCAGAGACCAGATTCAATGATAGTTACGAGGCTGGTACACTCGCCGGTAACAACCGCAGCTGGATTATCAACATGCTTAATCAGTACACTAACAGAGTCCGCAACATTCTTGCCCAAGCAGAGATTAACAAACAGGCCGATGAGGCTAACACCGCTGCCTACAACGACATGGTTGCTGCAACAAATGCCTGGAAAGCTAAGCTCGCAACTGCCAAGGAGAAGAATGCTCAGTTCGTCTTTAGTACCTACGATTTCGCAAGCTGTGACCAGGCTGTCGCTAACCAGGAGGAGGCAAACGAGGACGCTAAGACTGGCGGATATGCTGTTGACGACAAAGACTGGACTGTCAATACGTATATCCCAATGATGGAGCAGGAAGTTCTTAGCACACTCAACGGAGCCTTTGGTCAGGAGCGTGACGGTCTGGGCACGACCATCGCTGAGCTGAAGAACCTCTGGAACGAATATGTTGCTGCCCACGGTCTCGATGCGACAGCTCAAGAGTATCAGGCTACCATCAACAGCAGCGAGAGAGTTGTCAATCAGACTCAAACGCTGAATGGTCTCACCTTCGACGCGGCCTTCGACGCTTGCGACGCTATCATTGCCGCCCAGAATGCAATTGCCGAATTGGAAACCGCAATGAATGCAGAAGCCAACAGTCAGGCTTTGACTACCCTCACCAGCAAGATTGAGGAGCTGAGGGCTGGTGCCACACTCGAAGGTAAGGATGAGTGGATAGGACAGCAGGATTGGAAGTACGGTAAGACTGTTGCCGAGGGAATTGACGACATCAACGACCGCATCGACGCCGTAGAGAAAGATATTGCTGCCGAGGAGAACCTCGCCTTCTACAAGGGACGCTTCCAGCAGAAACTGGAGGAAATCGAGACAGACCTTGGAAGCGTCACCAGCAAGATTAGCACCCTCCAGGCTCAGGTAGATGCCGACCAGCAGGCTTACAACGATTACACAGGCATCATGACTGGCCTCTCAGATCGCGCCGCCGCTGCCCGCGAGAGGGTGAAGAGATACAGTGGCCATGATTACCGTACCTCTTACATCAATCAGGCTGAAAGTGATATCACTGACGTAAATGCTGAACTGAAGCGCCGCCATGAGTTGAAGGTCACTCAGGCCTTCCAGCTCAATGGCTATAGCTTTGGTTGGTATAACAAAAGCATTTCCGACAACATCGACAACTATCTTGAGTATCGTGCATCCGATGAGCTGTTTGCCCAGACGGAGCAACTGGAGACCAACTTGGCCAACGCCATCAATGATGGTTCCGACACCAGCAAGTACTCACAGGCTCTTTGGAACAATTTGGTTGATCAGGAGGCAGAGATTGATGCACAGATTACCGCACTGTCTGATGCCATAGACGCTTCCACTGACCCGGATGCCGACTATGAGGCACTGATGGAGACCGTACGCAAAATCCAGGATGCCATTGACGTACTGACCAACACGGTTGCTAACATGAACCTGTTGAACGGCGACGCCAACATGGACAAGAAGGTCGACGTACTCGACTACCAGACGGTGAGCAACTGGATCCTGAAGCCCGAGAGCCAGCCTGCCAGCGATGCCAACGCCTTCCTGCTGGCCGACGTGAACACCAACGAGACCATCGACGTGGGCGACCTCGCTGGCGTGGTGAACATCATCATGGGCCGTCAGTGGAACGTGGCTGCTGCCCGTGGCATGAACGTTGAGATGGAGAGCGAGAGCGTTGACATGGCTGTCTCGATGACAGAGAACGGCACACAGCGCATCGCCATCAGCCTCGACAACGTTCACGACTACACCGCCTTCCAGCTCGACCTTGTGTTGCCTGAGGGCATGAGCATCGTGAACAAGGATCTCACCGACCGTGCAGCCGACAGCCACAGCCTGCTCTGCCGCAAGCAGCTCGACGGCAGCGTACGCTTCCTCGCTTCGAGCATCAAGGGCGAGACCTTCAAGGGCACCAAGGGCGACGTGCTCGTCATTGAGGTACAGACCAGCGATGCCTACGCCGGTGGTGATGTGCAGGTCACGAACATCATCTTCTCGCAGCCCAGCTCGCAGATACGCGCCTTCGCTATAGGTGGCGACGCTACCGGCATAGAGACGGCCAGCGTGCTCGACACCCTGAAGCAGCAGGTTTACAACCTCGGTGGCAAGCTGATGAACGGCATCCGCAAGGGTGTGAACATCATCCGTCGCGCCGACGGCACCGTCGAGAAGAAGGTTTCCAAGTAGGCACTGGCTTCGGTATGATCGTATAACGCAAATCAGTTTCTCTCATAATAAAGAGTGGGGTGGCGGCTACGCTACTGTGGCGGCCACCCCGTTTTAAATTTGAAAACATAAATGTAAATAGAAAACTATGAATAGGATTACGAAAAAGATGGCGTTGCTCCTCATGCTTTTCCTGGGGTATTCGGCCATGTCGTTCGGTCAGGCAAGCCTCTACATCGAGGACTTCTCGCTGGCCTACAACGAGAACCAGAAAGAGGTGGCCGTCATTCTTGACAATAGTAAGGAGGCCACCGTGTTCCAGCTCGACATCCAGATGCCTTACGGCCTGACTATCGACAAGTCGTCGATTACCAAGACCGACCGTCTGTCCGGACGTGGCGTCACGCTGAATGTCTCTGAGGTCGACGGCAAGTTGCGCATCGCCAAGACCGGCGGTAACGCCGTAGATGCAGGAACAGGTGCCGTTTTCACCTTCACTGTCAACATCAACAACTTGCTCGCTGAGGGCGAATACCAGATTGAACTCTCCAACATCGTCATCTCAGATGCCGACGCAGAAAACATCGCCGACGCTGCAACCGCCACTACCACGGTGACACGCGGGCCAGCTCCCGACCTCTCCACATGTACCTTCGCCGCTGACCCTGAGAGCTTGGAGGTGACCGTTGGTGAGGAGTATCAGATTGACATTATGCTCAACAATGAGGGCGCCGACAACCTGACAGGCTTCTCTGGCCTGCTCACACTGCCCGCAGGTCTGACCATCGTGCCAGGACCCGACGGTAATTTCATCTACAGTGAGCGCACACCCGAGCCTCTGGAGTTCGCTTTTGAAGAGGGAACGAATGGAATAGCATTCATCCTCAGCTCTACCAACAACACGCTGATTACCGGCACAGAGGGCATCATCTTCTCATTCAAGGTGAAGGCCGGCGACGGCATCGCTGAGAGCAGCACCATCAAGCTCACGAAGCTGAGTATTGGCACTAACACTGCCCTCAACCAGGAACTGGCTGACGTGACCATCACCGTGACGAAGGCAGCAGAGCCCGAGATTCCCACCATTCCCGGTGACTTCGGCGGAGACGGCGAGGTGGACGATGGCGATGTGGACACACTGATCGATGCCCTGCTCGACAACACCTATCCCACCGACCCCAACGACCCGATGTTTGCCATCTATGACGTCAACGGTGACGGTGAGATTGACATTGCCGACGCACAGGCCGCCTTCAACCTCTCGATGGGCCTTAACATCGACGGCACTCAGAAGTGATTCTTCGATTGAAGATTGAAGATTGAAAATTGAAGATTGAAAATTGAAGATTGAAAATTGACAATAATGAACAACAAGTTTATTTCACGCCTGTCATTCCTGCTGGCCCTCTTCCTGGGCCAAGCAGGAATGGCCGTCGCTGACCACAACGTGAGCATCAGCGACTTTAGCATCAAGGCTGGCGAGGAGAAAACCATCGAGGTGGATTTCACCAGCGATGCCAGCGATATCTACTATGTCAATGGCACCATCGACATGCCTGAAGGTATCGAGGTGGTGGTTTCCAGCGGCATGGCACAGGTGGCCACGACAAGCCGCACCAGCGGATTCTCTATCAACATGAACTTGAGTACGGGTCTGTTCCGCCTTACAAGCCTCGTGAAGAATGCCATCACCGGCACGTCGGGCGCCATCGCTACCATCAAGGTGAAAGCCGCAGACGATCTGGCTGACGGCACAAAGACCATCGCGCTCTCTGACTTCACGGTGAAGCACACCGACGGCGACGGCACAGAGGAAGCTGCCACGACTGGCAACGCTACCGTGACCTGCGAGGCAGCTACAGTGACTCCCGAACCCGTGACCACAGGACCCATCGTTTTCTCGCCCGCAACGCTCAGCCTCGCAGCTGGTAAGACAGCTGAAGTAGAGGTTATTATGCAGGATAATGTGAAAATGGTTGGCTTTGATGCACTTTTTGCTACATCCGAGGGATTAAGTATTGAAGGTGTAACTGGTGCTACTTATACTAAACGTACTAAGAAGGTGACCATTGAAGAGATTGCTGCAAACGTCGGTACTCTGTTCACAGTTACCATTAAAGCTGAAGATAGTTTCAGCGGTGAGGGTACAGTAACATTAAAGAATATTGTGGCTTACGACCCAGATGAGACCATAGAGGATCCTTACGAGTTCGATGACATTACCCTTGTCATCGCTCCCGAGGCTGAGCCCGAGACAGAGACGGCTTCGTTCGCTTTCGACTTCGAGGGTGACATCGACCTTATTCCCGGTGAGTCTGTTGAGGTGCCTGTGACGCTGACCAACGGCTGTACCTTGAGCGGTTTCCAGGCAACGATGACGCTGCCCAGCGGTGTCACCGCCGAACTGGTGAAGAGCGACCGTCTGGCTGCTGCTCCTAACTATAATGAGGAAAATGGCAACATCAATTACCTTGGCGGTATCAGCGGCAAGGACGGCGTGTTGTTCACGCTGAAGCTAACTGCCGGCGATGATTTTGCCGACGGCACTCTGATTCTGTCGAACCTGAAGGCCACCACACCTTCTTCACACAGCATCACTGCCAACCCTGCCTCGATTTCCCTCAACGTGAAGAAGGGTACCGACAACATCGCCTTCGCCTTCAGTGAGACAGAGGTTAAGCTGGCCGCCGGTGAGTCTGTCGACGTGGATGTGACGCTGACTAACGACCGCGCACGCGCAGGCTTCGGGGCCACGCTGACACTGCCTGAGGGCATCACTGCCACGCTGACCAAGAGCGACCGTTTGGCTTCTGACCCCACCTACCGTGAGGGAACAGGCAACATCACTTATCTGGGAGGCATCAAGGGCAACGACGGCGTGCTGTTCACCATCACCCTGACTGCCGGCGATGAGTTTGCTGCCGACGGCACCGTCACCCTGACCAACCTTAAGACCACCACCGCCAGCTCCAAGAGCAGCAAGGCAGACGACATTGAACTGACCGTTAAGTTTGTCACGAAGTACACGCTCGACGAGACCTCCTCTGAGCCTATCGTGGCCGGCACTTACAACACTGTGACGCTGAAGCGTAACTTCCGTGCTGGCTTCAACACGGTATGTCTGCCCTTCGCCATCGACGATGTGGCTGAGTTCTTCGGCGAGGGTGCCAAGGTTTACGCTTTCACCGGCTATGAAAACGTTGAAGGTGAGAACATTCTGAAGCTCGACCTCGTGAGCGGTGGCCTTGAGACTTGCACTCCATACGTGGTTTACGTTGAGACTGCTTTCTCTGAAAAGGAACTCACTGACGTAGAAATTGCAGCTGAGGCTGGAAAAGTGACGAAAGAAGACGGTGCTTCCTTCATCGGAACGTTTGCACCTATCGATGCCCCGGGTATGGCCGGTAAGTATGGCGTAACCGATAAGGCCAAGATTGCCAAGGGTAACGAAGAGGCCTATATGAAGGGCTTCCGTGCTTACTTCGAGATTACTGGATCTACTCCTTCACGTCTCGCCTTCAGCGATGGCTCTACTACCAACATCGAAGGTACGTTAATCAGCAATAAACAGACGGAGGTTTACAACCTGAACGGACAGAAGATGCTGAAAGCCAGCAAGGGTGTGTTTATTATCGACGGAAAGAAAGTCATTGTTAAGTAATTATTAATAAAAGATGAAGGAAATGAAAAAGAAATATGTTTCTCCCGAGGTAGACTTCTTATTCGTAGAAGGTGAACCTGTCCTTGATATCCAGTCAACGCTTGATTCAACTATAGACAATCAGAACGTTGAGACTACTGAAGATGAATATGACGGTGAATTCTTCTCACGCCAACTTTAATGGAGTGAGTGGAATGACATAACACTCTGCGGGCAGCGCGTTAGCGCTGCCCGCACTGTTTTTCTTATAAACCTAAATCTGTCATTAGAGTTTATTTGAAACGAATTACCATAATTTTCATAATTTATTCCACTAAGGAACTGTGATTTAATTAAGTAGTCAAATGGTTTTCACTATAATTGTCATTATTATTAAATTTATGGTTAGAATTATGCGTATTATGGTAATTTGTTTCTAAAGACCGATTAGGGATTAGTATTTCCGAAAGTACATTCGATAGAGCGGCGACTGCAGCGTCATGTGGTCATCGTCGAGACGAAGAACAAGGAACGTCTCATCGAAGCGGCTGAAACCATACGCCTGCACATGTTTTAATTCGGCGTAGGGGTCGGAGGGGCGTAAGTCCAGGACAGGGTAGGGGTCGGCAAGGAATTGCAGGGTGTCACCGCTGCGCTTGAAGTGATAGTACACCGACAGGCGGACAAGCATACTGCCGTCTTCGACCAGCTTGTGGCTACGAAGTTCTATGACGCGGTGCTGCACGGCCCAGAAAATCAGCTCATCGTGCATGTCAGTACTGCCGCCGGTAGCCAACGTGTCTACCTGTTCCAACTGCCAGAGACCATCGAAGGCTCCGTTGCCCGAGGTCTCGAAGTTACTGCATGCCCAGAAAGCTGCCGCTGTCAGTAACAAAAAAATATATGTTGTAATCCGTCCCATTAGTGCAATTCGTGTAATTCGTCAAATTCGTTGTTAAAACCCCTCCGTGTAATTCGTCAAATTCGTTGTTAAAACCCCTCCGTGTAATTCGTCAAATTCGTTGTTAAAACCCCTCCGTGTAATTCGTTAAATCTGTGGTAGAAATATAATCAGAGGTTCAGGGTCTTAGCTACAGTCAGCTGGAATCCCGTGTTGTTGCCCAGCAGTGGTCCGCGGTCGAAGCCTAAGGCTCCCTTCACGGTCACGCCCTTCAGAGGTTCTGATATTGAAGGGAAGGAGTATGCCGCCTCGGCCAAGATGCTCACATTGTTGCGGGGGTTGCTGAAAGGTTTCCTGTAAGTGCCCAGTCCGTGTTGGAAGGTACACATCAGGCGGTAACGCAGCCCCTTCAGGGGCGCACCTGTAGCGGCCAGGTGCCAGGCGGTGAAGCGGTTGTCGACTATGATGATGTCGCCCGTGTCATTATATAGCGGCGAGCGGTATAGCGGGTTACCCATCACCTGTCCCCAATGCTGCCAGGCAACGAAAATGTAGTGGTTGTAATAGTCGTCGATGCCGCAGATGTGGTCGAGCAGATGCTCCGAATGGTCGTGGTAGATGGGGCCGCTTTGGTATTTCGTGTAGAGGTATTCGGCCACAAACTTCTCCAGCCATGGACAGCCCTTCACCCTCACCTCGAGGCCGAGCATCATATCCTTGAGATCGAACACGAGGTATTTGTCGCCCTTCTCAGTCCAACTCTTGCCGTTTTGTCCGTAGCTGTTGTTGCTGTAGAAGAACATCTGCGACTGGTCATCGAATACGTGGTCGGCGTAGACGGAGACGCCCCATGACGGCTGGTCGTAGTTCACACGCATGACATAGCTTCCCACGTGGTTTCCCGATGTGTTCTTATACTCGATTTCGCGCTCCAGCACCTCCTCGCCACCGGGTATCAGGGCGTGCCAGGCACCTTTCAGCCCACCTTCGTTCTCTATTACCTGCTCGTTTCCATGGTCGAAGATGTGTGACGTGCCGCCATACTGGCAGCCCATCTCTACTCCCAGCTCCACGGTGAGCGGCCGTTGTGGCTGTCCAATGCGCAGGTAGCCAGCCTTGGTGTGCAGTCGCACGTTCTCTGTGTAGTTCGACCGCTGGGCGGTGAAGTCTTTCTGCCACCGCGTGTCGGTCGTTATGCCGTAGGCGATGTGACCTTTCAGCCCCAGCCAGTGGTTCAGTCCTGGTATGTCCCAGTATTCAGGCAGTTCCAGTCGCACGGATGGCACGGGGTGTGCGTTGATGCCCAGTGACTGTGAACCGCTGCTCAACTGTTGGTCTTTCAGCTGTAGCGGCTGCTCTTTGCTGCCCACGGTGAGCAGTCCTTTCAGCCAGCGAAGCTCGGCATAGGCCTGTTGCACGATGAGCGTGCTGGTGTAGCCACCTGCCACGGCTACATCGGCTCCTGCCGACCAACCCCAGCGGCGTGCAGAGTCCGTTTCCAGAGGACGGAAGGCTCCGATACGGGCATAACCGTTGGTCTTGTCAAGCGAGCTGAGGCCGTATTTGTTGGCATTGAGCCATAGCGGTGTAGTTCCATCGGAGACCGAAAGCTGCGCCTCCGTCCACAGTTCTATCTGAGCCGTTGATGCCAGTGCAAAGAGGCACACCAGGCATGTATAGACCGTTCTTCTCACTTCCTTTGATGATTTATGCGTGCAAAGATACAAATAATAGTCGAAATAACAAAATATTTTCCGAAATAGCTTTGCTAATGTCTATTATTTCGCTGTTTTCAAATGAAAACCAGACAACCTGAGGGTTGTCTGGCTTACATAAATATGTTCTTCTGTCTTTATGTCAGAAAAACGTCCTTCTGTCTTACTCGGCGACGAGGGTGAAGCGGCGGAAAGCCACAATCTTCAGCTCCTTGTCCTGCTGCTTCAGCCATGCGCTAACGTTCAGCTTGTCGTTGCCGTCGCCGAACTGGAACTCCTGGTCTACGAGGCAGCTCTCCTTCTTGAACTTCTCCACGCGGCCACGGGCGATACCCTCAATCATGGGCATCTTCAGCTGGGCCTCGCCCTCAGCCTTAGCCTCGGCGATGATCTTGCGGGCCTCGTCGGCCTGCTCCTTGGTGATCCAGCCCTTGGCGGTGTTGCTCTCGATGTGGTCCTCGCTGTCCACGTGTGCGGGATTGATGCCGGCCTTCTTCAGCTTCATGTCGACGAACTTCTGCACCTGCTCAAGCTTCGACTTCTCCACGGCGGTCTTGTACTCCTCGTCAAGAATCTTCGGGTCGATGCTGTCGGCGTCGAGTGCTACGGGCTTCATGGCAGCCACCTGCATGGCGAGCTTGTGGCCAATCTCCTTCTCGTCCTTGTTCAGCTGAACCATGGTGCAGAGCATGTGCTTGCCCATGTGGTCGTAGATCTCAATGTTCTCGCCCTCGAGGAAGAGGTAGCCATCGAGTTCCATCTTCTCGCCGGTGATGCCCGAACGCTGTGTGACAGCCTCCTGAGCGGTCTGACCGTTGATGGTCAGCTCCTTCACCTCGTCGAGGGTCTTGCACTTAGCGGCGACGGCAGCGTCGAGGATGCTCTTGGTCAGAGCGATGAAGTCGGCACCATTGGCCACGAAGTCGGTCTCGCACTTCAGGGCAATCATGGCGGCGAAACCACCCTCGTTCTTCACCAGCACGCAACCGTTTGAGGTCTCGCGGTCGCTACGCTTGGCGGCGATGGCCAGGCCACGCTCGCGGAGCAGCTCCTTGGCACGGTCGAAGTCACCCTCGGCCTCGGTCAGTGCTTTCTTCACATCGGCCAGACCAGCACCGGTCATGGCACGCAGTTTCTTGATATCATCAATTGAAATTGCCATTGTTATTAGCCCCCTAAGTTAGGGGGATGGGGGTCTGAACAAGCGTTTATCAGACCGTTTTGTTATTATTGTTTAAATGGAGTCAAAGGGTTGGCGTCTGCGCTTGTTCAGACTCCCAACCCCCTAACTTAGGGGGCTCAAGTTACTCAGCGGCGGGAGCCTCCTCTGCGGGAGCAGCTTCCTCAGCAACCTCAGCCTTGCGGCTCTTGCGGGCACCGGTGGCACGCTTGGGAGCCTCGTCGAGCACTTCGGCCTCGGTCTCTGTCTGAGCCTCAGATGCCTTCTCGTCGGCTTTCTCCACCTTGCGCTCTTCAATACCCTCGGCGATGGCGGCACAGCAAGCGTTGAGGATAGCCTCCACACTGTCCTTGGCGTCATCGTTGGCGGGGATGACGAAGTCAATGTTCTTCGGGTCGCTGTTCGTGTCGACGATGCCGAACACGGGGATACCCAGGCGGTTAGCCTCCTTCACGGCGATGTTCTCCTTCATCACGTCGACGACGAATAGAGCGCTGGGCTGGCGGGTCATGTCAGAGATAGAACCGAGGTTCTTCTCCAGCTTGGCGCGCTGGCGGGTAATCTGGAGCAGCTCGCGCTTCGACAGGTTGCCGAAGGTACCGTCGCTCATCAGCTTGTCGATATTGGTCATCTTCTTCACAGCCTTGCGGATGGTGGGGAAGTTGGTGAGCATGCCGCCCGGCCAACGCTCGATGACGTAAGGCATATTGATGCTTGTTGCCTTCTCGGCAATCAGCTCTTTGGTCTGTTTCTTAGTACCCACGAAGAGGATACGCTTGCCCTGACGGGCGATGTTCTTCAGTGCCTCGGCGGCCTCGTCAATCTTCATGACGGTCTTGTGGAGGTCGATGATATGAATGCCATTGCGCTCGCAGTAGATGTAGGGAGCCATGGCGGGGTTCCACTTGCGCTTGAGGTGTCCGAAGTGGCAGCCAGCCTGCAGCAGCTGGTCAAAATTTGTTCTTGCCATTGTTGTTTTTTTGCTTTTAATTGGTTGTTTACTTTCTTTTTAATTCTTTGGCTTAGAATCAACCGGCGGGTAGTTGTAGCCTCTATAGTTTCTATAGCGTCTATAGTCTCTATAGCGTCTATAAATCCAGCCAGTTTAGATGCTAAACAGTGTTCAGTATTACAATATACGGACTACTGTCACAAATAAATTGTAAATTGTAAATTCCATTAACGCTTACTGAACTGGAAGCGACGGCGTGCCTTGGGCTGACCGGGCTTTTTGCGCTCCACCTCGCGGCTGTCGCGGGTGAGGAAGCCCTGCACCTTGAGTGCCTTCTTGTCCTCGGCGTTCACCTTGACGAGTGCGCGGGCGATAGCCATGCGCAGAGCCTGGCTCTGGCCGGTGAAGCCACCACCGTCGAGGTTCACCTTGATGTCGTACTTACCTTCGCATCCGAGCACCATCAGGGGCTGCTTCACCACATACTGGAGGATGGCTGAGGGGAAATACTCTGTGAGGTCTTTCTTGTTAATCGTTATCTTGCCGGTGCCTTCCGACATGTACACGCGAGCCACTGAGCTCTTGCGACGACCTATTGCATTAATATATTCCATTGTCTTTGTTATTGTTTACTTGTACTGGTTGATGTCGATAGCTTTGGGCTTCTGTGCCTCATGCGGATGCTCTGTGCCGTTGTAGACGTAGAGGTTGTTTAGCAGGTGACGTCCGAGGGGACCTTTGGGCAGCATGCCCTTAACGGCGTGCTTCAGGATGCGCTCTGCTCCGAAGGGCTTCTTGCGCAGGTCGGCGGGCGACGTGAAGCGCTGGCCACCGGGATAGCCCGTGTAGCGGGTGTAGACCTTGTCGGTCTCCTTCTTGCCAGTGAAGATTACCTTGTCGGCATTGATAATGATGACGTTGTCGCCGCAGTCAACGTGGGGAGTAAAGCTGGGCTTGTACTTACCACGGATAAGCTTTGCGACCTTAGAAGCCAGTCGTCCTACCACCTGCCCGGCGGCATCGATGACGACCCATTCCTTCTGGGCGGTCTCCTTGTTGATGGAGACGGTCTTGTAACTCAGTGTGTTCATTTTACGTTTAAGTACTAAAAAACAGTTTTGTAATAATAGATAATGTGTACTGAGTGCCGATTCACAAACCACGCCGTCCGGCCAAAGACGAACGCTATTTACACGACGCTCACGGGGATTCTAAGACCTCCCCTGTAATAATCGGACTGCAAAGGTACTGCTTTTCCGCCGCTTAAGAGCAAGTAACGGCTTGCGTAACCATACTTTTACGGTTATTTAACAGATTTAACGAGGTTTTGGAGGTAGCTCAGGCTCTTTTTGCCAGTACTTCCTCTGCGCGAGCCAAGTCTTCAGGGGTATCGATGCCGATGGTCTCTACGTTGGTGAGGCCCACGCGTATCTTATAGCCGTTCTGTAACCAGCGCAGTTGCTCCAGGCTTTCGGCCAGCTCCAGCGGACTCTGCGGCAGACGTGTGATTTCTGCCAGCACTTCGCGGCGGTAGGCGTAGAGGCCGATGTGCTTGAGGAAGGTTTGAGGTTTGAGAATTGAGGCTTGAGATTTGTCGCGCACGAAGGGGATGACGGAGCGGCTGAAGTAGAGGGCATAGCCGTCGAGGTCGGTGACAATCTTCGGGGAGTTTGGGTTGTCCACGGCGTCCATCGTCTCGAAGGGCTTTCCTAATGTGGCAATCTGCGTGCGGGGGTCGTCGAAGAGGCTGCAAACGGTCTCGAGCTGCGATGGCTGGATGAAGGGCTCGTCGCCCTGCACGTTGATGATGACATCGGCTGTGGTGCCTATTTTCTCAGCGGCCTCCTGAATGCGGTCGGTGCCGCTCTTATGGTCGGTGCGGGTCATAACGGCATGTCCGCCGAAGGCCTCCACGGCCTTGAAGATACGGTCATCGTCGGTGGCTACCCAGACGGGGGAGGGTTGGGAATTGAGAATTGAGAATTGAGAATTGAGCACGGAAGCTACTTGTTCGTAGACTCTCTGTATCACGGTCTTGCCGCCGAGCATGGCCAGCGGCTTGCCGGGAAAGCGCGTAGAGGAATAGCGCGCCGGAATGATTCCTATGAATTTCATGTCCAATAAAAAATTATTTCGTGTGTACCCAGTGGCCGTCGGGACCTATCTCGCGACCTGTAATATTATTGTCAATCGGGTTTTCTGAGAACTGGTTGCTTATCTCCGACTGGTTGGCCAGGTCGATGGTACCCAGGTTCTGCGTAGGATGATAGATGGCGCAGCCCGAGAGGCGGAACTCGTTGTCGATGCTGAAGAGCGGGGAGTCGCCCCAGTTGGCGAAGAAACGACAGTCCTCGAACGAAAGTCCCTCGCAGCCGAGGCTTCCGATGAGGTCGAACTCACGGTTGTTGAAGAAGTCGCTATGGATGAAGTTCAGATTGCGCGAGCTGCGCAGCTGCATGATGCCGTATGTGCAGTCGTGGATGTTCGAGGCGAACATGTTGAAGCCGTCCGTGCCTTCAATCTCCAGCCCGTAGGTGCCGCAGCCGTAGAGGTCGCAGTTGCAGACCATCGTGTTGCGCCCGCCTGTGATGCCGATGACGCCGCCCTCGCAGTAGCCTCCCTCGGTATGACCGATGGTGAGGTTGTCGACGGTGCAGTCTTCGCAGTCGATGAAGCGGAGGCAGAAGGCGTAGCGGGGGTCGACGGTGATGCGCGAGTTACGCTCACCACGGATGAGGAGTTTCTTGAAGCCTACGAGCGTCAGTTGGCGACCGTCGAACACCTCCTCGCTGACTATGCACGACTTCCCCTTGATGATGGCTGTGGCATCGGGCATCCACAGACGGTAGGTGGTGCGGAAGTTGGCGGCGTCGTTTAATGCGGGTGTAAGGTTTATCTCCGTGTCGGCGGCGATGAGGATATTGCGCTCGGAGCCTATCGCGTTAAGGAATCCCTCGGCAGTAGTCACGCGGATGTACTCTTTCTCCTCCTCTACACCGTGGTTCATGACCATTCTTGTCGGGGATTGCAAATCCCCTCCAGCTGTCTGGCTTGGGGTCTGCGTCTGCTCCTGGTGGAACTTCATGCCGTCCCAGTGCATGACGATGTTCACGGGCTTGTCCTTGGCGTTGATGACGGCCGTGATGTCCTTCCCTTGGCGTGGCAGACGGTAGTTCACCACGGGGGTGACGATGATGGAGGCTCCAAGGTCGTGGGCCGAGGCAGGGGTAAGGGTACGCGTCTGGTTGTCGTAGCTGTAGAACGTCAGTCCCGTGCACTCTGTCTGTACCGGCTTGAAGCGCAGCTCATGACCAGTGTTTACGGCTACGAGCTTGTGCGTGCCGTCGTTGCAGTTCCAGTAGCAGAACTCCGTCCAGCTGCGCTCTGCGGGACTGTAAGCTATGTCGTAACGAACGAAGCCATTTCTTTCATCGACGATGAACTCCACGCCTTCTGCCATCTGCTGTCCCAGCCGGCGGCGGTTCCAGTTGTTCCTTACGTTGTCCAACGCCTCGTTCAGCTCGCGCTGCGAGAGGATGGCATTGACAAAATCGGTGATGACAGGCTGCTGACCCTTGTAGCTGACGCTGATGCTTTGCTGCGCCATCGCCACGGTTGCCATGACGAGCAGCGTGGCTAGAAGAAGTGCTCTCTTTTTCATTTCGGTGTATTCATTATTTTATTGGCAAAAATCAGGCGAATCGCAAAGCGATTCGCCCGAGTGTTTCGCATGAGACAGGAATGTTATTTTGTACTGCGGACGGCACGTATAGGCAGTCCATGCCACTTAAGTTCAGCATTATAAATCCTATATGAATTATCTGGTTCAGTGCCAAAGAATAAACCACCGCCATGTTCCTTGTCTGCCTGATCTTTAGCCCAGTAGCATCCAAATCTTCCTACTTCCGTCCATTTGTCATAAATCAACTGGGATGCAGCAGGGAAGAAAATAGAATCAGGCTTGTTCGTTTCTGCATTTGTTCCGACAAACCACCTACCAGTAATGCCAGTGTTTTGATAAGTAGTCCAATAACTTTGGGTGTTGTCTAACAGATCATTAACGTCCTTTACTGATGGCACAGTCCAGGGATTACCCCAGTTTTTCTGGGCACCATCTGCAAATGAAGTTATATTCTGCTCTTTAAATTCACGATTTTGAGGGTAGAAATTGTAATCTCCATCGTATGATATCGGAAAGAAACCATCTGCTTCTCCCCATGTGAAAAATTTACCGAAGTCGTAATCGTTCTCAGCTCCGACGTTTCTACTAGCCCAATAAACAGAACACCCCTTGAATTTGATCCAGAAAGTACCTGATGAAGCGGCATTGGTCTCGTTAAAATCTACATACTGAACCTCACTGCCGGAAAAACCGATAGATTTTCCGTTCGTTAAGTGAATGTTTACTGACTGTGCCTGCGCTCCCACGCACAGCATGGCGGCAGCTATAAGGGTAAATAACTTTTTCATTGTTTATTGATGATTTTAAATGATTGATTCTTTGTTTTTACGATAAGGACACCTTGCGATTTTGTCGGCATGGGCAGTGAGAGAGTACCGTCGGATGCGGCGGTAGTGGCTTTCAGACAACGTCCGTCGGCAGTGTAAAGAGCGGCATCACTGCCCGGCTCAAGCCCCGTGACAGTAACGGCAGTTGGGGTGACATCCACATGTGCAACTGCCTGTGATGATTTCGTGGCTTTTATTCCCTGCGCAGAGCCTTTCTCTGCCATATAGATACGGGCCACTTTCGAGGACTGTAGCTCTACAGTTGTGAAGCTCGTGGCGAGTTTCACAACATTGGAACCATAGGTGATTTGTGGCAGTTCATTGAGCATATACTCCGTTGTTGTGCCATCGGTCTGCTCAACCACAGCACACAGCGATTTCTGCTCGTCAGTCTGCGCCCTTGCCCCGACAAAGGCCAACAGCAAGAGCAGCGCGGAAACTAATAGTTTTCTTTGCATAATGATTAAATTTAAAGTTAATTCTATGTTTACGCGGCAAAGTTAAGTAAATTCCCTGAAACCACCAAACATTTTTGCAGAAAAGTTTTGGCTGGCCGCTATTTTTCCTCTTTTGGAGGGATAGAGGCTATTGTTGCTATAGTTACTATAGTCTCTATAGTCTCTATAGGAGCAATAGCTAGTATTCGCTGGTGAAGTGGAACTGTATGTGCTTGAAGTCCTGCTGTGCCATCTGCAACATGTAACCGCTGTCGGCGAGAAACACGTCGCGACCTTCCTTGTCCTTGGCCATGTACTGGTACTTGCGTTTCTTGAAGGAGTTGAGTTCCTCCTCGTCATCGCTGGAAATCCAGCAGGCCTTGTAGAGGTGGACGGGTTCCCAACGGCACTTCGCATTGTACTCGTTCTCCAGGCGGTACTGGATAACCTCGAACTGCAGCTGGCCGACGGTGCCGATGATTTTGCGGTTATTGAACTGGTTGACGAACAACTGGGCCACGCCCTCGTCCATGAGCTGGTCGATGCCCTTCTGTAGTTGCTTGGCCTTCATGGGGTCATCGTTCTCGATGTACTTGAACAGCTCGGGCGAGAAGGAGGGCAGTCCGCGGAAGTGGAGCAGTTCGCCCTCGGTCAGCGTGTCGCCTATCTTGAAGATGCCACCGGTGTCGGGCAGACCGACGATGTCGCCCGGCCAGGCCTCGTCGATGGTCGACTTACGCTGGGCCATGAACTGCGTGGGCGAGGTGAAGCGCATGGTCTTCTGCTGACGCACATGCAGATAGGGCTGGTTGCGCTGGAAACGGCCGGAGCACACCTTGCAGAAGGCGATGCACGAGCGGTGGTTGGGGTCGATGTTGGCGGTGATTTTGAAGATGAAGCCCGTGAACTTGGGCTCCTCAGGCTGCACGTCGCGCTCCTCGGCTTTCGTTGGACGGGGCGAAGGGGCTATCTCCACAAAGCAGTTGAGCAGTTCTTGAACGCCGAAGTTGTTGAGCGCCGAACCAAAGAATACAGGAGCGACTTCGGCCTGACGGTAGGTATCCACGTCGAACTCGGGGTAGACACCCTCCACCAGCTCCAGGTCGTCGCGGAGTTTCTGGGCGTCCTGCTCTCCGACTTTATCGTCCAGCTCGACGGATCCGAACTCCACACTAACTTTCTCCGTCACGCGCTGCTTGTCGGGGGTGAAGAGGTCGAGCTTCTGCTCGTAGATGTTGTACACGCCCTTGAATTTGGCACCCTGGTTAATGGGCCAGGAGAGGGGACGGACTTTGATTTCGAGTTCCTGTTCCAGTTCGTCGAGGAGGTCGAAGGGATCGCGGCCCTCACGGTCCATCTTGTTGATGAAGATGATGACGGGCGTCTTCCTCATGCGGCAGACAGTCATCAGCTTGCGCGTCTGGGTCTCAACGCCCTTGGCACCGTCAACCACGATGATGGCCGAGTCGACGGCGGTCAGCGTACGGAAAGTGTCCTCGGCAAAGTCTTGGTGACCGGGGGTGTCAAGGATGTTCACCTTATAAACCTCCCCCGTCCCCTCCGAGGGAGGGGTGTAGTCGAACTCCATGACCGACGTCGATACCGAGATGCCGCGCTGCTTCTCGATGTCCATCCAGTCGGAGGTGGCTGTTTTTTTTATCTTGTTGCTTTTCACGGCTCCTGCCACCTGTATCTGTCCGCCGAAGAGAAGGAACTTCTCCGTTAGTGTGGTCTTACCCGCATCGGGGTGCGAAATGATTGCAAACGTTCGCCTGCGTTCTATCTCCTGATTCATGTTGTCTTTGTTTCTATTTCAATTTGGCCGCAAAATTACTCATTTTTGCTGAAATGACAAAGCGGATGCAGGAAAAAGTGTGAACGGCCTCAGACTTTAAGCCGTTCTTTCTTCCCGCAGGCTCTGCACGTACTGCCAAAGCTTGCGGTAGAAGGGGTGACGGGTGAGAGTGCCGCGGTCGCCTAATATAATAAGTTTCATGCGTGCGCGTGTGATGGCCACGTTCATGCGGCGCAGGTCACGAAGGAAGCCTATCTGCCCCTCGTCGTTGGAGCGTACGAGTGAGATGACGATGATGTCGCGCTCCTGTCCCTGGAAGCCGTCGACGGTGTTCACCGATATGAGTCGCCGGTAAGGTTTGAAGAACTCACTCTTTTTCAACAGCCGACGGAGCAGCTGTACCTGTGCACGGTAGGGTGAGATGATGCCCACGTCGAGACGTTCTTCGAGAATGCGCTCACGGCCTATCAGCTCGTAGTAGGCCTGCAGGGCGAGAATAGTGAGGCGGGCCTCACCCTCGTTGAAGTGAGATGTTTGGAGTGCATCTTCTGCAAAAGGTAACGTCCCTTTCACTCCCCCTTCACTTCCGTTCACTCCCCTTTCACTCCCCACAAAGTTACTGGTGTCCACCCACGTTATCGGTATATCAAGGTCGAGTATGGAGCGGTTCCTGACTTCGGGGGCTGCCACCATGAGGTTATGGTAGAACCAGTCGGAAGAGAAGCGCATGATGTCCTCGTGCATGCGGTACTGCATGCGTAGTAGTGTCACGACTTCGGGCTTCTGACTACAGATGCGTTCCATGAGCGTGCGGCCCAGACCGCCCTTCATGGCCTCGTAGCACTTCACCGTGGGCGGCAGCTGACAGTGGTCGCCAGCGAAGATGACGCGGCCGGCGCGTCGGATGGGAATCCAGCAGGCGGCCTCCAGGGCCTGAGCTGCCTCGTCGATGAAGAGTGTGCCGAACTTCATACCATCAAGCAGACGGTTGGCCGCCCCCGCCAGCGTGGAGGCGATGACACGCGCCTCGCCGAAGAGTTGGGCGTTAATGCGTAGCTCTAACTCTACGGAGCGGCTTTTTAGCCGGTCCATCTTCTGATGCCAGTTGTCGCTGCGCTTGCGCTGTTGACGCAGTTCGCGAATGGCCTTGCGGATGGCCCATAGCTGCGGGTAGTCGGGGTGGGCCTCAAAGCGCCGCTCGTAGGTGAAGGAGAGCATCTTGTCGTCTACACGTGAGGGGTTGCCGATGCGCAGCACGTTCAGCCCGCGGTCAACAAGCTTTTCCGAAATCCAGTCGACGGCCATGTTGCTCTGCGCGCAGACAAGCACTTGACTCTCGCGGCGTAGCGTCTCGTAGATGGCTTCGACGAGGGTCGTCGTCTTGCCCGTTCCGGGAGGACCATGAACTACGGCCACGTCTTTCGCCCTGAGCACCTCGTTGACGGCGTGCTCCTGCGTAGGGTTCAGGTAGTCGAAGCCCATGTCGGGGAAAGTGAATGTCTCGGCCTTCTGCCGTGTATAGAAAAGGTCGCGCAGATAACCCAGCCGTCCCTTAGCCCGCATGGTACGCTCCAAGGCGTCGAACATCAGGCGGTAGGTGGTTTCGTCGAAAAATAGCTGCACGCCCAACTGTTGTCCCTCCTGCACCTGCAGGTCGGCCAGTGGGACGTTGTCGGGAACGGCCACCACCATGCGGTCGCCGTCAACGAAGCTCACAGTGCCGGGAAAGAGATTTGAGATTTGAGGTTTGAGGTTTGAGGTTTTAGCTTGCATATCTGAAATCTCAAATCTCAAATCTCCATTCTCAAATTTGAAGAACTGCACCGGCTTTCCAAACTCGAAACAGTGGTCGGCCTCCTCTTCGTCATCGGCGGTGTGTGAACGGAACACTTCTACGCAAAGCTGGTTGAGCGAGTTGTAGTAGTTGCGGCCTACACTTACGGGCATCCACGCCTCGCCACGCTCCACACGGCGACGAAGACCTATGGCCTCGACTTGCTGTTCGTAGGCCGTTTTCTCGTGCTCATACTCCATCTGCAAGAGGGCACGCTGCCGCTGTAGTTCCAATATGGGTGACAGTATCTCGCTCATTTAGGCGGCAAAGGTAATAAAAAAAATGAAAACAGCGAAACTGTTTTCAATTTTTTGGGAATATAGTCATCGTTCGGGACTTCAGGATTTCCCATGCCGATACTCGCTGGGCGACCTGCCAAGGCGCTTGCGAACGTATGAACCGAAGTGTGACATGTTGGAGAAACCTAGCTTAGCAGAAATCTCCTTGATGCTTAGGTTGGAACTCTTCAGGTAGAAGCGTATTTCCTCCATGGTGTATTGTGCCACCCATTCCGATGCCGTCTTGTTACTGTATTTCAGACATAGCATGGTGAGGTATTTCGGGGTGATGGCCAGCTCACTGGCATAGACGGTGATGGGTTGCCGCTTCACGTCGCTACTGGAGAGCAGACTGATGAACTTGTTGAAGAGCAACTTCCCCTGTGACAGCTTCTGTCCTCGGTCTATGTTTCGGGTGCCCTCCAGATAATGGCACAATTCAAGAAGGAATGCCCTTACCACTGACAGGAGTATCTCCTTGGGCAATGCGTCATCGTGGTTAGTCAGCTTCGAGCGTATGAGTGTATAATAATGCTTGAACTCCTCTTGGCTCACGGCCGATATGCTGAAAATATTGGGCTGGTTGATGTATACAGCATGATGCCACACATCGGCCTTATTGCGGAGAACTCCCTGAATAAGGTGGTCGGAGATACATAGTATCCGACACTCGAAATCGTCACTAAAATTTATATCATCGAAATCAACGTTGGGAGGGCAGATAAATACTTCGCCTTCGCGAAACTCAAAGTTGCTGTCACTGCTCTTTACCCTCAACTGACCTCTTCTGCATAATGCAATGAGATTGCTCATGGGCCTAAGAGGATACAAACGGGCTATGTCCTTCACCTTGTCGTGAGTAGACAGGTCGTCTTCTGCATAGTCCACTATGAGATTGTCGAAATCAACGCATCCTGGCGAGTCGCTTTTAGTTAAGTAGGCCATAAGCATTAGTTTTTGTCGGCGCAAAGGTCTATATTTTTTTTTATATAATGATGTACAAATAGAGAGAAATGTTGTCTATAATTTCCAGTAGTTCCTTTATACGACAACAATTCCTCCCTTTTGAACATTTTGGCCCACAAAAACTTATCTCATCCTCCTTTCCTTTTCTCAGACGCAAGCCAGTGCGAGGCTGTAGAATTTTGAGTCGATACTATCGGCTCTGCTGGTGAGTACTACTGGCACTTGTGGCCCTTGCAGTATGGCCGCCGTCTGCGCTTCGCAGAAGAGCGTAATGGACTTGTAGAATACGTTACCGGCCTGGATATCGGAAAAGATGAGTCCGTCGGAACGCCCCTCCAGTGGAGACTGGATGCCTTTCTTATGTAAGGCCTGAGGTGAAAGAGCCGTCTTGAGGTCAAGTGGGCCGTCGACGATGCAGGTTCCGAACTCTCCTTTCTGCGACCGTTCTACCAGGTCGCGATAGTCCACGGTGACGGGGAAGTGCTTGGCGTTCACCTTTTCCGAGCAGTTGATGAGTGCCACCCTCGGTTCTTCGATGCCCATCTTCCTGCATAATGCCAGGAGGTAACGCAGCTGTTGCTCACGCTGTTCAAGGGTAGGGTAGGGGATGACGGCCACATCGGTCAGGAAGAGTAACTTGTCGTACTGAGGCATCTTGGCGCAGGTGATGTGGGTGAGCACATTGCCCTTGGGCAGTATGCCGTTCTCCTTGTTGAGGATGGCCTTCACCAGGTTGTCAGTGTTGAGCAGGCCTTTCATTAGCACGTCGGCCTTGCCTTCCCTTACCAGGCTAACTGCCTTGGCAGCGGCCACGTCTACATCATCGTCGTCAACGAAGATAGGCTCGCAAAAGCCAGCCTCCTCCGCACGGGCCACGGCTTGGCGTGTACTTTCGTCGCGGGCACATACCACGGCCACACGACGATGCTGGTGGGACTCCGCGAGGCGTCCCACCAGTTCATCGAAACATTGTATTGCTTTCATTGTCAGTCTATGGTTAGTTACCTGCCATGATGGAAATAACATTTGAGATGTCAGCCACGTCCACTGTATTGTCACCGTTAACATCAGCTGCGGGGTATGTTGCCGTACCAGCCATAACACTGATGATGGCGGAGATGTCAGCCACGTCGACAGTACCGTCGCCGTTGACATCGCCGGGAACAGAAGGAATAGGATCATCGCCGGTAGAGAGTGCGAAGGTGAATTTCCATCCCCACTCATAGTCTCTGCCGCCATCCCATTGGGCATCGATTTTGAACTTCGGGCCGTTGGCCAGGACGGCATCATGCTCGAGGTCAATCTCGAAGTTGCCATCGGTGCGTGCCTGATAGCACCACTCAGGAGTCGTGATGGTGGCATCGTCGTAGTAACCCACCCATCCCTGGGCGTTGGGGCGTACCTTGAACTGCCAGAGGTTGTCGGGAATCTCCACGTCGGTGAGATCAATGGTAATGGTTCCCTTGAAGGTCTTTCCGCCTTCCAAAACGGTGAAGGTGTACGGGTCGTCGCCCGACCAGGCGTTGTGGTTGCCCACGAGGATTAGCGATGTTACCTCGGCGTCGGGAATTTCGCCGCCATACTGCTCGGTGACGTCTTCGAAAGAGCTGGCGCCGTCGTAGGTGAAGTAGCGGTCGGTGGTCACTCCGCTGATGTCCTTTGTCTGCTTCACGTCCTGATGCAGCTCGTTGCCGCCGTCATCGAAGAGGTAGTTGATGAGCGTGATGCTTTCGTCGAAGGTGTAGTACCAGAACTCTACGTCCTCACTGGTCTCGTTGTTCTTCACGGTTTTCTTGTCGGTGAGTAGGTGTCCGGGCCATCCCTCGTCGGCAAAGATGTTTCCTGGAGCTCCCCAAGCCCAGAGGTAGGGAGCCTTTTCGGCCTGCACATAGACGGTGATGGCGGCCTGTGACGTTATGGTCATCATGGCCACGAACATTGTTAGTAATAGTTTTTTCATAATCGTTGTAATTTAAGTTATAAAATAAAAAGATGTTTCAATAATTCCCCTGGCTCAGCCCTTATTGGATGAGCCAGGGGTGACTGTGTTACTCTTTACCAGCCATGATGTCGATAACGTTTGAAATGTCGGCCACGTCCACCACCTTGTCATCATTCACGTCGGCTTTGGCATCGTAAGTGCCTATGGCCATAACGGTAATGATGGTCGCGATGTCAGCCACATCAACTACATTGTCGTCATTGGTATCACCTTTGACAGAAGTCTTGATGACGCTGGCAAGGAATCCCGTAGCGTCGTAGTAGCCGCCGTTGACAAACTTGAAGTTGTCGGTCTGTGGCGAACCGTGGTTGCTGAAGAGCAACTCGGTGGGCAGTTCGGCACCCTCCTTCAGTTCACCTCCATCCCAGAGCCATACGGCGTGTTGGTCTTTGTCGTATCCGGCCTTCACCATCTTGTCGCCGGGCCATTCGGTCACGGTGTTGAAACTCTTGCCTTCCTCGCCCCATACCCAGGCGTAGGGTGAGTCGTAGTCCTTGTTGGCCTGGAAGTAGACATAGAAGTGTCCGGGAATCTCCTTGGCGCACTCGGGCAGGTCAACTACGGGTGTGTAGTAGCTGGAGGTGATGTCGGTCCAGTTGGTCTCCTTGTCCTCGTTGGCGGGGTCGAAGGTGTAGTAGCTGTCGTGGGTGATGTTGAGGATGTCGGCTGTCTGTACGCCCTCGCCGTTGTTGAAGATGACGTTGACGGGAACCTTCTCGAAGGTTGTTGTCCAGAACTCCGTACCGTCCTTGGCTGTGGTCTTCTCGGTGAGCTTCGTTCCGGGCCATGTGTCGAGTACTGGGTTGCCGCTCATGTCCCAGGCGTAGACGTAGGGAGCGTCGTTGGCCTGCACGTTCACGGTGATGGTCTTAGCCTCCTCGTCGTCGTTGCCCTCTTGGAGTCCCTCGACGGTCACGTTGTCAGAGACGAAATATGCGAAGTTCTGTCCGCTGGCAATTTTGGTGAAGCCCGTAGTGTCGTAGGTGGGATTTCCTGCGAGCACGAGCACAGAGCCAGTGGTGCCCTGCACCTTAATTATATATCCCTTGCCCTCGTCAAGCTGCTGCTCAGTGATGGGGCTCTGGTTGGTGATGCCTGCGGCCTTACGGGCGAGAATCATGTTGCCGATGGCGATGGGGTAGCGCTGCCAGTGCTTGAGGAAAATGCAGGGCGTGCCAGGCATGGCAAGGATGACGGCGTTGGCACCGAGCACACCGTTGACCAGACGGCCCTCGTTCTCGTAGGTGTCATGGTTGTCGACGAAGGTCACGGCGTAACGGCAGTTGTCGGGGTCGCCGGCTATACCCTTCGAGTTGAAGGCGCTCCAGTCGCCGCTGCCGAATGCATCGCGGAATACGTACTTCAGGGGGAAGTCGAAAGCGGCCGAGGTGTAGCCCGTGCCCTTCACCCAGTTCATGATGGCGTCGTAGCCGTCCCAGTACTCGCCGACGCAGAACTCAGGCTGCGCGTGTTCGTTGTACATACGGGTGTACTCAGGAGAGTAGCCCTTCACCATATCGAGGCGGAAACCGTCGTAGTGCAGTCCGTTGAGCAGGTAGTCGAGGTAGGTCATGCAGTTCTTCTGCACGTTCTCGCCGGTGTGGTCTAGGTCGCGTGCACCACTGAAGTCATCGCCAGTGTCGTCGGCACCTGTAATGTCCCAGCCCAGTTCCTTGATGTAGCCGCCGTCATCGTTCTGGCAGATGTCGGCTCCGCTCCAGTTGAGCTCATAGGTGACGCCGTCTACGGTCTTGCTCTCATTGACGAAGTCGATGTAGGAACCATCCTTGCCGAGGGGCGACTTGTGGTTGAGCACAACGTCCTCGATGACTTTCGTTCCGCGCTCGTGGTAAGCGGCAATCAGCTCGGTAAGGTAGCGCTCGCGGGCACCGAAGGAGCTGCGGTGGTCGAGCCAGTATACAGGCAGGTAGCCCATGGAGTTGGCCACGTTACAGTTGCTCGAGTTGGGCAGCCAGAGGATGTCGAAGTACTTCGACAGTTCGTCGGCCTGTGCGGTGAGCGTGCGCCATTGGGTGTCCTCGAACGAGTTCCAGTAGAATGTCTGCATCATCACGCCACCGTAATTGGCTGGCCATCCCTCGCCCTTGACAATAGGCTTTTCGTCAATCACCTTACCATCCTGCATGAGTGTTGAGGTAGGTGTCTGAGTGTCAGGATTGTAGTTGAAAATGACGTCGTAGGCTCCATCTCTGGGCACATAGATAGTGAGGTTATCGCCTGGGTCAGGAATCCATGTCACGCCGTTGAGCACCACTTTCCACTCAATAGTGCCTTCGGGGAGTGTCACGTTGGAGTAGGTCTTGGCGTATGTGCCGTCGGCTTGTTTCTCCATCTTATTGGCCTCGGCAATGCCGTCCCATTCGGCGCCGAAGAGCTCCATGCTGCTACCAGCGATGACGTAGTTCTGCTCTATAACAGCATCACCCTTCTTCGTGGCATAACCTTCTACAGCCTTCGTCGAGGCATTGAAAGTGATGATGATGTCATACTTGGCATCTTCCTCGATAGTAATAGGGTAGTTTGCAGAGGGGAAGCTTTCTCCCCAAGAATGGTCCACAACGACCTTAAACGCTATTTTAGTGTTTTTTGCCAGCTCAATGTCGGCTTTCGTCCATCGGTAGAGTCCGTCGTTGCCGAGGGTCATGTCAGTGGCTGTGCTTTTCTCTGCCCATTCAGCCCCAAAGACCGAAGCGGGTTCCCCAGCAATGCTGTAGGTGTGGGTGATGGCTCCTGCATCTCCTGTCTTTACTTGCGATGCCATTGCGCTCATCTCGTCTGCAGCGAGAGTGAAGGTAATCTGGTACTTGGCTGTCTCGCTTACAGTGAGCTTGTAGTTGTCGTTACCGTTTTTAATCCAATTGGTTCCATCGGTAACAAGCCATTCATAAGTAGTGCCAACTTCGAGCACGGCATCGCTAACAACGAGCTGCCACGTGCCGTCAGCCTGCTTTGTCATCGTGTTCTTTTCGCTGGTGTGGTTCCAGGTTTCACCATTCAGAATGGCACCTGAACCCGAGACGACCCATGCATTGGCAGTCAGTACTAAGCAGAATAATACTGTTGCAATAGTAATAACTCTTTTCATATTGTTTTTGTTTTTAGTTAATAAATGTCGCTTTTCGTGGCAAAATTAAGAAAATTACTTTTGGGGTGTCCCTAGCTAATGCTTTAAACTTTAATGATTTTAGTGCAAACGTTTACATAGCAGAACGCGCCCCCTGCTTTTTCAGGTGGCACGCTCTGTTCGCTGTGAGGTATTTCTCTCTGCCTTGTTATTCTTCTCCTGCCATAATGGAGATGATGGTTGCGATGTCGGCTACATCTACCGTCCCGTCGTCGTTGACGTCGGCGTAGTGGGTAACGCTTCCTAGCGTTACATTCCCTGCCATCACATCAATGACGGCGGCAATGTCGGCCACGTTGACCGTGCCGTCGCCATTGACATCACCCTTTAGGGGCTGGAAGTCGTGGGTGACGGCCACGCCGAAGCGTTGGGTGAAGGTGGTCTCGCCATCGTTGACCCGTACCACGCAATAGCCTGTGCAGGGCGTGTTGAAAGACTTGACTGTGAGAATGTCACCATCGATGGAGGGTGAGAAGTGGTTTTCTATATAGTCGACGGTGTAGGTGGGTGTGACAGTCTTGCCATTCTGTCCGTAGAAGCCGGTAAAGTGCTCCTTCAGGTCGATGCTTGCGCTGCTGGCAAGGCCGATGATGACGTAGGGGTGGGCCATGAACTCCAGGTAGTCCTCCAAGAGTGTCCAGCCGTCACCGTCGGGGTCGTCGTTGTGGTTGGCGGTCTGCGGGTCGCTGCCTGTGATGTGCTCCCACCAGTCGGGCATACCGTCCAGGTCGGTGTCCCAGTCTTCGGCGCGGGTCTCCTCGGGCCATTCCTCCCAGCCGCCGTTGGCAGCGTCGGTGATATCAGCCTCGTTGTCTATCTCGCCTCGGATGTTGCTCTTCGAGCCACGGTAGGTCCAGGTGCCATCGAGGGTCTCGCGGATGACGCGCTGGTGCTGCTCGTCGCGCATGGGCATGATGGCACCGCCGTAGGAGGTGACAATCTTCATGGCCTCTTTGGCCGTGTGGATGGTGGCGAAGCTCTCAAAGAGAGGCTCAGTGACCTGATACTCGTAGGTGGTGGGCAGCTTGCCGCCGTTGCTGGCTCGGGCGTTGAAGATGTCACCCTTCTTGTCGAGCGCCTTCGTCTGGATAGTCAGCGAGTGGTCTTTGTTCTCGCGGATGTTGCCGTTGATGTAGGCCTGGTCTATGCCGTCGTCGGCTATGCCACCCTCGAAGTCCTGGGTGAAAAGCAGCTTCTTGCTCGTGTCGGGTCCCATTTTATAATAGTTGTTCACGAAGTTCACGGCGTGGCAGTTGCCGTCGGTGGTGCGGTTGTGCCAGTTGTAGCACACATTATTAAATAGATCAAGTCCGCCGATGGGCCGGTTCTGTCCGTCCATGCCACCGCCCATGCTCCAGTTGCGGCCCTCGCAGTTGAGCAGCAGGTTGTGGTGCCAGGAGCCTTTCTGTCCGTCGATGGTGGCGGCATAGCCGTGGTTAGTGCCGTCGCTGTAGTTCTTGTGACCAGTGATGCCCAGTGCCTCGAAGATGCCGCTGTACTGGAAGGTGATGTTCTTGGCTCCGCGGCCGGAGACGGTCTCGTCGGTGCCCCAGGCGGCTGTGCAATGGTCCACGATGCTGTGGTCGGCGCCGCTCATGCCCATAGCGTTGCCGGTGTTCTCGCCGTAGACCCCCAGGCCGCGCTTGAAGCGGAGAAAGCGGCAGATGTTGTCGGAGCCGATGTTGATGTTGGAAGCCTTCAGACAGATGCCCTTGCCGGGGGCTGTCTGGGCGGCGATGGTGATATAGGGCTTGGTGAAAATGGCCTCGAAGCCCAGGTCGATGATGCCGGAGACATCGAACACGATGGTGTGGGGCTCGTCGAGCAGCAGTCCGTACTTCAGTGTGCCGGGAACGTTCTCATTGGAGAGGCTCGTCACGTGGTAGACGCTTCCGCCTCGTCCGCCGATGGCGAAACGGCCGTAGCCCTCGGCCTCGGGGAAGGCCAGCTGACGGGGTTTGAAGCACCACACGGTGCCCTCGTTGACGATCTCCCCTCCCTCGGGGGCGGCTGTCACCTCGTCGACGCGCCAGTAGTAGGTGTTGCCACTGTAGAGACCGTCTACGGTGTGTTCGCAACGCTCGGAAGCGTTGCCCACTATGGTAGCCAGTTGCGTGAGGTTATCCTCACTCTTACCGAAATAGAGTCGGTGCTCCTTGACACTGGTCGATGCTGGTGTCCAGCTCAGCGTGACGCTGCCACCGTCGCAGTTGGCGTGCATGTCGTTGTTGGCGGGGTAGGGTTCCTTGGCCTGCACGGTGATATCGGCGGTGTTCAGCTCGAAGCCGTTGAGCAGTGGGGCCTGGAACTCGTTGCTCGCGGGCGAACCGCTCGGCGCAATGCCGGGGTTGCTGTCCGAGGTGATGAATTCCAGCTCGACGGGGGAACCGTCGACAGCAATGGTGAAGGGGGTGACGAGCAGGGTGGCGTTGGCAGCCACGGACTGGAGGAACGAGGGCACGACATTCTCATGCACAACCTCGCCGTTTAGTTTGACAGTCATCGGGGCGGCGTAGAAGGCTGTGGGATTCTCCCAGCAGTTATGATAAGTCTGGATGGTGTGCTGGCCGGCGGGCAGACCTTTTATCTTCAACGTGAATGAACCGTAGGTGCGGGGGTCGAGGCTGATACCATCGAAGGTCAGTCGGCCGTTCTGCTCTTTATATGTGGCGTTCTGGATGTAGGTCTTGCTCCAACCCGTGCGAATCTCGTAGTCGGCATCGGCGGGGCACGATAGCGTACAGGTAATCGGGGATTGCAAATCCCCTTCAACAGGAAACTCCATCGATGTGCTCTTACCCTGTGCGACTTGCCAGAGCGCGTAGCCTGGCTCCTGTACCTCCTGTGCCTGTCGGTTGGTGATACTGATGTCTACTTTCAGCTGTTGGGCCTGGCTTTCTGTGGCCAACAACATAAAGGGCATGGTAACGAGAATTGCCGATGCCCTCCGCAATGCAAATGTCTTTTTCATAAAATATGGTTAGTGATTTGTTTCTTGTGTGGCTGCTTCTGGATGAGGCGCGCTATTCCAGCGGGCTGAAGCAGTTCATGAGGAAGTCCACGGCTCCGTTCACGCCGAAACGCCGTACGTTGAGCGAGATGTCGTAGTTACGTGCATCCGTCCAGTCCAGACCGGTGAAGGTCTTGGTGTAGAGCTCTCGGCTGTAGTCGTTGTCTACAATCATGGCTGCGGCATCGCTCTCCGACATGTCGTAGCGACGTGCTATGCGCTGCTTGCGGCAGTCGTCGTCGGCATGGATGAATATTTTCATGGCGTTGGGATGGTCGCGGAAGATGTAGAATCCGCAGCGTCCTACGATGACGCACGACTCCTCGGCAGCTATCTTACGGATAGCGGCAGCCTGTGCCTCAAAGAGCTGGTGCGACGTCTGGTCGTGCTCCATGCCGTTGTATTCCGCTCCAGCCATATACTGGCGGTAGAACTGTGTGAAGTCATCGCGCCATAGCGGGTTGCGAGCCTCTATGCGCTCCATGGCCTCCTCCACCATTCCAAACTTGCTGGCCACTTCATTAAGTATCTGCTTGTCAAGCAGTTTTACACCTAGGCGCTGGGCCAGTCCTGCGCCAATCTCGTGTCCACCGGTGCCAAACTGGCGGCTGATGGTGATGACAAATTTCTCTTCCTTATTCATAGTAGTTAGATTTTAGTATTTTCATTCTTGTTACTGGTTTGGGTGCAAATTTACGCATTTTTTCCGAACCGCCAAAAGAAAACGCAAAAAAATTACCCGAAGAGTGCGCGTAATGCCTCTTCGACCTTGCGCACGGGGTGTAATTCTATCTGCAGCTTCTTGGTGTTCAGCCCCTGAAGATTGTGCTTGGGTACGATGATGTGCTGGAATCCCAGCTTCTGAGCCTCTGCCACTCGCTGCTCTATGCGGCTGACGGGCCGCACCTCTCCGCTGAGTCCCACCTCTCCGCACATACACCATCCGCTTTCGAGCGGGGTGTCTACGTTGCTGGAGAGCACGGCGGCGATGACGCTGAGGTCCATGGCCAGGTCGGTGACGCGCAGTCCACCGGCGATATTGATGAACACATCTTTCTGTATGAGTTTGAAGCCCACGCGCTTCTCCAGCACGGCAAGCAGCATGTTAAGCCTTCGTTGGTCGAAACCGGTAGCCTGTCGCTGTGGCGTGCCGTAGGCGGCGGTGGAGACGAGTGCCTGTGTCTCCAACAGGAAGGGACGCACACCTTCTATGGCCGTACTGATGGCGATGCCTGAGAGTCCCTCGTGCTCCTGTGTGAGCAGCAGTTCCGAGGGGTTGGAGACCTGTCGCAGTCCTGTCTGTTGCATCTCATAGATGCCCAGCTCGGAGGTGGAGCCGAAACGGTTCTTCATGGAGCGGAGAATGCGGTACAAGTAGTGCTGGTCGCCCTCGAATTGGATAACCGTGTCGACAATGTGTTCCAGAATCTTCGGACCAGCCAACGTTCCCTCCTTGGTGATGTGGCCAATGAGGATGACGGGCACGCCGCTGGTCTTGGCAAAGCGCAGCAGGGCAGAGGCGCACTCACGTACCTGGGCGATGCTGCCCGCACTCGACTCCACCTCGTCGGTGGCAATGGTCTGTATGGAGTCGATGACGACGAGTTCGGGCTGCACGTCGCGGATGTGTTCAAAGATGGCCTCCAGGGAGTTCTCGCAGAGGATGAGGAAAGACCCACCCCCTGCCCCTCCCTGTTGAGGGAGGGGAGCTAGTATCCTCTCGGCGCGCATCTTCAGCTGGTGGGCGCTCTCCTCACCGCTGACATAGAGGATTTTCTTCTCGGTGAGGGCGAGGACGGTCTGGAGCAGGAGGGTGCTCTTGCCGATGCCAGGCTCTCCGCCGAGGAGCACGATGCTGCCGGGTACGAGACCACCGCCGAGGACACGGTTCAGCTCGTTGTCGTGCATGTCTATGCGGGGGTCGTCGTGGCTGCTTATTTCCGAGAGCCGCATCACGCGGTTCTTGCGCAGCTGGTGGCCGGCCTGGGCAGCGGCCGACGTGGCGGTTTGGCGGGCGGTGTCGGCGGCCACGCGCATTTCCTTCATCGTGTTCCACTGGCCACAGGCGGGGCACTTGCCAATCCACTTGGCACTCTCCTGTCCGCAATTACTGCAGACGTATACTGTTTTGTCTTTGGGCATAGTTTTTTTATGGGCTTAATGGGCTTAATGGGCTTAGTAGGGTTAATGGGCTTAGTAGGGTTAATGGGCGGGCTGTGAGAGGTAGTGGTCGATGTCTTCCTGCAGCTGCAGGAAACGCTCACAGCGGGTGTAGCCGGTGTTTTTCTTGAGCATGGCTTTCACGTCCTGCCGGGAGTTCTCGTAACACGACATCTCGTTGCGCTTCTGCGTGCGGTGAGCCTGCGAATGGTAGATTTCCGTCTGGCGCTCCTGCCGCAGCTGGTTGCACACCTTTGTCAGGATGGGTGCTGTAACGGTATCGAAGAGGTGATGCCCCTGCATATATAAATAGGTAGTCTGTGGTGTGACGCCCAGCGCTAGCACGTCGGCCTTCACCTTGAGGTAGGCCTCCTTGTTGTTGGGGAATTGCCGCTGCAGCTCGTTCACCTTTGTGCGCACTTTCCGACGTATGTTGTCTATCGAAGTCTGTGGTTGCTGCACGGTGAAGCCACCAGGGTCGCAGACACGGTTGAAGTCGGTGAGCGAAAAGCGGTTGTGATGGCCCGTGCGGTAGGCCCATACCGACCAGACGAAGAGCGGGAAGCAAGCTTCGCTGTAGAGACGGAAGTATTCGTCGAAGTCGAAGATGCGGTGGTCGTTAAGTGTCACTGCCACGCACACATCGTGGAGCGATGGGGCGTAGCACTGGTAGTTCTCGATAGCGTAGACGTAGGTATGGAACACGTAGGGACTGTCAATCACCTTCCGCGACTGCTCCGTGGCTCTCTGTATGAGGAAATCGTAGTCGGCATCCACGCAGGCAATCATATCCTGACCAAGGGAGCCCTCACCACTGATGAAGTTCATCAACACCGACTTCTTTCCTCGTGTAAGGTTCTCCTTCGAGGGCAACATCACCTCGAAGTACCGTTTGTCGTCCTCGAAGCGGCTGAGCACGGTACGCCAGAAGTAGATGTCGTCGTAGCTCTCCACGTATGCCACGATGCGCCGCCGCGCCTGCTTGCCACGCAGGGCGTTGGCCGCCTCGACGTACTGGCTGGTGATGTATCCCTTTAAGCCCCCTAAGTTCTTGCTAGGGCAAGCGTCCTTCGGCCGAGCGAGGGGGGGAGGGTCTGAACGAAGATTGTTTGTATTCTTTGTCATACTTAATTTATATGGGGTCTGGGCTTGTTCAGACCCCCACCCCCCCTAACTTAGGGGGCTAAAGTAATTTCTGAGACTTCGGTGACCCGGTCTGCCCATCCATCCATGATGAGGGCGGGCGAGTGGGTGGTGAGGATAATCTGCACGTTGGGGTTCATTTCCAGGATGAGGTCGATGAGTCGTTTCTGCCACTCTATGTGGAGGCTCACCTCTGGCTCGTCCATGAAGAGCACGTAAGGCAGGTCGTCCTCCACGAGTACGGTGAGCAGGATGACGAGCATTTGCTTCTCTCCGCTGGATAGCTGGTAGGGCATCAGCACCTCGCCTATCTGCGTGAACCGAATCTCGTTCTCCGTTCGGACGATGTGCTTACCCGTCTCTTCAAACAGCTCGTCGATGATGTCCTGAAAGCGTTTCTTCTTTACCGACAACTGCTGTGCGGCTTCCGCATTGCCCTGCTGTAGCTGCTCAATGATGCGGTTTCCGATGTTCACCTGATAGTCCAGGTATTTGCGCTGCAGGTTGTAGAGCTGTATGTCGAGCAGCGAGCCTCCGCCCACGCCTGCCAAGGCCGACAGTGCCTGCCGGATGAAGCCTTCGCCCTCGGCAAGTGTCTGTGAGAGGTTGGAGTCGAGTGAGCGTATCATGTCGTAGCGTATCCACTTCGCATCCTCTGGCACCACCTCAAGGTGAACGCCTTTCAGCGTATGGCTGGGAAACTCGCCCCCCTGTGCCAAGCCCTTCACCACCTTGTTGAGGATGGTGCTCTTGCCCACACCGTTGATGCCACTCAGTATGTTCACGCGCGGGTTCAGCTCCCATACGATGTGCTTCTTCCCGCTCCATAGCGCATCAATTTCTATCCGCTTGATGTAGTCTGCAAATTTCTGCATAGTGTCGTTCTAGGTTAAAATGTGTCCGCAAAGTTACGACAAAAAGATGAAAGCACCAAGCTTTTTGTCAATTATTTTGGTGGTATCCGAAATAATGTTTACCTTTGCACTGTCAAACGACGAAAACACGGAAAATATGGTGATTAATTTCAGCATCATATCGAAGATTCTGGGTTCGCTGCTCTTTATCGAGGCGTTCTTCATGGCTTGCTGCCTGTGCATGGCGTTTGCTTTTCATGAGGACGACGTGATGGCTTTCGCCGCGTCTGTGCTGCTCACGCTGGCGAGTGCTTTCACCTTTCTCTTCTTCGGTCATGGGGCAAGCAACAGTCTGAGCCGTCGCGATGCATACGTCGTGGTGTCGCTCACGTGGGTGGTGTTCTCCTTCTTTGGCATGTTTCCTTTCATCATCCACGGTTCGTTGCCCTCGGTCACCGATGCCTATTTCGAGACCATGTCGGGCTTCTCCACCACTGGTGTGACCATTATTGACGATGTGGAGCGTCTGCCCCACGGCTTGCTCTTCTGGCGGTCGCTGATGCAGTGGATAGGCGGACTGGGAATTGTGTTCTTCACCGTGGCGTTGCTGCCCCAGCTTGTTGGCGGTAGCGTGAAGGTGTTCTCTGCCGAGGCCACGGGACCTATGCGGTCGAAGATGCACCCGCGTCTGTCTACGTCGGCAAAGTGGATATGGAGCATTTACATCCTGCTCACCGTGGCCTGTGGCCTGTCGTTTTGGGCTGCGGGCATGGACTGGTTTGATGCTACTAACTACTCCATGTCGACCACGGCTACGGGCGGCTTCTCCACCCACAACGGCTCTATCTTCATGGCTTCGCCGCTCAACCAATACCTAGCCACGCTGTTCCAGTTCCTTGCAGGTGTCAACTTCACGTTGCTCTACGTGAGCATTTTCAAGCTGAAGATGGGGACGCTCATGCGCAATGGCGAGTTCCGCTTCTATATTCTGGTCACATTGTTGAGCACGCTCATCATCACGGCGTTGCTCGTCACGGAGATGGACTACGGCCTGGAGTATGCCTTTCGTATGGCTTTGTTCCAGGTGGTGTCGTTCCTGACGACCACGGGACTGACGAGCACCGATGCCGGTGCCTGGCCCCATATCACCTGGGCCATCCTCGCCCTGCTGATGTTCTGCGGTGCTTGTTCAGGTAGCACCACGGGAGGTTTCAAGAGCATCCGCATGCTCATGCTGCTGAAGGTGGTGCGCAATGAGTTCCGCCACATCATCCATCCCAATGCCGTGCTGCCCGTGAAGGTCGACGGCATGAGCGTGCCGCAGGGTAGGATTGTCTCGCTGCTGGCCTTCTTTATCCTCTATGTCATCGCCGTGATTCTCGTCATTGTGATTATGGCGGCTAACGGCATACACATCACCAACGCCGTGACTATCTCGTTGAGCCTCGTCTGTAATGTCGGCGCAGGCCTGGACACGAATATCGGCCCACAGATGTCGTGGGCCGACCTCTCTCCGGCATTGAAGTGGCTTTGTTCCTGGCTCATGCTTGTGGGCCGTCTTGAAATCGTCGCCGTGCTGGTGCTCTTCACCCGCTCGTTCTGGAAGGAGAACTGACTCTGCCTATTCGTCTGGCCCCTTGCCTGTCCTGCTTGCTGCAAAACTGCCAAGAAAGGAATGATCAGGTCTCTTGCTTTGGCTCGGTCATTGTTTCCTTGCTCGCGCCGCCATCTCGCTGATGATGGTGGCGATGTCGGCCACATCGATGGAGCCGTCACCGTTAACGTCGCAAGAATTATTAGCCTTTCCGAGGTCTATGTTACTGAAACCCTCCATGACGGGTGTGCCGTTGCGCCATCCGATGGTGGCAGTGGCCACGTCGCTGTCCGCATAGCCGTCGGCGGTGGCATAGACGGTGATTTCGTAGTTCGGGACAAGCGTTACTCGGGCTTCATTGCCCTTCTTGGCGTCGGCCACCTTTATCTCGCTCACGAACTGTGCGCCCTCAGTCTCGCAGCTGAACACCAGCTCGCCCTGTTCGTAGGCGATGGTGGGAGTTGCGCATTTATCACCTGTAGGAATTATTTCTATGATATGCTCAAATTTGTTCCATCCTTTTGTTGTTTCATATTTCTCCTTTGTGCCCTTGGGAACATATAGCTTTGCTGTAGTAAACACTAATGATGGCTCGCTTTCAACAGAAAACACAGTCTCATAAATCTCGAAGGGAGACTCAATAAGCGATATGACATTTTCCAGATTTCCACAACGGGAAAAGGCCCAACTCGAAATTTCTGTTACGGTCTTAGGAATACTAATAGTCTTAAGCCCAGAACAATTTTTAAAAGCTTCAAACGAAATTGATTGGAGCCCATTAGGTAAAGACAAAGATTCTAAGCTGCTGCATCCACAGAATGCATACGGCTCTATGTTTGTAAGATTTTCCGAGAATTGTATGTTTGCTAAGCCAGAACAGTTGAAAAAGGCACGTTCACCAATAGATGTGATGCCACTGGGCATGGCAACTGACGTGAAGCCACTGCCACCTGCAAAGGAGTTTTTCCCTATTGACGAAATTCCCTCTGGTATAACCAGATTCTTTATTTCTTCTCCATTGAGGTATAAGTGATGAGCAGCTTGCAAAGGATTGCCTTCAAACTCAATGTTGCACCAAGCCTTTAAATCTGTTATATATACTGCTGACAATTTCTTGCAGTCACTATATGAAGAGCCAATCGAAGTGATGCTACTTGGAATATGTATAGAAGTCATACCTATACAACCATTGAATGCTGCACCTGATATGGCCTTTGTTCCTTTTTTGATTTCTATATTTGTATTGTCAGGCATTTCACCCTTGTATTTATAAGCTACCCTCCCAATGTAGATTAGTCCGTCTGGTTGACTGTCAAGCCAGGCTGTCTTGTAAAATGCATCCATGCCAACATATATGATGCTGTTAGGAAACTCTGCCAAAGACAGATTGTTACAGTAGGCGAATGCCCTACTACCAATCGAAGAAACCCCTTCAGATATTTTCACTTCCGTTAGCCCACATCCATTGAAAGCGTTATTGCCTATTTTCGTCACACTTCCAGGAATAATAATAGAAGTTAAGCTGCTACAATTGTTAAATGCATATATTCCTATTTCTGTCACGCCATGCTCCAGATTCACATTGCTCAAACTCTCACAATACTGGAATGCATTTGCACCTATTGTCGCCACTTTGCCAGGAATTGAAACTGAAGTCAGACCACTACAGCCTTCGAACGCATTTAGTCCTATGGATTCAAGACTGTTGGGCATATTCACAGAAACCAGATTACGGTAACCTTTGAAAGCTCCCTCCGCAATAGCGACAGTGCCATCCTTTATGTTGATGGTTGTACTATCAGGCATCACACCCTTGTATTTATATGCCACATTGCCTAAGTACATCAAGCCATTATCTTGATTCAAGTACCATGCAGTATCATAAAATGCTCCTGTACCAACGAATTGTATGCTATTCGGCAAATTAACGGTAGTCAACTTCGTACAGCCTTCGAAAGCATACGACTCTATACGAGTAACACTTTCTGGTATGGTTATGGACGGCAATTCTACACATCTCTGAAATGCACTTACACCTATAGTGGCAACATTTTCTCCTATTTCTACATTGCTAAGACTCACACAGTCACTGAAAGCAGAACTTCCGATAGCAGGTACTCCATTTCCGATAGAAACGGTTTGAAGATTTTTGCAGCCATAAAAAGAACTGCTACCAATAGATTTCACATCATCATGTATCTTGACGCTACGGATGCTCGCACAGCCTTGGAAGGTTCCGTTTTTTATATGTTTGATTTCGGAAGGGATAACCAAGTTTACCGTTTCCTCTCCATTGACCCACAACGAATAAGTCGCTTCATAAAAAGAATCCCAAAAACCAATCTCATACCATGCTGCCAAATCTTTGACATGGATTTGGGCACTACATCCTGCGAATGCGTAATAGCCAATGGAATCAACAGTCGTGGGAATGTTGACTTTTTTCAAATATTGACAACTGGCAAACGACATTTCTCCGATTTGCTTCATACCTTCAGGAATGTCGATAGATTGCAACATACTGCCCTCAAACGTTCTGTTAGGAATGGATTTCATGTTCTTGGGCAGTGATATAGATGTAAGACTGGCATTACTGAATGTGGCAATGCCATAGATGGCAATGCTTTCTGGCAAATTGATGGAAGACAGCGTACACCATGCGAAAGAAAAGTCTCCCAATCTCTTTATCGATTCAGGCACCTCGACCTTTCCCACATTACCTTTGAAGAAAGCGTAGTCTCCTATTGAAGTTATGCTGCTTGGAATGACCACAGAGTTGACATTGATACCGCTAAACTGAGAAAAGCCAATCTCCTTAACTGAGGCTGGTATTATTAAATCTGTAATACGAATACCTCCTAAATACAGATTTCCTGCAATTGTAAGTGGGTTGGATTTGTTTCCTTCAAATTCCGAGATATGATATTCCGAGTCAATATCCTTGGCAAACTCTATGTTGCACCAAGCCTCCAAATCTGAGATATATACTGCCGACAGACTGTTGCACCACTCAAAAGCATTGCTTTCTATTTTCTTTATTGAGTGTGGTATCGTTACGGAGTTCAGCTTTGAGTTGAAGAAAGCCCACTTTCCTATAGTAGTTACTGTGTAAGTAATGCCATTATACTTTACTTTTTCAGGGATGACAATATCGCCGTGATAGTAATTTTCCTCAACTTGCTCATACGGTCTGTCCTCATAGGGATTACCCATCACAACCTCAGCTGTATTGTAACCTCCGTATAGATTGTAATAAATTCCATTAATCAGTGCATCGTATGCATTTGCACTTGTCGTTGCCAAACTCATTACGGAAATGAGTAGAAGAATGATTCTCGTTTGTTTCATATCATTTTATAATTTGGTTTTCATATAAAAAGAGTGTGAGCCTCGAACTTTACATTCTCAGCTTGTTGGTCCTGGAATACCTGTACTAATAAGAATGAAATGACAGCTCACACCTGCAGGCATATATGTGAGCTGGCATGTTTTTGGCAGCGTATATATACACAACAGGAAGAACAGCCTTCAAACTTATTCCTTAGTACAGTGACTTTCCAGGTTCACAAGCGGAACTAAGCTTTTCAGCTTTCCTCGATTTATGCCACCCATCACAGAACTGCGGCTCGTCGCGGTTCTCAGTATGGCGATGCAAAATTAAGCACTTTCCACGACACGACCAAATAATTTCGCGAGAAAGTGAAGAAAAATGCTGAAATATTTGGAAGGAACAGAAATGAGTCCACTATCTAAAGTGGGCTCGCAATTTTTATCACAGATTTTATTTGATTTCTCTATACATTCCTGCATTTTTCATCTTAACTCACATATATACAGAATGTTAGTTTATGTATAGACTATACATAGAATGGTACCTCTATACATAGACAGAAGACTAAGTGTCTTTCAGTTTCCTCCGTGGAAACTGTTTGTTTCTCCCGTGGAAACAAATTGTTTCCACGGGAGAAACAAAGGGAAACAAACTGATTATCCTATACTTAGATACGTTATTGCGGTTACAGTCCTACGTCTTGTTTTCAATGAATGTATAGAGCTCATCAATTATGTAGGCTCTATACATTGCCTAAACCATTTATACTTAGACTATTACATCAAAAATGTAGGAATGTATAGTGTTTTTAAAAACTTTTCTCCACAAATTTTTAATTCATTGTTTCAAGGTTGTGGCGAGCTTGGTGCAGTCCCTGTTCTGCTGCCATTGAGAACCAGTAGCGGGCGGAGTCACTGTCCTGCGGCAGTCCCAGGCCGTCGCGGAAGAGCAGTCCGAGGTTGTTCTGCGCGGCGGCATGCCCCTGCATGGCGGCCTTGCGATACCAGTAGTGTGCCGAGTCGTAGTTCTGCTCCACACCCCTTCCACCGTGAAACATCCATCCCAAGTTCGACTCCGCCAGCACATTGCCCTGCTGCGCCGCACGTCGGAACCACTCCGCAGCCTTAGCCTCGTCGCGCTCCACGCCCAGCCCGTCCTTCAGCATCACGCCCAGGTTGTTCTGTGCCTCGGCCAGTCCCTGACGGGCGGCCAGCTCATACCACATGGCAGCCTCGGCGAAGAGGCTGTCGCGGTCGCAGCGTAGTCCCATGAGCAGCTGTGCACGGGCATCGCCGTCGTGGGCGGCCATGCTCAACGAGTCTGTGTCTACCGTCTGCCCCCTGCGGCCAAAGGGAGTACACGACATCATCATCAGCAATAGCGCAACGTATGGGAGCCCCAACCCTGCCCCTCCCCTTGATGGGAGGAAAAAGGCAGCGCGTAGTATTTGTAATTTGCAGAGCATATCGTTAATTTTTTCTGCAAAAATACACATAATAAGTGGAATGGCCAAAAATATTTTATAAAAATAGCGAAAAGTTCCACTTTCTTTGAAAACGCCTTTATTTATAGGCGTTTCTAGAGGTGCATGCTGTTTTGAAAGTTCCACCAACATGCACCTTTTGGGGGGTAAAACGAGTCTAAGAATGTAAAAGTCCGGTTATGAGCAGTAAAAAGTGACGAGCTCTTTGATTGACAGAAAGGATACTGAAATAGTAAAACAAGTTGTTTTACCTTAGATAAGTCCGTCCAAACCCTCACAAAGAACGGCTTTTTCTCAGGTAAAAACAACTTGTTTTACTTGGGTGGAACTTGGTGGAACTTTCAGAAAAAGGTGCACCTATGTTAACAAACAGTAGTTCAGACGGTTATAGTGAAAGGTGCAACTTTGATAAAAATCAAAGAAAATTTTGAGGAAAGATAGAATCCGACCTGTTATAGGCATCTTGCTCTATTTGTTAAAAAAAATTGACGAAACATTTGGAGGTTAACTTTTTTTTCCGTGTCTTTGCACCAAATTTTCGAAAACGAACACCGCCACGAGCCATAGAAAGTTCCTTTATAGGGGCCGTGACATGCTGTTTTGCGTATATAAAACCTGACAATAACAAAATCTTATTTATTAACATAAAATTAAGTACTAATGAAAAAACTATTTCTATTTTTTGCCCTCATGATAGGAGCAATCATGGGGCCACAGATGATGGCCGGCAATAAGTTGCTTATAGGCAACAAGGAGCTTGACGCGTACTCCAAACTCACTAACATAAGTGTTGACGGAAAGACGAGTGGCACAATTGACTGGGAGCCGGGCTCCAGGAGGCTGACGTTCACGAATGTGACCATGAACATCTCTTCGTATAATCTCGTGACCTTCGAAGGCGATATAATGTCACTCGTTTTCGTAGGGAAACAACGGATTAAAACGAATTACACAGATTTAACGGATTTTTTCGTAAGTCTGGAATACCAGATAGTAGCTGTCGGCATACAGCGTTAAGCTGTTGCCGACAGCTTCGTTTAGTGTGCCCTGCCACCATTCGCGGTAGGCATAGCTGTCCCACTTGAGCCCTTCGGAGGTGAGCTGCGTGCAGCCAAAGTTGAAGATGCTCACCTGCTGGCCGGGGAAGCTGTTGAAAGTGCGGTTGCCCCGGGCTGGAGTGAAGAAACCATTATCGGTGAACATACACCCCTCTACGCCCATCTCGCGGTAGTAGCGCATGAGCAGTGAGATGTTGCCCAGCGTGTGATCCTCCCGTGCGCCGGTGCAGCCGAGGTAGGCGATACGGAGTGCTGGGTGTTGGGTGTTGGTTTTGGGGTAGTTGCCAAGGCAATATCGGGTGGCTTTCGTCAGGTCGTTGTCCTCTTGCTCCTCCACCTTTATCAGCAGATGGCGATACTCGGCGGGAACGCTGTCGCCGTCGCCAACTATCGTGAGGTGAAGTGTCGGGGATTGCAAATCACCTTGAACGTGAGCAGCAAGCTGGGCAATGGCCCCGTCACAAGCCACGATGTGCCTGGCTCCTTGTAGCACAGCAAGGGGCACGGGGTGCGTGGGAAACGTGCCGTTGGCAACAATTACAATATCAAAATAGTTCATGGTTCAGAGTGAACTTCTTTTGTCATTTGCTTCCATTTGAAATAACCGGCAATGGCGATGATGACGTAGAGGGCGTAGAGTCCGGCCTTGAAGGGGATGTCCTTGTGTACGTAGAGGACGGCGCAAACGATGTCGACCACAATCCAGAAGAGCCACTGCTCCAGATACTTACGTGCCAGTGCCCAGAGACCGACAAACGACATGGCGTTGGTGAATGAGTCGAGAACGGGCACGGTGCTGTTGGTCCAGGTCACTAATATATAATAGATGATGCCCCATGCCGCCAGGAAGGTCACCACGACGGGCAGGTACTTGCTGCGCGGCATGCGGATGATGGGCAACGGCTCCTTCTTCTTCCTTGTCTTCTTGAATTTCCACACGAACAGACCGTAGAGGGCGGCCAGGACATAGTAGCACGCCATGCCTGCGTCGCCATAGAGCCCGTGCTGCCAGTAGAGCACGATGTCGAGTGCGGGCATGATGATGCCCACCACCCACAGAGCGATGTGTGCACGATATTCTAACCAGATGTAAATCAGGCCGAGTATTGTTGTGATAATGTCAAGGTAGTCCATTAAAAGTTCACTGACAGGTGTGCCATCAAGTTAAAAGGTGCAGAAGGAGCAAATCCGGCGGCGCCATAATCGCGTATGCCCCACTCGTTGACGGCCTTGACGCTTCCGTCGGCGGCGCGGATGAGCTGTGGGGCAGCCCAACCGTTATTGTCGTACTTGGCCGAGAAGATGTTGTAGAGCGTGACACCAGCGGTTATTGATTGAACATTGAACATTGACCATTGACCATTGAGCATTGAACGATGAACGTTGAAGGTGTAGCTGAGGTCAACGTTGGTGTTGAAGTGTCGCTTCAGCAGGAGCGTCTCGCTGGTGGCGTTGCCATTCTCGTCCAAGCACTCCATCTCCTTGAATCCGGTGTTGGTGAGGTACTGGTCGCCCACGTACTGGCTCTGCACGGCAGCGCGCAGCCCTTCGTAAGTGAAGGTCAGGATATTGTTGACGATGATGTCGGGCGAGAAAGCCAGTGGCTGGTCGCCGATGTTGATGTTGCTACCATCATTGAGCGTGACCACCATGTCCTTCACACGGTTTTTCGAGAAAGTAGCGTTGACATCCCAGCGAAGACCCACCCCCGACGCCTCCTTAGGGGAGGAGAGAATTTGCCAGGCAGCTTCCACCTCCACACCCAGACGGTAGCTCTTGTCGAGGTTTTTCGTCAGGGCCTCGCCGATGGCGTTCAGCTCGCCGGTGAGCACCAGCTGGTCCTTGTAGTCCATCCAGTAGACATTGGCTCCCGCCGTGAAGCGCGGACTCTGGAACTTATAGCCCGCCTCGAGGTCGCCCAGCCGCTCCGACCTTGCTACGGCGTCGGCTCTGTCGGGGTTGGCCACCTGCTGCATGAAGTTGTTTCGCACGGGCTCCTTGTGGCCGATGCCGTAAGAGGCGTATGCCTTGTGCTGTGGGGTGATGTCGTAGGATACGCCCGCCTTCGGGTTGAAGAAGTCATAGCTGTTGTCCACCACCCAGCGTCCGTCGGTGTTCACGCCGTACATCACCGTGGGGTCTTGCAGCTTGTAACGCACGTGGCGGTACTGCAAGTCCAGGAAGGCGCTGAGGCCTTGCGTCAGCAGGTAGGTGGTCTTGCCGTAAACGTTGAAGTCGGTTTTGCGGGAGTTGTTGCGGTAATACTCGAAATCTGGCGAGAGCGATGCCGGCGTAGGCACAGTGGTCACGACACCGGGCTTTGTCCACACGATATGTCCGAACTGGCTTCCGTTGTATCGGTTCCATCCGCCACCGAGGGTGGCCTGCAGGTTGCGCCGGTTGTCGTAGTTGGCCGACGCCACCATGCCGAAGAAGTCGTTGTCCATCTTCTGCTGGTCCACGAGGTCCTCCTGCACGTCGTCTGTGGTGCTCATGCCGAAGCTCTTCCACGACGAGCCGTAGAACTCCTGTGTGGCCTTGCTCTGGAACTGCTGGTAGTAGCCCTGGCCCTTGGTGTAGTGCAGGCCTACGTTGGTACTAAGCAGCCGCCCCAGCCGCTGGTTCCAGAGCAGCTGGTAGTTCTGCTGGTGGTAGTTGTCGGTCTGGTCCTTATAATAGGATGTGGGATTGCCCTGCTCGTCGGTGGTCATCAGTCCGCAGGAGTTGTAGGTGCGGCCATAGAGGCTCTGCTCGTACTTCGACGTGTAGTTCCAGGCATGGTAGGTCTCCTCCTCGCCATTCCAGGTGATGAACTTCACCACGGTATTGTCGCCGAAGTAACCACCCTGCAGCAGATAGCTGTTGAGCTTCGTCGAGGCACGGTCGAGATAGCCCTTCGACCCAATGTTCGACAGTCGGCCCTGCAGTCCCCAGTGGCCTCCGTCGCCCAGTCCTGTGCCGAAGCGCACGGTCTCCTTATGGCTATAGTAGGAGCCGCCACTGAGGTCAACACCCACAAAAGGCTTCAGGCCGATGTTCTCTGTCTGCATGTTGAGCGTGGCACCGAAGGCACCTGCACCGTTGGTCGACGTACCCACACCGCGCTGTATTTGCATGGACTGCACGCTGGAGGCAAAGTCGCCCATGTTCACCCAGAACACGGTAGAACTCTCTGCATCGTTCATCGGAATGCCGTTGGCGGTGATGTTAATGCGCGAAGGGTCAGTACCGCGTACCCGAAGCGATGTGTAGCCGATGCCGTTGCCGGCGTCGCTGGTCATCGTCACCGAGGGCGTGAGCGACAGCAGATAGGGCACGTCCTGGCCGTGGTTAAGGGTTTTCAACTGTGCCGCGTCCACGTTGGTGTAGGCCACGGGAGTGTTTCTCGACGCACGCGTCGATACCACCTGCACGCCCTGCAGGCTGTAGAGTCTCAGCGTGTCGATGGTTTCGGCTTGGGCGACCGTGCTGGCCACCAATGCCGATAGTAGAAGTAGTCTTTTCATTGCATTTGTTTTTTCATCCCTTCGTCGGTATTATCCGCATCAGGTTCGTTTGAGGGTATTATCTCAGCCCGCCCAACAGAGCGGACACCCCTTGAATAGTGCGTGCAAAGGTACAGCTTTTCCGCATAACGCAATGAAGAGACAGCGACTTTTGGTCGTTGTTTATTCTTTTTTAACTTTTCCAGCTATCGTATGTAACTACTTCACCCGCAATTTATTCCACATCCACCTTCACATATTCGGGTCTCTGGTCGGGCTGGATGGTGGTAATGGTGACATTGTTGAAATGAACATTGCGGGCGTGGCGCACGAAGAATCCCTTGGCAGGAAGAACGCCCCACATCGTAGCTTCGGGGTAGTCTTTTTCCTTCTCGTCGGTAGGAATGTCAACGTTCTGACAACCGCCTTGCTGATGGATGGTGATGTCCGAAAGCCAGATATCCTCGACAGGGTGATCAGGCAGACCGGTGATGCTACACCCCGTTCGTCCAGCTCCGTTCACCGTGATATTGGAGAGATGCACACCTTGGATTTGCCCAACCCTATTCACAGGCACGTCTTTGGCATAGCTACGGGCACGGTTGCCCAGACGGATGAAGATGGGCGACTCGGTGCCCTCTACCACGATGTTAGACACATGGACATTCTCCAGTATGCCGCCGTCGACAATCTCCAGCGATATGGCCGACGTTCCACGCTTCAGTGAGTCACCGAAGAACTGCGTCGTCTGGTCTGCGGAGGGCTTCACCACGCAGTTAGAGATATTGATATTGCGGAAGCCGCCATTGGTCTCCGTGCCCAGCTTTATGCCGTTACAGTGGCTACTGACAATACAGTCGTGGATGACGATGTCCTCGCAGAGACGCGGCGACGTAGACTTCAGTGTGATGGCATCGTCGTCGCTGTCAGCCAGCATATCGCTGACGGTCACATCGTGGCAGCCGTCCAGGTCAAGCGCATCGTTGTTGTAGTTATTGCGGTTAAACACCTTGATGCCACGTATCTGAACACGGTCGCAAGCCAGGTAGTGCTGCATCCAGCAGCCACTATTGCGCAACGTTACGTCGCTGATGCTAACGTCCTGGCTCTGGATGAAGCGCAACAGGTGAGGACGGGTGATGCCCTCGTCATTCCAAGACAGCTTCTTGAACGCCGAACCGCGTCCATCAATGGTGCCATGTCCACTGATTTGCACATCCTGTACACTATCGGCGAAGATCAGCTGCACAGTCTCACCCCAAGTACGCAGCGACACATAGGTGGTCTTCATCGGTCGGTAGTCCTCCAGGCGGGTACTGCCATAGAGTGTCGCGCCCGTCTCCAGGTGCAGGTCCACATGGCTGCGCAATACCAGCGTGCCAGTCTTGTACATGCCAGAAGGCACCACTACTCGACCGCCGCCCTTTTCCGAACAAGCGTCAATGGCTTTCTGAATGGCCTCAGTACTGAGTACCGTCGTGTCGTTCTTGGCTCCGAAGTCTACAATGTTGTAATCCCTCGCCGACGCGGTTGCGCAGAGCATCCCTGTCAGCAAAATGTTAAATAATCGTCTAATCATGCTGCAAAAGTACAACTTTTTTCGCAATTCCTTGCATTATTTCCAGGAAAAGTGTATTTTTGCTGCATGATTGCTAAAAAACTCTTCACGGCGGCAATGGCCATGTTGCCCATCAACGCCTCACAGGCACAACAGCCACTGGACTGGGGCGACCAACTGAACGGCACGTACAAGAACCCTGTGCTGAACGCCGACTTCAGCGACCCCGACGTCATTCGCGTTGGCGACAAGTATTATATGGTGGCCTCCGACTTCCATTTCATGGGCATGCAGGTGCTGGAGTCCATCGATTTGGTGAACTGGCGGGTGGTCAGCCAGGTGTACGACCATTTCGACTACCCTGGCTGGGACACTAACGAACACTATGGCGGCGGCTCATGGGCTCCGGCCATACGCCATCACGACGGGCTGTTCTACATCTATTTCTGTACGCCCGACGAGGGACTCTTTATGTCTACGGCCCGCGATGCCCGTGGCCCATGGAGTCCGCTCCACTGTGTCAAGGCCGTGGAGAAATGGGAAGACCCGTGTCCCTTTTGGGATGATGACGGACAGGCTTACCTAGGGCGTAGCCAGTATGGTGCAGGTCCTATCATCATCCATCGCATGAGTGCCGACGGCAGACAGCTGCTAGACGATGGCGTGACGGTCTACACCGGACCCGTGGCAGAGGGCACGAAGATGATGAAACGCCACGGCTACTACTATCTCATCATCCCCGAGGGCGGTGTTGGCACTGGTTGGCAAACGGTTCTGCGCTCGCGTAACATCTACGGTCCATACGAGAAACGTGTGGTTCTGGAACAGGGCAGCACCAATATCAACGGACCGCACCAGGGTGCTCTCGTTGAGGCTACCGACAGCACTTGGTGGTTTTTCCACTTTCAGGAGACTCATCCCCGTGGCCGCGTGGTACACCTGCAACCTGCACGATGGAAAGACGACTGGCCCCTCATCGGTGTAGACATCGACGGTAATGGCATCGGCGAGCCAGTGGCCGTCTGGGAAAAACCTTTGAAAACAACTATAGAAACTATAGAAGCTATAGGCACTATAGGTACTATAGATACTATAGAAACTATAGAATCTACAGCCTCCCCCTTCCTCTCCCCCCTCTGGCAGTGGAACCACAACCCCGTCCTTTCAGCCTGGAGCCTCAGTGAGCGGCAGGGCTGGCTGACCCTCCACGCCCTGCCCGCCGACAGTCTGAAAGCCAGCCGTAACATGTTGACGCAAAAGACCGTAGGCTACGAGAGCGAGGCCACCGTCACCATCGACGCCTCTGCCCTTCGCGACGGCGACCACGCCGGTCTGCTCTGTACGGGCAAGCAATTCATGGGCGTGGGCATCTGCCACAAGGACGGTAAACTCTTCTTCTATCTGGAACAAGACGGCCAACGTACCCTCCTTGGCCGCTGCACCAAAAAGACCGTATACCTGCGTGTCACCATTGACAGCGATCGCAACCTCCACCAACTGGCCACCAGCACCGACGGACATCGTTTCACCCCTGCTGGAAAGCCTTTCCCACTTCGTATGGGCTACTGGAAAGGCTCGCGAATAGGTCTTTTCTGCTACACCACGGCACCCACCGAAGGTGGCAAAGCGATGTTCAGTTCCTTCCACTATGATATCAGACGATAGGCTCGTAAGAGAGATTTAACTTTTTTTTGTGGGTTAAGATATTGCTGTTCCGCAAAATTTGCTTAATTTTGCTGTCGATATGCTACGATTGCCTAAAATCATCCAAAAAACCTTATCAGTACGACTCAGCCTGATAGTGGTGTCATCCATGGCTTTGGTGCTTCTTGCCTCGCTTGTGGTGATGATGATTTATGCACGTAAGGCACTCAAAGAGGAGGCTTTGCAGAAAGCTACTCAAACGCTGGAATCCACCATGCAGCATATCGACAACATCCTGTTGACCGTGGAACAGACAACCGGTAACTTTTACTTCCACGTTTTGCCCTATCTGAACAACAAGGAGAAAGTGCTGACGACCAGCCGCCAGGTGGTGGAATCGAACCCATACGTGGTGGGCTGCGCCATCGCATTAAAACCCGATTTTTACAAAGACGGGCAAAACTTCATGGCCTATTACCACCGCACGGACAACTCGCAAATTGTACGGTCAGAGTCTTTCGGAGACACTCCCTACACGGAGCAGGAATGGTATGCTGAGACCATGAAGAAGGTAGCACCCGGATGGATGAAGCCACTCTCCGTAGAGGACGAGGATAAATATAGGAATTCCCCTTCGGTAAGGAATCTGGGAGACGCCTTTAACGTGGTCACTTTCTGTCTGCCCATCTTAGGCTTGGACGGCAAGCCAATCGGTGTCATTGGTGTCGACGTGTCGCTCAATCTGCTGTCACGCATCGTCCTTTCAGCAAAACCGTCGGTTCACTCTTTCTGCACGCTGCTAGACGATGACGGCTCGTACATCGTGCATCCTGACAGCAACGCATCGCTTCACCAGAATGTGTTCAAGCTTTCTGAGTTTGGAGTCGACTCTTCTGTAACGGAAGCGGCAAAGGCAATGGTGAGTGGCGAGACAGGTTACAGGCAGATACTCATCAACGGCACCTCTTACTACGTATTCTACAAACCTTTCAAACGTTCCTTCATGCCAGGACGTACAACGGAAGAAGTGAACTGGAGCGTAGGAATCGCCTACCCCAAAGACGACATCTTCGGCGACTATAACAACCTGCGTTTCTATGTGCTGGCCATTGCAGTTGTGGGGCTGTTGCTGTTGCTGCTGCTCTGTAGCATCTTCATCCACCGCCAGTTGCTCCCCTTGCAGATGCTGACCGACTCGGCAAAGCGTATTGCCAATGGTCACTATGACGAGACTATCCCCGACAGTCACCAGAAAGACGAGATAGGCCGTCTGCAGGACAACTTCCAGCAGATGCAACAGTCTCTGTCTTCGCATATAGGCGAGCTAGAACAGCTGACCGTGACACTACAGGAGCGCGGCAAGAGTCTGAAGACAGCCTACGAACAGGCACAGAAGGCCGACCGCATGAAAATGGCCTTCCTGCGCAACATGACGAACCAGATGATTGGCCCCGCTGAGGCTATCGAAAGGAACGTAAATAGTCTAGCTCAAGGGGCGGACGGTGCTGCTTTGGCCGAAGATATCCATGAGAAGGGTGAAACAATTGCCAAGCTACTGGACAACCTGATAAACCTTTCAGACGAGGAAAGGAGAAAGGAGGGCGACGATGATTGACATCCGCAAGTCGTTCTCTACGAAGCTCAGCCTGACGGTGCTGCTGCTTGCCGTACCTGTCTTCTTCATTTCGCTGGGCATACTCTTCACACATTCGCGCCGTATGATACGTGAAGAGGCAGTGGGTCGCGTTAATAGTACCTTGAACACCACCATGCAGCGCCTTTGCAGACACCTCAACTCCGTTGAGACCGCAACCAATGCCATTAGCATGTTCATTCCAGAGCAGCTGCATCCAGACTCCATCCTGGCTCTCACCCGGTTCATTGTGAGTTTCAATCCGAGCATCGACGGCTGTAGTATCAGCATGGAATCCGACGTGTTTCCAGAATACGGTCGCTATTTTTCTGCCTACACCATACGCCAAAATCGGGTGTCTGATGTGAGTCAGCCCGACACCCCCTTCATTCCCGACTCAATCATCACCGTGATAGAGGAGCCGTATGATTATTTCAGTAAAGACTGGTACAGGTTGCCACGCCAAAAGGATGCCCCTTACTGGGTGGACTTTTTCGATGAGACCGACTCGCTCGAGTTGACCCTGGACGGCATGATTTCTTCCTTCGGCAGGCCCATACACGACTTACAGGGTCGGTTGGTGGGCATCATTTCATCCGACATCTCGCTGAGACGTGTCTCAAAGGTCATTTCCCAAGAAAAGCCCTATCCCAACTCTTATTTCATGATGGTGAACGAAAAGGGCCAATACATCGTTCATCCTGACTCCTCACGCCTTTTCTCTCAATCAATCTTCGACGAAGCCTCACCAAGCCAGCAGCCCGTTCTCATTGCTCTGGGGCACGAAATGACTAAGGGCAATACTGGCAATATGTTCCTCGACCTTGAAGGTGTGCACAGCCTCGTCACCTATCAACGAGTACCCGGCACGATGTGGAGCCTGGCACTCGTCTGTCCTGACGACGACATCCTGTCTGGATATAATCAGCAGACCTATATCGTTTTGCCCTTGCTCGTCATCGGTCTGATTTTCATCCTCCTGCTTTGCCATCATTCCGTGGCCCACTCCATACGCCCGCTCAACGAGCTGCTTGTCAAGACACAGACCATAGCCTCGGGCAACATGGAGGTGTACATACCACGCAGCCAGCGCGAAGATGCCATAGGAAGCCTGCAGAACAGCTTCGCATCGATGCTACAGCGGCTCAATTTCCACATGGGCAGCGTGCGCTACACTACGGAACTGGCACAACGACGCTACGAAGAGCTGGCAGAGGCTACCCGCCTGGCCGAAGAGGCCAACCAGCAGAAGACGGAATTCATACAGAACATCAGCCACCAGATACGCACGCCGTTGAACATCATCATGGGGTTCACTCAGATTCTCAGCAACAGTCCCCGGCTCAATGATGAGGAAATGAAAGTCATTACCACCACCATAGACCACAACTCCAAAATACTTTACCGTATGGCATTGATGCTCTTCGACAGCTCAGATACAGGATTAAACGAGGAGTTGAAAAGCAACAAGCAAGACAAGGTAGGATGTAACAAGTTGGCACACGCTGCCATCGAATACATCAATATACACTTCCCCGACATTAATATCAACTTCCACACAGATGTGGCTGACGATTTATGTATAAAGACCAATAGCCTCTACTTGGAGCGCACGCTACGCGAGCTGCTTTTTAATGCGGCCAAGTACTCTGACGGACAGCATCTGAGGCTCATCGTAACGACCCATTTGTCTGATAAGCCTGATAATGCCCATAAAACAGTTTTCTTCATTGTTGAGGACACAGGAAAAGGTATTGACGATTCACACCGCGAAAGAATGTTCGCGTTCTTTACCAAAATCGATAGCCTTTCCGAAGGCCTGGGCCTCGGTCTGCCGCTGGCCAAGCGTCACATCTTCAACCTAGGCGGCGAACTTACCATGGACCCAGACTACCACGATGGCTGCCGGTTTATCGTCAGCCTTCCTCTTTAACCCTAAAAGCTTTCACAAAGCCAATATCTCCGACTGATATTGTCGAACACCCTGACTGATGCTTTGCAGTCCAAATAGTGACGGGTCTACATCTCCGATGGACATCCATTTCAGGGCGGCGGCATCATCGTCGGCACGGGGAATGACATCATCGGCCACGTTCACTTCGTAGAACATGTCCACGGTATGAATCACCATGCCAGAGTAGAGGTAGCGGTTGGGGATGGAGAAGAGGTATCGGGGCGATGTGATGACGAGCCCAGTCTCTTCAAGCACCTCACGGATGATTCCCTCCTCGGCTGTCTCGTTCATGTCTACGAAACCACCAGGCAGGTCGAGCGTGGCCTTGGCCGGCTCCTTGCCACGAACGGCTACGAGCAGGTCGCCACGACTGTTACGGATGAAGGCCGCCGTGGCCGAACAGGGGTTCGCGTAATAGGTGAAGCCACAGTCATGGCAGCGCTTGCTCTTGAAGTTGTTCACCTCGAAGTGGTTGCTGCCGCAGACGGGGCAGAAACTGAATTTGTCTAGGGGATGGGGCATCTTCTGTCAATTATCAATTATCAATTGTCAATTATCAATTGCAAGGGCGATGCCCTCGTTTGTGATGATGATGAGGTGGCGGCGGTAGAGGTCGCCGATGGCCCGCTTATAAGCTTTCTTCGACACCTTGAAACGGTCGTAGATGAGTTCCGGGTCGCTGTTGTCGCCCAAGTCACAACGGCCACCGTTCTCGTGAAGATAGCGCAGGAGGGTCTCGGCGAAGTTGAGAGTGTGGCGGTGGCCAGTAGGCTGCAGCGTGAGGTCAATTTTTCCGTCCTGGCGCACATGGTCCACGTAGGCCGTCACGCGGTCGCCGGTGCGCAGCTGCTGGAATATCTGGTTGTCATAGAGCTGCCCTTGGTAGTAGGGGACTATAGGCTCTATAGTGGCTATAGAGTCTATAGAGTCTTTAGAGTCTATAGCCCTTACGATGGCCTTGAAGCCCAGGTCGGTCTTCTGCCAGATAAGGCAGTCTACGGCATCGCCGTGGTTCAGCCTCCTCTCTTCCTTGTCTGAGGCGGCTGTCAAGTAGCGTTCCACCTTGGCCGTGGCCATGAGACGGTGGCTTTCCTCGTCCTCCTTCACATAGACGATGTAGCCTTTGCCTCGCTGCATGGGCTGCTTCTGCTCCCGGAAAGGACAGAAGAGGTCTTTCATCAGTCCCCAGCTGAGAAACGCGCCGTACTTGTTGGTCCAGGCAACATGCAGGAAGGCAAACTCGCCAACCGTGGCCAAGGGTGTCTCCGTGGTGGCAATAAGCCGTTCGTCCTGGTCGAGGTAAATGAAAACGCGCACCTCGTCGCCGATGTGCATCTCCGGTGTGACGTAGCGTCTCGGCATCAGTATGTCGCCCGTCACCTCGTCGCCCTGCAGGTAGAGTCCCTGCTCTGCGCTGTGGTCTATGCGCAGGGTGTTGTATTTTCCAAGTTCTATCATTATTAATATATGTGTGCTGCAAAGGTAGGAATAAAAACTGACTGCGACAAACAAATTAGGCTAAAATAGCATTTAATGTTAAGAATTAATAAATTCCAAGCATTTCGCCCCCGCTTTTTTCGCCATATCAAAAAATCTTACTACCTTTGCACCCGCAAAACGAAAGGAAGCAAAAACTTGGTGCCTTAGCTCAGTTGGTAGAGCATCGGACTGAAAATCCGTGTGTCCCCGGTTCGATTCCTGGAGGTACCACTCCTCCTTTCATTATGAACCCCGCGAAAGTCTTCGGACTCAGCGGGGTTTTCGTTTCCAGGCAATTATCAAAATAAAGTGGAATAGGGTCTGGGAGAGATAATTGATAGTCAGCACACTGTGTGCAAGTTCGAAACCCGATAAACGGTATAGCTTCGCTTCTTCACATAAGCAGTTCACTTATCTTAATCCAGTAAAAATACGCCTCTGGATTACCACGACGAAGCTTGGCCAATTCTTTACTAACTGAAGGTAGTACTTTGTCCTTCAACTCCGACGGGTTGCCAGAATACCTTTCAATAACAGAGGCATCGTGTTCAATTAGTGTAGCGAGATATGCCGCCTTCGCCGCATCGCTGATGGCATTGTCAAGTGTGTAACGTCCAGAGAAGATATGGCTTTTGAGTTTGTCAACGCCTTCCTTCAGCAATTCAAAATCTTCGTTAGTATCAACCTTCCCTCGGGTGGCCAATGCCATTGCAGTGTTCCTAATGTCTTCATAAATGATGCTGATGTCATCGGACTTCCCCCTGTATGACAGTTCGATAGCTGCTATGTCTTTGAAAGTTGCAGCGACTACACTCAAATCGTTAGCTGCATCAAACAGACGGCCTACATCATGAAGCTGCTTGGCAACATTGATGGTGAAATTGCGCGTACCCTTGTAATAAGGAACACCGCTTGTGTTAGGCGCAAATGCAGTTAGTTTGTCAGCGAGGATGTCTTCAACAGACGGCACCTGGACAACAGTTCTGTCCGCATCCGACTCGATGAAGGGATGCTGCAGCACCTTCTCCTCAACATGTCTGTAGTGATTGTCCTCATAGAGCACATCAAGCAGCACAGAGTCTTCAATCTGGTCAGAATAAACCACTTCAAAGAACGACTTGTAATGTCCTTTTGGCACATTTCCGTTCCTGTTCTCACGCCTGATGGCCTTGCATACTGTAAATCCGTATTTCTCGCAGTTTTCCAGATACCGCTCAATCTCCGTTCCTGGAGGGCAAAGCACATCGATGTCTATTGACAAGCGACGTGCATTGCCGCCAAGTATCAGGAGAAGGCTGGTGCCTCCCTTGAATGTCAAGGGACATCCTTCCTTAGCCAGCATCTCCAGCAGCGAGAAGGCCCTGATAACCTTCTCGACCAAGGCGGGATGCCGGAACCTGTGGCTGGAGCAGACTTTCCCAATCCACTCCTCTTCAAAACACTCTTTCCTAATCATTATCCTGTATGGTCTCTAAATCCTTTATTATTGAGTCTTTCGCGTTCCTGCGGTCTGCATACCTGAGTAGCCGATTTTTGTTCACATCGTAATGGCTTATGGCAGTCCTCAGCATTTCCAGATTCTCATAGCCCTGCAAATAGTAGAAATCGTCATCTACCCTTGTATCAACAAGCAACTTCTCCAATGTCGGAACTGGCACCTTGTCGTCAAGCGCCAAGGGCGCCTCAGTCACCAGCGGCTTTACAATGATGTTCTCTTTACCAAGGTCAATATAGGTGGTCGCAATTTCTTTGGTTGGTGAAATGAAAATCCGGCCCTGATACTTTGGCAGCAGCATATTGAAAACGCTCTCGGTCACTTCCCGGTTTGTCTCTATGTACATATTGTTATTCGGTGTCATATCATGCAACAATGGCGCAATGACACTTCCGCTGTACACACAAAAGTCAGCAAAGGGGAAACGACTTGCTAAAGCCCGGTAAATTGAGCGGGCTTTCGCACTGGCCTTTACATTATATATATTAGCAGGCTGAGACGTATAGACACCACGGCCAACTCTGCGCAATTTACCTTTCCGGCACAGATTGCTCAGATGCCAGCTTAACGTGTTTCTATCGATGCCTGAAGTAACAGCCACCGGCATGTCATCGACTGAAAACTGCGGGAGACTGGAGGCATAGTTCAAGATGATATCGCTTACTCCTACCATTGCACCATGATATTAAAGACGGTGCAAAGGTAACTAAAAAACGGCAAATAGCAAAATTTTTGCCGTTTTTTAGTTTGTGTTCTAAATGACTTATCATCTGACTTAATTTGTGGCCATCCGCGTTAAGAATCTAATCGGTTTTGTCTGGTTCATTTTCCTTCCAAGTAAGGTTGGAATAATGAAATTCTGCGCCGCTGATATATGCACCAAGAACAGGGAAAACATCGGAAACAGGGGTTCAAACACGTCTTTTGAGGCCTTTAGAGCAGTAATTTGATACAATCTGTACCCTTTCCGAGGGTAGGCATCTCGGGTGACATGCTTTTACTGATATTGTATCTCATTGATTATTAGCTTTTTAGATGAACAATTATCGGCTTGCGGTTACAGTTACAGTGGTTACAGTTGTTTTTAGAGGGGGTGTCATTTCCTCTATATAATATATATTATATATATAACTAATTATATATCAATAAGTTATAATAAAATTGTAAGAGATTAGAAGGAGATGCATACCCTCTTTTTTTAACTGTAACCACTGTAACTGTAACCAGCAGCCGCAATTATCAAAATGGAGTCAGTGGATTACTTATTCCACATCTGAAATAAGCTGACCGAAGATTTTATTAATTTCAATAATGGACTGTTTGCTAGTAAACATGCTGACTATACGGTTCTTTCCAGCAGAGGCATATTTGGAATAGAGTTCTTTGTCACATAATAGTTTGTCAATCGCTTCTGCGTATGCTTTTACTTCGCCAAGCGGTATCTCTATTCCTGTCTCGTCTTTCACAGAAACCCAATTGACACCAGACCCCTCTATGGTGAAGGTGACAGGTACACTGCCACAATACATGGCCTCGGCCAGCGCTATGCCAAACGCCTCTTGCTTGGTGCATGAGGTAAAGGCAAAGATGTCGGAGGCATAGTAGTAGCAACGCAGATAATCGTTGGGAATGCGTCCGATAAACTTAATACGGTCGGAGTTGGCCTTTGCTTTCAGTCGTTCAGTTTCAGGGCCACGCCCACCAATAAGGATGACACAGTCGGACTGAATATACTTCTCTGCCTCGATGAGATAGTTGATACCTTTGTAGGCCGTATGGCGACCCACAAAGAATACAATTTTCTTATGAAGGTATTTCCGGCGGATTTCTTCTACCATCGTCTCGTCGCCTGTCCGCCACACGAAATCGTTCTCGATGATGCCGTTAGGCACTACCTTCGTCTTTTCGCGATAGTCGTAAATGGGACTCGACGGGTGGATGTAGTTGGGACTTGTGGCTAGAATGAGGTCCGCTTTCTTCAGTATTGACTTTTCACACTGTTTGACTAGCCTGTAGAGTATGCCTTTGCCAAGAATGTCAGAGTGCCATAACAGGACAAGTTTAACATTCTTGGGTGTTAGCTTGGCTGCGATAGGGTACAGAAAAGGATTGGGACAATGTAGCAGAATAATGTTTGGCTGTTCTTCGTAAATGATTTTCTTCAAGTAGCGATAATACGAGAAAGCAATATCCTGACTGGCTATATTCATGGACGACGCAATACGGTAAACCTTGACGCCGTTGACCATGTCAATGCGCGTGATACCGTCTTGGCTGAAGCATACGACAACATTCTCGAACATTGTCAGCCCCTCGCCTAGGTATTTGGTGACAGTTTCTATGCCGCCCTCGACAGGATAATAATATTTTGCTATCTGTAATATAGTCTTCTTCATTTACGATTATCTGAAATAATCTTCATCAACACTTCTGCAGATTTTTCCCAAGAGAATCGCATGATGTTTTCATAGCCTTTCTGACGCATCTTTTCTCTTATAACGTCAGCATTGTTTAAATATTGTTTAATTGTATGCAGAATGTCATTGGATTCGAGCGGATTGAAATATATTGCAGCGTCACCGCATACCTCATGTTCTACTGGAATATCGGAAACAAGCACGGGACAGCCGCATGCCATTGCCTCAAGTGGTGGGAGTCCGAATCCCTCATATAGAGATGGAAAGACAAAACATGCTGCCTGATTATAGAGACGAACAAGTTCATTATCGCTTACTTTGCCCAGAAAGTGAATATGCTCAGAGGTAGTGTCCAGTTCCTTTTGCTGGCTGAACTCGCGGTTGTTTTTGCCAACGATATAGAGTTTGGCATCTGTCAGACCCTGGCAGGCTTCTATGAGTCGTGCAAAGTTCTTTCTCGGGTCGATGGATGACACACAGAGGACAAAGCGTTCTGAACCAGGGGATTGTAAATCCCCCTTAACAAGTTCTGAGTTCAATGGTCTGAACAGTTGCCGGTCAATGGCATTATAGACCACGCTGATTTTCTCTCCTTTCAGGAACGGATAGAAACGGAGTATCTCGCTTTTCGAGAATTCGCTGACGGTCAGGATATGCTGCGAGGTTTTCACCGCCAAAGGTGTCATCAACCTGTAATACCAATAGTAAGTCCGTGAATACCATGAGGGATTTTTCAGAAAAGCCAAATCGTGGATAGTCATCATCTTATGACCTATCAGTATAGAACCTAAGCCTGTGAAGCTGACCACGAGATATTTCTTTTTTCCAATGAAGAAGAACGGAAGTACACACTGCTCCCAAAAGTGTGAGTTGCCGATACCGTAATGAACGATGTTCAAGTCGCTCACATCATAGTCCTGATGAACAGGTGCTTTTGGGCACACAATGGTAAACGATTGATGAAGAGCGGCCATCGCCTTACAGATATTGTAAGCATAGCGCTCCACACCCGTCATGGGCTGCGTCAGGAATCTTCCATTAATATACAGGTATGTAGTCATCTCTCTTTGTCTATGGATTAGTGGATGTGAATTCTAAACTTATAATAATAATATATAAAGATAGAACCATATCCAGCACTGCGCAGCATGCGGTACTGCTTCATGTTCAGTTGGAGCATCTCGCCGAAATGTTTGATTCTATAGGCTAGCGTGAATCTGGAGCCATCAGTGGCACCTATCGTATTATCTCCGTGATTGCGGTATTCCATCAGTGATTCGGGAATAGCATATACGATGCCGTTTTCTGCGTATGTACGTGCTGTTACCCATCCATCGTGCATGAGGGCATGCTTCCAGGGACGGTTAATGGAAACCTCTCTTGACTTCCTATTGAATAGCATGGCGCATCCTAACGTCACATTAATAACGCATTCCTTGAAACAGGTGACTTTCTCAGGATAGATGTGACCGTATTCTCTGTAAGAAGGGTGAAGCAAGCAAAGATTACTGTCGACAACTCTGACATCCGTATGAACAATAATAGGCTTTTCAGGGTGTATAGCCTCTTGTTCTTTCATTGCCTGATACGATTTCTCAATCTTGGTGGGATGCCATACATCGTCCTGGTCGGAAAACATGTAGTAGTCGGCTTCTACTTTCTCCAGAAGACTCATAAAGTTCTGCAAAGCACCTCCCTGAGAAGGATAGTCAAGAACGGTTATCTTTTCAGGATACTTCGCGGCATAGTCGTTCAATAGTTCGGGAGTCCTGTCTTTCGACCCATCGTCGTGAACATACAAATGCCATAGGGCGTTTGTCTGTGACAAAATAGAATCTATCTGTTCGCCGAGATATTTTCTTCCATTATAGGTTGCCATCAGAATGGCGATTTTCTCATTTTTTTTCTCCATCTTTATTATGTAGAAAGCTGTTTGGTATAAGACTCGATGCCAACAACATAGACAATCAGTATCATCCTCATTTGCCGATAAGGCTCGGTTTGAGAACATATAGCGTATTATAAAATTCTGATAGCCGAATTTCAGACGAACATACTCCTGTCTTTTTAGACACTTTCATATTTGTATCAGACCAAACGAAGCAAAGCCTTGAGCACGTAGAGCCGGTAATGAATCTTAAAGAACAGCGAATTTGTATTGGCTTTTCCACTTTCAGTCACGGTGCCACCATGACGGCGATAGAGCATGAGCGGCTCCCTGATGTAGCCCACACGGAAATAGCGCAGAGCCACCATGCCAAGCCAGAGGTCGTGGGCAACACCATAGGGGGGGAAGGGACGGGCTTTCTCAAACACTTCTCGGTGAAAAGCCATACAACTGCCCAAGAAAGAAGAGAGAAGCAGGTTCTTGAAAAGGCTTCGGCTAAACGGGCGCTCATCGGCATAAGAAACTTGAGTAATGTTCAGGTGCTCGTCGGCGATATGACAGTCAGACATTACGAGATCATTTTCTCTGAGTGCTTGAGTCATCTTGATCACTTTTCCAGGTAGCCAGCAGTCGTCCTGGTCAGAAAGAATAATTGTGTCGCCTTTCGCATGGCTCATGGCATTGACGAAGTTCTGGGTACTATGGTCAATGTTGAATTTCGTAGTCTCCTTCTGATGCTGTATAACCTTGACACGCGCATCGGCCATGGCGTTGATGCGTTGCACCGTATCATCGGAAGATCCGTCGTCTGAGACGATGACCTCATCGGTAGGTTCCAGTTGAGAAAGGATGGATGACAACTGCTCTTCTATGTATTGGCTACCATTGTAAGTGGCTATACAGACGGAAATCATGCGTACCTTGGGTGATTAATAGGTGTTTAGAACGAGTGCTATCTTGAAAAAAGAATTGGTCTTTTTCACATTGCAGCGGAAATCCGAGCTGGTGCAAAGTCTGATGCGCTTACTGGCACTGTGTTTCCCTGCAAGGAACAAGTCAAGCAGTCGGCGGTTCTCAGCTGGCATCAATTCATAGCAGGCTTTCTTTAGTTCAGCAGCCATTTGAGAGCGCGTATTGGCCTGCTCATTGAGAAAGCGATGAATCCTACGTTTCCATTCGGCGACAAGACTTTCGCCTTCACCGATTACATTGGCCGCATGCTGGCGGTAAGCCATGTGCGGTTCGGGGTCGAATGCAATGCGGGCACCTATGGCTGTAGCAACGAGAACAACCCACCAGTCATGCATATACAGATTATGGGGGGCATGAGCGACGATTACTTCGCGAAGCGCATGGTTAAGCACCATCGTGCATCCGCTGGCATAGGGATGTACCAAGGCTTCACCAAACGTAAGCAAAGGCTGTTGCGCCACAATGGGAAGAGGCCGAAGTTGTTCGTCAGCTGGTTGGGTCTGGCCAATATAAAGCGTAGGAGCATCACCCATGGCTTTCAGTTTACTGGAGGCACTGGCCATCTTTTCACTGTTCCAATAGTCATCCTGGTCAGAGAAAGCGTAGTATTCTGATTCAGGTGCTTTCCGAAGAAGATCCAAAAAACTACGTGCAGGCCCCACATTGGCTCCCTGATACCATGTAAGCAGGCTCCGGGCTGAATAGTTATCAAGGATGGCCGTAGTCCCGTCGATAGAGCCGTCATCGCGAACGAGTATGTTGACATCAACATTTCTCTGGTTGAGAATGCTTTCTATCTGCTCCGTAAGATACTTCTCACCATTATAGGTGGACATGAGTACGGTTATCTTGCTTTTTTGCGAATCTGCTGTCATGTGGAATGTTAATGTTTAATATGTAGCACGAACTTTACGAAATTCTTAATTTGCATAAGCGCATATTGCCTGAAAACACTTGGGAATGTCTCTTTGCCAGAGGGGAATATCTGGTCATGGGCGTGGATGGGGAGCATGTCATTGTCGAAAATGTTTCCGCCACACAAACCGCTACGAGGTGTACTGAGCAGATGCTGATAAAGTATGGTAACGGCATCGTTGACTAATATCGTGTCGGGATTAAGCAGGAACAGACATCCACCGTATGCATTTGCTGCTCCCAGGTTATTGGCACGTCCAAAGCCAAGGTTCTCGTTTGACTCCACTAAACGGATGCGCTGGTCATGACGCAGTGGTGTCAGCGATTCCTTTTCCGAGACGTTGTCGACAACAATTATCTCATAGCTTACGCCCTGAGTGTGCGTGACGATAGAGTCGACACACTGCAGTAGTAAGTCGGTTGTGTTGTAATTGACTATGATGATAGAAACGTCCATTACAGTCCTGCTTTGTGTTGAATCCTTTGTTTGTATTTCCACTTGTAGTAGAAGAACTTGACAATAGAGCCATAGCCTAAGGAGCGAAGCATACGGTATAGCTGCCAATTCCTCCGTTGCATCGTCCTGAAATTCTTGATACGATAGGCCAGGTTTATATGGTTGAGGTCGTCAGAGCCGATGCAATTGTCCTCATGTTGCCTGTAGTAAACCAGTGGCTGGAAAATGGGAATGATTTTTCCGTTCTTTCTCAATGTACATGCCGTAATCCAGGCATCATGCATCGTTGCGTGTGTCGCGGGGAACACGACGTTGTCTTTGACTTGTCGGTTGAAGAGCATGGTGCATCCTGTAACAGCTGTCGAGGCTGCCATCTCGTCAAAGGTAGTAATAAATTCCGGATGCAGACATATCTCCTGCCAAAAGGAATTGCAGGTGATGTTCAGGGCAGCATCGGTAACGTAGAGGTCGGTGTAGACAATGATGGGTTTCCCCTGACGGGCGGCCTCTTGTCTTTTCATTTCCTCAAAGGAAAGCTCTACTTTCTGTTTTAGCCACACATCGTCCTGGTCACAAAACATATAGTAATCTGCTTCCACTCTTTGCAACAACGACAGAAAGTTTCTCATGGCACCTCGCTGGCTTTCGTACTCCAGGATGTGAATGTTGGAATGTTTTTGGGCATATTCCCGCAGAATGGCATGTGTGTTGTCAGTAGAACCGTCATCGTGTATATATAGTGTCCACTCTTGACAGGTCTGCTGTAGCAGCGAGTCTAGCTGTTCCATGAGATACTGCCCACCATTATAGGTGGCGAGTAATATGGCTATTGGGGTGGGAGATGTTATTTTGTCCATATTCCAGTTGCCTGACCGTTAAGTAGTTTGTAAAACTGAATGCGATTGACTATTACGCCAGGGATGTTGACAAGGCACATCACACCCATAAAACAGATGATGTCGTGTGTCCAGTTGGTGACGGCGTAAGCCAATGGTATGAAAAGAATGGCTGCTCCTGTGGTGAAAATGATCTGTAAGCGCAGTTTCCCGATACCATTGATGAAATAGCTGTAACGCATACTGTAAATCAGGATGAAGATATACAGGGCCATGACGATGGTCATGCGGGAATCAATCTTGACATCCTCGCCAACCCAAATCTTATAGACATAGCCGGAGATGACTGCCATGCATACGATGCCTAAAAGAATACCCAATGTCATTATCTTCATCTTCTGGTTGGCTTGGCGTATCCATTCCATGTCCTTCCGTGTATAGGCATCGGTGGTGGCATTCCAGAAAGGCATACAGATGACGGTGAAGATGACCATTAACAGGCTGAAATAGCGATAGGTTATCTGATAGGGTGTCACCATAGCAGGCGAAAACAGTTTTGAGATAAGGATATTGGAAGTGGCAAAGAGCACCAAACTCGCTATCTGCATGATAAAAAACTGCATGCCCATGCTCGTTACCTCTTTGGCTTCGTGCAGGTTGATGAGCCTGAAGCAGGGACTCAGATGGGGGTATTTGAAACAGAAAGTGACAGGAATAGCCGTCAGGAAAACGACAAGAGAGGCTCCTGTGTTGACCAAGGCTATCTGCATCAGCGAATGGGTGTCTAAAAAATAGATGATCCAGGTTCCAATCAGCGCAATGGTCTGCCCCAGCGCAATCAACAGATTGTTAACCGCCGGCAGTTGAAGCCCCATATAGAAGTTGCCGATGAGTTTGAATACAAATGTGGTACACACCAATGTTACGGTTACCATGAGTATTTCGTTCAGGTTGCTGACCTGCATCGGGTCAACATTCAGGAAGCGATAGGTGTCGCATGCATAGATTAGTCCAAGCAGGATGAGTAACGTGGGGATGATAATCAGCGTCAGCATGGCAAACGTTGAGGAAATAAGTGAACGAGCCCCCTGTATATTGCCCTGAGCCAGATAGGCCGTGAGTTTGTTGCGCATACCGTTTCCCAAGCCGATGTCCATGTTGTCAATCCACAGGAGCAGACTGCTGATGGTAAGCCAAATACCATTCCTGTATTCGCCTAAGCAATGGAGCGTTGCCGGTACCATGAGGAATACGACAACAGCCGACCATCCCTTGATAAGGAATGAACCTAAAATGTTCTTCTTCAGCAATGAAGAGCGTTGCCTGCTATTACCGTCTATGCTCATGTTCGACAAGGAATGAAACTGAACTTAAACTTGTTTTGGGTGAAAAGAAAGACAAAGAAAGAGAATTGGATGATAAAGACTAAACTATAGAAAACATTCTCTTGATAAAACTGAAGCAGCAGGACATAAATGGCGTAGGTATAAAGACCACAGCCAGTACTGTTCTTGTTCTTGTATAAACGGTAGAGCCAACCCATTGCACAGCCGTAAACACCGGCAAAAACTGCGATGCCCTTGTAGCCGAAATCAATGAAGAAAGGCTGGAAGATGGTGTACACGTTGGTCGAAATGGGAATCCAAACGAATTCCTGCAGTTTGTCTTTGACAACGATGTCTGTAACGCCGAAACGAGCGAGGAAAAGATAGATGATTTCAAAAGTGTTGGTGCCGAACTGTGGAGTGACGTCCCTAACAAGCTGACAGAAAGCAACAGGTGGTGACAGAACATACATTGTAAAGAAATCAAATAGTGTCTCTTCCTTCTGGTAGTCGCTGTCCTCTCCGGCACGCCCCAGATTGAAAAGGTAGAGCATTAATATCATCATGAGGGCAAAGACAAGGATGGAGCGCAGCTTGATGACCTGTTTCTCAAAAAGGACAAAAGCAATACATGCAAAAACAAAAAACAGGGAGCCTTTCTCCATGATAGCTAAAGAATTCATTACACAGGCCAAACCAAGTAGCACAATTTGCCATGAGGGGATTTTGGGATATGCCCATAAGGCCACGACAAAAAGCGATTGGTTGAGGACAATAGAATAATTCAAGAACCCTTGTCCTTCACCAAATAAAGCCAGTGTACGGATGTTTGTCATTATGTCCTCTGTACCAAACATGGTGACAATCTGCAGTATCCTGTACAGATAGAGTGGCGTGATAATAAGTGAGATGGCAAAAAAGACTGTGAATAAGGATTTGTTGAAGCGAAAATCATCCTCCTGGTTTGAAGGTCTGGCTGGCAGAAGGTTATAAGTAGCAAACGAAAGAAAGAGAAAGATGGGAATCCAGATGATAAAACATTTGTAGAATTGGCTGGTAATAGGGTATAGATCAGTATCTAACAGATAGTAAAGACCTAAAACGATGCTCCAGATAAGTATGGTGACACTCCAAGGGGAGAATAATCCACCCACATCAACGTTCTTCAAAAGTTCCGTTTTGCGTTTCTGGTACAGTCTCATGCCATGAGTAATTGTTAGGGCAATAAGGACAAAACTCAGAAGATAGCCAATGAAGTAATTGTTATCTCTTTGAGGTACGCAATTGTCCCGTATCACCGCAAAAGACAAATAGAGCCTTTGTTTCAGTGCTAAGTTTCGTGCATATTGCACAGTGGCTTCCTTAAAGTTCTCGTAGGCAATGCTTGCCTCTCTTTTTAGGGCAGTTTCCCATTGCTTTGACTGTTGAGTATTTGTGTGAAGGTGGCTGTCGGCATATTTGTTGTAGGCAGATTGTGCCTGATAGTATTTTTGCCGGGCATCATCCATATTGTTCCTTGCGTTCTGGAGGGCAACTTCTGCCATCGTGTGACGATAGTCTGTCACGATTTGTTGCAGCAGGGCTGTCACGCTGTCGAGCATCTGCGAAGCGACAAGGGCCTCCCGGTCAGTAAAACTGATGATTAGCGTAGCATTCTTATTGCTTATATTATAGTTGATATGATCCTGAATGGTCTCAATAGTATCCTTCTCCCCAAGCCATTCCCCATACGTCATGCCTTTGCCTGCAACATGTTTGTGGGATATGGTACGGGCAAAGCCTTCTGTCTTCAGCACCTTGCAGTAAACCTCAATATCATTCATGCCATTGTCCATGCCACCCTGGGCATTTTTTATCTGAGACAGCGGGGTCATTCCGATAGCGAGGTCAACTTCTTTATACTCATCGCTGAGTTTGGTGATGGCGGTATATTCCTTAGGCACAAAATGCCACACTAAAAAGGCAAGTAGTGCAGCAAGAAGTGATACGAGAATATACGGATGCTTTTTCAATTCTTAAGCCTTCAATCTTCAATTCTTACAAACTGTTTCCGATGTTTCCAGAAAAGCATTCCACATCGTAGCATAAAACCAAGTATCATCCAAATGACGAGAGAGACTATTTTTGGACGGCTGCTGTGCTTGAGAGGAACGGTGGCATCCTGAATGATGGTAAAGGCTGGCGTACGCTCCTGAACCTTGGCTTTTGCCAATTGCAGTTGTTCCACCACTTGCTGGTAGATGTTATATTTCAGTTGCATCTCATTCTCCAAGTCATCAATCTTTGACCTTACAGACTGTAGTGAAACATTGCTGTTAGCATCACAAAAGGATGCGTAAGTCTTGCGGGCCTTGGTATATTGTTCCTTGGCCTCATCGAACAACTGCTGCATAAACTCCAAGTCTATTCTGGCTTTCTGGGTCCTGTAGTCCGTGATGGCACGCTGCAGGTGAAGCTGTACTGAGTCAGCCACCGTCGCAGCTATAAAGGGATCTTGGTCTTTTACTGTGATGGTGATGACATTGGTCTTCTTATCCACAGAACAGTTTATGTTTCCTTTGATAACCTGGAGTATCTCATCTTCCTTCTTAGTAAGATGACGAGGATTTATTTGATGGTCAGGACCTGGTTGGTCATCTTCCAAAAATTTTTTAGTTATTGTAGAAATCAGAGCAAAGGGATAGTCTGAAACAGCTATTTTCTGATGGTTTTGAAGATAATCCATGTAGGAATAGGCCTCGCCAGTCTTTTCTTTTGTGACTGTAACGGGAAATAGTCCAACAATAAAACCTGTGGAACCCATCAGGTCAGGGTATATTTCCGGATATATGGCATCTCCTGTTTGTCCGATTTTCATGTCCATTCCTACCATAGCTGCCAGTGAAGAGATACTTCCTGTAAAACTGTTGCCAGATTCCTCTGGAGCAAGAATGACAGTGGACTTGTACACTTTGGGAGTTCCAAAGGCGAGAATGACTCCAATTACACCCGCTACACACGAATATACGAATATTTTTTTCTTATCAGCTATGAGTAGTCTGATAACCTCAATAAGATTAATGTTAAGAATCTTGTTTTTTTCATCCATAACCTTTCTTGTTAAAGTCCTGACAGACTATATGATAGATACTCGTTTAAAGTGAGCACACGTTATAAGATTAAAACACGTTCAGGTGCAAAATATTGTGCAAAAGTAAGAATATTAGATGATATCAGATTGTCCACCAGTACTTTGCCCAGACTGGTATGCCGGTAAAGTGACATAGAACTTCATTATTCTATGCGGCAGTGGTGTTTTTTCGTGTTCTCATTGTAGCTGATGCCCACAAGCAGGATATTGTCTGTGAAGCGGCTTACTGCCTCCGGGTAATTACGCAGCTTTATCTGCTCTATGACGGCATCTGCTTCCCGGTTCCATTTCAGCTCCACGACGACAGCCGGACGCTTGCCGTCGTAGCGGGGAATGAGGGCAAGGTCGGCATATCCCTTTCCAGAGGGCAGTTCCTGTATGCTGACATAATCGTCAATGGCGCTAATATAGCCCAGTTTCAGCACAGAGCGCAACGCCTGCTCATTGTTGTAGAAGTCGGGGGCAGCCTCGCTGTCGTGCAGTTGCTCGATGATGGCCGCCACCGTTGCCTCGTCCTTGGCGAGCGTGGCTTTCATCAGGCGGTCGGAGGTCTTAATCATGGCGGCAAGCTTTTCGTGCGTCTTGCTGCCACGCAGAGCCTCGACAATCTCCATGCCAATCTCCTTGTTGGGAATGGCCACCGTCATGTATTCCGGGTCGTAGGTCAGATAGCCTAAATGAATGAAGAGTGTAAACAGTTCGTCGTCGGTGCCGATAGAGCTGAGGTCGAAGTTGAAGCGCAGTACAGAGATTCTTGGCTTGTCACCGCGAAGGATGCCCTCAAGCACCTCCTGTACTCCACTAATGTTGAGGTCGATGTAGCGCTGCAGGGTCTCGAAAGCCGACGTCTTGCCCCAATAGCTTCCGAATTTCCTGCGATTACAAGCGGTCATCACGGAGTTTGGGTTAAAGACGGAAGGACATTCCTCTCCGAAACTGTAGCCGTCGTACCAGCCTTTCATCTCATCGTAGTCCATTCCGTACTTTTCGCATAGCATTTTCACCTCGTCCTGCGTGAACCCATAATAGGGCGCTAGCGGTCCCGGATCGGTCATGGAATACTCTCGGAAATCGTTGAGCGCCGACTGCGTGCCATAGCGCTTGATGGGCAGTATGCCAGTCATATAGACAAGGGCAAACACCCGTGGCGTGTCGTTGCTTTTGAAGAGACGCCGCAACAGGTTCACGTAGTTGTCCATGAGCTGCGGCTTGTCCTCGGCCTCGCGGCAGATGGCATCCCACTCGTCGATAATCATCACGAATTTCTCGCCTGTTGCCATGGCGATTTTCAGCAGTAATGCCATCAGGTCATCATATTCTTCAATCTCAATGTCAGGGTAGGTTTTGGCAATGTCCTTCATAATAATCTTTTGCATGACATCTACAATGTCTGCCCTTCCCTTGAACATAGTAGTAAACCCCGTTACATCGATGAAAATGGTGGGGTACTTGTTCAGATGCTGTTCAAACGTTGGCGATTTTGCCACCTCAAACCGCTCGAAGAGCTGCCTAGAGTCGCTCGAACGGTCGTAATAGGCATTGAGCATCTGCGCAGCCGCCGACTTGCCGAAACGGCGCGGACGTGTCACACACACCAGCTTTTCTGGCGTGTTGATGGTGCTGTTGACAAACTCAATCATGCCTGTCTTGTCCACATACTCACCATTGGTGTAGTCTTGAAAGCCAACTGAGCCTCTGTTAATGTATATTCCCATGACTGTAGTTCTTAGTTTGCAATGGCACTTTAGTGAAGGGTGTCAGGATAAGCGCTATGAACGTCAGCAATGACATCTTCATTGATATGTGCTACAATTGTCTCATCTTTGTAGCGCGTGACAAATGATGTCATGTCGATATATAAGACTGGATACTTGTTGAGATGCTTCTCAAACGAAGGGTTGCTGGCAATCTTCAGGTCTTCAAACAGACGCCTGGAGTCGCATGATTGGTTGTAATAGGCACATAGCATCTTAGCTGCCACCGACTTGCCAAAGCGGCGACAGCGAGTGACGCAACTATAGCGGAACTCCGTGAAAAGTGTTTTGTTGATAATGGTTATTGCTTCCGACTTATCAACATACTTTCTATTGCGAGCTGACTCAAAACCGGCGTTACCTGTATTGATATATGTACCCATGTTACCTTCGAATTATCCATAGAATTCCTTATACCACTCCGCAAAAGCGCGGAGACCATCACGAAGAGGCGTGCAGGGCTTGAAACCGTAGTCACGCTCTAGTGCTGAGGTGTCGGCATACGTCGTGGGCACATCGCCGGGCTGCATGGGTACGAGTTTCTTGTGGGCCTCGAAGTCGTAGTCCTCGGGCAGTACCTTGGCACGGATGAGTTCCTGCTGGAGGATGTCCACGAAGTTCAGCAAGTTCTCCGGCTGGTTATTGCCAATGTTATACACGGCGTAGGGTGGCAGAGGAAGTCCGTCTTCACCTTGTTTCTTCTCCGGAGCACCTTGCATGATGCGCACCACGCCCTCCACGATGTCGTCCACGTAAGTGAAGTCGCGCATACAGTTGCCGTAGTTGAAAATCTGGATGGTCTCGCCCTTGCGCAGCTTATTCGTGAATCCGAAGTAGGCCATGTCTGGACGTCCGGCTGGACCATAGACGGTGAAGAAGCGCAGGCCCGTCGAGGGGATGTTGTAGAGCTTGGAGTAGGCATGAGCCATCAGCTCGTTGCTCTTCTTTGTGGCAGCGTAGAGGCTTACGGGGTTGTCCACCTTGTCGTCGGTCGAATAGGGCACCTTCTTGTTCGAGCCATAGACGCTCGACGACGAGGCATAGACAAGATGTTCTACGGGGAAGTTGCGACAAGCCTCCAGGATGTTGTAGAATCCGATGAGGTTCGACTGAATATACGCATCAGGATTGGTAATCGAATAGCGAACACCTGCCTGTGCAGCGAGGTTCACCACTACCTGCGGCTTGTACTCCTCGAAGATGCCATCGATGACGGCCTTGTCGGCGATGTCACCCTTGATGAAGTGATAAGTGATATGCGATGAGTGATAAGTAGCGGCTAGCGCATCGAGTTCGCGGAGTCGGTACTCCTTCAGTGCCACGTCGTAGTAGTCGTTCATGTTGTCGATGCCGATAATCGTGGCATCTTTCACGTCCTTGAACAGTCGCTTCACCAAGTTAGAGCCAATGAATCCGGCTGACCCAGTGACGAAAATCGTCTTATTGTCTAAGCAAATCTTTTCCATCGTTTCATTTTGTTTTTGTTTTACGGCTGCAAAGATATGCAAATTTTCTGAGAAAAGCCCTGCCATATATGTTAAAAAACACAATCCACGCCTCACTATCCGCAAATACGAACAGTGAGGCGTGGAACGAATGCTCAAGTCAGAAGGTCACTAAACCTTTTCAGTATCCCTCCTGCTAGTCCTCCCACATGTCGAGGAAGCGACGGGCCTCTGGGTCTTTCGTACCATCATTGTCAACGCCTCCGTAGTCTATTTCATTGTTGCTTGATGTTATGCTCTGCGAACTACAGATGAAGGTCTCCAGAACCTCTTCTTCCACCATGACCGATGGCTGCTTATATGTTTTTTTCATTTTAAAGTTCCTCCCTTCCATTACTTGATGATTACTTTTCTGCCGTCCCTGATGTACAGGCCATTCTTCAATTGACCATTAACGCGGCGACCCTGTAGGTCATAATAACGGTTATTGTTTATCGTTTCACGGCTATTGGAACTGATGCCAGTAGTCTCGCTGTCGCCAAACCCCATGCTGATGCGGGCTTCGGCCGTGGAAACATCCGAAAGCACCATGTAGAACGCAAAATATCCCCGGAAGGCTTTCGTAGTTGTTTTCCCCACAGAGTACCAGAACTTGTTGTCACTTAGGAACAGTGCGCTCTCAGGTATCTCCGTTCCTGCCTCGTAGGTGCCTATGAAGCTGTTGTAGTCGTAGTACCACTTGCCGTTGCGCTTATACTTGTCCTCATCTCTGTCAACAGAGAGTTCGTCCGAAGGAGCGACATCCACGTCCTCCACGCTGAACTCCGCCACGTCACTGCCCACCTTTATTATATAAGGATGGTTGGCCTCCATGGCCGTGACGTTGTCGAAGTCCACCTTCAGTGCGATTATATTCTCCCCAGTCGCTTCGTCGTAGGTGGCCTCGCAGCCCGTGAAGTCGGCTATTTGCACATCGTCGCCGAAAGCCGTCTTCGTCTGCGCCTCTGTCATGGCGAAGGGCAGGCAGATGCTGCTCCAGTTGCCAGCACTGATGGTACGCAGCACACGCACATTGACACCAGCAGCCTCCGATGGTGCAGTGGTCGAGTTCTCGTCGAGCACGATGGTATGTGCCGCCACCACCTTCACCTTGAAGCTCACGTCGTCAAGATAGTCCTTGCTGCTTGTCCCGTATCCGAACCACAGGTTCTTCAGCGTCACGTCGTATTCGTCGATGGCCACGTCGCTGCCAACGGTGAAAGACACGGAGAGCAACCCCTCCACGTCGGCTGCGCTGATGCTTTCCGACGAGGCCACGGGAATGGTAGCCACGCCATTGGCATCCACCGCGCCGATGGTCGCCGTCGCGTTCTCCCACAGTTCTGAGACGCTGTATTTCCCGGTCGTGGCGAAGCCCGTAGCAGGGAAATGTGCATCAAACTGCATCGCAGTGTAAGTGCCGGCCTTGCCGCCCGTCAGGTTCAGCGTAAAGGCTACCGTCTCACCGGGCAGGGCCTCTACGTCGGCCACTGTCACCGTCTGTGCCGTTGCCCCTGCGCACAAGGCGCAGAGGGCAAGGCTAAGGATTGTTGTTTTCATCTGTTTCATTCTGTTTTGATTCTATTTCGTTTAAGTCAATTTTCTTGGCAGCATGTTGTAGCACGAGCGAAGCATCCAGTGCGTCCACCTCGTCACCATCGTTGGTGTCGGCTGCCTCCTTGATGAAGTCGCTGTTATCGTCGCCGAATTTATGCGCAACGTACTGAAGGATAAGTGAGGCGTCGAGCGCGTCCACCACATCGTCGCCGTTGGCATCGCCCCGTCTGAACACACCGATCAGCCCGTTGCGGGTTCGGGCGGTGACAGCTGTTCCGTCCTCCATTGTCATAGAGATCTGGTTTATCTTAACCTGATGCCGATGACCGGTGTCAATGGTGTCGGGCAAGAACACGTCGAAGGTCAGCAGTGCTTGGGTAGCCGGTGCGGTCGTGCCACCAATAAAGGTGAAATCCCACAATTGTGCTCCCTCCTCGATGATGGAGATGGTGTCCACTGCCTCACAGATGGTCACCTCATAGCCCACGGCTTTGTCGCTCAACACATAACTGCTTGGATCCACCACAACGTCGGCGGGGAAGGTGATACGTATGTTCAGATCCTTCACCACCTGGGTATTGACCAGATTGATGCCATACTTGAGCGTGTCGCCCGGACGACCAGTCACGGTGTACAGGTAGTAGGCATAATCCGAGATGGCGGGCATGTTAGGTTCGCCCGGCGAACTGGGATTGAACACAAACTGTGCATAGAAGTTCATGTTCTCTTTGCCCACCGTGTAGCTGAACGAGCGCAGGTTGGTGTACAGTTCGCCGTTCAGATACCATCCCACAAAGTCATAGCCGCTGTTGGCATTGGCATACAGGGTGTAGGTGCTGCCTTCTAAGAAGCGCCCCGTGCTACCGTTATAGTAGCCGCCGTCGGAGCATGTCACGGTGACGGTGTGCCTCAGTATGGGGTCGCTCGGCTCTGCCGGAGAACTGGGGTTGAACACACAGTTGGCCGTCAGCGTGTCGCCGTCAACGGGCACGGTGTAACTGAACGAGGTGCTATTGGAAACCGTCTCGCCTTTGAGGTTCGTCCAGCCGAGGAAATTATACCCACTCTCAACGGAGGCATACACAGACACCGTCTTCCCTGCCAGATAGCGGCCTGAACCACTGACCGTGCAGCCCTGCGTGGCTTTCAGCCCAAGGCGGTAATACAGCGTGGTGCTGGGTTCGCTGGGCTCGTTGGGGCTACCGGGCGTGAAGGCATAGTTGGCTATCAGCGTGTCGGTCGCCTCCGTATTCACGAAGCCGAACGAAGTAGCGGTGCTCAGTATGTTGCCTTTGGTGTCCGTCCAGCTGCGGAACGTATAGCTGGAGTTGACGTATGCATAGACCTTCACGGTGCTGCCCACGACGTACCTCCCTGCTCCCGACACGCTGCCTGCGTAGTCGATGTTCTTCAGAAGCACGATCCTTGAATAGATGGTGGGCGGCCCGGGCTCCGAGGGTGACGCGGGATTGAATGTGTCGTCCTGCGCCCAAGTGCCGATGCTGCCAGCAAGCAGCATCAGCAGCAAAGTCAAATATCTTATTCTCTTTGTCATAACTCAAATATATTGGAAATGAATCTTTCTGTTCGGTCTTCCCGTGTTCGGCTGGATTTGCAATCCAGCCGAAGTGAGTATAAGGATTTTCAATCCGCTTTATCGCATTACAAATGCTCATACTCCTGGCGGTCGGATTGCAAATCCGCCCGAACGTCACCGAACGTCAGAATGATTACTTCAGAACCTTCTTTCCGTTCACGATGTAAAGGCCCTTCTGCGGCTCGGCAATGCGCTGGCCGTTGAGGTTATAGCAGGGAGCGGTAGCAAATTCTTCACTATTCACTGTTACCTTTTCATTTATTTCAGTGACCACCACGCCACCAACACGCAACACAAAGCGGCTGTTGTTTGTCCCAGCACTGGCGGTGAAGGTGTAGCTGCCATCTGTTGAGAGGTCGGTCTCGATGCCCGTCTCATTGTCAACAAGCATGATGTTCGTGAAGCCGTTGCGCGGAGCAGTGATGGTGTACTCGCCATCCACGGCCACGCGGAAGCCCATCTGCACGGTACCCTCGCCAACAGGACGCTCGTTGATGGCCAGCAGATCGTCGCACTCAATGGTATAAATCTGCGGAACGGCGGCATCCATAGAGAAGAACTTCGAGGCATCGCAGCTCACCTCATAGCCCATCGAGGCAGCGGGGTTCAGCACGAAGCGCGTCTTGTCGCTCATCTCAGTCTGTGTCCCATCCGTGTCAATTTCGTGGCTCAGCTCCACGTCTATCAGCTTGCGCTCTGAGGGAGCAGTGACCCTCGCTGCGTTCTGGCTCTCGATGACAGAGGTCAGCTGACGGCCCTGCAGGGGGAAGCCAATTGTGTTGTACTCCTCATTGGGGCACTGCACGAAGAAGGCCTCATTAGGACGGATGGCATAGTCGTCGTCGGTCAGCGAGTAGGCGGTGTAGGTGCTGCCAGTCCAAACCGTGATAGGAGCCGTGAAGTTCAGGCAGTGGTTGTTGTAGAAGCACTGGTAGGGGTTGCCCACGAGGTTCCAACCCTTGTTGCTGGCCGTCTCGCTGGCGTTCACGGCGAGGGTCTTGTTGAACTCATCAGTCGTTAGCGTGCCATACTTGTTCTCCGTATCGGCTGCATAGAAATCAGTCCAGGTGGCAATATTTGTCTGATAGATGAAGCCTGTACCTGCGGGAATGATACCTGTACGGTCAACATTTTTCCAGTTGCCAGACTTTCCGTTAGCCGCACGACCTGCGCCATCATAGTAGCGGATGGCATATTGCGCACCATCACCAGGATTAATTCTCGATACATCCAGGTCGAAAGGCAGGGAAATGAAATACCACTTCTTTGCTTCTGTTCCGTAACTTAAAATGTTATCCCCAGTAGCCGTAATGTTGTCACAGTTATTCAGCAACTGTGCTTTCTGATTACTTGAGCCAGATACGTTGACTTTTATATTATTGAATTTCTGCTCATTATCTCCATTGATTTTCAGATAGCAATCAAACGAACGAATCTCTATGCTTGGCTGTCCGCCGAAGCGTTCGTGATTCAGCGTCAGTTTCCCACTAATTGGAATAAACTCTATGCTGCTGTAGTCGAACGGCTCAATGGCCTTGGCATTGTACCAGTAGCTGTGCAGCTTGTAGCTGTTTACCAAATAGTGCGGCACTTGCAGTGTGACAGTGGTGATGTCGCTCAAAGGGTATGTGCTACTAATGGTGGTCACAGTGGGCGAGTTCAGTTTTACGGTCTTTAGCTTGCTGCAATTCTGGAATATACCGTTAGCCAACGAGTACTGGTTCACGCCCAGTTCTGCCGTTTCCATGTTGGTGCAGTTGGCAAAGGCATAGCTGCCGATGCTTGTCACACTCTGCGGAATGACCAGAGACTTATAGCCACGTGCATGTTGGAATGCATATTGGCCAATTGTTGTCAAGGTTGAGGGCAAGGGAGAGTTGAGTGTCGGGCAATCATAAAAACCATATTCCTCAATGGTTTTCAAACCTTCCGGCAACGTGGTTTGCATACGATGGCAAGAATAAAACGCAGATTTTCCCACGGTCTGAAGTTTCTCGGGCATCACAGCCTCGGTGATATAATAGCCTTGATAGAATGTACTTCGAGGTATCCTTGTCAGATTCTTGGGCATTACAAGTTTCTTCAGCCAAAACATGAAGCTAAAGCAGTAACCATAATCATCACCTCCATAAAAATCTGTCATGTCATCAGGCATAATCAGTTCCTTGACATGGCTGTAGGCAAAAGCCCGCTCACCCACTCTCTTCATGGTAGAGGGTAGGTTGATATCCTCCACAAAGGAATAGTAGAAGGCATAGTCGTTAATCTTGGTCAGACCTTCGGGCAGCACAACCTTATGCAGGAAATTCATTGTGGTGTCGCTGGAGCTAACCTTGAACTGATTAGCGGGAATCTCAGTAATCTGTGCCTCGCTGAGATCCAGTTCCAACAGCGTGGACATCATCTTGATTCTTCCCCAGTCATCACTGTTCATCGCTCCCTTCACTTTCAGTCGGCGCACGTTCTTGATGTGGTCGGTATTGTACAGCACCTCAGTGCCAAGGCTTCCTGGCTCTAACAGGCTCACAGTGATTTGTGGCTTCGACATCACCCCCACATTATATAACCTATAAGTAGAACTATATGAATTACCACGGTTATCACATGTCCACGTAATGGTGTGTAGCCCTGGCTCCAGCTCTTCAAAGAAGCGGGTATATGTCTTGCTCGATTGATATGTGTGATGCTGTACATTATCCAAGCTTCGTACCTCTACGCCATCTACATATACTCTAAACCAATAATCCGAGCCGTATAATCCATATACTAATGTTGAAGGTTCTTCCACCAAAACAGTAGCACTGATAGAAGATTGACCATTTGAAATATCTCTTTCAAAATATGTGCTATGGTCTTTTGATGTCCAGGTATAGGAATAACTCTGCCCGAAGTTACCGTCAGCCGTGTAGAACAGGATAGGCCGCTCGTTCCACCACGGAGCCTGATAGCCATTCGACATACCAGTGGATTTCTCCAAAGCTATTGCTGCAGCCCAGAGGTCAGAGGCTGTTTTATTTGCACGGTCGGCATAAAGAGACTCGTAGTTTTCTATGTACCATCCTTTTCCATATGCCTCTATGGTATTTAAGGCTTTGTACAGGCGCAACTCAGCACGGTAACGCAGTCCGTCCTCTGTCGTGAAGAACTTCCAATGCACGTTT
>JAFVFY010000078.1 GCA_017475265.1 Prevotella sp. | reverse complement strand
TGTACTACAAAAGATATGGTCTTGTACTACAAAAGATATGGTCTTGTACTACAAGACCACCTTTTTCGGTAAAAACCGACTAAAACGAAACAGTTTTAAGGGGCAATCAGCTTATAGCTGAGCAGTAGCGTGAAAAACGCGGAAACGACCCCTCTCAAAACTGGCTTATACGCAATCCACCAAGGAACTCATTCAAAAAATCGGATTCTCAGAGGGGTCAATGTAAAGATTTTTCAGTACGAGCTTTGTTCTCTAAGGAATTTAGGAATTTAGGAAGCTGCGCGCAGCCACTCCTTGACTCCTAAATTCCTTAGACAAAATCTCTCCTTAGGGTACCACTACCTTTTTGCCTCCATGGATGTAGAGTCCCTTCTTCGTCGGCTGGGCGTCGATGCGCACACCGTCGAGGGTGTACCACCTGGGAGCGCGGACGTCCCCGTCCGCAAAGATGGCGGGCGAGACGACCGCGCTCCCAGATGTGGGCGAGGACGACCGCGCTCCCAGGGGGGCAGCGAAACTGACGGATCTCAGCGCACCCTCGCTGCAAAGGTACGAAATAAATCCCGAAACGACAGCAGGGTCGTTCGAGATTGAAAGGGTTATAAGACAAAAGCGAAAGCCTGCCAGGCAAAATCCCGAATATATTTTGGTTATATTGTTGAAAAGCTGTACCTTTGCATCCTGTATTTTCTTTTAGGCTCAGCTATGACAAACGATATTACTTCTGAATTGGCCAAGCTCCACGATTTAAATGGAGCGGAGTTCTCCCGTCAGGTAGAGCGTATAGCAAAGAGGAAGGAGTTTCATTCTTTAGAGACAGACAAGGACATATTTACAACAGGAGGGAAGCAAAGTGATGACTATGAGAATCTATTGCAAGCGGCAAAGAAGGCTGTTGAATTTGGCTATAGGGTATATGTCCTCCCAAATCCCACCGAAATACGAACACCAGATTTCATCCTTGAGAAAAAGAACACTTTCAGGGTATATGATTTGAAAACCGTATATGGCAAGTCATCCATTGGCCAAAGCCTGATTGATTCCATCCGGCAATGTAACAGGATTCTATTGAATATTCAGACTGATTATAATACCCGTTTGCTAATATCAGATGTAAAGAGGTATTTTGAGGTTAATCCTTCAGGTGTGGAAGTCTTGATATTCAAAGGCAGGAAGAGAATTTCAATTGACAAATTCGTACTGAGCCACCCATCATTCTATCGGTTGTTTAAGAAAAGGTATGAAAAGTAAAAGCTACCGTTTGGTAGCTTTTAATTGGAGTAGTGTCGGTTCTGGCTTGCTCCCCTCGGAGTTCCTTACCGAAGTAAAGAGGTTTACCGGATAGCCAAAAATCCATTTGGCGCTGCAAATATACGAACTTATTTTGAAACTTCCAAATAATTTGAAAGAAATCTTGTCGTTTTTCTTATTTTGAGGTGTGACGTCCGGCGCGGTCGGCAAACTTATTATTTAATCACGACCTTACGTCCGTTGTTCACATATATGCCGCGCTGCGAGGGCTTGCCTTCGAGCCTGCGCCCGTCGAGCGAGTACCAAGCCTCAAGAGATTTACTATTTGACGATATACTATTTACAATTTTCTCAATAACATTCGTCCCGTCCTCACCAAAGTTGAGCACGAAGGAGCGGACTCCTCCAGCAAGGTCATCGGCCTTGAGGCCCTTCAGCTTGAAGTAGGCACGGCAGGCGTTGATGCTCATAGCCGCATCGGGATAATAGAGTGTTAAAAATCAAAGCCATTAGATTAATCCTCGTAATTTTCATGAATAATTCAGGTGGCCCAACACGGGCGGGGAAGCGTTGCATCTTAAGATAAAGAACACCTGCGCTGGCGGTTGTGCCAACGCAGGTGCAAAGTTATGAGCAATATGGGTTATGCTAAATAATCTCCTCAGATAATCAGTAGCCAATCTTGCCGTTGCCCCAGCGGAGATACCAGTTGTGGGGGTTGGTGAGGTCGATGCCAGCGCTGGTGTCCTTGCCGCCGCGACGGTTCACAGCATCGGTGAGGAACTTCCCGGGATTATCGCTGCGCATGGCGAAGCGCATGAGGTCGTGGTAGCGGTAACCCTCGAAGGAGAACTCCAGTGCCTCCTCGTTGAGGATGAGACTATCCACCTGTTCCATCTGGCGCTTCTTGATGCTCTGGTAGGCAGCGTCATTGAAGAAGCGTGTGCTGTCAGGCTGCATGGAGACGCAGATGGAGTCTGCATAGTCGAGCTTGTAGTACTCATTAAGCGGTGAATAACCAGAGCCGCGGCTGTGCAGTCCCAGGGTGTTGAGCGTGTTGCCCGATATGGAATAGAGCCCCCTGCTGAACTCACTCACATCAATGGTCTCATAGAATGCTGCGGGGAAGCTGACATTAGCCTTCACCCAGGTGGAGTCGGCGGTGTTGAGATATGGGTAGACTTCATCGGAGATGACCTTGTCGGTGAGTCCGCGTTCGAGGATTTTGTATGCCAGTCGGGGCTGTCCGGCCAGATTAAGGGCCTCGGCCAGGCGCAAGTAGACGAGCGTACGGCGGTAGAGACGCACGAAGCGCGAATCGTATTTGCTTATCTCCTGCTCCTCCACACGGTTGTTGTTGATGGTGCGTTCTCTCTTCGACCAAACGGAACTAAGGCGCAGGTCGCCCGACATGTAATTGCTCAGACCTGAGGGTGAATAGGTCACTATGACATTGCCGGCGTTGCTGGACACCACACAGTTGGTCTGAGCCTCCGACAGCTCTATGATGCGCTGTGAGGGTGTGATGCTGGCTTTGTAGTCGTTCTCCTCAGTGGAGTTGAATAGCTCCGGAAGACGGCAGTAGTAGCCCTGTGCAGGTGTGCTGTTGCTCAGCACGGCAGTAATGAGTTCTGCGTCGTGTCCTAGTGATAGCAGGAAGCTGCTGATGTAGTCTAGGTCATATGCCATATACCAGTTGGTAGTACCCTGTGAAGTGGGCCACATGACTCGTACCGAGCTGGTGGCATAGTAGGAGTTCTCGTTTCGACGCTTGATGAAGCGCAGGTATGCCTGTGCAGCCTTCTCGAAGTAGCTCTTTCCTCCCTCAGTGCCCATGGTGCTGCCCAGCCAGAGGTAGAGATCGCCTCGGACAATGTCAATGGGGAAGAAATAATAGTTCCCTGGACTGGGATACTGCGTCTCGTAGGTCTCAGGCAGCCCTGTCAGGTCATCGATGAAGTACTGGCAAACCTGAGCCAGCTCATAGCGTGGATAGTTGGCTTCGGAGGCATCCTTCGTGAGCACAGGCTCAGTGACAAAAGGTACGGAGCCATAGTTAAGCACGAGCTGGAGGTATGTCCAGGCACGTATGCTCTTCACGGCGATGTACTCCTTCATAAAGATGTAGTCGCCACGGTTGCTCCTCAACGCCGTGTCTACATTCGCAATGTAGTAGTTACAGTTGTTGATGACGGAATAGTAGTCGCTGGGGTGGTTGTACTTGTTGTCGTCGGAGACGCTGAAGGTGGCCAGTTCGCGCAGGTCGGCAGAGGCATTGTCGGTGAGCGTGACAAGGTCGCCACGCACCTCACCCAGGAGGATGGTGCGGTCGGCAATGTTCTGAAGCTGGCCGAGGATGCCCGTAACGCTGAACACGGTGTCGGACCAGTTGGTGAGGTGGTCCTTGTCGGCAAAGATGAGGTGGTCGGACTCTTGCTCGAAGAAATCGCCACACGCTACGTTGAGCGCTGCGCTAAATAATAAAGAACAAAGAACAAATAATAAACCTGTCAGTTCTTTAGCTGTTTTGCATATTTTATGTGTCATAGCTTTATTTCTTTTTTATTTATTACTTTTTTCATTAGCGAAGCGCTTAGAGGTTAATCTTCACTCCAGCCACGAAGCTGCGGCTCTGTGCGAGGCGTCCGAGGTCGATACCCATACCGATGACGTTGTTGGACATGGAAGACTCGGGGTCGCTGCCGAGGTACTTGGAGAAGGTGAGCAGGTTATTGCCCTGCAGCCATATCTGCAATCCCTGAATGAACTCCGATTTAAGCGGAATGTCGTAGCTGAGTGTAACGCTCTTCAGACGGAGATAGGAGCCGTCTTCTATCCAGCGGTCGCTGAAGCGGCTGTTGCCCATGGGATCCTGGAAGGTGATGCGGGGTATGTCGGTCTGCTGTCCTTCGGCCTGCCAGCGACGGTTCAGGGCCGTGGTCTGGTTCATGAAGCGCGAGCCGCCCTCGAGCTGCTGACGCATATAGTTATAGACATCGTTGCCCAGAGAGTAGTTAAAGCGTGCGTCGAGCTTCAGTCGCTTCCATTGGAGAGTTGTGAAGATGTTTCCATAGATGTCGGGGTTGGGGTCACCTATGATGGTGCGGTCGGCCTCGTTGATCTCCTTGTTGCCATCAAGGTCTATGAACTTCATGTCGCCACCCTCGAAGGCCATGTGCTCCACGCCGTTGTCGCCAAGCACGTAGAGACCTGCATCGGTAGCCTCCTGAGCGGTGGCATAGACTCCATTGGTCTTATAGCCATAGAAGAGGTTGGCAGCCTGGCCCACCTGTGTGCGGATGGTGGCTCCGTAGACGGTGTTGTCGACATACTGTGCACCGTCAGGCAGCTCCTTGATTTTGTTCTTATAGTGTCCCACGCTGGCTCCCACCTGCCATTGCCAGTCCTTGGTGGTGATGATCTTCACGTTGGCCGAGACATCGAAGCCGTCGTTCTGCAGTTTACCGCCATTGCTCCAGTTGTAGTCAAGGCCGGAGAGGAATCCCAGCTGCTGCAGCGTGAGCAGGTTGTCGGTGATGGCGTGGAAGTAGTTTGCGCTGAGTGCCAGGCGGTTGTTCAGGAAGTGGCCTTCGAGACCAATGTTGAAGCGCCGGGTGGTCTCCCACTGTATCTCTGTGTTGCCGATGCCTCCGAAGGAGAGCGCGCTGACGTTGTTAAGGAACTTTCCTGCTGTGAAATAGCTGCGCGCGGAGTAGTAGTCGATGTCATCGTTACCGCTGACGTCGAATCCGGCAGAGAGCTTCAGGTAGTCGATTCCCTTGACTTTAGCAAGCCAAGGCTCGTTGCTTATCACCCACGACGCCTGTACGCCCGGGAAGATGGCCCAGGCAGCATTGAAGAGATGGATTGAGCCGGCATCGCGCCCGAAGCGTGACGAGCCATCCATAGTGAGGTTGGCCTGGAGGTAGTAGCGGCTCATGTAGTTGTACTCACCCTGTACGTAACAGGAGAGGGCGTTCCAGCTCTCATCAACGCCAGTGACGTTCACGTGAGCCAGGCTGCTGCTCATGAAGGGGGTCTTGTCGGAAGGGGTGTTGTAACCCACCTGCGAACTGGTGGTGAAGCTCTCCCAGTTGATGCGCACGCCTCCAAAGGCATGTATGTAATGAGCGCCATAGCGATTGTGCCAGTCTAAACGGGTGTCGCTCTGCACGCTGTTCTGCTTTGAGGCTAATGAGCGCACCTCATTATTGCAGTAAGTATCGAGAGAGGCGACATAGTAGGAGGGCGTTCCGTTGATGGGAATGTAGTACATCTCGCTGGTGTTCACCAGGTTGTAGCTGAAATGCTCTGAGAGCGAGAGGTTGGCATTGAACTGCCACTTGGGTGTGACGGTGAGGTTGAGCTGCGAATTCTCGAAGTGGTTCTTGTTCTCAGCGTCAGAATACTCAAGGAGTGCTGCGGGGTTGCCCAGTTGCCAGTTATAGTTGCTGTATTCGCGGAGGGCTGTGGTGAGGTAGTCCTCAGGGTCTGTTGCGTAGTGTGAGTCGGAGAAGCGACCGCGTCCGTAGCTATAGGGGCTGAGGAAGGGACTCTTCACGTAGGCCAGGAAGGAGGGGCTGGAGGGCGTGCCCTCGTCGTAGGTAGAGGGTGCACCGTCGTTGCGCAGGTTGCGCGTAATGTTTGAGAACGAAGCGTCGAAACGCACGCCAAGCCGCTGGAGCAGTTGGATGTCGGTATTGAAGCGTATGTTCAGACGGTCCATGTCGTTCATCTTCAGTGTGCTCTGAGCATTGCTGTAGCCCACGGAGAGGTTGTAGTTGGCGACATCGTCACCACCCTCGACGTTGATGCCGTAGTTCTGGGTCATGGCGGTGTGGTAGACATACTTCTTCCAGTCGGTGTTCTGATGGTAGAGGTCGTAGAAATAGTTGCGCTCGCCGTTGTCCTTGATTTGACGCTCGTCGAGGAAGTTGAACGCCTTCTCTCTCGTCTCTGTGCTCTTGAGCAACTCGGAGGCATAGCCTCGGTACTGGTTGGCATCCATCATAGACACATATTTTGGCTCTGTGACCACTCCTACAGAGACGTTGGCCGTGATGCGCGTGGCCATCGACTTGTTGCGCCGTGTCTGGATGAGGATGACACCGTTGGCACCCTTGGCACCGTAGAGGGCAGTACCGTTGCGCAGCACCGTGACCTTCTCTATGTCGGAGGGGTTGATGTTTGTCAGCAGGTCGTTGTAGAAACCGTCGTGGAGCAGTGTGCGTCCATACTGTTGGTCGATAATCACTCCGTCGATGACAATCAGTGGCTGAGCATTGACGTTGAGCGAGTTCAAACCCTGTATGAACATGGTGCTTCCGATGCCGGGCGTTCCGTTGTGGGTCTGTGTGTACACCTGTGCGCCGAGTTGCTTCTGCACCTCGTCCTTGATGTTGATGGCCGAAGTGAAGCGGAAGTCATCGGTGATGTAATCGTTGCGCACGTTGGTCTGCTGACTATAGTCGGTGACAAACATGGCAGCATGTAGCATTGCCGTCTTCTGTTCCTCACCCTTCAGTAGACCTATGCGCACGGCATTATGGTCGGGCGTGGAGATGTGGAGAGCGGTGGCAAACACTGGTACCTTCAAGGTGTAGGTACCGTCATCCTCGGTGAGTACGCTGTAGCCGTCAATCTCTGCAGCGCGCACGATAGCACCGGCAACAGGCTGACCCGTGGCAGCGTCGATGACGGAGCCACGGACGGTGCGCGTCTCATACTGCTTCTGCTTTGGGGTAAACGTACGTACTGACGTCTCCGTGCCCTCTTCCTCGTCATCAGACTCATCATCCTGAGCCATCATGCCCAAAGGAAGTGAGGAGAGCAGCATTGTAAGTCCAAATAAGATATATCGTTTCATAGACATTGTTTCCTTATTGTTTAGAGGTGAATACTATCGGAGCATATACAGGGCTTTCAGCCTGAAGTTCTCAAACATGTTTTCATCAGTGACGTCGCTAGGTTTCTTGTCGCTCCATCCATGTGGGAACATGAGGACACCCGGCTGACCGGCAAGAGCAGGACTGACGGTTGCAAGGTCGTCGACCAGCCGCAACGTGCCGTGGGGCACTACGAGTACACAATCAAGGCGCATGGTACGGGTGAAGAGGTCGTTCTTCACTTCGTTGTTACTCACGCGGCATTCCAGTTCGATTCGCACAGAGGGCTTCTCCTCTTGGAGACCGTAATAGGTGATGGGGAACTGGAAGTCCTCAGCCAGAAGGATGTAGTCCATCTTCGTGCCCGACGTGGTGATGTTGGTACCCAGTGACTTGGACTGCATGACGTCGTTAGCATCAGGATATTTGATGGTGCAGTTGAACTTCGTGGGCAGGCTCTGCTGTGTGGTGGCATTGCTGTCGTTAGCCAGTGCCGGTGCGGTGACGAGGTAGATGTCGTAGCCCACGTTGGAGAGCATACCCGTCAGGCCGATGGTGACAATAGGCCTGACAGTACTCACTGCCGGGCTGAACTCCACAAACGTGCCGTTCCACACGCGGCCAGAGAACTTGTCGTTGGTGACGTTGCGATAGTAGGTGTCGGCTGTGTAGGCAGAGTCTTTTGTCGTAGCATTGGTCTGGTATTTCGATATGTCGAGATATGCTTGCTCCACTTCGTTGATGTTCCAGCGAAGGAAGTTCTGTAGCGGGTCGATGTTCCACTTAGAGGTCTTGAGGATGCGTCCGTTGCTGCAGTTGGTCCATGCCCCTCCACTCAGCACACCACCCTCGCTCATCGGGTTGAAGTACTGTCCGTAGTTGAAGGGTGCTCCCCATTTCCATTGACGGTTGTTGTAGTTCAGTACTGCATTGCATGACATGAGCGAGTCATTGTTGGTGGTACTGGTTACCTCACCTGAGAGTATGCGGGGATTCGTCGTGCGGCTGAAGGTCACTCCCGAGAGTATGGCCAGACGTGGGTTGGTGTACAATAGGGAGTCGAAGGTGCCATCACCCTCTTTAATAAGGTCGGCGGCCTTCGGGCTGTAGTTGAAGTAGGGAGTGTACTCCTCAATCATACGCGTCCACTCGTCATTGGTGGGCAGCACCATCCAGTAGGTACTATCCTCAGAATGGATATATCCCAAATAATCTTTCATGCTAAATGTCTGCACCCATACGGAGTCGAGGTAGACAGTCTCTCCTAAGTCGTTGAGGCCACCTGCCACACTCTGGCTGGGGTCGAAATCACGACGGTAGAACAGGGGATTATGGACGAAGGAACGCACGCTGTCCAGATCGGCATCCTTGCGCAGCTGCTCAAAGATGTTTGCAGAATAGTGGACGGGGGTCTCGACGGTGAAGAGGACACCGTTGCCATAGAGTTTGTTCTTCTCCTTGAAGGCGCTGGCGTCAATGCCCTGATAAGTGATGACGGCATACTTGCCATTCATGAGCACGATGCTGTCGTTGCTTGCCGAGGACACACTGTAGTTGTAGAGTGCAATGTGGTTCTGCACAAACTCCTTGATGACAGTATTGTATTCATCTTCGACGCTCTTTTTCTCCAATTTATATTGCTCTATGAGCGCTGCTGCGTCGGCAGCTGAGAAATCGTCGTTGACAGGAGCGAAGACTGTGAACACCTGGCTGCTGCTCAGAGATCGGTTATACCCCGTCCCCTCGATGACGCTGGCGAAATTACTCAGGCTGGCATCGCTTTTGATAGCTTCCCAAAGGGTGCCACTGTTGCCACCGCTGGCGTTTGACAGCGAGCCGTCGTAATGGTCGTCCCAGGTGTCTGAACAGGAAGCGAAGACAATAACCAATAAACAATAACCAATAACCGTTATTCTACTGGTCAGTCTTTTTATAATTGAATTCTGTTTCATTCTGCACAATGTTTATTGTTAAACGTTTATTGTTTATTGTTTAGAGGTCGTCCTCCATGGCTCCCTCGCCATCGACGGCATAGACGCTCTTGGGCACCATCTCGAAGAAGTCGAGCATGAACTCGTTGTTGTTACCCTGCTTACCGTCACTTGCCACGCGGAAGCGCAGGTAGTGGTCCTTATGGGCGTCGATGTAGGTCTGGCAGAGCACACGGCGGTAGGTGCGTGGATTACCAAGGAAGAAGTACTGCTCACCACTGGATGGATTGAAGTGATACTGCGAACGGCCGTCGCGGTAAGCACTCAGGTTCTTCAGAAGCTTCTGTTCTTCAGCCTTTTCCTCATCGGTCTTATTGTTATAATCACCCAGCTTCTCGTCGTTGACGAAGCGGTCGCCGATATACAATTCTGAATCGAGGAACTTGGTCATGTCGAGGGGTATACCCTGCGGTATGCCGTCGAAGTATGTCTGCATGACACCACGGGTGGGTAGTGCGCAGAATCCCAGTCGCAGCTGCCACTCTCCACTATAGGGAACGGGTGGTATGCGGAAGGTGAAGTCGTAGTCGCCAAAGAGGTTCCACTCGTCACCCTGCCACGACCAGAAATTGGTGTGCGGGCGGCGCAACACGCAGTAGCAGTTGGTGAAGGATACACCGTCAAGATAGCCGTCAGGGAAGTAGAAATTACGGCCATTGACAGGCACTGCACTGTCATCGGGCGAGCCGGAGGCATCGTCTTTAGTGGGGTCGCCATTTTGGCGCAGGTCGTTGGTCATCACCTCGGGGAAGACGGAGCTGAAGTCCATGCGTATGCGCATGTTCTGCACTTCGTCGCGCACTTCCTTGGTAAAGGCCACTATGTCATCGACATAGAAGAAGTGACCGTTGATGGCGTCGTGCTCATAGAGCGTGTCCACGCGGCTGTCTATCCAGGCTCCGCGATGGGTGAACTCTGGTGCGGCATAGCGGCGGTTGATAAACCGTTCGCCTACCTTGTCACGGTCGATGCCGCGACAATCGTTGCCCAGCTCGTCGATGTCTACGGTGAGCTGCTCGAACTTCATCAGCGTATGTGGCAGCAGGGTCTGATACCAATCCACGGGGTTCACAATCTTGGTGTTGAAACCGAAGGCCTCGTTGGTGCTACCCACGTTCATCACCGGAGCGGTGAGCTTGTCCACGCCAGGTACCGAGCGGTTGAGAATGTGGTACTGCACGAAACGGCGCAAGGGGTTGATGCTGTCGGTGAGGTGCTCGAATGAGTGGCCAGTGGCGTTGACATCATCTGGGTAGGTGGGGTCGTAGAGCTTGCAGGCCAGGTCGTAGAGTGCCCGTAGTTCACCGTTGGCGGTAGAGATATTCATCTCCTTGAACTTTGCCCGATAGAGCGAGTCGGGTTCCACGAAGATGGTATAGCCATACTTGCGGGTATCGGGTACCCAGGCTACCTCGCGCCAGAAGTCAGAGGTGTAGTAGTACTTCTTGTAGCTTTTGGCGTCGTAGTCTTCGTCTTCCACGAGGAGGATGTCATTGTAGACATCTGTTGCCTGAAGGGCCTGGTAGAAGAGTCCCATGGACGGGTTGTTGCCCAGGATGTCTGCAGCATAGCTGTTAGACTTTTCCAATACCAGGTCTATCGACTGCATGATGCCGTTCTCCACGGTATCGTTCTGATGTTCGAGGTCAATGTGAGCCAAGCCCTCCAGCATGACGACAGGCTGCCCGTTCAACTCTCCGTTGGAGGTGCTGATGTAGCGCCCTATCATGTTGAGCAGAGAGAGGCCTGTAGTGCCGTGGGGAACGAGGTCGAAAGTGCTCAGGATACCACCAGAGATGATGTGTGTACGGGCGATGGTGTCGCAGTCGGCCTTGCTCAAGTCGTCGATGCTCTTGATGTTGCGATTCTTAAGATAGGCATCGACGGCATCATTGGTGGGAACGAAGCACGTGTACTGTCCGTATGTGGCAAGGAGGTCCATGAGCTTGGCCTTCTCCACTATCTTAGTGAACTGGCTGTATTGCTCAGGCCTGTTCTTCAAGTAGTCGCTTGCCATCTCGCCGGTGAAGCTGTAGAAGTACTCACCTTCGGGTTCATCGGAGCAGGAGACCCCCACCCAGCCTCCCCCTGCGAGGGGGAGGAGTATATACACCATAAAGCGGAATATTCCTCTTGTCTTTTCACTGAGATATTTTTTCATAACGCTTATATTCTGTTTTATTAACTTTCTGTTTACATTCTATCCATTCCCCGTCCTCGAAGGAAGGGGATTGGGGAGGGTCTGCTACTTCTGAATATTCGTCTCTCCGCTGCTGAAGGCAGGGTTCTGGTGGGCGGCAAGGTTTGCACTCACCTTCGTCTCCTCGTCATTGTAAGGCCAGAAGATGGCCCACATGCCTGTACCGCTGTTGCCGAAGAAATTGTTCACGTAGCTGGCATTGGTGCTCTCACGGTTGGCCATGGCCTCGCAGAGGACATCCGTATTACCATCGCGCATGGAACGGCGGACAAGGTCGTACCAGCGTTTGCCCTCAAACATCAGCTCGCGCTGGCGTTCCTTGAGTACCAATTCCTCCATCTCCGATTTAGTGTTGTATTTGGAGCGCTGGAGGGTGTCGGTGAGCGATGATATAGGCTGTGCCACGGCGCGCTTGTTAACAGCATTCACTAGGGTGAAGGCCTGGTCAAGATAGGGCGTATTGTAGGCCACAATCTCCTGGGTGCTTCCTTCCTGCAGCTTCTGGCAGAGAGCCTCGGCCTTGAGCAGGAGAATGTCCGCCATGCGGTAGATGACCCACGAGGAGCTGTTTTCGTAATAGTCAACCTTGTCAACCACGCTGTGGGTGTAGTATGTTCCGTAGATTACTGATGGCTTGCTAGTGTGGTTCGATGCCTGCCCTACCGACACGCTCTGCGTCACGAACTTGCGAATGGCGTCGCCTGTCCCCTGGTGACAGTTAATGTAGAGGCGAGAGTCGGCGTAATAGTTCTCGTTGGCGTAGACATAACGTCCACTGGTACGACCACCGTCGCCAGAGACGACGCTCGATGCGTCGAGGAAGGCATCGTTCATTGCCGACGATGAGGCATATCCGTAGAGCCGTCCTGCACCGTAGTTTCCAGGCCAGCCACTACCCTTACGTCCTGCCAGACTCTTGTTCAGGGGCGAGAAAAGCAGCTCAAAAATTGTCTCCACACTCTTGCCACTGGTGAAGATGTCTCCATAGAAGCTTCCGTATGAACTGCCTGACAATCCTCCCGTGGAAAGTGGGAAACCATTGGTGCGACTGTCATTGCTGGAGCCGGATATGCTGCCGCTGATGTTGGGACGCTCCTTGAGAAGCTCCTTTTTGTCATTGATCACCAAGTCGGCATACTTGATGCAGTTGTCATAGTCGCCCTTCCACAGGTACATCTCGCAAAGCATAGCCCAGATGGCACACTTGGTGATACGTCCTGTCTGGTAGTACGTATCAGTGATGGCATAGCGCTTCATGGCATTGTTTTGCTGCACCTCCAGGTCGGTGATGAGACTGTCGAGGACAGCCTCGAAAGGTGTAGGTACGAGGTCCATGGGCTGGTCATCGTCGGTGAAGGCGTAAGTGTAGTAAGGCACATCGCGGAAGGTACGGATAAGGTAGAAGTACATAAGATCGCGAATGGCGCTCACCTCTGCGATGGTGGCCTTCAGCTCACTTTCAGTGTAGCCAGGGTCTACGGCAGCCACTCCCGGAGCGTACTTGATGACGGTGTTGCAACGGTTGATAACACTGTAGAATCCGTCCCATCCCGTGTAGGGGTTCTTTGTGGTGATGTTCTCCTTGAGCACGTTATCCAGGTTGGCATCCTTATCAATGCGGTTGCCAGCCTTCACATTGTCAGCGCGACACTCTCCCCAGACGATGAAGCGCTGGAGCACGTCTTCGCCCTGCATGCGCGAATAGCAGCCGGCCACGACGTTGTCCACGTCGTTCTTCTCGTTCCAGAACTCCTCAAGGATGATTTCGCTGCGAGAAGGAATCTCAAGGAAGTCGGAGCAGGAAGATATTCCAATAACCAATAAACAATAACCAATAACCGTTATTTTACTGGTCAATCTTTTTATCATTGATGTCTTATTCATTTTGCACAATGTTTATTGTTTCACGTTTATTGTTTATTGTCTTAGAAGTCTACCGTAATACCCAGTGTATAGCTCCTGGAACGCGGTGTCTGTGCACGGTCGATGGCGGGGTCATATCCGCTTTGCGAGATATCGGGGTCTACGCCTGAGTACTTCGTGATGACGAAGGGGTTGTTGATGGAAGCGTAGAACGAAACGCGATTGAGTCCTATCCACTTAAGATATTTCTTGTTGATGGCGTAGGAAAGCTGTGCATAGCTCATTCGCAGGTAGGAGCCATCCTCAACGTATCGGTCAGAGACGAGCGAGTTGTAGGCTTCATTCTCACCATGCATGGCACGTGGCATCGTGGTCACGTCACCCTCTTTACGCCAGCGGTAGTTCACTGCCTGGCTCTGGTTGTTGTTACCAATCATCGACTCTAGGTTCAGGCGTGCTAAGTTCAGGATTTTGTTGCCCACACGATAGGTGAATTGTGTGGAGAGACGCCAGTCGCCGTAGTTGAATGTGAAACCGAAACCACCGGTGAGCTTAGGCAGGGACGAACCGAGGTAGCTGATGTCGAGGGCGTTGATGTTACCGTCGTAGTTGGCATCCTCGTAGATGGCATCACCACCGTTGAAGCCCTGGTGGGAGCTGGTATGTCCTGTTCCGTCGCTGCGGTAGTCATAGCGCATGCGCTTGGGCGTGCCGTCTGCCTCACGTATCAACTCGCCGTCAGGACCAGTGACCACAGGGGCAGTATAGGGGCGCTTCTCCCAGCCGTGATCAGCATACCACTCGTCGGGAAGCGTTCCCTGAGTGAACTGTTTGAACTCCTCATCGGAGAGGTTCAGGTTCACGAAGGTCTTATAGTTATGAGTGTAAACACCCTTGAACTTAAAGCCATAGATGGCACCGAAGGGGTTGTGGAGCTGTACGCGCCGCAACGTCTCCCCGTTCTTGTAGTCGTAGGTGGAGTTGAGGTTGTTGAGCACGTACTCATCCATCTCAAGAATCTCATTACGGTTGTTACCGAAGTTGGCGTTCATGTCTACGTAGAACTTGCCCTTCTTGATGAACCTGTTAGTAGTGATGTGGAACTCCCATCCCATGTTACGCATCTTACCAGAGTTACGGTAGGGAACAGTGGTGAATCCCACGCTGGAGGGCACGCGGTAGTTGGGCATGAGCATGTCCGTAATAGTGGCGTGATAAGCCTCGATGGTGAGTCTAATCTTATCGTCGAAGAATGCCAGGTCGATACCGCCGTTAAACTCTGACTTCTTCTGCCATCTCAGGTCGGTGAGGCGGATGTTCAGCGGTGACATGGCACCCATGTCGATATAGTTGCTCACGGTGCCGTATTTCGACGTGTAGAGGTAGTTCTGATTAGGCTGGTTACCCGTGAGTGCCCATCCTGGACGGATGGCAAACATGGAGAGTACGGGCTTCAGCTTCTGCATCCACGGCTCGTCACTGATAATCCACTTCAGCGAACCCGAAGGGAAATATCCCCAGCGGTTGCCTGGTCCGAACTTTGTGGTGCCGTCCACGCGAACGGTGAAGTCAGCCACGTAGCGTCCCTTGTAGGAGTAGTGGGTGGAGAAGGTGTAGTACATCGAACGCCACTGGTTGTACCAGGAGCCAGGTTCCAGTCCCAGTCCGGCAGCAGAGGGATTCTCCACGCCCGTGGCCAGACGCTTGGCATTGGTGCTCTGACCGTTGCTGGAGCCACTGGTCAGTTCGAAGCGACCCATGAACATGGCCTCATGGTCTTTGTTGGTGAATCTCGGCGTGAAGGTGAGCGTATGCTTTGTGTTGAACGACACGCTCTTCGACGAGGCACGGTAGCTGGTGTTGATGTCAGCGTTATAGTTCAGGGGTGTCAGTTCCCAGGGATAGGACTTGTCATCATACTGGTTGAAGATATTCATGTAGACTGAGCCACGGTAGTCCAGACGGTGATGATCCTCGTCGGTGCCCAGCAGACGATAGTTGATGACTAGTTCAGGGCTCATGTCGTATGTGCGACGGTCATTCTTCGCTAGGTTGGCAGAGGCCACTGGGTTTACATATTTCTTCTGGTCATCGTTGAACACGGAGGAACCAGCGTACGGCCCCTCGCGTGGCATGGTGTAGTAGCCCACCACTTCACCAGTGGGTGAATATTCGTAGATGCTCATGTTTGGCATCTTCTTCTGAGCGATGTCCAACAGCCCGTCGTAGTTCATCTTGTTCTTCGTGTAGGTCAGCGAGAAGTTCGTCGACACACGGATGCGCTCAGAAACGTTGTAGTCAAGAGCAACGCGGGTGGAGAAACGGTTCAGTTTCTGCTTGATGATGGTACCCGTCTCATGGTCGAAACCACCGCCGATGCGGAACGATGCCTTCTCACCGCCACCGCTGATGGTGACGTAGTGGTTCTGGCGGAGACCCGTCTGGGTGACAGCGTCGCGCCAGTCGGTGTTGGCACGGTACTGCCGCCAGTCGCGGAACTCTGCATCACTGGTGTGGTAGCTTATCTCGGGAATGTCGGAGGCATTGTCATCCTGATAGGGGTTGAAGTATGCTTCCTTGAGCATCATCGTGTAGTCATCACCCGTAAGCAGGTCGTAGCCCTTGGGCTGGTGGGTGCCGGTGAGTTTCAGCGAGTAGGTGAGCTTTGGTTTTCCACGCGCACCGCGCTTGGTGGTCAGCTCGATGACACCGTTACCACCCTGCGAGCCATAGACGGCACACGAGGCAGCATCCTTCAGCACACGAATTTCTGCGATGTCTTCAGGGTTGATGTTGAGCAGCTCGGCAAACTTCTCGTTGTTGGCTCCAGCGAGGTCGAAGTCGGCGAGGTTCACCTCACGGATGTTTCCATCGACAACGATGAGTGGGTTGGAGTCAGTAAGGCTGGAAAGCGATGACACACCACGCAGACGCATGGTGGAGCCAGAACCCAGGTCACCCGAGTTTCCGATAATGTCAAGACCGGCGATACGTCCTTGAAGGGCTTCATCGACGGAGGTAATGCCCAGACCCTCGAACTCCTTCATGGAGATGGTCTGTGTGGCGTATGAGAGTTCACGCTCAGGAATGGGCAGTCCGTTGCCCTGTGCACGTTTCTTCGACTTCACGGTGACTTCCTTCAGGGTGGTCGCCGATTTCATGGTGATGTTGTAGGTGGTCTTGTTGATGGGCAGCACCTGCGGACTCATTCCCACGTAGGTGAAGCGTATCTTGTCCTTGGTGTTCTTCACCTTCATGGTGAAGTTACCGTTGAGGTCGGTGACGGCTGAGTTGATGATACGCCCCGTGCCATCAACCTCGCACACCGTGGCTCCCATCAGTCCGCCCATTTCGTCGCTCACCGTGCCGTGTACCGACGTGATGTCCTGTGCGCTAGCCGTATAGGACAGCAGTAGCGCAAAGGCCATTATAATATATCTTATTTGTTTCATATCTTAGTTGTTCTTTAAGTATTCTTCCACTACCTGCCTCCAAGGCAGCATCTTTTCGTAGTACAGCGGCTCTTCTATGAGGTGTGCTACGGCACTGCTGGCCATGTACAGGCGCCTGTTGTTACCAGTGCCCTGGAACCAGTACTCCCTTATAATATTATTGTATAGGCCCTCACGCTTTTTCACCGTTCTGGTGTTTCCTTCCACATCAGTGACGGTGAGAGAAGTCTGGTCGAAGCTAACCTTCAGCGGGAAGAAACGTCCTGTCTCCGGGTTGCGCTTCATCGACTCGTAGTTGTTGGGGCCGTTCATTCCGGCATCGGGCACGAGGCCGATGGCTGCCGAGCGGTCCATGACGTGATAGCGCACAAAGTCGCTGATGACGTTCTTGATGGCATCGGTGACCTTCTTCTGCAGCTCGTCCTTTTCCGTCTCTGGTGTCATGGCGTCATACCACCCCTCTGCCAGGCAGAGGCTGTCGAGCAGGCTCTCGCCATTGTCGTCTAGCTGACGGAGTTCGCGGAACGTAGGCAGCAGTTTCTGCTCCTGCAGACGGGCAATGGCCTCAGTGGAAGGAATGAACACGGTGTAGTTATAGTTATCGAAAAGGCGCAGATTTTTGTTGTTGTGAGCCTCGTCGGCAGGGGTATAGGTGCGGTTCATGCGTGTGGAAAGCAGGTCGCTGTAGTCGTTTTCCAACAGGTTGAGGAATCCCTCATACTCCGGTTGACCTTTGAGTGTCATGTAAAGCGACTTCTGCGTAGCCAATGGCATCTGTTCATCCAAAAGGTAAGAACGTCCGTTGGTCTTTGGGAACACCTCCTTGGCAGTGAGTTTCTTGTGGTTGTGGTCCATCTGCCATCCGCCCTCGAAAGCCAGCGCTCCACCATTGTCGGTGACGCGCAGCAACGTGCCGCCCTTGGTCTTGAAGAATTCGTAGCCCTCCTTGACGTAGTCCTCCAGGGTCTTCGTCTTGTCGGGGATAACGATGATGAGCTGGTCCACGAGGTCGTCGAACATCTTCTCAATCACTCCGTAGGAGCGGTCACGGTCTACGTTGGCCTCCGCCTGTATGCCCTTGGTGATGTTTCCGTCGGCATCGACGGTGCTGTTGTAGCGAGTGGCTTGTACACGTTCTGACGAGCCCTTCGTGCGGTCATACTTGAACTCTATGAGCTGCGGACTTTCCAGACTGTCGCCCTGCATGCGTCCGTAGGTAGCGGGGTCGATATAATTCTTCATGGCCTCGTTGTTGGGTAGCAGCAGTGCATACTTCGAGTCCATGGAGAGCAGGTAGGGCAGGAAGTTACGCTGGTCGATGCCCCAGTAGACGATGTTCATTGTCGACTCGTGGGCCAGTGCAGGGTATGCCACAGATGAATATTCAGCCGGCGCGAACACCTTATTCACCATGTAGACCACGCCGTTGCAGCCCATGAAGCAGGAGTCTACATCCTCCTTGCTGATACCCAGCACTTCCTTGGCATCGTTGAGCACGTGTCCGAATTTCGAGGGCACACTCTCGCTAAACGTTGGCAGCATGTTCACGTTGATGAGCTTTGCCAGTGTGGCATCGGGTATGCTGTCCCACTCCTTGTACTCGTCCTGCAGGTCACGGCCTTGGTTATTCCACCACTCCGTCAGCGCCTCGTTGGTGGGAACTATCATGGCACCGGCATCGTTGTGCAGGTCGTAGCCCGAGGTGTTTTCATAGATATACTGGTTCCACCCTGGGTCGAAGCTCAGCAGAGCCTGTGCCTGTGTACTGTTGTCGGGCCAGCGGTCATTGGCTCTTCCACCGTAGGAGCGCTTGCTAAAGTAGCGTAGGCAGAAGAGCGAGTCTTGTTTGTTGTATTCGTGGTTGTAGGCATCGGTGCCCTCACGGTCGAAGTAGGGAGCCGAGAAACGGTCTACGAGGTGGCTCCACATCGACATCTTCGAATGTTGACGCAGGATTTCCGCCATGTTGGGTGTGCCCTCAACGACGCCGTCCATCTTCTGAATATATCCGTTCTTGCAGGTGATGTCCCGTTCAACGACTTTCTTTCCGTTCACCCATGCCTCTTGTGCAGAGGTGGCCTGTCCGTTGGTGAGGATGGCGAGATCCTCGCTGTTGATGTTGTGGAACTGCATGTACGCTGGCAGGAAGTGTATCATCGGCGGCGTGTCGCTATGGTCTCCTGCCTTCATGATGGGGATGGCCCTTCCACGGTTGCGAACTGATGCCCACGCCCCTGTCAGTGGCATCTCGCTCACTGGCATCACGTAGATGGTGTCGTAGAGCGTGGTTGCTGTCTCACGGCGCATGGCCATTCCCTCCATGATGACTCCCGAGACGTTGGCGTTCGACATCAGCTCGATGAGATAGGCATTGCGCACCATGGCGTTGTTGAGCAGTTGCTTCTTCTGAGCCGAGGTCAGCTGTCCGTATGAGCTGACGCCCCATGAGTTGTTCTTAAACCACTCTGCATAGGCCGCATCATCGGCCACGAAGAGTGTCCTGGAGCCGGTGTGGGCGAGTACCTCACGCTGGTTCAGGTCGTCGATGAGGCGTATCACCGTGGAGTAGTTTCCTTCTTCCTGCAGTCGCTCATAGATGCTATTGCCTAGCCATTCCGGCTGGCCGGTAAGCACATCGTCGCTACATGACTGCAACGACAAGGCTACTGTAGCACCCAGGAGAAGTCCGCAGGTAGCTCTCACGGTCCACCGCCTCTTCTTCGCTACAATTGTTTTTCTCTTCATAGTGTTAGTATTTAAGTGTTTTGTTCGTAGTTCCTTCAATTGTAAAATAAATATTGTATATATAAATATTGTATAATATATAAATATTGTATAATAAATATGGTGGAGTAATATATGGAAGCCCTTGAAGGGTTGTATTGCTTTCTGTTCCGGTGGACAGCCTTTCGGGCCGTCAGATAATGATGTCCTTCTGTTTTTATGTCAGAAGAATTAATGTCCTTCTGTTCTTCTGTCGAAACAAAGAAAAAGGAGGGGTCGGAGGCCCTTCCGGCCTCCGACTCCTTCTGTCAAGGATGATGTTACTCACCAAGGTACCACAGTTTCCAGTTGTCCATGATGACCCAGTCGGTGGTAGAGTCATTGTTGGTCTCCTTCTTGATACCGATGCGCAGGGTCTTGTCGGTCACGGTCACTTCGAGCGTGTTCAAGTACTGACCAGCAGAGAAAGCTGTAGCAGCAGATACCATATCGCCAATACCTGATTCTTGGTCAAGGTCGATAACCTCCACCTGAGCATTGTTGGCATAGAGGTAGACAGGGTTCGTCTTGGCTTCGTTCAAGCGGGCGAAGGCGTTCACCTCCACTCTATACTTACCGTTAGGCAGACCGTAGAGTGTCTGGTTCAAGTCGAAGGCCTTGTTGTAGAACTCCAGTGCAAGAGCTGATTTCTGGGTGTCGTCGTTACCGAAGTTGTAGCCAGTAGCGTTCCAGCCATCTACGGAGTTTTCGCCTACTTCATTCTCGAAGCTTGGTGTGGCGATGAGAGCAGTGCAATCGGCAGGGGTGTTTGTGAAGTCGATGCCTGCTGCCTCTGCACGGATAAGGGAGTAGTACTCCTGAATCTTGTCCATCAAGTCAGGAACGTCGCTGTCCTCATAAGCGGTGGGAACTTGTGAAATGTTGCCAAGGGTTGTTTCATAGAATTCCAAAGCTTCCCCAGCCGCTGCCAGTCCGTCATTTTCTCCTGCGAACGACAACAAGCCCTGAAGGGCATCTTGAAGTTCTGCAAAGAGAGCCACGGAAGCATTAATTTCTGCATTCAGGGCGAAAATATCATTTGCAGCTTCGAACATGGTCGTACCATTACCGCTTGTCAGGGCATCATTGGCCTTACTAAGAGCATCGGCTGCTTTTGCATATACCGACTTGCCCATGGGCTTAGAGAGGTCGATGGAATTAATAGCCTCTTCCAGGATGGGTTTAATCATGTTAGCATCGTCGAAGCCACAGTAGGTGAGCTTGAAGTTGTCAAAGATGACCCAGCAGTCTGTAGGCGTACCCTTCACACCGATGCGAAGCACGTCTCCCGCATTGGCAATGAGACCGTAGGCTTTCTTGGTGTAGTTCTTCGTATCGTCCTCAAGGCCGAACACAGCAGCAGCAGCCGTCATGTTGTCGGGATACTCAAAGCTATTACCATCGGTAAGGTAAGTAGCTCCAGAATAATTGGCGAAGAAGCCTGACTCCATAGGATTCTCGTAAACGTTGGCAAACTGCGTCGTGTTGTTGTTCAGGTAGACGTATACAGGAATGTTGCTGGGAACATTGCCGCCCTCCCAATCAGAAACAGACTGTGTTCCATCATGATAGCGCACGTAGCCCTGCACGGAAATCTCATAGATTCCAACAGGTACGTCCTTTATCTCCTGATAGATGTCGAAGCCGTTGTTGTGCCATGCCTCGGCGCATTTGTCGCCTACACGTGTGTTACCTACGCTGGTGCCGGTGTTTTCAACCGTCCATCCGTCGAAGGTGTTAGAGTCGAAGGCGGGGTTTTTGAGGAAGCGCGTCACATCGTCACCCGGCTTCAAAGCGTTCTTTGCTGCCTCCTTGACTTCTTCCATCATCTGCTCAATCTTAGCAATTTCGGCCTCAATCTCCTCGTTGGTCATTGTAGCCTGCTCGATATAGCTTAAAGCGTCCATTTCGCAGTAGTCAACGAGGTCTCCTGCATACTGGGAGAAGTCTGGATCCTGACCGAGTGCCAGAGCCTCTTCCACCTTAGCGCTGAACTGTCCCCAGAGGGCAATGTTCTTCTTCAGGTCGGCCAGCTCAGAGCTATTCTTTGCATCAGCGTAGGCAGCATTTGCAGAAGCGGCATCCTCAACGGCCTGTCCCTTCACGAATGCCTTGAAGGCCTCCACGTAAGAATTAGTGACCTTGGCCTCAGCGGCATAGAGCTTCAAGGCGTTGTCATTCAGCCAGGCCTTGTAGGACTTAGCACCCTCATTACCGTAATAGGTAAGGCGGAAGGTGTCGAAGATACTCCAGTTGTCGCCCGTACCATTCTTGGCAGGGTTCTTCACGCCAATGCGTGCGCCACCGTTGGCACTTTCGAATACAATAGCGTTCTGGTAGTAGCCCTTCTCGAAATAGAGACGTGCTGCTGACGGGTCATTGGGTGTGTAATAAGTTGCTCCATTATGCATCTCACTTCTCTCGGCAGCATTTGTTCCAAATTCTGTTGCTCCGGCCATCGATACAGTGTTCAGGGCCGACCACATGTTGTCAAAAGCGTGCTCGTAGGTTGTATTATCGACTGTAGCATAAAGCTTTGCGGCAGCTTCGAGTCCGCCCTCAAAGTCGGCCCAGGAACCACGGAAGGTTGTGCTAGCGCTCAGTCCATATACACCGGCGGGCATACCTATGATGTCCTGATAGGTGTCGAAGGTCTTGTCGTATTGCTCAGCAACACAGGCGGGGCCATGTGCGCCAGAACCCACCATGTTGGGAGTTGTGCCACTCCATCCGTCGGAATCGCCATTACTGTCGCCGTCAGAGTCGAAGTCAGGATTGGTGATGAGGCTGGTAGCATCGCCAGGAGCGTCGGCAGAGCCGCTGATGCCTCCAGAAAGTGCCTCGTTAAGGGCCTTCATGGCTGCCTCCATCTGCTCAACGGTAGCATCCTCATTGTTGTATACTGCCACAGCTTCAGTTACGTCTGCACCGACAGCCTCTGCCTTTAGGATGAGGGCTTTCAGGTCCTTCGACTTCTCATAGGCATCGAAAGCGGGGAAGGCATAGAACATCCAGTCCACATTCTCAGTGGTCAGGGCTGACAGGGGCAAGCGTTCCGTCTTGTCGTCGATGCCGCCATTGTCCTGGCTGAAGTCGTAACTGTCATTGCTACTGTCGTACTCCAGTCCTGCATAGCCCACGAACTGTGTGCCATCGCTCTGCTCGGTCTTGTTCAGCTGGCTGGGCATGAAGCGGTATGTCGGGCCGTCTGCTGAAGGAGCCTTGATGGCGCCAAACATCTTCAGCTGTCTGGAGTGTGCAGCCATATAAGAGATAACGGCAGAGATGTCGGCCACGTCTACTGTACCGTCGCCATTTACATCGGCACCAGGATATGATTCTGTTCCTGCCATATCCGAAATGATTGCCGAGATGTCGGCCACGTCAACTGTACCGTCTTTGTTCACGTCTGCGTTGTACTCTTTCTCAGCACCTACAATTTCGTAGAGAGTTTCATAATTACCACCAGTTTGGTCGAGCCATAATTGGTCATTACCTTGTTCGCTCTTTGCATTCATGGTCATCTTGTACCACCCGTATGATGAGCGGTTGGTCACGTAGGTCTGAACTTCGTAGGTCTTGCCGTCCCACACATTGTCGATGGTGTACTTGGCAACACGAATCTTCACTGCCGATGCCTTGTTGGGAACGATGCATCCGCGTGTGCTCCACGTACTTCCCTGTGTGAAGTACATTTCTGTTCCAACGTTGTAGAGGATGTAGGTCTTGCCAATCTCAAAGGCAACAGGCGTCTCCTGCACAGCGTCTGGAATCGGTGCGGTGCGCTCGATGAGGTCAGCCGCGTTAGCGCCAAGGCTTACCAGCCCCAGGGCGCCCAAAACGAAAAGTTTTGATAGTTTCATACGTTTCAGTTTTTTAAGTTAGTAAATAAGAAGAATTAAAAAAATATAGTGGTCGTTAAATGTGAATTTCCATGTTCCATAGCCTGTTGCCAGCGTACAGTACACAATTCGTTTGCAAAGGTACTCATTTTTTATAATATGTATCAAAAATTTTAGTTATTATTCCTTAAAGAGGGAAAAACTTATGGAAACAAAGAAAAAAGAAACGATTTCTCAACAGTTTTTCTCTTTACTGTCATCAGTTGCTGTGACACTTCCCATTTTTTGCGGTGTAAAGATTTTTTTATAAATCGACAATAGGCTGCGGACGCAAAAAAAACGGTTATTTCATCCCTGTAAGAAAAAACGGCTTTTTCTGGTAGAGAAAACGGTTTTTTCTATGAGACAAAACGGCTTTCTCTGGTAGAGAAAACGGCTTTGTCTATGAGAATAAAAATTGTTGTAAAGTTTTTTTACTGATATTGTGCGAGAGAGAGAAACTTCGTACCTTTGCACTGTCATTGCATAATCAAGCATTAAACATTCGGCCTTGATGTTAATCTGCGTTAAACAATGCACTAATGGTTGTCTGCGTGCTTGCTGTTATGCGAAAAAAGTAGTATCTTTGCGCCCAAGATGAAACAGAAACTAACGATAGTGAAAGTAGGCGGTGCCGTGGTCGAGGACGACGCACAGCTGACGCAGCTCCTGGTTGACTTCACGGCCATCCCTGGGCCGAAGGTGCTGGTGCATGGCGGAGGACGGCGTGCCACAGCCATTGCCGCCCAGCTGGGTATAGAGACACAGATGGTGGAGGGCCGCCGCATTACCGATGAGGACATGCTCCGTGTGGTGACAATGGTCTACGGTGGACTGGTGAACAAGACCGTCGTGGCTCGTCTACAGGCCTTGGGTGCCAATGCCATAGGCCTTACTGGTGCCGACGCAGGCATTATTCTTTCCGACCGCCGCCCCCCCGTAATGGTGGGTGAAGCTTCCAAACGTTGCATCGACTTCGGTTTCGTAGGTGATGTTCGTCGCGTGGATGCTACGATGCTCTCACGCCTCATAGACAGTGGCATGATGCCCGTCATCGCCCCACTGACGCACGACGGACAGGGACATATCCTCAACACCAATGCCGACACCATGGCCTCGGAGACGGCAAAGGCATTGGCTACGCTCTATGACGTGACGCTCATTTTTGCCTTCGAGAAGTCCGGCGTGCTGCGCGATGCCGATGACGACACGTCAGTCATCCCCGTCATCGACCACCAAGCCTTCGAGACCTACCGCGCCGACGGCACCATCAGTGGTGGTATGCTGCCAAAGATTGAGAACGCCCTGAAGGCTGTTGATGCTGGAGTGACACGGGTGGTCATCACCAGCGCGACAGCCATCGACGGACAGCATGGGACGATGATAACAATAGATAGATAATAAAAACAACGGATTAAAACGGATTTCACGGATTAAACTGATTTTAATGAAATTCCGTGAAATCATAGTTAATCTGTGAAATCCGTGAAATCCGTCTTAATCCGTTGTTAAAATACAAAGTCGCAAATTTAAATCAATGTATATGAAGAAACTTAGTGTAATTGCAGTTGTCCTCTTGGCAGTGTTCATTGCCAGTTGCAAGGAGGAGCAGAAAGTATCGTTCCAGACGTCTCGTGTGGAGCGTGGTAACATCCAGAACAGCATTACTGCCACAGGAACCATTGAACCTGTGACGAGCGTCACCGTGGGCACACAGGTGTCAGGTATCGTTAGCCACCTCTATGTGGACTACAACTCAGTAGTGAAGAAAGGCCAGATTATCGCCGAGCTTGACAAGACCAACCTCATTAGCGAACTGCGCACGGCTCAGGCCAACCTCTCGTCGGCACAGAGCACGCTGAACTACGAGCAGGCAAACTTTAACCGTTATAAGACGCTCTATGACAAGGGGCTCGTCTCTGCTGACGAGTTTGAGTCGGCCAAGCTGTCGTTCCTCAAAGCCCGCGAGAGTGTCGCCACCTCCAACCAGAGCGTGCAGAAGGCTCAGACCAACCTGGGCTATGCTACGATTACTAGCCCCATCGACGGTGTGGTGCTGTCGAAGAGCGTGGAGGAGGGACAGACCGTTGCTGCCTCGTTCAACACGCCGGAGCTGTTCACTATTGCCCAGGACTTGACCGACATGCGCGTCATTGCTGACATCGACGAGGCCGACATCGGTGGGGTGAAGGAGGGTCAGCGTGTGACGTTCACCGTCGATGCCTTCCCCGAGGATCACTTTGAGGGTAACGTCACACAGGTGCGCCAGCAGGCAACGACAGAGAGCAATGTCGTCACCTACGAGGTAGTTATCTCCGCCCCCAACAACGACCTGAAACTGAAGCCCGGACTGACCGCCAACGTCACCATCTACACGCTGGAGAAGAACGACGTGCTCGTAGTGCCCGCCAAGGCTCTGCGCTTCATGCCCAATGAGGCACTCTTGGCCGAGGGACAGAAGATAGAGGATGTGGAGGATCCGCTGAAGGTGTGGACGCAGGAAGGCCCTGTCTTTAAGGCACATAAGGTAGAGATAGGCACCACTAACGGTGTTACCACGGAAATCGTCAGCGGTATCAATGAGGGTACCGAGGTGCTCACCGACTTCGAGATAGAAGGTCCCGCCGTCGATATGTCAGGTGGACAGCAAGCACAGAACCCCTTCATGCCCAGGCCAGGAAGGGGTCGGAACCAGCAACAGAACCAGCAACAGAGAAGGTAAATGGATAGGAAAGTTGTAATAGAACTGCAGAATGTGAAGCGCTACTTCCAGGTAGGCTCTGAGACGGTGAAAGCCCTGCGTGGTGTGTCGTTTAAAATCTACGAGGGCGAGTTTGTCACCATCCAGGGCACGTCGGGAAGCGGAAAGTCCACGTTGCTCAACCAATTGGGATGCCTCGATACGCCTACCAGTGGCGAATATTTCCTTGACGGCATTTCCGTGCGCACCATGTCGAAGACGCAACGCGCCCACCTGCGGAACCAGAAGATAGGCTTTGTGTTCCAGAACTACAATCTGCTGCCCAAGACCACGGCTCTGGAAAACGTAGAGTTGCCACTGATGTATAACTCGAAGTTCAATGCCCAGCAGCGCCGTGAGGCTGCTATCAAAGCCCTCCAATCGGTAGGCCTTGGCGACCGCATGGAGCACAAGTCGAACGAGATGTCAGGTGGACAGATGCAGCGTGTCGCCATCGCCCGTGCCCTGGTGAATAACCCCGCCGTGCTGCTTGCCGACGAGGCCACAGGTAACCTTGATACGCGCACTAGCTTCGAGATGCTCGTTCTCTTCCAAGAACTTTACAGGAAGGGGCACACTATCATTTTCGTCACGCACAATCCTGAGATTGCCGAATATTCCTCGCGTAACATCAACCTCCGCGACGGTAAGATTCGTGAAGATACCATCAATACTAACATCAAGTCGGCTGCCGAGGCGCTCGCTGCACTTCCGATACCACAGGATGATTAGGATAAATTTAACTCCCAGCATTAATTGATAACCCTAAAAACTTAAAATTATGAAAGAACTAAAAGGAACAAAGACAGAGAAAAATCTGCAAGAGGCATTTGCCGGTGAGTCTATGGCTCGCAACAAGTACACGTACTGGGCTTCAAAGGCCAAGAAGGACGGTTTCGTACAGATAGCCGCCATCTTCGAGGAGACTGCAGCTAACGAGAAAGAACATGCTAAGATGTGGTTCAAACTCCTGGAGGGCGGTGCCATCAAGGACACAGCCAGTAACTTGGAGGCTGCTGCCGGAGGCGAGAACTTCGAGTGGACCGATATGTATGCCCGTATGGCCCGTGAGGCCCGCGAGGAGGGTTTCCCTGAGATTGCTGAGAAGTTCGAGGGCGTGGCTGCCATCGAGAAGGCCCATGAGGAGCGCTATCGTAAGCTGCTGGACAATGTGCAGAAGGAGCGTGTGTTCTCGAAGGACGGCGACGTCATCTGGCAATGCAGCAACTGCGGACACATCGTCATCGGCAAGAAGGCTCCCGAGGAGTGCCCTGTCTGCAATCATCCACAGTCGTACTTCCAAGTGAAGGCTGAGAACTACTAATCTACATTTTTTATTAACACGATTTTTGTAAATGGCTGCGCGTAGCAAATTCGTCATTGCGCTGTTTGCCTCAGCTGCTTTGTTAGCTGTAAAGGCACAGACGGCTGAACCGATGGTAGTCAGCACGGAGTCAGGACTAGTGGAGGGCTTCGACCAGGAGGGAACGGTGGGCTTCCTCGGTATTCCCTACGCCAAGGTGGAACGCTTCATGCCCCCGAAGCCTGTCAGCAAGTGGGATGGTGTCTTGGTATGCGACCACTGGGGACCACAGGCCATGCAGACCACCTGGGGTCGCAAGTTAAGTGAGAAAGAGATGTCGGAGAATTGTTGCGTGCTCAATGTTTGGACGACAAACCTCAAATCTCAGACCTCAAATCTCAAACCCGTCATGTTCTGGCTCCACGGCGGAGGCTTCGACTCTGGTACCTCGGCTTGGAATCCCGGTATGCAGTTGGCCAAGAAGGACGTGGTAGTGGTGAGTGTCAATCACCGTCTTAACATCCTCGGTTTCCTCGACCTCTCTGCGTGTACAGACCCCTCCCTTAGTAAGTACAAGTACTCCGGCAACGTAGGCATGCTCGACGTTGTGCAAGCCCTGCAATGGGTTAAGAAGAACATCCGGCAGTTTGGCGGCGACCCCAACAATGTGACGATTTTCGGAGAGTCGGGTGGGGGAGGAAAGGTAGGCACGCTACTCTGCATGCCTCAGGCCAAGGGTCTCTTCCATAAGGCTATCATCATGAGTGGCACCATCCTCAATGTGAACACTAAGCAGATGACCGAGGAGCTGGGGCAAGCCGTGCTGAAGGAGCTGAATATCGACGCAGCGCATATCGAGGACATTAATAAAGTCCCATACGATACGCTCTATGCCGCCGGCCAGCGAGCTATGGCTGCCAGCATCGGCACTCGTAAGCCCGGCACGCCGATGATGTGGGGCTTCGGACCTACGCCTGATGGTGAAGTGCTGCTGCAACAGCCTTTCCAGGATGGCTTTGCCAGCATTAGCGACAACATCCCCATTCTCATCGGAACGACGTTCAATGAACTGCAGCGTCTGCGCTATGACCAGCCGATGACACAGGACGAGGCTCGCCGTGAGCTGTTCAGAACCTTCGGCTTCGATGCCAACAGCTATCTCAGCGCCTTTGCCGAGGCTTATCCTGGCCACTCTCCACAAGACCTGCTGAGCATCGACTGGCTGTTCCGTCCGAAGACCATCATCACCGCCGATGCCATTAGCGAGACACGCCAGGCTCCCACCTACATGTATATGTTCACCTGGCGCTCACCCGTGAACAAGGGTAGTGTGCATGGACATGAGCTGAAGTTCTGCTTCAACACGCTTCACCATGTCGGCAACGAATTGCCGCAGCCCACCGAGGCCGATCTTCGTCTGGCCGACACGATGAGCAGCGTATGGGCGCAGTTTGCCCATAACGGTAATCCGAACATCGAAGGCCTGCCAGAATGGCATCCCTATACGAAGGAGAACGGCGAGCTGATGGATTTTAACTACCAATGCACCATCCGCAATAACCACGACCGTCGTCTTGCTCAGATTATCGACAAGCATTGTTTCCAGCAGCTTGATGATTTCCGTGCCCAGCAGAGCAGCAAGAAGATGAAGGTAGGCGACGTTACCATGACCGTTTACCCCACGAAGGGCGGTAAGATTATGTCGCTGAAATACAAAGATCAGGAGGTCATCTCACAGCAGACAGCACCGGAGTCCTTCGGCAGCACCTTCTGGACAAGTCCACAGAAGGAGTGGAACTGGCCGCCGGTACAGGAGTTCGATAAGGGAGCCTATCAGGTGGAAGAAGGAGTCGGAGGGAGTCTTGTCATGACTAGCGAGGTGTCAGAGAAGATGAAATACCGTATCCGCAAGGAGTTTGCTGTTGACGAGAAGGATAATGCCATAGTCGTCACCTATTCCATTATTAACGAGAGCGACGAGACCCGTCAGGTGGCTCCTTGGGAGATTACCCGTGTTGTCAACGATGGTGGAGTGATTTTCTTCGACGCTCCCCTTGACGGTATCACCCCTGCAGGACTTATGTCCTTCAAAGCCGAGCATGGTGTCGTGTGGTATCAGCCAGACGAAGCAGGCGAGAACCGCAAGATAAATGCCGACGGCAAAGGTTGGCTGGCCTATTATAATAATGGTCTGCTGCTCCTGAAGAAGTTCGACGACCTGCCCTCCCCCAGTCAAGGGAGCCTGGAGGGGATTCCCGCTCCTGGTGAAGCTGAGATTCAGGTGTACGTGAACCGTGGCAAGACCTACATCGAACTGGAGAGCCAGGGAGCCTACACCACGCTAAAGCCTCACGAGCAGCTCAGCTGGACCGTCCGCTGGTATCTGCTGCCCGTAGAGGAAAAAGAACAGCCTTCATCAGAGTTGATAAAGGCTGTTAGGAATAAATTGTAGCCGTAAAAGACAAGTCAGTACAAGACTTTCTTATTTCACGTACCTGCCCTTACTTCAGGGGCAGGTACCAGTTTTTTTCTTCAAGGAGCGAAACCTTGGGATTCTTGTAGGCAAGCTTGTCGGCAAGCCATTTTGAACCATAGTTGGATTGATAGAAGCCAGCGAGGTTCTTATGTCGGGCTATGCGCGTGAGGTCGCCGAAGCGGTTGCCCTCGAAAGCAAGTTCTAGGGCCATCTCATCGCAGATAAGGTCTTCGACGGCATTGATGGTGTCATTGAGGTTACCCATAGGGGTGATGTTCAGCTCGGCCATCTTCTGTGTCACGAGCGTGTCGAGCTGGTAGCCGGTAAAGGCACCCTGCGTATAGTTGGTTCCCCGGCTATGTATGCCCCAGTTGTTGACGAATATGGCGCTGTTCTCCATGGAGAGGAAGGGAACGACTTTATCCAGGAACTCCAGAGTACCCATGCGCTCATCATAGTCAGAGGGATGGAAATAGAGATAGATGGATGATGGGTCGTCCTTGATGCCGTCTTTCAGGATGGCGAAAGCCGCCTCTGGCTGTCCCATGCGGTTCATGGCCTCTGCCAGTCGCAGATAGATGGTAGTCGTGCGATAGATGGGCACATTGGCACTGAAGAACTTTGTCATGACGGAGAAGATGGAGTCTTGCTTGCTGACGCTGCGCATGGTGACGAAACGGCGCATGTCGCCAATGTTGGCGGTCTTGACAATGTTGGCTGCTGCGTTCTGAGTGCGGGGGACGTAGTACCACTCCTGTTTCTGGCTGAGTTGGTAATAGGTTTGTGAAGCATCAATCTGTCGGTCCACGAGGTAGCGCTGGGTTGAGTTGGAGGAGCCGCCTGTAGTGCTGTAGAAGTCATAGCCGAAATAGCGTGGCAGCTCGGTGGTGACACCACGAAGCTCATTGGATGCCAGGGGGATATAGGAAACAATATCCTTGGGATTTGAGATGGAGAATATGGAGCTCCAAGTGAAATAGTCACCGTCGCCCGTATTGACATCGGCATCGGTGGGTAGCTTCTCGGCCAGCTCCTGTCTGTAGGACGAGGGATTGACGTATGCCTGTTCGGCAACGAGCTTATTCACCAGAATATAGTTGAAGTAGTATTTGGCAGCTTGTTCATATTGATTGGTTTCAAGGAAGAGGTCGCCGAGTACGGCATCAACGGGAATCATGGCCTTGTCGGACTGTATGATTTTCTCCTCGGAGCTAGTGGTGCCATTGAGCATGCCTGCGGATATATTGCCGTATGTGGGTACAGGCGTGCCACTGAACTTGATAAGCTCTGGTGCCAATGCGTCGCAGATACCCTGCAGGTCCTTGGTGGGGAAGTTCTGGTTGGCATCACCAATGCTGACGAGTGGGTCGGTGTAGAAAGGCACCTCACCGTAGGTTTTGGCGAGTTGCATATAGGCCCATGCTCGGACGGCAAGTGCCTCAGCATATTCGGGGATGGCTACCTTGCGACTGCCGGTGAGGAGGGTTGTGTCGCGGTGGGCAATGTAATAGTTGCAGTTATTGATGATGCGGTAGTAGAGATAGGGCTGATTGAATTTGTTTGAGTTGATTGCTGAGGGTTGAGAGTTGAGAGAGAAGTCGGCCAGGTCGCGCAGGTCGGTCTCAGTATAGATATTGGTTGCCACGAGGTCGCCACGCATCTCGCCAGTCATCACGTATTGGTCGGCTACCTGCTGCAAGCCCTTGAGAATACCGAGGGTGTAGAACATGGAGTCGGTCTTCTGGTCGAGTTCCGGGTCGAATACCTGACGGTCGGACTCTGTTTCGAACATGTCACTACACGCTACGCTAAAGAATAAAGAACAAATAATAAATAATAAACTTATCGGCTCTTTACTCCTCATGTTTATCTTGTTAATCATAGTCTTCATATTTTGATATTAATTATTCAATTGTCTTTTCGCCTAAACAATTTCTGACTGAGATTTATTATTTATTATTTGTCATTTATTATTTAGGCGTAAGCCGTATTAAAGATTGATTCTCATGCCAAAGGTGAAAGTGCGTCCCTGTGCCACATTGCCCGGGTCGATTCCCTGATAGAGGACGGCGTTGCTGGCGGAGAATTCAGGGTCGCTGCCGAGATAGTGTGTGATGGTGAAGAGGTTGTTGGCCTCAGCCCATAGTGACAGCCCTTGTAGCCAACTGAGCGAGACTGGCACTTTGTAGGTGAGTCGTAGGGTTCTCAATCGGAGGTAAGAGCCGTCTTCTATCCATCGGTCGCTGAAGCGGCTGTTTCCCATGGGGTCGCCATAGCTGATACGTGGCACGTTAGTCTGCTGTCCTTCTGTACGCCAGCGGTTAGTCATGTCTGTTGTTTGGTTGTAGAAATTGCTGCCACCCTCGAGGATGCTGCGCTGGTAGTTGAATATGTCGTTGCCGAGGGAATAGTTGAATCCTAGATGGAGGGTGAGATTCTTCCAGTTCACATTGGCGAAGATGTTTCCGTAAATGTCGGGGTTGGGATTGCCGATGATGGTTTCGTCGGCCTCGCTTATCTCGCCGTCGCCATTGATGTCTACGAAGTGCATGTCTCCGGCATAGAAATTCTTACGTGCGCCGGTGGCATCGGTGAGGTAGAGATAGCCATTGGCACCAGCGGTGGATGCTTCCTGGTCGGTGGCAAACACGCCTGTAGTCTTGTAGCCGTAGAACATGCCGATGGGCTGTCCGACGATGGTGGCAATGTTGTCGACGCCATAGATGGAGGAGGTGAAACCCTGTGCGGTCTGCTGTCCGTCCAGATAGATGCGGCTGTCGTTGGGCAGCGACTTCACCTTGTTGGTGTAGTGTCCTATGGATGCGCCGAGCTCTATCTGGAGTGACTTGGCTACCACTGGTTTGGTGGTCAGTGTGAGTTCGAAGCCAGTGTTGCTTAGCGAACCGCCGTTGCTCCAATAGTTGTCTATACCTGCCACAAGGTTATCGAAGTGCTTCAGCGTGAGCAGGTCGTTGGTGCGATGAATGTAGTAGTCGAAGTCAATGCCGATGCGGTTGTTGAGGAGGCTGGCCTTGAATCCGAAGTTGAACTTGCTGGTGCGCTCGCAGGATATTTTCTCGTTACCGATGTTATCGAGCTGTGCGGCGGTGGCCATCCAGAGATACTTGCTGATGCCGAAGGAGGTGCGAGCGGCATAGTTGCTGATGTCGTCGTTGCCGCTAAGGTCCCATCCGGCCTTCAGGAGAAGATAATTGATAAAGCTGAGTGTTGAGTGTTGAGCGTTGAGAGACTGGAACCACGCCTCGTTTGAGATTGCCCATCCTAGCTGTACGCCGGGGAAGATTCCCCACTTGACTCCAGCTATCTTCACGCCCTTGGCCTCGCTTCCGAATCGGCTGTTGCCCTCCATGGCCAGTGTTGCCTGTAGGTAGTAGCGGTTGCGGTAGTTGTAGTCTGCATTGGCATACCATGTGAGGCTGCGCCACTCGTCGTTAGCACCTGTGGCATCGTAGAAGTCCATATTGGTGCTGATGTTGGGTGTCTTGTCGTTGGCTGCATTGGCATATTGTCCTTCTGGCTGGTTATTGTCGTATGCGAAGTTGAGGTATCGGAGTCCGACAAAAGCATTGAGGGAATGTGGCCCCATTTGCTTCTGTAGCTGTAGGCGGGTGTCGCTGCTAATGGAGGTCTCCTTTGCGAACATCGACATCGCCTTGTTCTGGACGCTGCCGATGCCCTCGATAAGGAAGAGTGGCATGCCATTGTTGGGCCTGTAGTATCGCTGCGAGATGCGGTCGAGGGTATAGCTGAAGGTCTCTGTCAGTGACAGCCAGCTGTTAAAGTCAAAGCGTGGAGCGATAACGGTGTTGAAGTGGTTCGTCTCCACTCGGTTTTTGTTGATGCCGCTTCCGTTCTTTAGTACTGCTGTCGGGTTTCCGAGGCTGAGGTCGGTGTCGAGCATGGTGAGGTAGTCATCGGCTTCGGAAAGTGTGGATGAGAAGTATCTGCTGACATTATTATAAGTATAGGGGCTGAGGAATGGCGACTTGATGAGTGCTAGGAAAGTGGGTGATGAAACGGGGGCGGCGTCGAAGTCGGCGGGTGCTCCTCCGTCGAAGACGTCACGGTTGATTTTGGTGTAGGACATGTCGAAGCGCACCTTCAGTTGTCTGAGTATGCTGATGTCGGTATTGAATCGCACGTTAAGCCGGTTGAAGCCATTCTCTCGTGCTGTGCTTTGTCCGTCGGTATATCCTAATGAAAGGTTATACATTCCGATGTCGTCACCTCCCTGTACGTTAATGTTGTAGTTCTGTGACATGGCGGTGTGGTAGACCTCCTTTGTCCAGTCGGTTTCATTATGATACATGGCATAATAGTACTTCGAGGGGTCATCGATGAGAAACTTGAAGGTGGTGGGGTCTGTGAACTGACTGATGGTGGGATATGTGCCGAGCATTTCGGATGCATATACCCTATATTGGCTGGCGTTCATCATGGTGGGGAGCTTTGGCTGGAGTGAGACACCCACGCCGACATTGGCATCGATGCGAGTAGCCATGGAGTGACCTCTCTTTGTCTCTATGAGTATGACTCCGTTGCTACCCTTGGCTCCGTAGAGTGCGGTGGCGTTTTTGAGCACCGTCACTTTGTCGATGTCCTCCGGGTTGATGTTGAGTAGCAGGTTGGTGTAGTCACCGTCGTGTAGTGACGTGCGTGTCTGCTGCATGTCCTGTATGACTCCGTCGATGACGATAAGCGGCTGTGCATTGGCATTGAGTGAATTGAGTCCGCGTATGAACATGGCGGCTCCGTTGCCAGGGTTGCCGGAGCGTATGAGGGTGCGTACATCGGCTCCCATGATTTCCCCGGCATCTTCCTCTATCGTATGAGCGGTAGTGTTGGTGATGCTCTGCGTGTTGGAGGCCACGATGTTCGTCTCCTTGGTGAACATGGGCAGGAACTTGTCGGGTAGCATCCGGATTTCCAGGCGTTGTGCGTTATCGGAACGCTCGGAGATGGACACTTGGAGGCTTAAGTATTGTGGTGAGTGGACATAGAGCGCCGTGGTGTAGACAGGAACCTTGATGATGAACTCTCCGTTGTCATCTGTCATCGCGGTGAAGTTATCGTTGCCGAGGGCGTTGAGCATGATACCAGCAAGGGGAGCCTTGGTGGCGGCATCGATGCAGATACCTTTGACCTCTTTGACAGGATAGGAGGGTACGACAACGCGCTTTAGCTTTTTCTGTGTCGTCGTTTCTTCGCTTGTCGCGTCATCGTCCTGTGCAATGGCAGGTGTGGGGATGATTATAAAACTTAAAAATGAAAATATTAAAAACCTTAATCGTCTCATACTCGTAATTCGTGATTCATAATTCGTAATTCATTATTGGTAAATCAGTAGCGTCCTTTATCATATTTGTAGTCGGGATGCTCTGTAATGTAGTCGTCGAGTTCCTTGGGACGTAGTATGATGCAGTCGATGCGCAGCGTTCGGTCGTATTTTGCAGCTTCTGCGTTGCTTACTGCGCTTCGTACTCTTAGGTAGGGGGCGTAGTTTCTGGCGACGGAGGACAAGCCGAGGTAGGAGACGGGGAAGGTGAATTCTCCAACGAGGACGGTGTCCAATCTCGAAGTATAATCAGTCATTCCTGGTTCGTCACCCAACGAGTCGACCCTTACCTCTATGTTTTTGAATGTCTGCTGCTTGAGTGACCCCTTCTCATCGTCGGCATATCCCACGATAAAAGTCATCAGGTTCGGTTTCAGCTCTCCGGCGTAGTGCTTACTGTTGATGTTTGCCGGCACCATTACGATATATATGTTGTAGGTTGTTGAGCGTACGTTAGGCAGGTAGAAATAGATGTCGGGGTTTACTGACCCGTTTTGTGGCTCCAGTTCTATATAGCAGTTGTTAGACACGTGTCCATATACTTCCTCGTTTTGCTTTTGCACTTCCCTCACGAGCGGTGCTCCGTTGAGGTAGTTATAGAATACCCACTGGTTGGAGTGTTCTGCCTCGAAGCGTAACTCGGGATTCCAGATAGTCCATGAGGGTATTCGGATGCTGTCTGTAATCCAGGCCGCTCCGTTGCTCATCTCTTCTCTCTTGGCGTTGTCGAAGAGGTTTGCGGCGTCGTAGGCATACATCTTGGAACCGGAGGTGGTGACAAGTGAGTCACAGGTTGGCTTGGTGCCTTCTGCGAGCGTTTTCAGTTTCTTGTTGTCAAAGAGATTGTTGTTATAGAACAGACTTGCGATGGTATACGCCTTTGCCACTGAGTCCTTCATTGCCTCGGCATCCTTTAGTATCACCGTTTCGTTCTTCTTGTTCTCGATGCTCTCCACAGCCTTGAAAGAAGGGATGTAGTTGCAGTAGCCTTTTACCTTTTCCAATGCCTTGCTCCAGGCTTGGTTTGTCGGAACCACCATTGTGTAGCTGCTGTCTTCGCGGTTGATATATGCATCGAAAAGCATCAGAAGGTCGTTGTGCTCATAATAGATTGTGTCAAGGTAGGTCTGCTCGCCGTTCACTACAGGTCCTACCTTACTCTTACTCTCATTGATAATCTTTTCGTCATAGCTCAGGATATAATCCTTAATGGAGTCAATAGGATAGTCCAGATTACCAAGCGCTTCATAGATACTCGATAGGAAAGGCATACGGCCGTTGAGCGTATGTAGTGTACCATTGCTACTGCTCAGGTTAAGACCCTTCAGCGATACTCCCTGAATATCGTATGTGGACTTTCCACCGAAGTGCATCTTCTTCTCATTCAGCATGTACACCTCGCTGTCTATCTCACCCGAAGCAGGATAGTTGTTACGGGCTATGTGGTTCTCCACAAACTCCTTCACCATGCGCTCCTTGCTGAAAGACAATACGCCCTCATAATCGAACGTCTCATTTTCAGGTGCCCACACCGTGTAGGTCTGAGAGGCGGCCAGACGCTTGTCATACCCTGTCTTTCTCAGGATATCCGCAAATTGCGAAAGGTTACTACGACTCTCGATGTTCTCCCACAAAGAAACCTTCTGTGACGCCACAACTTGTCGCTCTGCATCGAAATGCTCATCCCAGTCGCTGCACGCTACAATGAGCGCTACGCTAAAGAATAATGAATAATGAATAATGAATAAACTTAGTGGCTTAAGCGCTTTCATATTTCTCATTTTTAATTTTTCATTTTTAATTGTTATTTAGGCCGTAGGCCGCTTTAGGCCGCTAGTACATGTCTTCTATATAGGTAGTGCTGTTGTAAACATTCTCCGGACAGAACTCTATGTAGTCAAGATGGAACTGGTGATGGTCGGAGTCAAGCACGCTCTTGAAACGCAACCAGTATTCGCCTTGATCGAAGTGCTGACGGGTAAGTATGCGACGCAGGTCTTTCGGGTTGTTGCGTGCATAGTTGCCAGAATTGACGCCCACGGTATAATAGAGCGGGCCGCGCATATATCCCAGATTGCGCATGTTCACATCGCTCTCCACTCCCTTGTCGTCCAGCTTTGTCCAGTCGCACCAGCCTGTATACACATCTGGAGTCAGGTCTGAATTGTTCACTGGAACAATACGCATGTCCAGAGGAATGTCGAGTGCCTTCATCGTAGTCAAGTCAGAAGAAGTACCCAAATAGAATTGCAACATGCCACGCTGTTCGTTGCCCTCTGCTGTGTAGCCGATACGGAGCTCGTAGGTTCCCTCGGGAACGGGTGGCAGACGCATGGCGAAGTCATAATGTCCCTTACAGTTGAACTCGTCGCCCTGATAGTTACTCCATCCGCTACTCTGACCAGGCAGATAGTACAGGCGGGTTTCATCGCCATTGTAGATTTTCATGTACTCCAGGAAGCCAGGCGGTATGCGGATATAGCTGCCGCTGAGGTCGCCGTCAGTTCCTGTCTTTCCACCATTGAGTGCGTTGACCTCCTTGTCGCTGATGCGTCGGAAGGAGTTCGACATCATTTCGCCAAACAAACTGGCATCGTCGAAACGAAGACGCTCGTTCAGAGCCCCCCTCACCACATCTGTATTATATACTAGCACACTCTTGATAGGATGGATATAACCGTTTGTAGGAGAAATCTGCCCCTCGGCACCGACAAGCTCTATACCCTCAAACAACACGGTATGCATGGCTGCAGAACCCAGTTCGGCGACCTGGTCGGTCAGCGACGAATTAGCTTCCCAACGGTTGAGCATCCATTTCGAGCCATTCTTTGTCACCTTGAGGAGTGTGTAGGGCAGCATCGTTTCGTAATACTCTACCAGCGTAACCTTCGAAATCTGGTTGTGACTATTCGTCAGCTTGGTAAAGGGAATTTTACATTTAAGGATGTGATAGCGTAAGAACATGCTCAGCACATTCCAAGGGTTCTTATAGTCCGTCCCGAAACTGATGTCAACATGATTGGTTCTAACGTAATCGTACCAATCCCCACAGTTCGCATACACCTGTCGTGCATAGTCAGCCATCGTCTCAACATCGACGATTCCCTTTTCTGCAAGGACATCGTCTGTTTCTGCAAAAATGGTGTAACCCATTTCACATTTCTCTGGCAGATAGAATCCCGTCTTGATTGTAATCTTCTCGAAATCATGACTAGTGGCCGTCAGCGTGTCTGCCAAACCCGTCGCTTTCAATGCATTCGAGAAAACAGAGTACAAATCCTGATGGGCCTCCATCTCACCGGCGATCAGCAGATTAGAACGGGTGATGACACGATTGATCTCATGCAGCACACCATTCTCCAAGTCTTGGTCCATACCCCTCTTGAGAATCAGAGAGTTTCGGTTGATGGCAACCCTCGTCAATGTGGAATCCAGGGAACTAGTTGATGTCGTATCGAGAGAAGTGGTAATCTCACGACCAAGAATCGTTTTCACCGTCATTCCATTACCCATATACACACTCATCACCTCAGTACCCAACAGGTGGAAGAGCGCAATATCATTACATAGCGAGTCGGTGAGTCCTTCCAATCCAGGCTTTGTCATACCGTTATGAGGCAGTTCAGGGTTGCTCATGTCCTCGTACAGACTATCCACATAGGCCGCCACTGCCTCATTGTCAGGAGCGAAACAGGTATACGTGCCGTAGGCAGCTAGGATTTTGTCATATCCTATACGCGACAAGATATAATTGAAGCTACTGAACCTCTCGCTGCGGTTTACCAGATAGTCCTCGATGGTCTCACCAGTAAATGTGTAAAGATTCGACTCGTCGATGTCCTCCCTACACGCTACGTTGAGCGCTGCGCTAAGCGCTACGCTAATGAATAATGAATAATGAATAAATAATAAACTTAGCAGCTTGCGCGCTTTGCAAATCATATTTCTCATTTTTAATATCTCATTTTTCATTTTTAATTATTATTTAGGCCTTAGGCCGCTCATTTAGGCCGTAGACCGCTAATTCTTCTCCGTAGACTTCTCCTGAATCCAGACGGGATTTTGGTTCAGCAGGTTGTTCACCTTTAGTTCACTCTCATAGATTGGCCAATACAAGTATGGCTCAGAATCCATCTTGTAAGAAACGGCATCGCCCTCACCCGCCTTGTATTTGCGGATAATCATATCCAACATCTGTTTGCGCAACTGGGGAGCCACAGCTTGTTTGTTCAACGTCAGGTTGATGTTCACCCCCTTCATGCCACGGTAGCAATAACGCATCAGGTCCCACCAGCGCTTGCCCTCGAAACAGAGCTCACGCTCCCGTTCCGCCAGCACCAGCGCTTCCATGGCCTCCTTTGTCCGGAAGTTAGTTACTTTCAGCGTGTCCTTAGAATTCTTCTCCATAGAGCGAAGGTTCACAACCTGCACCAGATCGAAAGCTTCCTTCAGATACTTTGCATCTCTCTCCACTTCGTCCTCAGTGGGCTCTCCCCCTTCAATGTCCTCTGTATCTCTCATCATTGCGACCAGCGCCTCAGCCTTCATCAGCATCAGGTCGGTAATACGATAGACAATCCAGTTCTGGCGGAAGTTGTCAAAGTCTCTCGAACTACTCTTCGACAGGCCTGCATTGGACTTCACAGAAACAACCGACTGAGAACTCTCTGCATAAACCATTTTTCGTATGGACAGCTGCTCTGCCTCGGCGTTGTTGGCATCATAGATGATGTTCCAGTAACGATAGTCGTCCTTGGAGAAGAACATCTTCTGAGCTCCTTCCTTGTTGGCATTAGTTTCGATTGAATTGAAAATCTTTGATGCCATTAGGCGGCCATGCTGGGCATTGTTGTCAGTCTTATAATAGTATTTCTCCAATTCTGAGTTGGCATTGTTAATACCATTATACTGCCACTCCAGAATACTCTCGCGGCTATTACCATTATTGAAATGGAAGATTTCCAACTGTGCATACTCACCGTCATAAAGATGATAGGGGTCTTTCTTGCCTGTGCCCACCACCTCTGTGTTGTACTTTTGGTAGTAGGCATCCTTCGCCTCAACCACTCGGTCAACGAGTTCAATCACCTTTTCGTAGTCAGCATTGTTGTGGGTCATGGCAGCACGCCACAGATAAATGTCGGCCATGATGGCATCGACGGCATCTGTAGTGATATAGCCCCAGTTGCGCCAGTCGTTCTGGCCATAACCGCCCGACTTCATAATGAAACGACGGGCTTCCTGCAAATCATCCAGACAATGCTCCAGCACTTCAGCAGGTGGCAACTGGGGAACAGGCTCTATCTCATTGTCGTTCTCTACGGAATGAGACATATAGGGGACATCGCGGAAAGCACGCACGAGATAGAAGTAGCACAGACTGCGGAGTGCCAGCATCTGAGCCCTCACCACCTGGTAGTCGCCTTCGGTGAACTCCGGGTCTACGGCCATCACATCAGGGGCATGGTTCAATACGACGTTACAATTGTTAATCACCTTGTATAGACTTGCCCAAGAGCAATAGCCCATCGTGGGCAGCAGATTTACTGCGTTGATATTGTCAAGGGTTAAGTCGGTATAGTCATCGCGCTTCACCAGTTCATCGGAACGGTAGGCACCCCAGATAATGGCACGTGACTGCACCTCGTCATTCAGCATACTCAGATAACAGCCGTCCACCATTTGGTCGACATCCGCCTTCGTCTTCCAGAAATCCTCACCCACAATACGGTCGGTAGGATAGATGGTCAGGAAGTCGTTGCACGCTACGAAAGACAATAGACTATAAACAATAAACAATAAACTTAGCGGCTTGCGCGCTTTGCTAATGAATGAATTATGAAGAATGAAGAATGAACTCATATTTCTCATTTTTAATTTTTCATTTTTAATTTATCATTTAGGCCTTAGGTCGCTAGAATCCCACTTGAATATTCATCGTCACAGACTTCGAGCGTGGAGTTTGCGAAGAGTCGTAGGCAATGCCCCATGAACCGGGCGAATGTTCAGGGTCGGTTCCGCTGTACTTGCTCCAGAAGAATAGGTTCTGTCCTGAGAGACTGAAGTTCAGCCTATGCAACCCCAGAGGCTTCAGCACCTTGGGATTAAAATTATAAGAAAGTTGGACATAACTCATACGTACAAACGAGGCATCTTCCACATATCGGTCGCTGCCGAGGAAGTTATAACCCGTATTGAACATAGCACGAGGTATGATCGTGACATCGCCATTCTTACGCCAGCGCCAGTTCACGGCAGAACTCTGGTTATAGGCGTTGAACATCTGCTCGAGGTTCATCTTTGCAGAATTCACCACCTTAATGCCCTGACGGTAGTTGAAGCTTGTCTTTAGTGACCAGTTCTTAAATTGCAGGTTGATGCCAAATCCTCCATTGAGGTGTGGGTTGGAGTTTCCGAGATAGACGATGTCGAGGGAGTTAATCTGTCCGTCGTGGTTGACGTCCTCATAAATGGCATCGCCACCCTGGAACTTATAGGTTGAGGAGCCTTCGTTGAAGTTATATACCTGGCGTATGGGATTTCCGAAGGCGTCCATCATGACTTTGCCGTCAGCATCGAGTGCTATTGGTGCCGTCTTGCCCTGTGCCAGGAATTCGTTATTGATATAGTTGCGTAGCTGTTCCCCATCCCAGTCATTGCTGGCTTTCAAGTTGGTGAGGTATTCGTAGGTGTACTGATAGACACCATGGTAACGAAGTCCGTAGATGGAGCCGAGTGGGTTACCTTTTTGTATTCGGTTAAGGTACTGTCTGCGGCTGGAGGGGTCCCATTCGGAGTTGATGCTCTGGAGGACGCTTTCGTCCATGTCTACTATTTCGTTGAAGTTCTGCGAGATGTTGAAGTTTGCTGAGACGGAGAAATCCTTTATTCGGATGAAGCGGTTGGCATAGATGTTGAGCTCCCATCCTTTATTGGTCATTTCTCCGACGTTGGCCCATGAGAGTGATGAGAATCCTGTGGTGGATGGTACTTTCACTCCTCCCATGAGGAGGTCGTTGGTGCGCTTGAAATAGTAGTCGAAGGAAGCTGTGATGCGGTCGTTGAGTATGCCGAGGTTAGCTCCGATGTTGTATTGTGATGTTCGTTCCCATTTGAGCTTGTTGAGCTGAAGTCCATCGAGGTAGGTGACGCTGTGGGTGTTTCCGAGTGCACCATATACGCCTGATGTGTTGTACATAGAATACTGTAGGTATTCGGAGCCCGGTGGACGTCCTACGACTCCCCATGATGCTCGGAAGGCGAGCATGGAGAGGGCAGCTTGTAGGTTCTCTCCGAAGGGGATGGCGTTTTTGTCGTGGATGATGTTCCATCGTATGGAGAGTCCGGGGAAATATCCCCATTTCTTATCATCGCCGAACTTGGTAGTTCCATCGGCTCGTAGAGATGCGTCGAGGATGTAACGTTCTTTGTAGGAGAAGTGACCGGTATAGGTCATTGACATGGAGCGTGACTGTCCATTACTACTGCTCATGGATGTGATGCTGGCATCGACAGTGGGGGAAGTGATATCCATGGGCGTATTCTTGTTCTCCACGTTCTGGCTGTTGTTGTTGGCTGTCGTGAGTTCCCATCGTCCGAGCATGGTGACATAGAAGTCCTCGTTGTTGAAATGGGGCGTGAAGGTGAGTGTGTGGCGCGTGGTGACTGCAAGTGAGTTGTGGTCGTAGACCTGACTATGGTTGTATTTACCATCGGTCCATCCCTTTGTCTCCAGTGAGCCAGGCCAGTACTTCGGCTCACTCTGAGAGAAGATGTCGAGATAGACAAGTCCGGTATATTTCAGACGGGTATGGTCGTCATCCTTGCCGAGAAGGTCGTAGTCGATTTTGAATTCTGGTGATATGCGGTAGGTCTTTTCCTTTCTCCAGGCGAGGTTGGCGATGGCGACGGGGTTCCCGAGGTCTCGTATGTCTTTCAGCTGGGTAGAGGAGGTGTTAGGCATTGATGAGCCAGCGGCGTCGCTTGCTCCTAGCGGCAGCATGGCATAGAACTCACCGGTGTTGGTTCCGTCGCCGTTCTGTCGGTAGACGCTCATGTTAGGGGCGATTTTCTGTGCACGTCCCAGGATGTTGTCGTCGTAGTTGCGGTTGTTGGCGGTGTAGGTGAGTGGGAATGTGGTGCTGAACTTGATGCGGTCGCTGACGAAGTAGTCGAGGGTGAGCTTCGTGGTGAATCGGTCGAGTGTCTGCTTGATAATGGTTCCGTTCTGGTGGTCATATCCTGCAGATATACGGAAGTTGGCCTTTTCGCCGCCGCCGGTAATGGAGAGGGAGTGGTACTGGCTCCATGCTGTCTGCTGAACCTCGTCGACCCAGTCGGTGTTGTTGTTCCAGTTCTGGAACTCTGCCCACTGGTAGTTGTAGTTGATTTCGTTGATGTTGGTGGTGGCGTTAGCGCTCTGGGATGGGTTGTAGTACATTTCCTTGAGCATCATGGTGTAGTCATCACCGTTGAGGAGGTTGTAGCCCTTTGGCTGCCAGCTGGCTTGGAGACGGAGAGAATAATCTACACGTACAGCTCCACGTGCTCCTCGTTTTGTACGTATGGCGATGACACCGTTTGCTCCTCGTGAGCCCCAGATGGCTGTTGCTGCGGCGTCTTTGAGGACTTGTATGTCCTCGATGTCGGTGGGGTTGACGGAGAGCAGCGAGGCGTAGGTCTCTTCGTTGGCGTTCTGGAAGTCGAAGTTGGCGTCGGGGTTGTCGAAGATATTGTCATCGACGACGATGAGCGGGTTGGAGTCTCCGTTGATGGAGGTGACACCACGCAGACGCATGGTCGTTCCAGAGCCGAGGTTACCTGAGTTGGAGACGATGTCAAGTCCTGCGATTTGTCCCTGCAGGGCTTCGTCGGCCGAGGTGAAGGCGAGTCCCTCTACTTCGGCCATGTTGAAGGTCTGTGCTGCGACCGAGACCTCTTTCTCTGGTATGGCGAGTCCTCCTTGGTTGAACTTTCGCTTGGCCACGACTTCCACCTCTTTTATCTGTGTGGCATCCTGAAGCTTGACATTGAATTTGTTCCGGGTGCCGATGGGTAGTGTGACGGTCTTGTAACCGACGTAGGATATGCGTAGCTTGTTCTTCGCGTTCTTGACGGTCATGGAGAAGTTTCCGTTGATGTCGGTTTGCGCATTGGATACGATACGGTTGTTGTTGTCAATCTCGACGACGTTACACATCATGACTGGCCCCATGGCATCGGTGACGGTGCCGGAGATACGTATTTGCTGGGCGAAGACCGTTGACCATTGACCATTGACCATTAACCATTGGGTGGCAATGATGAGCAACAGTACCTTCACAATTCGTAATTCAAAATTCATAATTCCTATATTCGTATTACAAAATTCGTAATTATTGTTCAATGTTGAATATCATAGTCGTAGCGCTTATAGTAGGTGGCTTCGTACTGCTTGCGGTAGTTAGCCATGCGGGCACGGGCATTGTTGCCTGTCCACATCCTGTCATAGCGAACAGGCGAAACAGGTTGAGAGTTGAGAGTCGAGGGTCGAGAGTTGGCGGCCTCAGAGGAGTGGTAATTGAGGGGAGTGCTGATTTGATGGACGACAGCAAAGGACGAATTGTTGATGACGTGCTGTCGCTTGTTGAGCTCATAGTCGCGCGTCATGACATTGACGTATCGTGTCGTGCTGTTGGCATCGATGTTGATGGTCTGTCCTGCGCAGTCGGTAACGCGGAGCTGTCCCTTTCCTCCCTCTACGGTGAGCCTTTGGCGGATGCCGAGGGTATCGGAGCATGCTGTAGAATAGACACCTGCGTCGACGACGTTGTCGGCATAGACGGAGTTGTCCTGGAAGTGATAGCGTATGAAGTTGTTGATTTCTTCGACCATCACGAGTGCCTTGTCACGTGCTTCCTGTACTTCCGGGCTTATGTTGTTATCGGCTTTCTCTATTTCGAATCGTTCCTTGAGTGGTTCGTAGATGGCCTTGATGTCGCTCCATTTTGGCAACCCCAGGGCGTATGCTTTCTTCATGGCCTCATTGTCGGGCGCGTAGACAGTATAATTGAATGAGTTGAAATAGTTGACGTTGTCAGTAAGTCCGTTCTTGGCGGCAAAGGGGTGATAGGCAGCCATGCGCTGTTTCTTCGTCACCTCGTTCTTTTCGCTCAGACGGTCGCTGGCAAAGGCCATAAGCTCGTCCATGTCGAAGTCGTTGCAGAGGTTAAGGAACTCTGAGAAGCGTGACGTTGTTTCTGCGTCTTGCTCCAGAACAGCGAGGACGGAGCGCTGAGGTGCCTGTATGATATGGTCGATGGAGTAGGCCACTCCGTTTTTCTGATGGTAGGTTTGTGTGATGGTGGATTGGGGAACTGAGCCTTCGATTTGTGCTCCGCTCTTTACGACTCCGTTTTCAAAGAGAATTTCTCCTCCGTGCTTCGTCTTGTAATACTTGTTCCCGTTGTCTCCCAGTTTCTCTCCGTCGCCGAGCACGATGGTGTGATAGTTGAGCAGGTCGGTGAACTGTGAGCGGAAGGCGGATGCATTTACCTTTCCTATGGAGTCGCCGATCTCCCATTGTCCATCGGAGTTCTTGAGGCACTTCCAGGCAGAGCAATTGACGAAGGGCGACTTGCTCTGATAGTAGAACTTGAGGGCGCGAGGCTCATCGTCGGAGAGTGACGAGGGGTCTATGTAATAACGCTCGAAGGCATCGTCGGTGGGGATGAAGAAGGCGTAGGTGGCACTCATGGCCAGCAGATAGGCGTAGTAGTTCAGGTTCAGCCCCAGCGGCTTTGTTCCCTTACCGTCGTTTACGGCCACATTCATGATGCGCATGTTGCTCTTCATGGTGACAGGAGCGGAGACTGCCACGAGCGAAGGAGGAGCAAACATCTTGTCGAGCATATAGATGACTCCATTGTTGGCTATCTTCACATTATATTTATTGTCGTCCGTGCGGTTCAGCACATCGAGGCTCAGGCCCATCGGGTCGTTGGCCTCATCCATGACGTGGCTGAACTTTGAGGGTACGGTGCCGACGAAGGAAAGCTTCATCAGGTTGTTCACCAGCTGCTGGACGTTCTGCAAAGGAATGGAGTCGATGTTCTCCGCCAGGTGGGCACGGTCGTTGAGCAGCACGTCGCCTTCTTTCTTTCCGAATTCTTCGATGAGGAACTTTCCCTCACCTTCGATGAAGAAATGGGCGAGGGCTTCGTCTGTGGGAACGAACATGGCGGCAATGTCACGGATGCTGTTGTCGCCCGAGCCATTATCGTAATTGTTCCATCCTGGGTCGTAGACGAGTCCGTAGCCGACCTCATTGTAGTTGGGGTCTGTCATCAGGCTTCTTCCTTGTGAATAGGAGCTGATGTAGCGCATCTGATAGATACTGTCGATGTGCTGCAAAGTGGTGTTGTCGCCTAATGACTGGACGTAGTCGTTGTAGTTCCTGGTCACTACGGAAGCCTCCGAATCGAAATAAGGAGCACTAAAGCGGTCGAGCATCCGGCTGAAAAGGGACGACTCGCTGTTGTTACGAATGACCTGAGCCATGTTGCCCGGCGGGACGAGCACGTCCTCCATCTGGTGGATATAGCCGTTCTTACAGGTGATGTCGGCGCTGATAATCTTGTTTCTGAAGATATAGGCAGAGTGCTCATCGGGGTCGAAAACGTTTCCTGTGACCACTTCAAAGTCGCTGTCATTGCCACGGGTCGTGATGCCGTTGGTGGTCATCTGCTCCTCGGTGAAATGCACCATCATGGGACGGGTGGCATCCATGACTACGTAGAGACCCTTGTCGTAGTACTTCGTCCAGTAGTCATTGTTCACGGGCATGTCGAGCTGGTGCTTCATGTGGGTGATGGTGTCTATGACGCTGGCGCTGGTGACATGCTTCAAAGCCATGCCGTGGATGATGGGGTCGTCGGAGGTGCCGGAGATGTTGGACAGCATCTCCACCAGCAGGGCATTGTCGAGCATCGAAGAGTTGAGCAACTGTTTCTTCATGGCCAGCGTCAGGTCTTCGTAACGATGTACACCCCATTGGTTATTGGCATAGAAGCGGTCGAAAGCCTCGTCGTTGGCGGCAAAGACGGTCTTGGAACCAGTCTTCGACAACGTCTCTGCATAGCCGAGGTCGTCAATAAGGCGAAGGTAGTTGGTGAAAGTACCCGACAGCATGGCTTTGTCGCCTTCCTGAAGGCTGGCAGGATCCTTGAGGGCTCCATAGATGCTGCCTCCCAGCCAGGAGGGGTAATTGCCTGGGTCGTCAAGGTCGTAATCGTCTGTACATGCCGTGAAACCTCCACATATCACAGCAATGGAAAAACAAATCCATTTTTTCCTCACAAACAAGAAAAAGCGGTCATTCATATAGGTTTTGGAATAGTTATTGTTCTGAATTATTGACTATAGAAGCATACGTTTATGCAATTCAGCGTGCAAAATTACATAAAATAATCAAAACTTTAAAATATTTTTCAAAAAAAATCCTTAAACGTTGTAAGAATCTCAGGATTTCTTCATATCGTGATTATACCTCACTTACTCACTAAATCTCTCAAAACCCCTTTGTACAAAGGCGTTTTCAGAGGTGAGGTACGTCCAAGATACCTCACCTCTCGAATCCCCTTTAAATAAAGGCATTTCGAGAGAAAAAGTGAGTAAGTGAGGTATCGGCATAAAAAAAGCCGTTTTCTCTATCAGAGAAAGCCGTTTTCTCTCTAAAGAAAAACGTTTTCGACCTCCACTTTTTATAATCGCTTCACATTCGTGGCTGTTGTGTCATTGGTATCTGTTGATTGCCTTTTCATTTGTGAAATTATCACTTATTTCTTAATTAACAAAATATCCGTGTGAAAAAGTAATCAAAGAGCGCTCGGCTCTGCCGCTTGGCTTGTCCAAGAAACCTCCCCAGTGATCTGCTCTTATTCTGGTATAAAGAGTTTAATGTAACTTCCCTCGTACTTTTTCAGATTCATCGAACGAATTTCCTCAATCGTTAAAGATCTTAGCTTTTCTGCCTTTTTAAGTACTGCGAACTTTGACAAGATTAAAGGCTTCTTTGTGAAAAACGGATCTTTGAATCCTGTAAACAGTTTGGTTTTTCTTCTCGTCTTATACAAAACGATTTCTCCTTCCATAGAATAAACTACATATAGTTTCTTCTTGCCACGTCGTTTGTAGATATCCTCACTTTCTATTAATTGTCCCCTTACCTCTTGATTTTGTCTCTCATGTTTTGAAAATTTCAAGTAGTAAGTATAGTTATAATTGCCGATGTGCAGAATCTTCAGGTTATGTTTCGTAAGCAACTCGTAAGTGGAGCTGTCAAGGGTTTGTGCGGCTGTACCGTTGCCGCATAGTTCAGGCTGGCCAAGCTGGACTACAATGGCCAGCATGGCAATTCTAAGAAAACAAGTCATTGTCTGCCTGTATTTTATTCCTTCTGTCCCGCCATGATGTCGATAATGGTCGCTATGTCGGCCACGTCCACCTTGCCGTCGCCGTTCACGTCGCTAATGCCTTCGCTATCGCCCAGCGTGACGCTGCTGAAGCCCTCCATCACTGGCCGTCCGTTGCGCCATCCGATGGTGGCCACGGCCACGTCGCTGTCCTCATAGCCATCAAGGGTGGCATGGACGCGAATCTCGTAAGTCTGGCCGAGGCTCACCTCGCTGCCGCGACCGCTGACCGCGTCAGTGCATTTTATCTCGTAGATATACTCCACGTCAGGCGTCTCGCAGCCGAACACCAAGCGGCCATTGTCGTAGGCGATGGTGGGGGTGGCGCACTGCCACTCAGGGTCACCAGGCAAAACCATCCAGTCCATTTTAAAAATATACTTACCGTCTTTCATACATGTGCGCACAAAAATGTATTTACCCAGCTTCGGTTTGTCGATGATATGATTGCTAAATTCAAAGGCGAAAGGGTTAGTGCCGGGTGCGCCAACGCCATCAACCCAGAAGCCCGGGGCATTGGAATAGTCTATTTCGTCCCCTGAAAATATGCAAACAGCATACATCATTTGTCCTGGACAGAAACCAGGAAGCCGCCAGCCTTCTGTCCGGGCAAACTTTTGATTATTATATGTGAGTGTTGTTATCTCCTCCTCAGGACGGCTAAAGTCATATAGCAGTTTTTCCTCCGTCATCTTTTCCTCAACGATGAACACTAAGCAGGCTTCTTCCCTAACGGCGCAGTAGTAGTGCTGATCCTTGTCACCGTAGTAATCGTCATACTGGCAGCATACCTTTTTATACTCCCTGCCATTTATCAGCGTGTCGCCATGTATGGTGAATACACAGACGATTCCCTCTCCTTCGGGATGCTCAGGTGTTATCCGGCCTATGTTTCCATCCGCACCACAGTACCACACCTTTCCTTCTTCCACAAAAGGAATGTAATCGCTCCTTTCCCCCTGCGCCACGGCATTTGAAGTTCCAAGCCCGCACAATGCAAGTGCAACGACGATGCGTGCATTACTTCCCAACAAATCAAAAAAGTTTCTCATATTTCTATATGCTTTATTAGTTAGTGATAGTGAATTCCGCTCCAGATTTGACCTCATTCGGGTCGTGGGGACAGGCACTTGACCCAGACTCGGGTCAATGTTCCTGTCACCACGACCCTATAATTGTCGCTGCAAAAGTACAACAAATGAACTTATTGGACAAGAAAATGCCCAACAAAAAATAAGCCAAAAATAAGCC
>JAFVFY010000077.1 GCA_017475265.1 Prevotella sp. | reverse complement strand
GAATGCCCGGAAAGCCTATGCTGAGCAGCATCATTTTACTTGTGAGCCAATCCATGCAGATACGAAGAAAGAGCATTTTGAGTTTGACCGTAGTATTGAGAATGGCAAGGAGCCTGAACACTTCACATTTGATGTCTCTGAAAATCTCGTGAACGCTATGGGCAACACTTTCAAGGCTCTCGAAAGTGAGTTTGAGTTTGTGCTCGAAGAGGTAATGGAGATTTCACTATGCGTATTCTTCGAGATAATGAGTGTTCCAGGCGGCTCTGGATATTCATCAGGAGGGGGTGGAGGAAGCAACAATGATCAGCCTCACAAAAAGAAGGATGATGATGACGAACTGCTCCGAGCAAAGCGTATCGCCAGAGCCGTAGCTAAATGCTGTCCGAGAAAGATCATCCATCGTAGTTATGGAAGATAATAATATAAATATGTAAACGTACAAATATATAATGTAATGTCGAAAAAATACGATGAAATAAAGAACTTGTTCGATGATGTCGAGCAGTCTTCAAGTGAGAATCCAGTAGAAAATGGTACCCAGCAAAACGAGATCTCACCATCTTCAGGTAGTAATTATGATGACGGTTTAGAATTCTTGGAGAAGATTCTTGGTGTAATGAGGCAAATTGAGAATCTACAAGGACGGTGTGCTGATATCCAAAAGGCGCAAGAAGTCATTCAGAAGCGATTGGATGGTTACAAGGACATGAAGGTTGGTTTGTCCCCAACGGACAAAGCCGTTCTGACCAAACTGCCAGAGTTAATCTACCAACAAGTAAATCAGAATGTGGGCGAGGCTGCTGACAATGTAAAGGTCTCTATCACCAAACATGCAGAATCCACCTTGAAGTCTGTTGACGAGGCATGTGACATGAGAATCAAGAAAGCCAAAAAGGAATTAGGGGTTGACAAAGGCATCTTTCTATCTTGGCCAAACTTCTGGGCTATGATAACATTAACTATATATAGCGCAACTATTGCCATCTTCGCTGCTGTTTATCTCTGCGACTGGAGCAGACTATGGGCAGAAGTTTGGATACCATTCACATTTTTACTTTCATCTGCCATTTTAATTGGAATTATCGTTTTGCTCAACAAAATAGAAGGAAGATTACCTAAATATTGAACGAAGACCTCAATGCTCCCTTACGGGGTCATTTTTTTATCTGTTTTAGCAAAAAGAGGGGGTAAAACCTCTAATTACAGCCTAATTTGCCCCCAACGAAAGTTATGGAAACCATACGAAAATAAAGCTTAAACAACTATGAATTCAGCTTTTAAACTTTCCTTTTACTTTCCCCTAACGAGTTCTTGAAAAGAAAAAAAGCAGTTGCGAAATCTTCGTAACTGCTTGATTTTCAGAACTTTTCTTTGGTAGCGGGAGCCGGGATTGAACCGGCGACCTCATGATTATGAATCATGCGCTCTAACCAGCTGAGCTATCCCGCCAAGACAAAAACTGTCTAAAAGCGGGTGCAAAGGTACAAAGAAAAAATCAATACGGCAAAAAAAATCTAATATTTTTTTGTTATTTCGCAAAAAAAGTGTAATTTTGCCCCGTGGAAGTGATTTCCATGATGCCTTAAGAACCTAAAACCGATGAATAGATGCGAAAGAGAAAACTCGAACTGGAATATCCGCTGGCAGCTCGTAAGCCCGACCTGTTGTGGCAGCTGCTGAGCACCGACCACGGTTTGGAGCGCTGGCTTGCCGACCGTGTGACTGAGGAGAACGGTATTATGAGCCTCACGTGGGGCAGCCCCTGGGGGGAGCACCACACGCTAAGGGCGCGCATCGTGGAGCGGCGCAAGAACAGCCACATACGTCTGCAATGGGTTGACGAGGAGGAACCCGAAGCCTACTGGGAGATGCGTCTTGGACAGAGTGAGCTCACAGAGGAAATGTGTCTCTGCGTAGTAGATTATGCTATGGCCGAGGACCTAGACGACCTCCACGACCTGTGGGACGGTAACCTTGACCGTCTGCACCAGTCAAGCGGATTCTAATGAATCTCGAATCCTATTACTTTTCTTGAACTAATGAGGCGATTTCGAGCCTGGCTTCCTGGATGGTGGCCTTCAGCATTTTGTTTTTCAGGGTTATGCGCTTTGAGATAACCTTACCGCTGTCTATGGCCGTGATGGTTATGGTGTTCTTTCCCTTGGACAAGTTTTTGAGATAGATGGTGTGGGGGGCGTCATCGGCCTGAACGACTTCGATGCCGTTTCCACGGATGAAGAATTTCAGGGTGTTTGCCACTGAGTGGTTCTCCTCTGCGGTAAAGGTTGCGGTGGAGCCTTCCTCGGTGATGGTGGTATTTACGGTAAAGACTGGACTACCAAGGGGGGTGGAGATGCCTGTCAGGGTACAGTCGCTGGAGCCAGCGAAGTTGCTGAGAAGGAGGTAGTATGAGTTGAGAGTTAAGAGTTGAGAGTTGAGAGTTGAGGGTTCTTGCTTGGGCAAGCGTCCCGTTGGGCCGAGCGGAGAGTTGAGAGTTCTTGCTTGGGCAAGCGTCCCGTTGGGCCGAGCGGAGAGTTGAGGGTGGGGAATGACGGGGTCGGGAACGATGATACCGTTCCAGCCTTTGGGGACGGACAGGGATTGCAAATTCTCTAGAACGTGAGCGGTTTGCTCGGCGGTGATATTGGAATAATATGTCAAGGCACGGCAATCAACTACGTCACCTTTGGCGACCGTGCGTCTTTTGTCGCTATAGGAGCCGAAAAGGAGCGAGGTCATTATGGAGTTGTTGTTTGTCCGCTCGCCGAAGGAAAATTGGGTGGAATTAGACAAGCTGGATTCCTTACAGTTGATAATGGAAAAGGTATTGTCGATATTCACCCACGGGCCGGGGAGGGTGGTAAACGTGGTGCCGTCGAGTTGGCGGTGGGCAGGGGATTGCAAATCTCCTCCAACGGTGCTAAAGGCAGGGCTATAGAACGTGCGCGATGTCTTTGTAAACTCGTCGGTGCTGATGGCCATGAGGCCGCCTTTCTCGACGGTGATGGTGCAGTCGGTGTTGGCGCGGACGTAGTCAAGATAGATGACGGGGGTGCCGGGGGTGGAGTAGATAGCGAAACGGTGGTTCAGGGCGCCGTCGTTGGTTAGTAGCTCGCCGTTCATCAGCCAAGCATTGCCATTGACCATTAACCGTTGACCATTGACCATTGACCATTGACCGTTGACCATTGACCATTGACCGTTGACCATTGACCATTGACCATTGGCCATTGACCATTGACCATTGACCACAGGCGTGGCGTTGGTGTGTTTGCCTTCCACTTCGTACCAGCCAAGGAAGTTGCCGGTGTTGTTGGCGCGGAAGGGAACAATCAGGTTTGAGAGTTGAGGGTTGAGAGTTGAGAGTTGGGGAGCGATGTAGCCGGTGTAGCTTTTCAAGCCCTGGCTCCAGGAGAAGCAGGTGAAGCGCTGGGAGTTGGAGGCACAGACAATGTTTTGCGAAGGGTAAACCTTCGCACGCGAGTACTGGTGGAGGAAGTCGGGCCAAGAGGTGGGAGTTAGAGTTGAGAGGTCTTGCTTGGGCAAGCGTCCCGTTGGGCCGAGCGGAGAGGTGAGAGTTGAGAGGTGAGAGGTGGGGAGCATATAATGCATGAGCCACGTCATCATTACACGGTGAGCCTGTACACCCATGCGGCGGGCACCTACATCAGGGCGGAGCAACCATGAGCCGTCGGTGGTAGTCATTTGGCGGGCCTTGATTTGCTGGTAGGCACGGTTCTCCAAAAGGAGGGCATGAGGGTCACGGAGGAAACAGGCACTGGTGGAGTAAGAGGTAATCTGGTCGTAGAGGAAGAGGCTCCAGTCGTTGCCGTTGGGCATAGCCAGCTCTCCATCGGCCAGCGCGAGGTCGTAGAGCACGTTGTCCATCACGGCTTGGCAGTTATGCATCAGCGCATTTGTCTGCCAACGCTCCTTGCCGTGGAGTTCCTTCTGGAAAAGCTTCAGGGCGAGGGCGGCTTCGCCCAGCTCCTGTATGACGACGTTCTGATAGCTGGTGTGGAAGTAATTATGGTTTTGCAACGTGTAGTCGTCGTAGAGGTTCTGGCCACGATAGAGGTCCTTCACGGTCGTCTGGTCGTAGTCGGGGTCAATAATGGTCGTGTTGTTGGCATCGTCGGGGTGAGAGTAGCTATTAATGGCAAACTCGCGGAGCCGCTGGAACCATTGCGGAGCCAGCTCATCATCAGGGAAGAGTCCCAGCGTGACAGCCAGCACATCGGCCTCCCAGCCGTTCTCCTCAGCCTTGGTATCGCCTTTGTAGCCTGTCGGAATCGAGCGGTTTAGCTCATAGTTGCATTCGGCCTTCAGTAGGTTGTAGATGTAGCCGCGCTGCTGCTCCGAGAGTTTTTCCCATTGGAAGAAGGCGGAGTAGGCAACGGACATCGCCCAGAGGGAACTTTCCCAGACGGCATCATCAGTAGAAGTCGAGCCCCAGTAATTGTTGCCGGCGCAGACCTTCAGGCGGTTAGCTTTATGGGTGCTGTAGGCGAAGACGAGGCTCTTCATAGCCATCGACTCTAGGTCGTCCCAGGTGACGCCATCGGGGAGTACTGCGCTTTTACCGTACTTTACGAGAAAGGCGCATATCATGGAGAGGTCGGCATTGGGACGCACGCCGCGCTCATCGTTGCCCATGGTGTTCTCACCACGGAAGCAGCCGCAGTCCTCGTCCACGCTGTTGGGAGCTACACAGGGCTGGAAGTCGGCCTTCATATAGGTAGTGAAGCGGGCGAGCATCTGCAGGAGGTCGGCCTGCATCTGGGGCTCGGCGACGAAATCGCCGAGAGCAGTGGCCCCGGAGGGAGTCTTCACGTCGGCCTTGCTATAGGCAACGATGGGAAGGAAGAGGGGGAAGAGAAGGAAAAAGAGGAGGGAGGCTTTCTTCATAAAAGGGTAACGGTGCGGTGGCCATCGGGGTACTGGGTGATGGTGACGCGGACAGCATCTTCGGGCAGGAGTTCCTCTATCAGTTCTGGCCACTCGATGAAGCAGAGGCTACCGCTGTAGAAATATTCCTCACATCCCATGTCGTAGGCTTCCTCAAGGCGTTTGATGCGGTAGAAGTCGAAGTGGTAGATGGCGGTTGGCGGTTGGCTAACAGCTAAAGGCCAAGAGCCAAGAGCATACTCATTGACGATGGCGAAGGTAGGCGAGGTGACCTGATCCTTGACACCCAACGCCTCGCAGACGGCCTTGATGAAAGTGGTCTTTCCGGCTCCCATTGAGCCGTAGAAGGCAAAGACACGGCTGTCGCCGATGCCGGTGATGAACTCACGGGCGGCATCGGCAATGTGTTCCAGATTTGGAATCGTTATTTCCATACCAATAATTTATTATGACATACATGAAGTAAGTCCCTACTTTTTCATTTCTTCCAGCAGACGGTCGGCATGACCCCATTTATCCATCATGTAGAGCACGTAGCGGATGTCCACACCGATACAGCGTGCCAGCTGTGAGTCGAAGAAGATGTCGCTGGAGAGCGAATCCCAGTTACCGTCGAAGGCCAGGCCGATGAGACGGTTCTGACTGTCGAACATCGGCGAGCCGCTGTTGCCGCCGGTGATGTCGTTGGTGGTGAGGAAGCAAAGGGGCATCTGGCCGGCCTCGGTCATCAGCGTCACCATCTCCGGCTCCACCCGGTAATCCTCGATTGTCTCACCTCGTTTCATCTTCGCCACCATGCTCGGAGCCTTGGTTTGCCAGCCAGAGGGCTTGCCGCCAAGGTTATACTCCTTCACCTGTCCGTAGCTCAGACGCATGGTGAAGTTCGCATCACTATAATGTGGAAGGCCCTCCTCCATGCGCATTTTGGCGGCACAGAGCCACTGCTCCTGAACATCAATGGAATCGGTGATTCTCCTCATGTCCTGGCGAATGAGGTGCATGGCATCGGTGATGTCAAGGCCATACTTCACGCCAAGGTCTTTGTAGAAAGATTTCTTGTTCGGGTAGACACGCACATTGTCCCGCTTCTTCGCCTTCATCAGTTTAGACTTTGAGTAGAGTGCGTCGGCGTAAGCCTGACAGTCGCCGCCATACTCCGCATCGATAGTTGTAAAGCATTCCGGCATGTATTTCTTCAGCTCAGGATATTTGGCCATCTGCTCGCGATAGTTCTTGAGCAACGTACCCAATATCTCACGGTCGGTGTCGTAATCCCATTTGTCACCATTGTGCTTTATATTAATGTGCTGCCGCTTGCCCTTTCCCACAGGTCTGGCTCCGTTGTGCACGTACATGGCACGGTTGGAGAAGTTGTCCGTGTTACGGAAGGTCTCTGACCAGAGCATCCACGCCCGCATGATGTCTATTCGCTTCTTGTAAAGTTGTTCTAACAACGTGAAGTCCAGCTCCTTGGTGTAGTAACCTGTCTCCTGCTGCCACTTGCGCAGTTGTGCCTCGAAGTCGCGCTTCTGCTGCACTAAGCCGATGCTGTCTATACACTTGTTCATGCCGATGGAGTTCTTCCAGTAGTTCGATGACTGGGCATACTTCGAGTCGTACTTGATACGCACGGCCTCGGAGGCATCCATGTGACGCTTCATCACCTCCTGCTTCACGCCGCGCACTTGCTGGCGCACGTCGTTCTGCACGTAACGCTCCTCAATGCCGTAGCTCGACAGATAACGCGAGGTGCTTCCAGGATAGCCCATGGTCATGGCGAAGTCGCCCTCCTTATAACCATCCTGCGACAGGCGAGCCCAATGTGCAGGGTGATAAGGCACATTCTGCATAGAGTAGTTTGCCGGCTCGTTGTTAAAGGGGTCGGCATAGATGCGGAAGACGGAGAAATCGCACGTCTGCCGGGGCCACATCCAGTTATCGGTCTCGCCGCCGAACTTACCCATCGATTTGGGAATGGCGAAAACAAGGCGCACGTCACGGAAGTCGCGGTAGGTGGTGGCGTAGTAGCGGTTACCCTCATAGAAGGATTTCAGCTCCAGACGCAGGGTGCTGTCCTTGGCCTTGGCCTCCTTCAACATGGCGTTCTCCACGGAGTCGAGAAATTCGGAACGCCGCTCGAGGCTCATGCTGTCAAGGCCCTGAGCCAGCAGTTCGTCGGTGACGTCGCGCTGCTCCACCATGAACGAAACGAACATGTTCTCATTGGGCAGTTCCTCCTCCAACGTCTTGGCATAGAAACCATTGAGCATGTAGTCGTGCTCCACGGTGCTGTGGCTGCGTATAGCCTCGAAGCCACAATGATGATTAGTAAACACAAGGCCGTCAGGGCTGACGACAACTCCAGAACAGTAACCAGAGAAATTTACCACGGCTTTCATGATGGCATCGTCGGCCTCGTAAAGCTTGTCGTAGGGCAGAGCGTAGCCGTAGCCCTTCATCTGCTCATACACCGCGCTGGGCAAATTGTAGAGCGTCCACATGCCCTCGTCGGCACGGGCGTGCATCATCGAAAGGAGGGCGAAAAGAGTTAGGATAGTCTTTTTCATGCTGTTATTTTATATTGACGCTGCAAAAGTACTAAAAACATTTGGATAAAAAGCATAAAAGTAGTAATTTTGCGGCTGTTATGGATAAAAAACTTCTTTTTGACGATGCCGTGGCCCTGCTCCGTGAGCTGATAGCCACTCCAAGTGTGAGCCGCGACGAGGGGCGGGCGGCCGATATTCTGTATGACAGGATGACCGAATGGGGGCTGAATCCCCAGCGGGTGAAGAACAACGTTTTTGCCCTGCCCGATGACATTGACCCCGCAAAACCAACCTTGCTGCTCAATGCACATATCGACACGGTGAAGCCCGTCTGCACCTGGACGCGTGACCCACACTCGCCCGACATCGAAGACGGACGGCTCTATGGGCTTGGGAGCAACGACTGCGGCGGAGGGCTGGTCTCGCTTCTCGCTGTTTACAGACAAATAGTAAATAGTAAATCGTCCAATTGTCCAATGAATCTCATCTTCCTTGCTTCTGCCGAGGAGGAGGTATCGGGCAAGGACGGCATCACCTATGCGCTGCCTGAAATCGTAAATAGTAAATTGTCCAATCGTCCAATGATTGACGTGGCCCTTGTTGGCGAACCCACGGAGATGCAACCGGCGGTGGCAGAGAAAGGGTTGATGGTCATCGACGGCTATAGTCACGGTGCCAGCGGACATGCCGCCCGCGAAGAAGGAGTGAACGCCATCTACAAAGCTCTCGACGACCTCACGTGGCTGCGTGACTACCGATTCCAGCGCGTCAGCCCGCTGCTAGGTCCAACGAAGATGACCGTCACACAAGTAGAGAGCGGCACCCAGCACAACGTCGTACCCGACCTGCTGCACTTTGTCATCGACGTTCGTCCCAACGAGCTGTACCGCAATGAGGACATCCTTGACTTCCTGCAAAAGAACATGAAGAACTGCGAGCTGAAGGCCCGTTCCTTCCGTCTCCGTTCATCGAGCATCGCCCTTGACCATCCCTTGGTCGCTGCCTGTGTGCGCCGAGGTCTGAAGCCCTTTGGCTCCCCTACCCTCTCCGACCAAGCGCTCATGCCATTCCCCTCGCTGAAGATGGGTCCTGGCTGCTCCGCACGCTCTCACTCCGCCGACGAGTATATACGCCTGGACGAGATAGAGAGTGCCATCGACACGTACTTAGACATTTTAGGAGACCTTATCGCTGCTTCCCCTTCAGCGTAATCAGCGGGATAATCATCTCCTCCATGGAGATGCCGCCGTGCTGGAACGTATCCTTGTAGTACGACACATAATAATTATAGTTGTTAGGATAGGCAAAGAAGGAGTCGCCGGTGGCAAAGACATAGCTCGTCGAAAGATTTGGCGAGGGCAGTTGTGCCTCGGCGGGATTCTTGATGACGAAGAGGTCTTTCGAGTCATATCCCAGGTTCTTTCCCAGTTTATAGCGCAGATTGGTGTTCGTATTGCGGTCACCCACAATCTTTACGGGCTTGGTGCAGCGTATCGAACCGTGGTCGGTAGTGACGATGACCTTATAATCCGTCTGTGCCAACATACGGAAGAAGTCGGCAATAACAGAGTGGCGGAACCATGAGAGCGTGATGGAACGGTAGGCACTCTCGTCGTTTGCCAATTCGCGTACCATGCGGCTCTCCGTGCGGGCATGACTGAGCATGTCGATGAAGTTGAACACCACGACATTGAGGTCATACTTGCCAAGAGTATTAAACTGTTGCAACAGTCGTTCGGCCTCAGTACTGGTGTTTATTTTATGGTAGGAGAACGTGTCGTGGCGGCGGTAGCGATCCAGTTGCGTCTGTATGAGCGGAGCCTCGTTGAGGTTCTTACCCTCCTCAGAATCCTCGTCCACCCACAGCTCAGGAAACATCTGTTCAATCTTGTTTGGCATCAGGCCTGAGAAGATGGCGTTACGGGCATACTGCGTCGCGGTGGGCAGAATGCTGAAATAGAGGTCCTCGTCAATGTCGAACATGTTGCCTATCTCCTGCGAAAGCAGTCGCCACTGGTCGTAGCGAAAGTTATCCATGACGACGAGGCACACCTTTTCCTTCTTGTCGAGCAGTGGGAACACTTTCGATTTAAACAGTTGGTGGGAAAAGAGGGGGCCGGAAGTGAGGCTATTAATATAGTTCTTCTTCACGAACTTGGCGAAGCCCAGGTTGGCATCTTCCTTCTGCATAGCCAACATCTCGGTCATCTGCGAGTCGGTACTGGAGAGCTGCAGCTCCCAGTGTACCAGCTGTCGGTAGATATCCTGCCAATCCTGCCACGTGCGGCAATCCTGTATCTGCATGGCTATCTGCTGGAACTGCTGCTGATACTGGTTCTGCGTCACCTCCGTCTCTATCTCGCGGCGGTGGATGTTCTTCTTCAGCACCAGGAGAATCTGATTCGGGTTCACAGGCTTGATGAGGTAGTCGGCAATCTTCTGCCCAATGGCTTGTTCCATGATGTTCTCCTCCTCGCTCTTGGTCACCATGACCACGGGCGTGGCGGGCGTTATCTGCTTGATGCGCTGCAGCGTCTCCAAGCCAGAAAGTCCTGGCATCTGCTCATCAAGCATCACTAGGTCGAAGCTCCGTTCGCGGCAGAGGTCTATGGCATCCGTTCCGTTGCTCACCGTGGTTACTTCGTAACCCTTCTTCTCTAGAAAGATGATGTGCGCCTTCAGCAGCTCCACCTCATCGTCTACCCATAACAATTGTACCATAATGTTCTGAATTTACTATGCAAAGGTAACGCTTTGTATCTTGCCACCCAAACATTGAAACAGAATATAGGCACTTTTTTGTTATATTAACCTCAAAACACCATCTTCTCTTATTCCCCCTTATTCAGGATTTTCATGTACTCATCGTAGGTAATAAACCTGCCACCCATGGATTTGAAAAAAGGAGTTTCAAACTGACAGTCGATGAAATGGCCACCAATGTTCTCCAAGGCTTTCGCCAAATAGACAAGCGCCAACTTGGAAGCACTGGGAACCAACGAGAACATGCTTTCTCCGAAGAATGCCTTACGCAGCGTGACACCATAAAGACCTCCGACGAGCCTTCTGCCTTGCACATCGTCGGATGGTTCCCACACTTCCACGCTGGCAGCATAGCCACGGCGATGCAGATCAGTGAATGCCTCAATGATGTCTGGCCCTAGCCACGCAGCATTCTCCTCATTGCGGCTCTGCACAGTGGAACATCCGTTTATCACGCCCTCAAAGTTTTGATTGACAGTTATTTCGTACTTATGTTGACGCAACAACTGCCGCATGGAATGGCTGATGTGAATCTCGTTTGGGAAGATGACGAAGCGATTGAGTGGACAATACCAGTGTGGCTCACTCTCCATTTTGAAGGCGTACCACGGGAAGAAGCCGTTGCTATAAGCCAATAGCAGACGCTTCACCGACAAGTCGCCACCAATCGCTACCAACCCATCATCCTCGCCCCAGCGCGGATTGGGGAACCACAGTTCATTATCCAATTGCCAAACTGCCATCCTTCATGCAGATTGTGATATCGCCACCGTTTTTCAAGCTACCAAAAAGAATCTCCCGCATCAGCAAGGGTTTCAGTTGCTGGGCGATGACACGATCCATCTCTCTTGCGCCATATTCTGCCGTGAATCCCTCTTTCATCAGATGGTCGAAAGCCTCCGCGCTAAGGGTCATCTTCACATGCTTGGCTTCGAGCTTGGCATCCAGTTCACGAAGTTTCTTCTTCAGGATAAGCATAGCCATCTCCCTGTCCATGTCACGGAACACGATGGCACCTGACAAGCGGTTGAGGAACTCAGGCTTGAAGGTTTTCTTCACCTGTTTCATCATCGCCTCGCCACGGCTCACGTTGCCATTAAAGCCGATACTGCCCTGTGAAGCAAACTGTGCCCCGGCATTCGAGGTCATAATCAAAACAACATTACGGAAATCAGCCTTATGACCTTTATTATCGGTAAGCCGTGCATAATCCATCACCTGAAGCAGAATATTGTAGATGTCCTGGTGGGCTTTTTCTATTTCGTCGAGCAGCAATACACAGTTGGGGGTCTTGCGGATGGCATCCGTCAATAATCCGCCATCCTCATAACCCACATAACCAGCCGGTGAACCAATGAGCTTTGCCACAGTATGTTTCTCCGTGTATTCGCTCATGTCGAAACGTACCAGTTCGATGCCAAGTTCCTTCGCCAGTACCTTTGCCACTTCCGTCTTACCCACACCCGTCGGTCCTACAAAGAGCAGCGATGCCAACGGTTTGTTTTCATCGAGCAATCCTGCTCGTGACATCTGCACCGCCTCCACCACTTGGCGGATGGCCTCGTCCTGACCGTAAATCTGAGAAAGCATCCTCGGCGCAAGACTTTCAAGTCTCTGGTAGTCATCATCCTCAGCTACTGATAGCGCATCCACCTTGCATGTTTTGGCCAGCACGTCGGCAATTTCTTTCTTGCCTATCGTTGAAAGTTGCGCTTCGATTTCCATGGCAGCTCCAGCTTCGTCTATGAGGTCAATGGCCTTGTCGGGCAGGAATTTGTCGTTGACGTGCTTCGCGCTGGCTTCCACGGCAAACGTGATGGCTTCGTCATCGTATTTCACATGGTGAAATTCCTCATATCTGGGACGTAGCTGCTGGAGTATGTGCTTCGTTTCCTCAACAGAAGGCTCAGCGATGTCAATCTGCTGGAAGCGGCGAATCATGCCCTTTGAACGGGCGAAATGGCGATTATACTCCTCGTAGGTCGTGGAGCCAATGAAGCGGATGTTACCCCCTTCGAGATAGGGTTTCAGCATGTTCGATGCATCCATGGCTCCCTCGCCGGTGGCACCTGCCCCGACAAGCGTATGAATCTCGTCGATATAGACAATATTATTTTCGCTCTCCTCCTGGACACCGTCCATAATCTGCTTGATGCGGTTCTCGAAGTCGCCGCGATACTGTGTCCCTGCCAGCAGGGTTCCCATGTCGAGCTGATAGATTCTGCTGCCTTTCAGTCGTTTCGGCACTTTGCCTTCCTCTATCATCCGCGTCAAGCCCCAGACGAGAGCTGTCTTGCCAACGCCAGGTTCTCCGACGTGCAACGGGTTGTTCTTGTCTCTGCGACATAACACCTGAATCGTCCGCTTCAGTTCCTGCTCTCTGCCGATGAGCGGGTTTTGCTTTTCATAGAGGTCGTTCATGCAGGTCACGAGCTTCTTCCAAGCCTCATCGGTTTTGTGCTCCGTTATTTCTTCTTCCAGAAAGTCCTCGTAGTCGTAGGCGCTGATAAGCTGGCTCAGGAAGTCGCTTTCCTTGTCCGCTAATGCATCCTTCAACACATAGCATGCCCACGATTCTTCCAACTTCAGGATACCCAATACGAGGTGGGTTATGTCCAGTGCTTTGGCACTACTGCTGAGCACTTGCTGACAGGCATACTCAATCACCTGCCCGAGCTGTACGGATGAATCAGGTTCGTAGTCAAGTCCTTCTGGCACGGTTTCCACCTCTGCCATCTTTTCGTACAGACGTTCACTCAGCTTATCAGAACTGTAGAAAATGTTGACCACTTGCGCGAAGTTCTCGTCGGACATCATGGCCAGCAACAGATGTTCGGGCAGCACAAACTCATGCCTGTCTTCCTGACAGTATTGCATGGCTAAGTGCAGCACACGGGCAGCACGTTCGGTGTGTCTGATTTCTGCCATAATGCCTACTCCTCTTCTGGTTCAACGGTTAACCTGAGTGGAAAGCCCTGTTCCCTTGCCATGCCCATAGCCTTGCGAGCCTTGGAAACGGCAATATCGTAGGTGTAAATACCCACGACAGCCTTATCTGAGTGATGCACCCGTAGCATCAGCGCGTTTGCTTCCTCTTCGCTTTTGAAGAACACTTGCTTCAACACCATTACCACAAAATCCATCGTCGTAAAGTCATCGTTATAGATGATGACCTTATATCTCTTCGGCTCCTTGATGTCCGTTCGTTGCCGTTCCCTCAGTTGTGACTGATTCTTTGCCATTAATCAATGTATGAGTAGGTTCAGAAGGCGGATGCTTTCAGGCGGATTCCAGCGGCTTCATCGATAGCAAACATGATGTTCATATTCTGTACGGCTTGACCAACGGCACCCTTCAGGAGGTTGTCGATGGCAGAAGTGACAAGCAGTTTGTTACCGAAGATTTCACAATGCACAAGCGCCTTGTTAGTGTTCACCACCTGCTTCAGGTCGATGGGAGCCTCGCTATAGTGGGTGAAAGCCGCATCGTGGTAGAAGTCGCGGTAGGCGTTGAGGATATCATTGTGGAGCTGTTGCTCCGTCTGTTCGTCGTTACCACGCGGCAGACGTACAACGGCAGTACAGAATATTCCACGGGCAAAAGGTCCCCTATAGGGGATGAAATCGACGGAGGCATCGAGATAACCCTGTACCTGACGCAGCGACTGGCATATCTCTGCCAGATGCTGGTGCTGGAAGGGTTTGTAGATGCTCATATTGTCGACGCGCCAAGAGAAGTGCGTCGTGGCAGACGGCTTCTGTCCAGCACCGGTACTACCCGTAATGGCGTTCACGCTAATGTCGTCCTTCAGCAGGTTCAGGTAGGCAGCCGGAAGCAGGGCAAGCTGAATAGCCGTGGCGAAACATCCGGGGTTGGCCACATGTTTTGCCCGGGCAATACGTTCACGGTTAATCTCCGGGAGGCCGTAAACATAGTCATGTTCTCCCGCAATACGGAAGTCCTGTGCCAAGTCGATAATCTTCACATGACTGGGGATGGTGTGCTCCTGGAGGAAAGCCTCGCTCTTGCCGTGGCCAAAGCAGAAGAACACCACGTCGACCTGCTCGAAGGGCATCTCCGAAGTGAAACGCAGGTCGGTGTCGCCTACCAAGCCTTCGTGTACGTCACTCACCAGATTTCCGGCGTTACTCTCGCTGTTGGCAAAGACAATCTCTGCCTGTGGGTGGTTCAGCAGCAGACGAATGAGCTCGCCTCCGGTATATCCTGCCGCACCAAGTATTCCTATTCTAATCATTTTCCAAAGAGATTTAAAAGGGAGTTAATGGGACAATAGTTCGTGATAGAGGTCGGCGAATTTTTGCGCCGCTCCTGTATTTTCAAATCGTTGTATATACTTCTGACTCTGCTCTATGCGCTGCTCACGGCCAGGTGCATTACAGAGTACGCTGGTGACTGCGGCAGCCATAGCACGCTCATCATCAGGATTGACGTAAAGGCTGTGTGGCCCTCCAGCTTCCTCCAGACACGACCCCGTACTGGCTACCACGGGCAAACCCATGCGGATGGCCTCGATGATGGGTATGCCAAAGCCCTCGTAGCGTGAAAGATAGACGAAAGCCTCTGCCAAGCGGTAAATGGCGGGCAAGTGATCGTCGGGTACGTTATGGAGCATCATCACCCGACCGCCAAGGCCATTTTCCAAGGCATACTGCCAAACCTCCTCGGCATAGTCGGTGGCATGACCCACCAGCACCAGCGACAGGTCGTCGGGCAAATGGTGCAACGCCTTTACGGCCAGTAGTGCGTTCTTGCGCTTCTCGATGGTACCCACGCTGAGGATGTAGCGGTCGGGCAGGTCATAGTGGTCGTGCACATACCATATCAGTTTCATCATCATGCCATCGGGGGCAGTTTCCGTAGACATGGAGGAGAAGCGTGTGGAACAGCTCTGGTAGATGAGTTCAACTTTCTCTGGTTCAACATCGCCCAACTCACAAATGTCACGACGCGTACACTCGCTGATAGCCACGATACGGTCGGCTTCTTGCAGGGCATGGCGGAACTTCTGGGTATAGATTTTCACGTCAGCTCCACCATACCATTCCGGATGGCGCATGAAAATGAGGTCGTGGATGGTCACCACCGAGCGTATGCCCGCCTTTTGCAAGCCTATGGGCAACTCGCCGGAAAGACCATGATACACCTGCACGCCGTCTTTAACAAGCTGAGACACCATCCCCCGCGAACGCCAGTAGCTCTTGCCCAACGGTTGCCACCCTTCAGGATAGCAGAATGTAAGGGAACCGCCCTTTGTGGAAGCAGATTCCTGTTCCTGCTCGCCAACCACCTGGTTTCGCAGGTCATCACGACCCGCATCAGGGGCATAAAGACGAAGGTTCAAGCCATCGATGGCAGCGAGGTCGCGCACCAAGGTGCGGCCATAGCTGCCGAGCCCTGTGGCGTTACGGACAATGCGCTTCGCATCAAGTCCTATGGTAATGTAATCTTCAATTTTCAAACTTCAATCTTCAATTACTGCGTGCAAAGGTAGCCATTTTGTGCGAAAGAGCCAAAAATGCGAACATTTTTTAATATAAGGTAAAAATTTTGGCCATATCGGAAATAATGTCTACCTTTGCACCCATTATGAATATACCATTCTCGCCCCCATACATCGACAATAGCGTCGTAGAAGAAGTAACAGATTCGCTTCGCTCCGGTTGGATTACCACAGGGCCGAAGGTGAAAGCCTTAGAAGAAGAAATAATGAAACTCGCTGGCTCGGAGGCCGTTCTCTGCGTCAACTCATGGACGACGGGTGCCATTATGGCCTTGCGTTGGCTCGGCGTGAAGGCAGATGACGAGGTCATCATCCCCGCCTATACTTATTGTGCCACGGCCCTGGCTGTCATCTGGGCAGGGGCAAAACCAGTGATGGTCGATGCCGGTGAGGACTTCAACATTAGCGTGGAGGCCATACGCCGCGCCATCACCCCAAGGACAAAAGCCATCCTGCCCGTAGACATCGCGGGGTGGCCGTGCGACTACAAGGCCATCATGCAACTGGTGCAGGAACCTGATATCGTAAAGAAGTTCCAGCCGTCGTCCGACGTTCAAAAGCAGCTGGGGCGCATCATCGTCATCAACGACTCGGCTCATAGCATCGGGTCACACTACGGCAGCAACTTCAGCGGCACACAAACCGACATCGCCATCTTCTCGCTCCACGCCGTGAAGAACATCACCACCGCCGAGGGAGGAGCCATCTGCCTGAACATGCCCGAACCCTTCGACAACAAGCAACTCTACCAGCAGTTGCGCCTCATGTCGCTCAACTGCCAGACGAAGGATGCCTTCACCAAGAGCAAGGCCGGCGGTTGGCGCTATGACATCGTGGGCATGGGCATGAAGGCCAACATGGCCGACGTGAACGCCGCCATCGGATTGGCGCAGATACGCAAGTACCCACAGATGCTTGTCCGCCGCAAGGAGATTTTCCAAGCCTATAACGAGGCCTTCGCCCAGGAGCCCTGGGCAATACTCCCGCCCATGAACGACGGTAGCCGCGAGACCTCCTACCATATTTATCCCCTCCGCATACGCGACTTCTCGGAGGAGCAACGCGACGCGATGATTGCCGAGATTTCGAAGAGCCAGGTGGCCGTGAACGTACACTTCATACCCCTTCCCATGCTCACGCTCTTCAGCCAGTTGGGTTACAAGATGGAAGATTATCCACAGGCATACGCCAACTACGCCCACGAGATTACCCTCCCCTGCTACCCCATGCTTACCGACGAGCAGGTAGCCTTTGTTATCAAAACCGTCAAGGAAGCCTACTCCTGCGTAGCAAAATCGTAAATCGAAAATCCACAAATCGTAAATCGAAAATCCACAAATCGTAAATCGAAAATCATAATGATTTCCGTCGTCATCAACACCTACAACGCCAGCCTTCACCTGACGAAATGTCTTGAAGCCGTAAAGGACTTCGACGAGGTGGTGGTGTGTGACATGGAATCTACCGACGATACCCGCGAGATTGCCGCCCGCTACGGTTGCCGCATCGTCACCTTCCCCAAAGGCGACCACAAGAGTGCCGAACCGGCTCGAACCTTTGCCATACAGAGTGCAAAAAGCAAATGGGTGCTCGTGGTCGATGCCGACGAGATTGTCACGCCCGAGCTGCGCGACGTGCTCTACGAACGCATCCGCGACCCGAAGTGTCCTGCCGGCTACTACATTCCTAGACAAAATATGTTCATGGGAATGTTTGTGCGCGACTACCGCTACGACTTCCAACTACGCTTCTTCGTGCGCGAGGGCACCACATGGCCGCCACATGTACACACTTTCCCCGACGTGCCTGGCCCTACGGAGCGCCTTCATGCCGCCAAGGAGGCACGTCTGCTCCACCTCATGGACGAAACCATGCACGAATACATCGCGAAGATGAACATCTACACCGACGACGAGGTTGACAAGAAAGCCGCCCGGGGTTATGGCGTTGGTGCACTTCTCTGGCGTCCTCTCTGGCGATTTTTCAAAAGCTACTTCCTTGACGGCAGCTTCCGCATGGGCACCCGGGGCCTCATCCGCTCCATGATGGCCGCCACCTACCAGTACATTCTCGTATCAAAAATCATTGAAAAGCGGTATCGTCATTAATTAACGTCTTTTACCGTTGTTTTAATATTGTATTTTTGGTCAATTCGCTTTTTCTTTGTAATTTTGCACCCCAAAATTGCCAAATGGCAAATAAATCGTAAATCGAAAATCAGTAAATCGTAAATCGAAAATCAGTAAATCGTAAATAACTTTGATGGATGAACAGAATGCATCGGCATTTTCGATGATTGCCGATATAGAAGGAGATTTCGGAAAACTATTGGAGGGTGAGATGCCCTCTGAGGTACCTATATTGCCTGTGCGCAACATTGTGCTTTTCCCCGGCGTGGTGGCACCTATCATCATCTCGCGCGAGTCGAGCATGAAGCTGGTGCGCAAGGCTGAGAAGCAGGATGCGCTCATCGGCATCGTGTGCCAGAAAGACCCCGACGTGGAGATGCCCGAGGAAAGCGATCTCTTCCGTACCGGTGTCTTCGCCAAGGTGGTGAAGCAGCTCACCCTGCCCAATGGCTTGATAACGGCCATCATGCAGGGCATGGGACGTCTGAAGCTGCTCGACATATCAAAAGAGTTCCCCTACCTCACCGGCCACGTGGAGTCCTCGCCCGAGCTGATGCCCGACAAGCACGACAAGGAGTGGCGCACGGCCATTGATGACCTGCGCCGCATGAGCGCGCAGTACATCAGCATCAGCGAGGAGATTCCCGACGAGGCGATGTTTGCCATACACAATATTAGTAATGATGTGATGGCGCTCAACTTCGTCTGCTCGAACATGCCCTTCTCCACGAAGGAGAAGATAGGGTTGCTCGAGGTGGAGTCGGTGAAGGAACGTCTCTTCGGCACGATGAAGGCCCTGAACCGTGAAATTAACTTGCAGAAGCTGAAGGCCGAGATTCGCAATAAGACCCGCGAGGACCTGGACGAGCAGCAGAAGAACTACTTCCTGCAGCAGCAAATCAAGAACATGCGCGCCGCCATGACCGAGGGCGACGAGGCATCGCCCGAGCGCAAGAAGCTCGTGGACAAGGCGAAGAAGAAGAAATGGTCGGAGGAGGTGGAGAAGGTGTTCAAGAAGGAACTGGAAAAGCTCGACCAAACCTCGTCGCAGTCGCCGGAGTTCAACCTCCAGCTGAACTACCTGCAAACCTTCGTCTCCCTGCCCTGGGGCGAGTACACCAAGGACGACCTCAACCTGCAGCGGGCGCAGAAGATTCTCGACCGCGACCACTACGGCATGGAGAAGGTGAAGGAGCGCATCCTCGAGCACATGGCCGTGCTCTCGCTGCGCGGCGACCTGAAGAGCCCCATCCTCTGTCTCTACGGCCCTCCGGGCGTGGGAAAGACAAGCCTCGGCAAGTCGATTGCCGCCGCCATGAAGCGCAAATACGTGCGTATGTCGCTCGGCGGACTTCACGACGAAGCGGAGATACGCGGCCACCGCCGCACGTACATCGGCTCCATGCCGGGACGTATCATCAGCAGCATACAGAAGGCGGGAAGCTCGAACCCCGTGTTCATCCTCGACGAAATTGACAAGGTGACACAAGCCACGGTGAACGGCGACCCGGCATCGGCACTCCTCGAAGTGCTCGACCCCGAGCAGAACTCGGCCTTCCACGACAACTACCTCGACGTTGACTACGACCTCTCGAAGGTGCTCTTCATCGCCACGGCCAACAATCTCTCGACCATCCCCAAACCCTTGCTCGACCGCATGGAGATTATCGAGCTGAGCGGCTACATCACCGAGGAGAAGATTGAGATTGCCAAGCGCCACCTCATCCCCCGCGAACTGGAGAACACAGGCTTAAAAACGCTGAAGGACAAGCCAAAGTTCCCCAAGGCCGTCATCGAGAAAATCATTGAGCAGTATACCCGCGAGAGCGGCGTGCGCCAACTGGAGAAGCAGATTAACAAGGCGATGAGGAAGCTGGCGTACAGATATCTGACACCCACCCCCGACCCCTCCCCAGGGGAGGGGAGTAAAGATACTTCTTCCGCTACAGATTCTAAGGCCGAAAGAAAACAGTTCCCCCTCCCTTGGGGAGGGGATGGGGGTGGGTTGGAAGACCTTCTCGGCAAGCCGCCCTTCTACCGCGACATCTATCAGGGCAACGACTACGCCGGCGTGGTCACAGGTTTGGCGTGGACAAGCGTGGGCGGCGAGATTCTCTTCATCGAGACATCGCTCTCGAAGGGCAAGGGTCAGAAGCTGACGCTCACCGGCAACCTCGGCGACGTGATGAAGGAGAGCGCCGTGCTCGCCCTGGAGTATGTCAAGGCACACGCCGACGTGCTGGGCATCGACTACCGCATCTTTGACAATTATAATATACACATCCACGTGCCTGAAGGAGCCACGCCGAAGGACGGCCCCTCGGCGGGCATCACCATCGCCACCTCCATCGCCTCGGCGCTCACCCAGCGCAAGGTGAGCAAGAACACCGCCATGACGGGCGAGATAACACTGCGCGGAAAGGTGCTCCCCGTGGGTGGTATCAAGGAGAAAATCCTCGCCGCCAAGCGTGCCGGCATCACCGACATCGTGCTCTGCCAGGAAAACGAGAAGGACATCCTCGAAATCCCCGACATGTACCTCAAAGGCGTCACCTTCCACTACGTGGAGAACATCCAGGACGTCTGGGATTTCGCCCTCACCGACGAAATAGTGAAGAACCCTATCGTATTCACCATACCGGAGGAAGACAAAAACTAATCTTTCTCCGGGAAAAAGCAGTTTCTTCTATGAGAAAAAACCGTTTTGTCTCTCTGCATGGAATACGTGACAATGACATCGTGACATCGTGACATTAAGCACCTGCGAAGGTGCAAATCTATGCTTATAATAATATATATAATATATAAT
>JAFVFY010000005.1 GCA_017475265.1 Prevotella sp. | reverse complement strand
TTCTATGATTTCTCACGAGGTATCGACAACCGACCTGTCATCAGCGAGTGGGAGCGGAAGAGTGTCAGCTGTGAGCAGACCTTTGAATCAGACATTAGCGAGAATGCTGCCGTCACCATTCATCTCTATCACACAGTGCTGGAGTTGGTCAGGCGCATCGAGAAAAATGACTTCGAAGGTCGCACACTAACATTAAAGGTAAAGTTCTTGGACTTTCAGCAAATAACCCGCAGCATCACCGTTGACCACATCCTCCGCACCAAAGATGAGATCCTGCCGTTAGCCAAACAGCTAATGCAGCAAGTGGAGTTCTTTGACAAGCAAAGCGGCTACGCCGAGCGCCACTCCCACCCCATCCGACTGTTAGGCTTGGGCGTTTCCAATCAAAAGAGCGCCACCCCACAAGAAGAAAATCAATGGATTGAGTTGGAATTGGAATTTGAGCCATGGCCAGAGAAATAAATAAAGAGGAGCAACACCGCAATGGATGCTGCTCCCAACTGTTTTTAGATGTTTCAATTCTTTTTAGACAAAGCCCTGAAAGGCTTATGAGACCTCAATGGCCTTGGTGACCTTCTCCTTTGGCTCGGTCTTCGGCATGGTGATGGTCAAGATGCCGTCCTCGACCTTGGCAGAAATCTGATCCTTCACCACATCGTCTGGCAGCACGTAGTTCTGCTCATAGTTCGAGTAGCTGAACTCACGGCGCAGATAGTGACGATGGCTGTCCTCATGCTTGTGTTCCTGTTTGTTCTCGATGGCAATGGTGAGGTTGCCCTCGTCATTGATGCCTACGCGGCAATAATCTTTCTTGATGCCAGGGGCTGCAAGTTCCATTACATAGCTCTTGTCTGTCTCCTTGACATTGACTGCGGGTGCTGTACTGTTGGCACGAGGCATGAAATCAGTGTTAAAGAAATCATCAAACATTGTTGGGAACCAACCGTTGCTTTTCATTAATCCGTTCAACATAATCAATACCTCCTAATTATACTTTTAGTTTAACTTATTTGTTTTTGATCACCTCGGCTTGTTTGCCTCGGCTTTCACTAACAGATAAGCAAAGTTCATGCCTATAGAAAGAATCCGTGCTAGAATGACAATCGCAGAAGTCAAACTGGCACGGAATTTAAACTTGCTTAAACTATACTGACGATTTATTAAACTCGCTTAAACATTGAGGCGTTAGCCTAATTCTTTCCCAAAAGGTGAAAGGGCCAGCTTTGCTAGCCGGAAGTGCATCTTTCCGAATGGGATGCCGATGATGGTGATACAGAAAATTAGGCCGTAAAAGATGTGGGTGAGCCATATCCAGATGCCGCCAACGAAGAACCACAGCACATTCATGAAGATGCTCAGACAGCCTGGTTGCGACTCCCGCCATTTCACTTTTGTACCGAACGGCCAGATGGCCAGCATACCCAGTTTCAGGCTCTGCAAGCCGAAGGGGATGCCGATGATGGTTATCATCAGTATCAGTCCTGCGATGAAATACTCCAAGGCTATGTGCAGGCCTCCGAATATGATCCAGATGATGTTTCCTAATGTCTTCATTGATCTGATTCCTTTTAAAAGTTTCTATCTGTTAGACGCATGAAAGACAAGAAAAGTTCTTGCTTAGGCAAGCGGCAAAGCCGAGTGGCATCATTCTTCTTTTGTAAATTTGTAAATTGCCCACGTAGGAAGGATGACCAATAGCAGCGAAGCAATCTCGACAAAGATATACGAGTCACAATAATCAACCAATGTCTGGAACTTCAGAACTCCATCTATAAGAAAGACCAAAAGGCCAAACCAACAGATAAAGAAGATGGTTGCGTAATTGATTTTTCTTTTCTTTAATTTCATTTGATGATTCCACTAAATTGGAATTTACGTGTATTTTAATAACCAAAATAATTCTTGCAGTAATCACACATAACACTATCGTATTGCTCGCTACACTCCTTGTCGTTCATCAATATATGTCCGGAGTTGGGATATACAATTAGGTCGTATGGTTTGCCGAGGCTATCGTATAAGGCCGATATGGCATGGTAATGGGCAGGCTTAATCAATTCGTCTTTCTCTCCATAAGCAAAGATGGCTGGAAGAGCTGTTGAATCATTGATATAATGTATAGGCGAGGCCAGAAGCTTGATGCTGTCGGCAAATTGTCTTGAATAATCGACTGAGGACACCCGCTTGCCTGTACATACGAAAACAAAGTTCTCCCAATCCTCTGATTTGGCATTCTCTTCGTGAGGAAACAGAATGCGAAAGTCTGCTGGTCCCACTTTGATGGCAGCGAAGCGTAAAGGCAACGCATGCGTGTGACTGTACGCATATAGCATGGCCAAATGCCCACCGGCAGAGGTACCAGCAATAGCCATCTGGCGAATGTGGACACCTTTCTCTGTGGCGAAGCGCATTATGTGTCTGATGCAAACGTCAATTTCTTCTTGCATGGTCTGCAGCGAGATATTTTCTTCGTTCAAGAGACTGTAGTTCATCGTGGCTGTGGCATAGCCTTTTTGCACCCATGCGTAGCAATCGCCATGATGTTCATTCTTGTCACCGCCCAGCCAGGAACCACCATGAACATACAAGATGAGAGCCAGACTGTCTTTCTTTGCAGCATCAACAGGCAGGAAGAGGTCATACGTGTTGTGAGGCATTTGACCATATTCTACATCAGTGAACCTTTCACCATATTCATCATTCCATTTAGGTTTAAGCAAATATGTCGCTATCGCCAAGATAATTACCAGTACCAACAAGCAGCCGCAGCCTTTTTTAAAACAACTACCCTTGAAAATATTCTTCATATAAATTCCGATTTATCTGTTTGTCTTTTCGAAATCTATTCCTTACTCTGCCTGAAGAGCCAGTCCCTGACTGCGGCAATCTTATATCCATAGTCGAAGGATGCCATGTGCTCCATGCCCTTGCCCGATTCGGGGAGTACGCTTCCTGCCTCCCAACGGATGAAGTTGATATTGCCGTCACGGGCAATCAGTTTTTCTGCCAACTTCTCTTGTTCCGCAGACGGCAATTTTGCACTCCAAGATGCAGAGTCAACCCTTGCATTATTCTCCTTCAGCACCTTTGCCAGGTCTTGCATGCCACCGTATGCCTTCTGGTCGCCTCCGGCTACGATGTAGAAGAAATGCTTCCGTCCGAAGTCTTGCATCTTCGAGGTGTCCCACTGGCTGCTGACAAAGAGTGAGGCGGCAAAGAGGTCGGGATGTGTGATGTTGAAGTAGAACGACATCATGCCACCCATTGACTGTCCTGTGGTGTATAGGCGGTTGGTGTCTACATTGTATTCATCGCAAACAGACTGAAGCAGTCGGATTGTCATTTCCACCTCGTCCGTCGTACTCCAATCATCCTGCACGGCCCAGTCGGTGTATTGTGGCACCAGGACGAATGAAGGATGCTTCTGCTGGTCTCTATTTGAAGCGAACTCCAAGGCACCATACCCTTGCGTGAGCGGAGCCGTCACTTCCTTTCCTGCAGTACTGGCATCGGCCATGAAGAGTACCAAAGGGAGTTTCTGACCTGCCTCTGCACCTTCGGGAATCAGCAGATTATACTCCATCGTCTTGCCTGTCAGTTCATCGTTGAACGTCAGTTGCTTGAACTTGCCCAGTGCTTCCTGCTTCAATGCCACGAAAACACTGTCTGAATCTTTGTTAATCACCATGTGGCCACCTTGGCGAGGACCACGTTCACCGCCCTTCTTCTGGGCGCAGGCTGTCAGGCACATCACTCCTACTGCCAGCAAAAACATTACTTTCTTCATATTTTCTTGGAGTGTTTCGAGTCGCAGCTCTGGTCTCTACCAAGACCTCTTTAAGTGAATTATATTATGTGTTTGTTTGCTAAATTGGAATTTACAACATTATCTCCTCCAAATCGTCTGGCACAAAGACACGACCGCTGAAAGCCGTTTTAGCTTCTGCCGTGTATCGTTGGCGGCGAGTGTCCAGTGTCCGGTCCTCAGTGTGATAGAGGATGAGATTCTTAACTCTCAGTTCCTCTGCCAAACGTGCGGCATCGAGCACTGTGCTATGATGTTTCTCGTAGGGTTGGAAGCGGTTACGGTCTTCATACAGACAGAAGGCCTCGCTCATCAGCCAGTCGGTACCCTCGGCATATTGACGGCACTGAGTACTGAACGGCTCGTCGCCCAGACAGCAGAGACGCCCACCGCCTGATAACTGGGCTTCAAATCCGAACTGACGTTCTTTCGTGGAATGGATGTCAAAACATTGCAGCGGGAAACCTCCTGCCTCGAATTGGTCACCATCTTCCAGGCAATTCATCGTAACAAGATTTCCAATACCATCTGCTTCTTTTTGAGGAAGAATCTGGCGGCAGATGTCAGTCAGTAGATTGAGAACTTTCTTGTGGCTCCACACACGGAGGGAGTATCGAAACTGAAGTGCCATCCGCATGATCCAGACGCAGCCCAGCAGATGGTCCGTGTGAGCATGGGTGACAAAGAGGTCACTGATGTCCTCACGCCTGATTCCTGCCTTTTCCAGTTGGGTAAGAATACCATTACCTCCACCAGCATCTACAAGCAGCATACCCTTCTCGCCATGAAGTGTGAAGCACGTGTTGTAGCATCGGGTGGCAAGTGCATTGCCTGTACCGAGCATGGTGATGTAGTCGTTCTTGTTTTGCATTTCAATTTACAGTTCTAATATTCATAACTTGCGGATAACCCGGCAAGGATTGCCTACAGCCATTGAATCAGAAGGGATATCCTTCACTACCACACTGCCTGCACCGATGATGCAACGGTCACCGATGGTCACTCCTGGGCAAACTGTAACACCGCCTCCTAACCAGCAGTCCTCACCGATGGTTATTGGAGAACATCGTTCTATAGGTTTGCGACGTTCAATGTAGTCAATAGGATGGTTCGGTGTCAGGAACTGGCAGTTGGGGCCAACCTGAGTGTTGGAGCCGATAGTTATCAAGCCTCCGTCGAGCATCGTTCCGTTGTAGTTGATGAAGACATTCTCACCCAGTTTGATGCCATGACCATGGTCGCAATGAAATGGCGGTGATACAGTGGATGACTCGGGAATACCGGGAATCAATGCTTCGATGGTCTCTCTGTAATCCGCATCCTCGATCGTCATGGTCTGCAGTTTTGCGCATATATGCTTTGCCCTATAGTAACTTGCCAAACATTCCTCGCTTGTAAAGTCATAGAACTCTTCACGGCGCATCTTTTCAAATTCTGTCATAACTATATGCTAAATTGGAATTTAACTGTACGTGTTGCATAGAGCATGTAAACATCTGCACGGGTCTGCTTTTATAATTAGATGTTTTCAAACGTGCCCAAAAGGTCATTAAGCTTGCTGACCAGTTCCTTCTGACTATCATCTGCATAGATTTCTTCCACCTTATCAGATACCAACCGGAATTCCTCTTCGTTGCGGATAACGCCTCTCTTCAAGATGTTTTGAATGCGTTTGTTGTTACGATTGGAGAAATCGTTTAGGTCAAATCCGAATTCCTGTCGGAGCTTAAGATTCAGCATTTGCAATGCTTGTTGATTCATTGATTCCATGGCATATTCATTTATGTCATGAAGCAATTCTTTCCGAGCTTGAAGTCTATATTTGTTTTTCCAGTTCACATCACAGGTTATTAGTACGATTTCTCGCCACATTGGTAAGTCTTCTCCCCAAAATCTCTCTAGGGATTCCAAAATGGTCAGGCACCATCTCTCCAGTAATACAGGATTCTTAGGCAGTTCGAACTTAGTTGGCTGGCTTTTATCCGTCATATGTTTAATAAAGCTTTAATATTTGATTTAGGAAAAATTCGATTTATCTGTCTTTTATCTCTATCTTTTTTATCACCTTGGCTGGAACACCACCAACAATCGTATTCGGTTCTACATCCTTCGTCACCACAGCACCAGCAGCTACTACGGCACCATCACCGATAGTAACGCCTGCAAGCACAGTGGCATTGGCTCCAATCCATACGTTTTTGCCGATGTGAATTGGTGCATAGCTCATGCTCTGACGGTTGGCCGGGTCAAGGTCGTGATTGATGGTTGCCAGCACGACGTTGTGACCTATGAGTGCACCCTCGTCGATGGTGAT
>JAFVFY010000076.1 GCA_017475265.1 Prevotella sp. | reverse complement strand
GCTTTTCTACTACAAACCCACCCACTTACTACCATTAGACTGGCTGGTTGGCTCAAAAAAGGCCTCAATGGATGCCTCGAACACCCTTTTTCGGGGTATTTCCCAACCGCGAAAAACACCAGTTTTAAGCGAAATAGGAGTAAACAAGTGTTAAGTTTGTGTAATTTTAAGTCACTTTCTGCACAAAAGAGGGGATTTGTGCAGGATTGTAAAGCGAAATTCCTGCACAAAACAGCCAGTTTGTGCAGGTTCTTGCGCTAGATGGTCATCTTTAAGGAGCACTTTTTTCTGCACTTTTTCTTTACATTTCAGCCATGCAGCCTGAATAATGATGACAATTTGTGGAATAATTCTCCTTGCTTGTAGGTATTAATACGAAATATCGATGCCTATTACGACTCTGGGATGACGTTTCTTCAGGTCGTTTCCCCAGAGATAAAGGTTCCAATTCTTAAAAGTGTAATAGGCACCTGCGGCGAGACTGGCATCTTGGTCGAAGCGCCATGAATGGATGGCTCCTATCATTGGCGTAATGGCGCGACCATTCTTGATGTTGATGGTATAGCCAAGATACTCGTAATTGGAATAAGTGGGGGCGGCGTCGCGGTTGACAACCCACCACGTATTGGTGCACCAGAAGAGGCGGCTGTCCTTGGTGATGGCTCCGTTCAGGTAGAGTGCCGACGTGAGATAGGAGAACTTGAAGCTGTCGTTGAGATTGAACGACGGGGTGACCTCGGCTCCAATGTTAAACCACTTGCTGAGGGGCAGGCCGTAGCGGACGAGGGCGCCCAAAGCTGACACACTGGGCATCGCGGCGGTGGAACCCAAAGCTGACGCTTTGGGCACTGCGGTGGGGGCGGGGGCTGTATAGAGGTCTACGCCTGTGGCAAAGTGGTCGCCAAGCCCGTACTGGAAAGTGGTGTAGGTCTCCTGGTGGTTGATGCCTGGGCGGGCTTTCACTGAGGTGTAGCCATACAGCTTGCCGTCGCCCACGGTTGCTGCATAATAGGGAATCTGAGCAATGGCACTGAGTGGCAATAGACAACAGACAATAGACAATAAACGGGAAACGTTGAACATTTCTATGCTGTCACGCTGGGAAGCGTGACCTACTATTTCGGCAGCTCCAGGATAAAGCGGCAGCCTTCTTTGTAGTCCTTGTCGTAGATGAGGTCACCGCCGAGGCTGAGTGCATGGCGCTTGCAGAGCGGCAGACCGAGGCCGAGGCCTTCGGAGAGATCGTCCATTTTCATAAAGGGCTTGTAGAGCAACTCTTCCGGGTTTTCAGGCAGCCCGACGCCAGTATCTTCGACGGTGAAGAGAATGGTGGTGGGAGTCTGCGAGACGCTGAGACGGATGTTCTTGCCGTCAGAATATTTAGCCGCATTGATGAGCAGCTCGCGAAGGGTGCGCATCAGGTAGAGGTGGTTGGAGAGAATCTTTACTTCGTCCGTCAACTCTGTCTCAAACTTGATTTTGATACCAAGGAAGCCCTCCTCGGTATAGTCAATGCTTTCGCGGGCTATCTTATTGCACGTCACCTCGTCACTGCGATTGTTCATCAACTTTTCAGCCCCCCCGACCGACGAGCTGTCGAAGAGCATGAGCACCATACGCTTCAGGTTGCTGGCATTGGACTTCATCATTCCCGTGATGTCATTCAGGCTCTCGTCGGCAAAGGCATCGGGGGTGGACGCGACACGTCGCGTCCCTACAGCATCCTTGCTGCGCGAGATGATGCTCTCGTAGAGGATGTTGGCGAAACCGACGATGATGTTCAGCGGGGTGCGTATCTGGTGCGACAGGTTCTCGATGAACACGGTCTTCTTCTTGACAGCCTCTTCGGCCAGCTGCATGTCGCGTGCACGCTGTTCGTTGCGTTTCTTGATTTCCTCTGCCGTCTGGCTGATGCTGCCTATATGGTCGTTGAGCGCCCGCTGCATGGCAGCAAAGCTGTTCTGGAGCTTCCCTATGTCATCCTTCTTGTCTGACTGCGGAATCATACGGTCATAATGGCCTTCTGCGATAAGCTTGGTATAGCCCAGTAACTTGTTGACGGGACGGATGTTCCGACGTACTACCCTCTGGCTCATCCACATCATGACTACCAGTCCTGCGAGGATAAGGAAGATGATGACGTAAGCCAGACGGTGATAGCCCTTCAGTATCTCGCTTTCAGGACACACCATGGCAAGGCTCCAGTCGGTGCCTGGCACGGGATGGTAGCACACGTGGCAGCGACGTCCGTCGGCAGTGATATGCATGGTGCCCTGCTTGCCGTCAATCATCTGGTAGCCAAGGGCTATGAGGTCTGCGTCCTGATGAGGATCGGCATCGGTGAAGATGGTCTTTCGGAACAGCCGCGTGGTGTCTGGGTGGATAAAGTAGCGCCCGTCGCCCCCCAGCAACACGAAGTAGGCACCGGGGTAGGGGTGCTCCGTGTCAATGATGGTTTTTGCCATGCGGCTGAACGAGAAATCGGTGGAGATGACGCCTATGAAATCTCCCTGAGACGATTCTTGACTGTCACGCTTGGAAGCGTGACCTACTATGGCCGAACGGAGCGGATGACAATAGGTGGCAACGGCTTCGTTATGATTGATGGTACCTTCGGTATGCCCGTTGAAAGGCTCTATCCAGCAGGCTTTGCCTTTGTTCAACGGCACTTTGTACCATGGCTTGTCGGCATATTCATAGTCGGTCTCGATGACAGAAGTTATCGTGTCGTCCTCATTGACTGTGTACACGGAGAAATTCTTCCCATACGTGCTGGCACTGGGAACGGACGCGACACGTCGCGTCCCTACTGACTCGAACACACCGGGTTCGGCACTGACTGAGCAGCTGAGGATGTGGGGATTGAGACGCACAATACGCTGCGAGATGGACAGCAGCGAGTCGGGATGGAAGTTCTCCTCAAGCAGCCACACGTTAGCGTTGGTCGATACCTCTATCGTGCTCATGTAGTTGCTCACACGCTGTATGACGGCACGGAGGATGCTGTTGGAACGCTCGTCGGCTTCCTTGCGGATGAGATAGCTCGACTGGAGATAGAACAGACCCAGCGAAAGGACAAAGATGGGAACGGCCATCAGCAGGATGCGGATGCTGAGCTTGCGGGAAAGGCTGCTGCCCGAAGCGGACGGGCTGGCACTGGAGCCTGCCCCTACAATTGGGCCTGTGGCAGGTTTACTCATGGTCGGCCTCCTTTCCTGCTTTTAGCTCCCTTTCCGACTCTTCCGCCTCAATCTGCAAGGCCTCTATCATGTGCTCAAGCACGTTGAGCACCGTCTCACTCTGCTTTTTGATAACACTTACCTCGGCTTCGGCCTCCTCCGGTGTGATGTTCTGATAGTTGTTGCTCAGCTTCATCACACTGCGCTCAATGAGGTCGGCAGGAACAGTCATCTGAGTGGTCATGTAATGGAGGAAAGTGGTCTTCATGCGGTCAGACCCCTGTGCATTTCCGTAGGCCTTCCGCAACTCTTCGTCACGGACCTTCAGCATGGAGGTCAGTTGTTCGAGTTCCGAGGACTTGCCTCTCAGAGACTGTTGCATGCGCTGGAAACAGTCTTGCAGCTGACCTATCTCATCGTCGCATTGGGCACTGGGCACCGTCTCGTCGTAATGCCCTTCAGCAATGCGTTGCGCCGAACGGGTGAGCGTATGGAGAGGCTTCAACTGGCGACGGATAAGCATACGACACAGCAGGAAGAAAAGGAGCACGCTAAGGATGGCAATGGCCAGCTCCACCCAGACGAGGAAATTGTAGCTGCCGAGAATGTCGTCTTTAAGATACACCACGCCAGCACTCCATCCTAACTGGTTCATGGGCTGGTCTATTGAGACAGTGTGTTGGAAAGGCTTGTAAAACACGTACCAGTTCTTCTGATTCATCCTGAAGGACATAAAGCCTGTCTCACCAGCTATCATTGCTTTGGCAGCCTCTCGTATGGAAGGGTCTGCATTCCTATCAGCCAACTCAAACACTGTCTTCATTTTCGACAGTTTCTCGGCATCGGGATGTACGATGTACGAGCCGTTGCTGCTCAAAAGCACGCTGTAACTATTGGGTGAGGGCTTGATGGAATGGACTATCTGAGAGAGCAGGGAGACGGGGAGGTCGACAACGAGGACGCCTACGCACTCGCTGTCACGCTGGGAAAGGCTACGGGTAGGCGAACACAGTTCGGGAATGGCGTGACCTACTAAAATGGGAAGACAGAAGGAGAGCGTCACGCCCTCGTCCTCCTCTTCTGGCAGCGGGTCGGTCCAGCAGGCACGTCCCGTCGACATAGGCAACGTATACCAAACCTGCTCTGTGTATGGCCTGTGGCCAAATTTCCCGGCAGACACCATGGATGCATTCCCCTGCTCGTTGCCAGACCTGTGAACGTAGGCCATAAACAGCTCGCGCCCCGGATAATAATTCGGCTTGAAGGCGATGGCACACCCTACGATATAAGGATAGGTCTCCACTATCTTGCGACAGTATGTGAACATACGGTCAGGCTGGTCAAGATGCCACCTTATGTCCTGATAATTGTTATACGCGGTTTGCTCTACAGTCATCAGGATATTGTCAATGTGCTGCTCTGTGCCCATCAATGTCTGCTCGGCATCGTTGCGGGCCTCGTCCTTCAGCGTTTGGCGCGAGAAGTAGAGCAGTACGGCCAACGACAGGAAAAGCAACAATACCATCTGGCAGACCATCAGAACGTTAAGCCTGTCAGATATATGTGGTATCGTTATTCGTGGCAGCATAAGACAATAAACAATAGACAGCGAGTGTTGCCTATTTAGCAACGACAATGGCTACCGACCAGTCGACATGCTCGATGGGGCCATAATAGACCGTAGACGGCACGCCATTGACCTCCATGTCGATGACGCCGCTCTTCCTTTGCGACAAGTCTCTTACCGTCTGCTCTGCCGTCATCGTCACCTTCTTCCCTTCAGGATAGGCTATACTGCTACCGTCATCGTTGATGACTACGGTATAGAAATCATCATCTTCGTTCTTATACTTGTTTAGCAGGGTGTCGTTCCTCATCGCTTCGTCAATACGTTCCAGCTCCTTGCCTAACCACTCGAAAGTCATATCGGCACCACATACGCAGACCAGACGGCCTGTCTTGTCGAAGACTGGCTTGACAAACGTGGTGTAGTGGCCGCTGATGTCCGAACCGTCATAGTAGTAGTAGGGGTCTGACCAGAAACTCTCGTTCCCCTTCTTGGCGCGGACATACCAGTCGGATTTATGGTAGTTATGACGGGCCGACCCCACCATGCGTAATTCAAAGTCACTGGTGTCCACATGGACTACGTATGGCTCGAACCATGTGCCCTTCTCGGGGAAATACTCAGGCTCGAAGGCTGCGAAATATCCGCGCACCTCAGGGTTCAGGCTGGTCTTGCTCTCCAAGGCGGCAATCACCGTTTCGGGCGAGTCGAGATGTTTCTCCACTTCGTCGAATACGTTCATGGCATTCATCTCCATGCCCCGGATGGTCTTGGCTATCTTCTCGGAGGCCACATTCATCATACCCACATAGCGTACATGATGCTCTGCCTTTGTGGCCATATAGCATGTCCGTATGGATATGGCGGTGACGACCGCCATCACCACAGACGCAATGAATAGTATGACACGTGTAAACTTGTTTGTCATAGTTTTAGATGTCTGCATAACGGCTGTCTACTTGCCATATTTCTCTACAGCCTCATAATAGGTGTCGAGGCTGCCGATGTCGAATCGTCCTGCTGACATGGGCCAGGCGTGCATGGTGGTGTGCTCTACCATGTAGTGGGCCAGGTTGCCAGGGGCATCCTTGCCGCAGCCATTCTCCACGGAGTGACGGACGAGGTCGAGGTCTTTCTTCAAGTAGATGTAGAACGGCGGTACGGCCCAGTGGCTCTTTGGCACTTGCGGTTTCTCCTCCATGCCGAGCACGCGGTTGTTCTCGTCAAGTTCCACGACGCCGGTGCGCTGCAACTTCTCTATCGACGGCTGTTCATGGCACATGATGCACGACGTACCCTTGGCGAGGGCAAAGTCCACGAACTCCTGGAACGAGAAGAAAAGGAGATTGTCCGCCGCCACCACCAACAGGTCATCATCAATGGATTTTCGATTTTCGGATTTTCGATTTTCGATTTGGCTGCCGCCGTTGATGGCTAGCAACAGGTCGCAGACAGCTCCCAGGCGTGTCTCGTTGGTCTCTGTACCGTCGTCAATAATGGCAATGGGCTTGGTATAGTGCTGTTCGCTAGCCCATTGCTCAAAGATGTGCGCAAACTTATGGTTTGTGATAATGATATGCTCGTCAATCTCAGGAATCCTGTCGATGTCGTCGAGCATACGTCCCAGAATGGTGTTCTCACCAATTTTGAGCAGCGGCTTGGGGAAGTTCTTCGTCAGGTCTCCCAGCCGAGTGGCATATCCAGCGGCTATTACTAAATTCTTCACTTTACGAATTGATAATTGATAATTGACAATTGATAATTAATCATTCACATCAGACTTTTTTAGTGTCTTTATGATAGATGTAAGTAGTTTTATGAGTTCAGTACAATCGTCATTAATTGAGTTGTATTGTAAATCATTAAGATAATCGGTCGCATGTAGCAAATCAATCCAATATTCGGTTTCGTCCGCTTCCTTCAAAGCAATATTCAATTTATTCAAGAAATCCAAACGACTCTGAGCGTTTTTACTCTCGCGTGTGTTAGCTCCGATACTTGTGCCACAACGAAGGAGTTGTTTTGACATTACGAACTCCCTTTTCTGTTCGGTCAAATACTTATAGCAACCGATAATCCGTATCGCAAAATCTCTGCTCTTCGTTTGTGTCGCGTTATCCATAATTGTCAATTGCCAATTGTCAATTGTCAATTATCTACGAATCTTGCCCCGTCATCAGGGCGGACCCAGAACACCTGGAATGTCTTTTCGTACTCGGGGAACTGTTCCAAATACTTCGCGGTCAGTTCTTTCTCTATTGATTCCTTGTAGGCAGGGTCTACCAACGCGATACAGGCACCCTTGAAGCCGGCTCCAGAGAAGCGACCGCCAAAGACTCCTGGCAGAGAGCGCATAATCTCGTAGATGGCAATCAGTTCGGGCGAGCCACACTCGTAGTTGTGGATACTCGACTCGCAGGAGTCGAACGACAGCTTACCGAAGAGTTTCATGTTGCCTGTCTCCCAAGCCGTAACACCTTGACGTACACGACGATACTCACTATAGAAATGCTCTGCACGACGAGCGAAACGCGAAGGCATGGCAATACGGGTCTTATCAAATGTCGCCTTGGGAATATCACGAAGGAAGGTCTTGTCGAAGGTCTTCAGCGGCTGGTCGGTATAAGCGAGCATGTTCCATGCCGCCGTCTTACATTCATACACACGGAGGTTATAGTCGGAGTTTACAAGCGAGCGTGTCAATCCAGAGAAGAAGATGCCTATCTCGAAGTCAGCCATGTCTGGGTTGCGCTTGATGATACGCCACTCGTCTGAGTCGCAGTCGAGGAACAGCAGACCGTCCTTCTTGCCTAGGGCGATACAAGCTTGGTCGAGCAGACCGTTGTTCAGGCCGATGTACTCCCGTTCTGCCTCAGAGGCAATCTTCACCACCTCGAAAGGCTGGAGCGTGATATCATTCGCCTTGGCAAAGGCCATCACGTAGGCGATGAGTACGGCTGCCGATGACGACAGGCCTCCCACTGGCAGGCTGCCCTGAATGACACCGTCGATGCCTTGCGTCAACTCAAAGCGTTTACGCAACGCATACTTGGCACCACGGGCATAGTCGCCCCAATGACGCTCGCGCACCTGGCTCGGCGCGTTGATTTCAAACTCCACGTCTCCCTCAAAAGTCTTTGAGATAAGTTTCACCGTGCTATCTTCGCGGACGTTGAACCAAAGGTCAACACCTTTGTCGATGGCAAATCCCGTCACTAGTCCGTGCTGGTGGTCTACATGCGCGCCCAGGGGGCATACGCGGTAGGGTGAGAAAATATGATATTGATACTGTTCCATATAAAAATAAGATAGACTATTCCAGTACTCGGTAGAGCAACGTCCCCAGCGAGATGGTGATGCTGATACCACGCACCCAAAGCTGAGTTGTCTGTCCAATCGAAGCATTCTGGGTCATTACTGGGTTCGGCTCCACATAGAGGATGTCCCGCTGCTGCATATAATAATAAGGAGAGTTGAGGATATTCACATCACGGAAATCCAATTCGTGTATCTCGTACTCCCCATTTGGCTGTTCGCGTAACAGTTTCACATTATCGCGCTTACCATAGATGGTCATGTCGCCAGCCATAGCAAGTGCTTCAAGCACAGTAATCTTGTTACGCGTGACGGTGAAGGTGTTGGGTCTGTTTACTTCGCCCATCACCGTAATCTCATAGTTGTTGATGTACGTGTTAACAGTATAATCCACCCCCTTCTGGATATAGGGAGCTATCTTCTCCTTAATGATGGCGTTCGTCTGCTCGATGGTGTTTCCTGCCACATGGATGGTGCCAACGATAGGGTAAGTGATGTTTCCATCGTTGTCAACAAGATAACGATGAAATGTACTGCTATTGGACGACATCTGGACATTGCCATCGGCTCTTCGTGATTCTCCAATGGAGCGCGACTCCGTGGCGTTAAACTGCACCACACTTTCGGGATAGCTGGAGAAGACGAGGATGGTGAGTAAGTCCTTGGGCTTGATGGTCATGTCATAGAGATAGGCATTCCCCTCACCGTTATACTCCGCAACATTCTGGAAATAAGGGATGTCCGACACCGTCTTACACGAGCATAGCAGCCATAGGCAGCAGATGCACGTCATCGTAAATAAATACTTATTCTTCATCTTTTTATGTCATCAAGGTACAATAGTCGGGTGCAAAGGTACACCATTTTTGAGAATTAAACGAATAAACGTTAATAAATTATCAATAAAATAACACTTTTTGGGGTTCTACAAGGTTGTAGTAACCACATGGGAATAGCGCGGCTATTTCTTTCCGCCCGACTCTTTGATAACATAAACCACCGTAGGCAGGTGGTCGCTATAACCGTTAAGCCACGTGCCGCCAGCGTGAGTACGCATCATGTTGCCCTTGTATTTCCCCTCCTTCTGGAAGAGGTAGTCACGGCGGAAAATCTGGTGGCGGTAGTATTTCAGGCTTGAGCAGTCTATGTCGCTGGGCTTGAAGTCTTTATTGACCATCACTTTCGGCTCAAGCAATGATCGTGAAAGGATAATCTGGTCGAAGAGATTCCACTTCGAATCGTATTGCAGTGTTCCGGTTCCGCTGGCGAGCACGTCCCACCAAGGGTTCCACAGGCCGTCGCTCTCCACGTCCTTCATCTTCCTCTTGGCTCCCAAAGCCTGTGCCATCGACTTGTCCTGAGGGTCGTCGTTCATATCGCCCATGATGATGATTTTCACCTGCGGGTCATCCCTGAGCAGTGAGTCCTTCACGAGGCGTATCTGACGTCCGCCCTCCTCGCGATAGAAAGAGGTGGCTCCACGCGATGGCAGGTGATTGACGATGACGGTGACGTGCTCGTCAGCCAGCGTACCACTGACGACAAAGAATCCTCGGGTGGCCCGCTCACTGTCTTCTGGCTTGACGTATACGTAGGGGACGAGCTTCACATTCCTCACTTGGAAAAGCTTGGGGTTATAAAGCAGGGCGCAGTCCACGCCGCGCTTGTCGGGTCCCTCAAGGTGGCAGAACTTGTAGCCGCGCTTCTGCAGGGCCTCCTGCTTACAGAGGTCGGCCATGCAGCGTTCGTTCTCCACTTCGCTGACACCAATCACGGCACATCCCTGGGGGGTCTTGTCGGTGCCCATGTCGGCCAGCACCCGCGCCATGTTGCGCAGTTTCTGATGATACTTACGACCGTTCCAGCGGTTCTGCCCGTCGGGTAGGTACTGGTAGTCGTTCTTACCTTTGTCGTGAATAGTGTCGAAGAGGTTCTCCAGATTATAGAAGCCAATGGCATAGAGGGAGTATTTCTTCTCTTCAGCACAAGCCGAAGTCATGCCCAGAAGAAAGGCGAAAATGACAAGAAATGAGATTTTATTCATAAGAAAATAAGTTTATGGGCGCGAAGATACGTAAATTTCTTGAAAAAACAAAAGAACTTTGCTTATATTTTCTAAAATCTTTGTTCCTTTATCATTTTTTGATTAACTTTGCCCCAAACTTACAACATTATTATATAGATATGAGCAAAAAACTAACTATTCTGATAGCTTTTCTCTGTGCTGCATCGTGCCAGATTAGTGCACAAACTGCAGACAACCAGTTTACTACTCAGCCAATCAGTAAATCCAATTCATGGAGTGCCTTCAAGCACCTCGACCTGGGGTTAGAGCTGGGTACGACTGGTATTGGCGTGCAACTGTCGACCCCATTGGCCAGTTGGGCACGGCTGCGCACCGGCTTCACCTACATGCCGGGCATTGAAGTGCCCATGACCTTCGGCATCCAGGTGGGTAACGACCCGTCGAAGAGCAAGAGCAGGTTCCAGAAGATGAGCCAGCTGGTGTACGACAATTACGGCATGGTACTCGATGACGAGGTAGACATGATAGGCAAGCCCGCCAATTTCTGGAACTGGAATGTCATCGTGGACATCTACCCGCTGAAGAACAACAAGCACTGGCACATCAGCGGTGGCTTCTATCTGGGTCCGTCGCACATCGCCAAGGCATACAACACGACAGAAGATATGCAGTCACTTCTTGCCGTGAACATTTACAACAACCTGTACGGGAAGTTCGTGAACGACCGTATGGATTACTACAACCAACAGGGTACCGACCACTATATTCCCGAAGTACTCTACGAAGTGAAGCTCTTCGACTTGAGTGCCCTTGGCGAGCAATACAATTTTAATACCGACCCCTACATGCTTGACATGCTATACAAGAAATTCAAAGATTATGGAGCCATGGGTGTGCGTGTAGGCGACTACGTCAACGACGTGTATTATCCCGAAGACGTGTACCTCACCCTTGAAGATGGCACTCAGGTGCTTATGCACAAAGCTGGCGACGTCTTGCACGCTGCCGGTGACCCATATATCATGCGACCCGACATCACGGGTATGGTGAAGGCCGATATGCACGTCAACCGCTTCAAGCCATACGTGGGCATAGGCTATGAAGGAAATCTCTCGAAGAAGAATGACCGGTGGAAGATTTCCGTTGATGGTGGAGTACTCTTCTGGGGTGGTTCGCCAGAGGTGATAACACACGAAGGAGTAGACCTAGTGCACGATGTGAAGAACGTCAGCGGAAAGGTGGGCAGCTATGTAGACGCCATTGAAAAGTTCAAGGTTTACCCCATGCTGAACGTGAGATTCACCCGCCGGCTCTTCTGACGTAAGGAGTTTTTTAGACACAAGAACATAAGGACACAATTATGAGATTACTACTGACTGCTACGTTGTTGGCTGTGACATCTGTTTCTATCACAGCACAGAAAATGAAAACCGAAGTCGAGGCGCTCCAAGACCCTAACGAGATGGTTGCCTACCTCTTCACCTATTTTAATAGTAATGCCCCCGAGGATGAGCAGATATGCTACGCCATCTCGGATGACGGCTATAACTACACGCCACTGAACATGGGGGCACCGGTTATAGAGAGCGACACCATTGCCCTGACACAGTGTGTACGTGACCCGCACATCCTGCGTTGCGAGGATGGAAAGACGTTCTACATGGTGGCTACCGACATGCGCTCTGCCCACGGATGGAGCAGTAACCGAGGCATGGTACTGCTGAAGTCGACAGACCTCATCAACTGGCAGCACTCCACCGTGAACTTCCCCACGCGCTATACGAAGGCGTGGAAAAACGTCATCCGCGTTTGGGCACCAGAAACCATCTATGACCATAAGGCCGGAAAGTATATGGTGTTCTATTCGCTGCGTACCAGCGACCGTGGCTCTTACGACAAGATTTACTACCAGTACGCCAACAAGGACTTCACCGACCTGGAAGGCGAACCGAAGTGGCTGTTCGATGCCGGTAATGCCACCATCGACGGCGACATCGTCTACAACGAGGCCGACCAGCTCTACCACCTTTTTTATAAGCAAGAGTCAGGACGCGGCATCTATCAGGCTGTGGCCAAGCAGCTGACCGACAAGTGGCAGATGCTCGATGGCAATGTGGAGCAGACGAAGGAAGCTGTGGAGGGTGTTGGCGTCTGCAAGGCTATCGACGGCAAGTCTTGGATTATCATGTACGACTGCTATGGCAACGGACACTACCAGTTCTGCAAGTCGGAAGACCTGAAGACCTTCCAGTTCGTGCAGAACACGGAGATGAAGGGTAAGTTCACCCCCCGCCACGGTACTATCATCCCCATCACAAGGGTTGAGAAAGAACGTCTGCTGAAAGCTTTCCCCAACTACAAGCAACCCATTCTGCCTGGATTCCATGCCGACCCTGAGGTGCTCTACTCTAATAAGACCAAGAAGTATTACATCTACAGTACCACCGACGGCACTCCCGGCTGGGGTGGCCACGACTTCAGCGTATTCTCGTCTGAGAATCTTATTGACTGGACGGACGAAGGCAAGATGCTCGACGTGAAGGGCGACCAGGTAAAGTGGGCGACGGGCAATGCCTGGGCACCCTGCATCATTGAAAAGGATGGTAAGTATTATTTCTACTTCTCTGCCCACAATCCCAAGTCAGACCGCAAGGAAATCGGCGTGGCCGTCAGCGACAGTCCTACAGGACCGTTTGTAGACAGCGGCGCCCCCATCATCACCGATGCTGACCGTCCCAAGGAGGCTCGTGGTGGACAAGCCATTGATGTCGATGTGTTTAAAGACCCGAAGAGCGGTAAGTACTATCTTTACTGGGGTAATGGCTTCATGGCCGGTGCCGAGCTGAACGATGACATGCTTTCCGTGAAGAAGGAGACCATCAAGCATCTAACGCCCGAAGGTGGCAACCTGCAGACCTGGGCCTTCCGCGAGGGAGCCTACGTGTTCTACCGAAAGGGAACATACTATTTCCTCTGGTCGGTCGATGATACTGGCTCACCCAACTACCACGTGTGCTACGGCACCAGTAAGTTGCCCCTAGGCCCCATCACTATTGACCCAGAGAACTATCTGGTCATCAAGCAGAAGCCTGAGGACAAGATTTACGGTACGGCGCATAACTCAATCCTTCAGATTCCTGGCAAGGACGAGTGGTACATCGTCTACCACCGCATTAACAAGAATTTCGTGAACCATGAGCCGGGCATCCACCGTGAAGTGTGCATCGACCGCCTCACCTTCGACAAGAAAGGCCACATCATCCCCGTTACGCCCACGCTGGACGGTCCCGCTCCCCTTGGAAAATAACTCAAACCTCACATCTCAATTCTCAAATCTCAAACCTCAATTCTCAAATCTAATTATGCAAGAACTGGCATTAAAGTACGGATGCAATCCGAACCAGAAGCCGTCGCGTGTTTACATGGCCGACGGCACAGAGCTACCCTTTGAAGTGCTGGGCGGTCGTCCCGGCTACATCAACCTTCTTGACGCTTTCAACTCCTGGCAGCTGGTACGCGAGCTGCGTCAGGCCACGGGTCTACCCTCGGCCGCATCGTTTAAGCACGTCTCACCCGCTGGTGCTGCCGTAGGCCTTCCCCTCGATGACACGTTGAAGCACATCTGCTTCGTGGCGGACATCGAAGGTCTCAACGACAGCCCCATTGCCTGTGCCTACGCCCGTGCCCGTGGTGCCGACCGCATGTCGAGCTACGGCGACTTCATCGCCCTGAGCGACACTTGCGACAAGACCACTGCCCTCATCATCAAGCGTGAGGTCTCCGATGGCATTATCGCCCCTGGTTATACCGACGAGGCACTGGAGATACTGCGTGAGAAACGCAAGGGTACTTATTGCATCCTGCGCATGAGTGAGGACTACCGTCCGAATCCCATAGAGACGAAGCAGGTCTTCGGCATCAGCTTCGAACAGGGCCGCAACGAGATACGCCTCGACGACCCCGCCCTGCTGGAGAACATTCCCACGCAGAACAAGACCTTCACCCCTGAGGCCCGTCGCGACCTGATGATTGCCCTTATTACCTTGAAATACACCCAGTCCAACTCCGTCTGCTATGTCAAGGACGGCCAGGCCATCGGCATCGGAGCAGGCCAGCAGAGCCGCATCCACTGTACGCGCTTGGCAGGTCAGAAGGCCGACATCTGGTGGCTGCGTCAGCATCCGAAGGTGCTTGCCCTGCCCTTCCTGCCGGGTATACGCCGTGCCGACCGTGACAACACCATCGACGTCTACCTCTCTGAGGAGGAGCACGACGACGTGCTGCGTGACGGAGCTTGGCAGCAGTTCTTCACCCGTCAGCCCGAAGTGCTGACCTTACAGGAAAAACATGAGTGGATAGCCCAGAACACGGGTGTCTCGCTGGGCAGCGATGCTTTCTTCCCCTTCGGCGACAACATCGAAAGGGCTCATAAGAGCGGTGTACAATTCATTGCCCAGGCTGGCGGTTCCGTTCGCGATGACCACGTCATTATGACCTGCGACAAGTATGGCATCGCCATGGCCTTCACCGGCGTGAGACTTTTCCACCATTAATTCATCTGCGCTTGTCCAAGGTAAGCAACAGCTTACCGATGAACGCTCCGTGCTTGCCATTCTGGTCTACAGGCACGGGGCGTCCGTCTTTATTGTTCACATACTCCAGTTCCTGCATGTAGGTGTGTGAGTGACCTCCAAGCACGAGGTCAATGCCGCTTGTGTTCCCAATAAAGCGCTGGTCGGGATATTCAGTCGTCTTCCATCCCAGGTGGCTGATACAGATGACCATGTCGCATTTCATCTTCTTCTTCAGCAGACTGACCATCCTGCTGGCTGTCTCGGCAGGGTCGAGGAAACGCAGCGGTCCGTAGTTCTTAGCTGCCACCAGACCTTCCAAAGGCGGGCAGAGGGCGAACACGCCAATCTTTACGCCCTTACGATTAATAATAATGTAGGGCTTGACGATGTCCTTCAGCTCCGTGTCGGCGAAGTCGTAGTTCGAGCACACGATGGGGAAGTTGGCCTTGCGGAAGAGCCGCGCCATATTCTCCAGACCGAAGTCGAACTCATGGTTGCCGATGGTCGAGGCATCGATACCCATCCGGTTCATCAGCCCTATCTCCACGTCCCCTTCGAACATGGTGTAGTAACTGGAACCCTGCGAGAAGTCGCCGCTGTCGAAGTAGAGCAGTTCCGGGTCTTTCTGCCGTTCCTCCCTGAGCATGGCAATACGCCGCAAAAAACCTCCACGCCCGGCCAGCGTAGTGTCTGCCAAAGTGGCCTTCAGCGGCAGGATGCATGAATGGGTGTCATTAGAGTGGAGGATAGTGAGCTGTTTCTGTGCCATGCACAGCGTCAGATGGCAGATGACGAATGATATGGTAATAAGCAGTTTCCGCATTTCCCGAAAAGTTGATTAAGTGTGATAATTGGTGCAAAATTAAGCAATAAATTCCTAACAGCCAAATTTTTTTGGCAGAAACGTTTCTCATGTTAAAACTTTGTCGTAACTTTGCAGCCATGAAACGTTTTATACTTATTTCTGTCATCGCCCTAGCTGCCATTTTCATCAATGGCCAATGGGCAATGGTCAATGCTCAGGAGCGCACCACCATGGCCACCCTTTATCCTGAGTTCAAACCCTCCGTGATTTACCTTGCCGACGGGCGCAAGTTGAACCAGAACCTCACCAACGTGTTCCTGAAGAACAGCACGCTGGTTTACCTCAAGGGCACCTATACCATGGAGGCCAACATGGACAACATTGCCCGCGTGGAGTTCGACGACCGACAGTTCGATGTCATAGAGAAGCAGCTTGCCGAACTGGTGGACAGCATCGACGGCAGCGCGGTGTACCGTGTGGACTACCTTGACCTGGATGCCTATCAGAGACAACTGAAGAACAACGTCAACATCTCCAACATCTCGCTGGGCGAGCAAATCAGCACCTCGACCATCGACCTGAACAACGAAGAGGATTTCAAATTTCCCCTTGTCCACAAATATTATATGCGCTACGGAGGCGAAATATTCAATGTCCACGAACGCGAAATCTGGCGGCGCCTGCCCAAGGACAAGGACGTGAGGCGCATGTTCAAGACCATCATCACGCAGCCCGACTTCAGCTGGACCAGCGACGAGAGCGTGTCCAAGCTGCTCAGGGCCATCATCAGTGTCAATAAGTCAGAGTAATTTTTTAGGGTTTCAACTCAGGCCATCCATCTGCCGTCCACGAGATGGGACGCTGGATGAGCATGGCGGCACCATTCTGTGTGGCGCTGTAGCCGTGGCAGATAAAGATGTCCTCGCCGTCGAAGTTGTAGGCAGCACAATGTCCAGCCGCCTCCCATTCCTTCTTGTCACCCTCCAAGAATAGCGTGCCACCACCGTTGGCCATGTCCTTACCCGTGCGGTCAAGATAGGGGCCTTCGACAGTTTTGCTTCGGCCTACAGCCACGCGGTAGTTACTCTTGGCACCACGGCAACAGTAGTCCCACGACACGAAGAGGTAGTAGTAGCCACCATGCTTGAAGATGAACGGGGCCTCAATGGCGTTAGTGCCGGCATACTTCGACGTGGGATTCTCCTCCGTGGGTTTGTAGCTCGGGTCATAGCGCCGTGCAATGGTGCGTGGCCAAGAAGATTGTTTATTATTTATTGTATATTGTTTGTTGTCCAAGTGCATGGTCGAGTCGAGAGGAGCCAGTTGTATACCGTCCCAGAACGAACCCCAGACGAGCCACGGCTGGTCGTTGTCGTCGATGACGAAGTTGGGGTCTATGGCGTTCCAGTTGTCCCGCTTCTCCCGTGAGGTCACGATGCAGCCCTCATCCTTCCACATATTTGCTCTGAGTGAGCGACTGCTGAGCAGGCCGATGGCCGAACCGTTCTTGCCGAAGGTGGAGCAGCTATAGGCCAGCCACCAGCGTCCGTGCCATTGGATAACGTCAGGAGCCCAAACGTGGGTGCCGAAGCCAGGCACGGAATCGGTCGTCCAGCCAGGTATGACGGTCATTACGGGCTGGGGCAGCACCGTCCATGTCTTGCGGTCCTTCGATGTCATCTGCTGGATGCCCATGCCTGTGGCGTAGATGTAATAGGTGTCGCCGTCCTTGGCCATCACGGGGTCGTGCACCATGGGTGTCTCGGTAGTGAAAGCCTCTCGCGGAAAGCCTCGGCGCGGTCCTTGTGCGGCAACTGTCTGGAAAACGGCTGCAAGAGCCATTGTGGAAAGAATCTTGTTCATCATTTTGTTTGTAGTTTGTCTTTCTAAGTAGGGCTGCGGGTTTTCCCCCGCCATGGTGCAAAGGTACAAAGAAAAGCCGAAAGCGCAAAACTTCCGGCCTAGAATTTTACGAAAGCAGGCAGCGATGAAGTGTGAGACTCATCGCTGCCAGCCGCCATCGCGTCCTCACCTACGACGAGCAAGACACCATCGAAGACCAGCATGGCACCATCGAGGTGATGCCATGATGGAGGTGGATAGTGAATTTTTCTGCGAAAACGTAACGTTCTTTCGAGAAAAGTTCGTAACTTTGCACCACAATTACCAAAACATGTAGCTTATGAGTACCCAAATGATGCAACAGACAATAGCCGACTACTTCAAGACCCAGCCCATCGTAAAGGCGTGGCTCTTCGGCTCCTTTGCCCGTGGTGAGGAGACACCGCTGAGCGATGTGGACTTGCTTGTACAATATGACGATGGCGGTATCAGCCTGCTGAAACACTGTGCGATGATTAACGATCTGGAGGAGCTGTTAGACCGCCCCGTAGACCTCATTGAGGACGGAACGCTGCTGCCATTCGCCATAGAAAGTGCTAACCGTGACAAAAAACTAATCTATGAGAGAACCGCTTAAAGACCGCATCCGCCTGGAGCACATTCTGACTGCCATCAACAATATCCTCCAATACACCGATGGCAAAATAGTCAAAAGGATAGGCTTAAGTAAGGATTCCCACGGTGGGAACGTTTTATTCCCACCGTGGGAATGTTTTGTTCCCACCGTGGGAACGTTTCATTCCCACGGTGGGAATCCTCACTCAGGTTGCATGCGATTTATTGACAAAATAATCAGATTGTAGAGGCACGATAGATGCTAAGTAGAGGTTTAGTAGAGGTAGAACTTAAATTTCTATTTGGCTTCCGTTGTCGTACTATGCAACGTTAGTAATCCGTGACAGGGCCTTGAACACCTGTATCTCCTCTTGGGTGAAGTCCTCGTCGAACATCTTGTCGCCCTGCGGAATGAGGCGCAGGAACAGGCGGCAGAGATAGGCGAGGAAACAGGAGGAGAGGTAGAGAGGTATGCCGTCGAAACCCTCGTCCTTCTGGGCCTGGTCCTGATATTGCATCAGACCGTCGTAGATGGGGTGGCTGTGAATACTGAGGTGACGGTAGAGCATGTCCATGTCCTTCTGACCCTTGCCGAAAAGGTATCGCCACGCCTGGTTGTAGGAGACACGGCGCACGTCAGACTCCGATGACCCCATCCCTGCGCCTCCCCTTGAGGGGAGAGGATTGGCATGCGGTCCGTTGGTCTTTGATAGGGTAGGGGAGTACTTGCGGAAGAAGGCGATGCAGCCGTTCTGCGTGGGGTTGCCCAATGCCGTCCACTCGTCGAGCTTCTTGTAGCACTCCATGCCAAGCCGGGTGGAGAAGATGTTCTTTCGCAGCTCTCCTATCTCTTTCTGTACCGCTTCGTCCTCCATGTCGGCACCGTCCATGAGATTCTTCTTGCTGTTGATTTTCCAGTAGTTCCACACCACGTCGCGCTCCTCTTCGGTCTTGGGATGAGCAAAGAGGAAATAAAACATCACCAGGTGTTCATAGACGGAGCGCGTGAGCGTCATGGTCTTGTACTCCTCGTGTAGCTGGAAGACCTCACCCTTGTATTTCAGCACGATACCCTCCTTCGTCAGCTTATGGTTACAGAGGTGGGTTGACGTCATCCGCTGTAGGAAGGCGCTGGCCACGGAGAAACGCTCCTCCGAGAGCTGCTCCTCATAGTCCACGATGATATGGCAGATGACGTGCGTGGCCATCTTCGTCACCAGTTCCGATAACTGTAGACTGCTCTCCAGCCGCTTCTCGGGTGCCAGTTTCCCGTTCACGGGTTCATATACAATCTTTGGAATATCTGTATTTCTGTTATCCTTCATCATTGCAATCTTTTTATCCTTTCGTTCCATTCATTATCCAAAAAGGAATGCAAAGGTACGCTTTTTCCGCTAATCGGCAAAAATATTTGCCCTAAATGTATATCAATTCAGAAAAAATGACAATATTTGCAGACAGCCTTGGCAGCCTGTGGCACTATAGGGCGTCCTTCTTCTTGTAAGCGTTTAGCCAGCCACCGTGGAACAGGCGGGCGAGGAAGATGCTGCCTCGGAAGGTCAGTTCGATGGCCATAGCTGTCCATACGCCGCGCAGACCATATTCGCGTGCCAGCCAGAAGGCCAGCGTAAGGCGCACGCCCCACATCGACAGGAGGCTCATCATGGCGGGCTTCAGCGTGTCGCCAGCTCCGATGAACACACCGTTAGCCACGATGGCGACGGCGAACATTGGCTCGGCCCAGGCCTCGATTCGTAGCGCCTGTGCACCCTCGGCGATAACCTCTTCCACTGGTGTCATGAAGGCCATCATTTCAGGAGCGAAGAGCCACATGAGCACCCCCATCATCGTCATAACGACGATGCCCAAGCCCACGGACATGTTGGCGAAGGAGCGCGTCAGCACCCGCTGCCCTGCTCCGATGCCTTGGCCTACGAGTGTGGTGGCGGCCTCGGCGATGCCAAAGCCGGGCATGTAGCAGAGGCTCTCCACGGTGATGGCCAGTGAGTTGGCGGCGATGGCCACCGTGCCCAGGGGTGCCACGATGATGGTACTCACGATTTGTGCACCACCCATGAGTGTATGCTGCAGACCCATGGGGGCACCTATTTTGAAAGCCGTGCCGATAACGTCGGCGGTAGGGCGGAAGTCTGACATGCGAATCCTCCGACCCTCCCAGTCACCAGCCCTCCCATTCGTCTCAGCCCTTCTCCCAAAGAGTTTCAGCATATCGCTGCGCCACAGTAGGAACCAGAGCATGGCTAGGGCGGTAATCAGCTCGGCAAACCCTGTGCCCAGGGCTGCGCCGGCGACTCCCATGCCAAGCACGTAGATGAAAACGTAGTTGAACACCACGTCGAGGCCACACATCATTATATTAAGGGCGGAGGGAATCTTCATGTTGCCGCTGCACTTCAGCATTGACCCCGCGAGACCCTCCATCTGGAAGAAAATGCCGCAGATGCCGACCAGCATGAAGTAGAGCGAGGCATCGTGGGCTATCTCCTCAGAGCCACCCAGCCAGAAGGGCAGGTAGTTATGAATGGCGATGCAGACCAGTGACAGAAAGACACTCCATGCCAAGGCGCATACCAATGCCTGGCGCAGCACGCGGCGAGCGGCTCCGAAGTCGTTGGCTCCGATGAAGTGGGCCACCTGCACTGAGAACCCCATGTTCACCGCCGACGACAGACCGCCCATAAGCCACATTGTCGTCTCCACAAGTCCGATGGATGCTATGGCCTTCTCGCCAAGATGACCCACCATCGCGGCATCGATGAAGAACATCACCGTGGCGGAGAGCTGGGCCAGGATGGAAGGCACGGACAACTGTACGATGAGCCGCAGCCGTTCGCTGCGTGTCATCGTACGTCCCTCGCGGATGTATGACAAGAGGTCTTGTTTAGCCATGTGCAAATGGAAAGTTGCAAAGGTAATGGTTTTTTGTGAGATGAAACCATTTGTTAGCATTTTTTTGCTATGTAACGTACTTTTGGCTAAAAGAAATAAACATATTTGGTCGTTTCGTATTTTTGTCGTACCTTTGCCCCATATTTTAAACTAGTATTAGCTATGAAGACAACATTCAGAGAAGAAGGTAAGGAGTACATCATGGAGTTTGAGGGTCGTCTGGATACTGCTGCTGCTCCGCAGACGGAGAAGGACGTGGAGGCACTCACCGATTGTTTGGGTCACGACATTGTGCTTGACTGCTCAAAGCTGGAATATATCTCCTCCAGCGGACTGCGCATTTTCCTTGGCATCCTGAAGAACGCCAAGCCCAAGGGCAGTCATGTATTCATCACCGGACTGGGCGACGAGCTGCAGAAAGTGTTCGCCATGACTGGATTCACCAGCCTCTTTGAGTACAAATGAGTATCCTGTTGTTTTTCGGATTGGGTGGCCAGGAGGTCCTGATTATCGCCCTTGTGGTGCTGTTGCTCTTCGGCGGTGCCAAGATTCCTGAACTGATGCGCGGCCTGGGCAAGGGCGTGAAGAGCTTCAAGGAGGGAATGAAGGAGGTCGATGACGTTGCAAGCGAGAAGTGATAAGTGGAGACGGGGACGTTCTGGGACCATCTTGAGGTGCTGCGATGGGTCATCGTCCGCTCACTGGTGGTGACGGTGCTCTTCGCCATCGTTGCTTTCTGTCTTAAGGACTGGCTCTTCGCCGTGGTACTGGCACCAAGGACGGGTGAGTTCGTCACCTTCCGCCTGATGGGTGTGGAGCCGTTCTCCATTCACCTCATGAACATTGGTCTTACAGAGCAGTTCATGACCCATCTCAAGGTGTCGCTCTATGCGGGGTTGCTCTGTTCCGCACCCTACATCGTCTACGAACTGTTCCGATTTGTGTCTCCCGGCCTTTACGACCAAGAACGACGTGCCGGCCGATGGGTGGTTGTCTCTGCATGTGGTATGTTCTTCCTAGGAACGCTGGTCAACTACCTGATGATCTTTCCGTTAACCGTTCGCTTCCTGGGTACTTACCAGGTGAGTGCTGACGTGGAAAACATGCTCACCCTACAGTCTTACATCGACACGTTGCTTTCCATGAGCCTTGTCATGGGCGTTATCTTCGAGTTGCCCGTTCTCTGTGCCATCCTGGGGCGCATGGGCTTCATCAACAGCCAGCTCATGGCTAGCTATCGTCGCCACGCCGTCGTCGCCATCCTCATCGTGGCCGCCATCATTACTCCAACCACCGACGTATTCACCCTCTGTATCGTGGCCTTCCCCATCTGGCTGCTCTACGAGCTGAGCATCCTGCTGGTACCCAGAAAGGTTAAATCATAAGCTATGAAGTACGACCTGGCTTTCACCCGCCTGACGGGTTTCAATCTTGATACGGCCCTTCGCCTATACCGTGAGCTGGGTGGTGGGCGCGGGGTGTATGAGCATCGCCATGATTTGCGCGACGTGCTTCCCGATTGTTCCGACCGTCTCGTCGCCACGTTGCAGCAGGACTGGAGCCTCCCGCTGGCACGGGCAGAGCAGGAACAGGCCTTTGCAGAGAAACACGGCATACAGGTGCTGCGACTCGGAAAGGATGGTTATCCCCAACGGCTGGCAGAGTGCCCCGATGCGCCCATTGTGCTTTTCTACCTGGGTTCGGCCGACCTGAACCAACGCCGTATCATCAGCATTATAGGTACCCGCCACTGTACTTCCTACGGACAAGACCTCATACGACGCTTCGTCGGTGACTTGCGCAACCTCTGCCCCGAGGTCCTCATCGTCAGTGGACTGGCCTACGGCGTAGATATCTGTGCCCATCGTCAGGCCCTGGCCAATGGCTATGAGACCGTCGGCGTACTGGCTCATGGTCTTGACGAGATATATCCTCCGCTCCATCGAGATACTGCCACTCAGATGATTTCCCATGGTGGACTTCTCACGGAGTATATGAGTGAGACGACGATAGATAAGCGTAACTTCGTGCGCCGCAACCGAATCGTGGCTGGTATGAGTGACGCAACCATTCTCGTAGAGAGTGCGTCAAAGGGAGGAGGACTCATCACCACACGCATTGCACAGGACTATGGACGCGGGGTGTTCGCCTTCCCAGGACCCGTAGGCGCAACCTACTCCGAGGGTTGCAATAACCTGATACGCGACAATGGTGCACAGCTCATCACCTCTGCTACTGACTTCACGGAGTTCATGGGTTGGCAGGATGACAACCGCCTCGCCCTGGCCCGACAGGAAGGAATAGAAAGAAGCTGCTTCCCCAGCCTTTTGCCAGAGGAGCAGCTTATTGTATCGGAATTGGAAAAAGCTGGCGACTTAATGCTCAACACACTTGCCGTAAAGACGAACATGAGTGCTGGTCAGCTAACTGCCCTACTCTTCCAGTTGGAAATGAAGGGTGTGGTGCGACCCCTGGCCGGGGGAGTCTACCACCTCCTAAAGTAACGTCCCTTTCACTCCCCTTTCACTTCCCTTTCACTTCCATTAACCTAAGCGCCATCTCCCGTCCGAGTGCCTCACATAGTGCGAAGGTCTCGGCGGTAAGTGCTTGACGTATCTCAACGGGAGTGCCTACGGCCTCGTAGTGCAGGCGCTCGTCGTTCCACTTCTGGATTTCGGCGACGGCCTTCGATGCCCAGCTGTAGGAGCCGAACCATCCGAAGAGACGTCCCTTGATGTCTTTCTGCGACAGCTCGTCGAGGAGCACGTTCATCTCATGGTATAGGCCGGTATTATAGGTCGGCGCCCCCACGATAAGGCCACGATAGCGGAAGAGGTCGCGGATGATGTAGCTGTGGTGGGTCTTCGACACGTTGTACATCACGATGTTCTTCAGTCCTGCTGCTGCCGCGCTGCGGGCGATGACCTCTGCGGCGCGCTCGGTGTTACCATACATTGTGCCGTAGCAGATGACCAGTCCCGGCTCGGCCTCATAGCGCGACAGGCGGTCGTAGATGCCAATCACCTTCTCCACGTGCTCATGCCATACAGGGCCGTGGGTGGCGCAGATATAGTCCACCTTCACGCCGGCGAGCTTCTTCAGGGCCATCTGTACGGGCGTGCCATACTTGCCCACGATGTTTGAGTAGTAGCGTGTCATCTCCAGCCAGAACTCGTCACAGTTCATCTGCTCGTCTATCCATGCACCGTTGAGGGCACCGAAGCAGCCGAAGGCATCGCCAGAGAAGAGGATTTGAGGGTTGAGATTTGAGGGTTGAGAGTTGAGGGAACAAAGCGTCATCATCGTCTCCGGCCAATGCACCATGGGGGTGAGCACGAAGGTCAGCTCATGCTGGCCCAGCGAGAGCTTGTCGCCGTTCTTCACCTCGTGGAGGCCTTCGGTGAGGCGGTAGAAGCCACTCATCATGTCGAAGGTCTTCTTGTTGCCGATAATCTGCACGCCGGGGTAGTACTGGCGCAGCAGGGCCAGCGAACCGCTATGGTCAGGTTCCATGTGATTCACCACCACGTAGTCCAGAGGACGATCGCCCAGCACTTGGCGCAGGTTCTCCAGGAAGGGCAGGAAGAAGTCGCTCTCGACGGTGTCGATGAGGCAGGTCTTCTCGTCGTTGATGACGTATGCATTGTAGCTTACACCGTAGGGTAGGGGCCACAGACCCTCGAAGAGCGACTTGTTGCGGTCGTTCACACCCACGTAATAGATGTTGTCAATAATCTTTTTCATTTTACGTTATGTTTGTTTGATTACGGCTGCAAAATTACTACTTTTTCCCCGAATGGCCAAAAAAAGAGGATATTTACTTGGCCAGTTCGTTGGAAAGTAGTAATTTTGCACCCTAACTCTCAACTTTAAACTCTAAACTATCAACTTCGGATGAAGAAATGGACCATCGATGACGCCCGTGAGCTGTACAACATCAACGGCTGGGGCACGAGCTACTTCGGTATCAACGAGAAGGGTCACGTCTACGTGACACCTTGCAAGGACACGGCGCAGATAGACCTGCGCGAGGTGATGGATGAGCTGTCGCTGCGCGACGTGGCAGCACCTGTGCTGCTTCGTTTCCCCGACATCCTCGACAATCGCATCGAGAAGACCTGGAGCTGCTTCAAGAAAGCTGCCGAGGAGTACGAATACAAGGGCGAGAACTACGTTGTATACCCCATCAAGGTGAACCAGATGCAGCCCGTCGTCGAGGAAATCATCAGTCATGGACGGAAGTTCAACCTTGGTCTGGAGGCTGGCTCGAAGCCCGAGCTTCACGCCGTCATCGCCATGCAATGCCAGAGCGACTCCATCATCGTCTGCAACGGCTACAAAGACCAGTCATACATCGAACTGGCTCTCCTGGCGCAGAAGATGGGCAAGCATATATTTATAGTTGTGGAGAAGATGAACGAGTTGGAAATCATTGCCCGCGTGGCAAAGAAGCTCGACGTGCGCCCTAACATCGGCATCCGCATCAAGCTGGCCAGCAGCGGTAGTGGCAAATGGGAGGAGAGCGGCGGCGACGCCTCGAAGTTCGGCCTGACCAGTGCCGAGCTGCTCGAAGCCCTGGAGACACTCGATAAGCGAGGCCTGCGCGACTGTCTGCGGCTCATACATTTCCACATAGGCAGTCAGATTACGAAGATTCGCCGTATACAGACGGCGCTCCGCGAGGCATCGCAATTCTACGTGCAGCTACACAAGATGGGCTATAACGTGGACTTCGTGGACTGTGGCGGTGGTCTTGGCGTGGACTATGACGGTACGCGCTCTCCATCGTCTGAAAGTTCGGTGAACTACAGCATACAGGAGTACGTCAATGACTGTATCTATACCTTTGTTGATGCTGCTAACAAGAACGACATCCCCCATCCTAATATCATCACCGAGAGCGGACGCTCGCTGGCCGCCCACCACTCCGTGCTCGTCATTGACGTGCTGGAGACGGCTTCTCTGCCCGAGATGCCCGAGGAGTTTGAGCCTGACGAAAACAGCCACCAGCTCGTCAAAGACCTCTACGAGATTTGGGATAACCTCTCGCCCCGCAACGTCCTTGAGGACTGGCACGATGCCGAACAGATACGCGAGGAAGTGCTCGACCTCTTCAGCCACGGCATCGTCGACTTGAAGACGCGCGCCGAGGTGGAGGCCATGTACTGGAGTGTCTGCCACGAGATTCACGCTTTAGCAAAGACGTTGAAGCACATCCCCGAGGAGCTGATGAAGATTGACAAGCTCCTGGCCGACAAGTACTTCTGCAACTTCTCGCTTTTCCAGAGCCTCTCAGACTCGTGGGCCATCGACCAGGTGTTCCCTATCATGCCTATCCAGCGGCTCGACGAGCGGCCCACGCGTAACGCCACCCTGCAGGACATCACCTGCGATTCTGACGGCAAGGTGGCCAACTTCGTGACAAACCGCCACAACTCACACTCCCTGCCCGTGCATGCCCTGAAGAAGAATGAGGACTACTACCTCGGCGTCTTCCTCGTGGGTGCCTATCAGGAGATTCTTGGAGACATGCACAACCTCTTCGGCGATACCACCGCCGTGCATATCTCCGTGAAGGACGGCGGCTATCACATCGACCAGATTATCGACGGAGAGACTGTTGAGGAAGTACTGGAATACGTACAATACAACCCCAAAAAACTCGTCCGCCAGCTCGAGGTCTGGGTGACAAAGAGTGTCAAACAGGGAAAAATAACGCTCGAAGAAGGAAAGGAATTCCTTTCCAACTACCGCTCCGGCCTCTACGGCTACACTTACCTAGAGTAGTTCATAATGCATATGCACTATGAACTATGCACTAGAGTAGCGCCTCAAACTTGTCTATGAATTTCTGCTTGGGCACGGCTCCGACGAGCTTGTCCACTACGGCTCCGCCTTTGAAGAAGAGTACCGTGGGGATGTTGCGTATGCCAAACTCCACTGCCAGCTCCTCGTTCTCCTCCACATCGCACTTACCCACAACGATGCGTCCGTCATATTTCTCTGCCATCTCACTGATGATGGGGGCCACCATGCGGCATGGGCCACACCACGTTGCCCAGAAATCGACTACCAACGGCTGCTCGCCGCCCTTCAGTTGTTCAAAATTCTCACTTGTGATTTGCACTTCCATAGTTATAAAAGGTATAGTGTTATACGTATTGTGCTGCAAAGGTAAATAATTAAATAGAGAAAACACCACATTTTGTAATTTTTAACTTCCTGCCAGACATTTCCAATAAGGAAACGAAGGATTCCAAATAAATACCAGGCAAAATAACCGCTTTTTGCTTTTTTAACATTAATCGTTGTTCTCTTTTCGACCATTTTGTGTAATTTTGCCAAATATTTTTTTTATTAACCCTATTATTAATCTAAATTCAAGCAAATGAAGAAGTTTACATTTATGCTTATCGCGGCTTTTATGGCCGTGGTATCGTGGGCCGGACTATCATCCGACAAGATGGTGAAGAAGGCTCCCATGCAGTTGGCAGGTCAGGTTACGACCTCTGCCAAGCAGGTAACTCCTACGAAGAAAGCTGCTACAGTGAAGTTGCAGGCTCCCGCCAGCAACCGCATGGCAGCAAAGGCAAAGGCCGGAGCAAGAAAGGCCCCGAAGAAGGCTGGCATTGCCGATTGGACAGCTGGAGAGTGGATGCTCTGCTCTGACTACTACGAGTACGACGCTGAGGCAGAAGGTCTGGTAGAAGCTACTCCCGCTGCCGGCGGTACACCCATCGTCTTCTCGGAAATCGATGAGCAGACCATTGGTATCGAGGGATTCACCAGCGATGCCGAAGAGGTTATCCTGGCCACTTACGCCGCTACTACCGACGAGGAGTTGCTGGCAGCAGGTGTGGTAGCCGAGTTGAGCATTGCCGACGGACAGACATTGCTGGAAAGCAGCTACGGCCCGGTTCTCCTCGTGAATGTCTCCGCAGAAGAAGAAGGTACTCCCATCACGGCATACGTCTTAGCTGACGGCTCTGTTGTGATTAATGCCATTTGGGCCGACATTCTCGGCGGTGACGGACAGTATGCCGGCTATCTGTGGTCTGGCTACTATTACAACTCTGCGGTTTTGCCAGTGAATGGCACGATGACTTGGACCAAGGACGAGACGGCTAACGAAGTCCCCGTGGTTATCGAGCAAGATCCTGAAAACATCAAGAATGTTACCGTATATAACTTCGCGGACGAAGCAACGGCTGTTGTCGTGACCATGAAGGCAGACAATAAGTTTGCCATTAACAGTCAGTTGGTGTATGATGGTGGTTCCACATACGGCCAGTTCTATACCTACGCCACAGATGGCGAAAGTGTTTCTGCCACAATCACCGGTACAGGCACAGAAGATGCCCTCACCTTCGATGGTAGCTGGACACTCTATGCTCCTTCTACAGGCTATTGGTATGGCTTACTGGATGCAGCCACTATTGCATACACTGACGGCTCACAGTTTGAGTATCCTGTCATTCCCGATGTTGCTGCCACTCCCGCCAATCCCGATATTGTGGAATTAGGCAACTATGACAGCTCTAAGGAATACGGCTATATTCTCTTTGACGTTCCCACTACCGACGTGGACGGCAACGACCTGAGGGAGTCTAAGCTCTTCTATCAGCTCTACTCTGACATCGATGGCGACATCCAGCCCATCGTCTTCACGCCTGACCTTTACGAAAAGATTGAAGAGGACATGAGCATCATCCCCTTTAACTTCACCGATGGTTATGACTTTGATGAATATGACGGTTCCAAGCTGGTCTACCTGAACTTCGACTTCAACACCATGTACGACCGCATCGGCGTAAGGAGCATCTACACTGGCGGTGGCGAGACCAACGTAAGTGAGACCGTTTGGGTCGAGGTGGAGAAACCCGAGCCTCTCGGCGGCGACTTCACCTTCGACTTCAATACGATGGATGTGCCCACCTCGTCAAACGTCACTACTGACGGTGACATCACCGAGGCTCTTACCCTTACCGAGGGCGATGTTGCACTGACCATCTCGCCCAAGGACGAGAGTGCTTCAACCGCGAACCGTTTCTGGGGCACCAATGCTGGCCCGCAGCTGCGCGTCTATAGCGGCACACTGACCTTCGAGGCTCCTGAGGGAATGAATATCACCCAGATTGTATTCAACGCTGCCAAGTGGAACGACGGCAATTCAGCAGATAGCGGCGAATTCGACGGAACCACTTGGACTGGCAAGGCTCAGACCGTGGTGGTCTCTATTGCTGGCAATTCCCAGATTAACAGCATCGTGGTGACGGTTGAGGGTGAAGGTGGCGAGCCTATCGAGCCTGCTGAGGCCATCGACCCGGACGGCCTGACCTACGACTTCGAGGACGGCACCCCGCAGGGATGGACTACCATCGATGCCGATGGTGACGGATATGTTTGGGAAAATACGCAGGGTCAAGTTAGCGCCTACAAAGGCAGCTTAGGTGCAATGAAGTCTGAAAGCTACATCAATGAAGTTGGTGCTCTGACTCCCGACAACTACCTCGTATCTCCGAAGTTCAAACTTGGCGCTCCCATCAAGTTCTTTGCCTGCGCACAGGATGCCAGCTATCCCGCAGAGCACTTCGCAGTGTGTGTGTCTACTAAGGGTAATAAGGATGCTGCCGACTTTGAGGTGGTTCAGGAATGGACGCTGACCGCTGCACGAGCCGACAAATTCCGCGCTCCCCGCAAGGTTCAAGGCAACTGGTATGAGTACGCTGTCGACCTGAGTGAATACGAGGGTCAGGAGGGCTATGTGGCCATTCGCCACTTCGACGTCACTGACCAGTTCTATATGCTGGTCGATGACATCAGCTTCGGCAAATCCGCCTTCGAAATCACCCCTGCTGAGGGTATCGTTGAGAGTTTGGATGAGTTCGAAATCACCTTCAACAAGTTCGAGGTCACCGCAGGCGAGAGCGGTATTGCTGCCACGCTCGTCAACCTTGACACAGAGGAGACTTGGATGACGAACGAAGTCAAGTTGGAGAACAACATCTTGACTTTCGATATGTCGGAGGATGGCGAAATCACCGCCCCCGGAATCTATGCTCTCACCGTTAGCGGCGTGATGAATGGCGAAGAGGAACTTGAGCTGATATTTGCCTACACCATTAAGGAACCGCTTGTGCTCGTTGAACTGCCCGAAGGCGTGGAGGCACAGGAGTACACGCTGGAGGCTGTTGGCAGCGACAGTCAAAGCACACTCAGCACTGCTAACACTAAGCTTGTGGCCTTCGACGGCACAGATGTCTATCTGCAGGGTCTTGCCTACTACTTCCCCGAAGCATTCGTCAAGGGCACGCTGACGGAGGAGGGCCAGGTGCTCGTTCCCTCTGGCCAGTACGTTGGTACCGACAAATACGGCGATGAGTTCCTCGTTGCACTCGATGTTGATGAGGAAAATACCCTTATCGATGCTGCAAGTGGAGTCATTGCCTTCGACTATGACGCTGAGAGCGGTGTGCTGTCGCTTGTTGAGGACACTTATTTCGGTGAGTCTGGCACAAAGGATGCAGAAGATCTCTACAATTACTTCTATTCAGCCATTTATACTCCCGGTGCATTCGTGCTGCCCGACGTGGTGGAGTTGCCCGAGGGCGCCGAGGCCAGCACCTGGTATCTCGCTGCTTACGACTCTGACGATGCCTTTGTCAACAGAGAAGTGGGTGTTGCCATTGTTGACAACGACATCTATGTGCAGGGCATTTGCGACTACCTGCCCGAGTCTTGGGTGAAGGGTACCATCGATGCTGAGGCTGGCACCGCCACCTTCGCCAATGGCCAGTTCTATGGCACATACTCTGACACCTACAACCTCTTCTTCCTTGGCTATGGCGAAGAGATGGGTGAGGATGTGGTGTTCACCTACGATGCCGAGAACGGTGTTTTGACGACCGAGAACTCTATCGTGCTGGCAGGCGACCAGAGAGGCAACCAGATGTTCGACTATTACTACGACGTGGAGATTACGCGTGACCGTCCAGACTCATTCCCCGTGGAGGCTCCCGAGGACCTCGTGACCGAGACCTATAGCTTCACCGCCAATGTGGTGACTGCCGGCGAGGATGATGATACCAGCTTTGCACGCAAGGCTGAGGCTGAGGCCGAAGTGACCATCGATTTCAATGCTATGGACGTGGCTACTTCTTCGAATGACAGCACTGACGGTGACATCACCGAGGCACTCACGCTGACCGAGGGTGGCGTGACCCTGACCATTTCTCCTGCAGATGAGCACTATACCAATGCAGCCAATCGTTTCTGGGGAACTACTGATGGCCCGCAGCTGCGTGTTTACAGTGGCACACTGACCGTTGAGGCTCCCGAAGGCAGCAACATGACTCAGATTGTGTTCAACCACAATGGAAAGTGGGGTGACACCAACAGTGCCGACTCTGGCGAACTGACCAATGATGCAGAAGCCAAAGCTGCTACTTGGACTGGTGAAGCCCAGAAGGTGGTGTTCACTATCGGTAAATATGACGAAAGCACTGATAAGTACACTTCTGGTAACAGCCAAATCAACGACATCGTTGTGACTTTGAAGGGTGAGAGCGGAGAAGAGCCTGATCCCGAAGAGCCTGTGGTTGAGAAGAACTACAGCTACCAGATTGAGGTTGGCTTCGACGGCAACGACGTCTATTTCTCCGGCATCAATAGCGATTGCGCAGATTACTGGATGAAGGGCACACTGAGCGAAGACGGCAAGACCGTCACTATCCCTGCCAGCCAGTACATGGGTGGGTTCAGCTTCTGGGGCTTCACCTTCGACTACTTCATCACCGCAATGGATGAGGAGGGCAATATGGCCGACATCGTGCTCAACTACGACGCCGAGAAGGCTACCTTCACCACCGCACAGACCGTGGTGCTGAACGGTGCCAAGTTTGACTGGGATCCCTACCAGACCTTCACTGATGTTGAGATTACGAAGATGCAAGACTTCGCAGCAACACCCGCTGATCCTATCTTCGAGGCCTACGACTTTGAGCAGAATGCCGGCTTTAATAAGATTTATGCAAGCATTCCCACTGTGGATGTCGATGGCAATGAGCTGCTAACAAGTAATCTGTTCTACACCATTTGGATTGAGAAGGACGGTAAAGAGCAGCCTTACGTCTTCACTGCTGAACTCTATAGCTTTGATTTCGAAGAGGATGTGACCGAGGTTCCTTACAGCCATAATGGTTATGACATCTATTCTGGTGGTGAAATAATCTACCTTGAGGATGATCCTGCGGAGCTGGCCACTTGGACGAAGGTAGGTATCCAGAGCATCTACTACGGTGGCGGCGAGCGCAACGCCTCCAACATCGTGTGGGCAGAGAATTCTGAACACGAAGATCCCGTTGGCATCGCTGATGTGAAGACCGACAGCAAGAACGTCGTTGTCTTCGACCTGCAGGGCCGCCGTGTGGCTAAGACCGCTAAGGGTCTCTACATCATGGACGGCAAGAAGGTTGTGATTAAGTAAGCGACAAATCGAGTAATAATTTGGAGGGCTGCCCAAACGGGTAGCCCTTCATTTTTCGATTTCAGTTACAAAGCATGGAAGCTTCACCTGCTACAATAGACGTTCTGTGTCGATTCTACAGGAATGGACGTAAAAGGTGGGCGAACCATCCACGGAACTTCTGCCAGGGAGTTCGGAACTCATCCCAGGTCTGCGGTGTCAGGCGAACGCTTTCCAAGGTGTCACGGCAGAACATGTCGTTGAGTTGCCTGGTGACAGCAGTGTCGAGGATGACGGCGTTCTCCTCATAGTCGAAGCGCATGCTGCGCGAGTCAAGGTTGGCACTGCCCACAGTGCAGAAGCGACCGTCTACCATCATAATCTTTGAGTGGTGGAAGCCTGGCTGGTAAAGCCACACGCGGGCACCGCGCTTCATCAGCTTATGTGCGTTATAGAAACAGCAGTCGGGAGTCAGCGGGATGTCGCTCTTGGCAGAGAGCATGATGTCTACGGTGACGCCCCGCTTAATGGCCCGTTTCAGTGCTTTGTGGATGGAGGGCGTGAGGGTGAAGTAGGGGTTGATGATGCGCAGCGTGTCCTGGGCGGCATCGATGGCGTGGACATAGAAGTAGCGCATGGCGTTGTTCTTGCCCAGGAGGCGGGAGTCGCCCTCCCCTTGGAGGGGATGGGTGTAAACGGTGCCAGGCTCGCGGTTCACGATGCCCACGAGAGAGGTATGGGGTTGATGGGCAGAATGGGGTTGATGGGCCTTATGGGCGGCTGGGGGAAGTGACAGGATCTCGTCGGTGGCTTTCTTCCAGATATGTGCAAAGATTTCCTGCAGTTGGCCGACGACGGGCCCGGTGAGGCGGCAGTGCATGTCGCGCCAGGAGCCTACCTGCTCGGTGCCCTTGATGTAGTAGTCGGCAACGTTCATGCCGCCGGTGTAGGCGATGCTGTCATCGATGACCACAATCTTGCGGTGGTCGCGGGGCCAGATGTGGTTCACCCAGGGAAAGCGAATAGGGTCGAACTCGTAGATGTCAATGCTGTCCTCCCGGAGGCTCTTGACGTGGTGCTTGAGTAGCGGCTGGTTGTTCGAGTCGTTACCGAAGCCGTCGAAGAGCGCACGCACGATGACACCCTCGCGCCGCTTCTCGCGGAGAATGTCGAAGAGCAGGGAAGCGATGCTGTCGTTGCGGAAGTTGAAGTACTCCAGATTTACGGTTCGGCGCGCATGACGTATGTCAGCAAAGAGATGGTCGAACTTCTCCTGCCCCGACATAAGCAGTTCCACGCTGTTGCCCGTAGTGAAGGTGATGCCGTAGTCGGTGAGGTCGCGGTAGATGATGCTATCTGAGGTTTGCGCTACGAATAGTGAATTCTGCGCTACACTAGTGAATAGTGAATAATGAATAATGAATAGTGGAGTTACCATTATCCGTTTGTTAATACTTTCAAAGAACAAGTATTTATTCATTATCCTTTATTCATTATTCACTAGCGAAGCGCCTTTATTCACTATTCATTATTCACTATTCATTAGCGAAGCGCTTTACTTTCTGTATTTCAGTCGGTATTCCGAGGGAGACAGTCCGAAGCGTTCCTTGAAGAGTGCGATGAAGTGTTCTCCCGTGGCGAATCCCACGTTGTTTGCCAGCACGCTCATGTTGAGGTCTGTGCGTTGTAGGAGTATGCAGGCGTGGCGCAGCCTGATGTCGCGCACCACCTCTGCGGGTGTCTTTCCCGTGATGTCGCGCACTTTCTGGAAGAAGGGTTTCATGGCCATTCCCATGGCCTGTGCCATGTCCTCGAGGTTGATGGTTCCTCGGCTCATGTTCTGTTGCACATACTGCTCGATGCTGTTCAGCAGCTGTCGGTCGATGCTGTCGGACATGCTAAAGTGTTCATGCATCTCGTCACCGTCGGCGAAGGTGAAGTTCTGTTCCATGGCCTCGTCTCCGTGGTTCTTCACGGGCGTGATGGTGACAGCTTTTATCATGTCATCCTCCACGACGGTGTAGTTGGTTGTGGCCAGTGGGTTGGCGTTGGTTTCCGAGGCCGTGGTCATACTTGAGTTGCGGTCTTCGAGCATACGTGTGGCGGCACCCTCGATGAGACTGCTGTCAAGTTCTATGGGTCCAATGCCAAGTAGTTTGTTGAAGCGCATGACGGCCTCCTGCAGGTTGAAGGGCTTGGCCAGGTAGTCGTCGGCGCTCATGGCGATGCCCTGGTCGAGCATATCCTTGGCGCTGAGTCGGCTGTCGGTCATCAGTACGAACTTGATGCGGTTCAGTCGTGGGTGGATTTTAATGTTCGTGCACAGCTCGCTGCCCGTCATGCCCTTCATGTCCTGCTTGCACACCACGAGGTCGGGCATCATGTCTTCAATGTCAGTGGCGGCTTTGTGGATGTCATTGTAGGGGTGGAAGTCATAGATATATTTCATCCTTGCGCTGATGAACTCTATGAACTCCTTGTTGCTGTCGATGAACACCACGCGGAATCGCGCGGTGGGCAGCTCTTCGCCAAAGGGTTTTATCTCCGATGTAAGTTCCTCGCGCACCACGTCGGGCAGGGTCATCTCTCCTGCTCCGTCCATGAGGTAGTGTTGTTTGACGTTCTGTGATGCCTTTTCCTCTGGGTGCTCTAGCGCCGTCTGCATGTCGCTGACGCGAGTGATGAGCTGCAACATCTGTGCGTGAAGCGAGTTGAGTTGCTCGCGCTCCTCCAGTGAGGTATCGCGCTCTGCTAGATTCATGATGATGCTCGTCATGCGCGACATGGGTTGGCGCAGCTCATCGCTGGCGGCCTTGATTTCCTCGCGCTGGCGCACCAGTTCGCCCAGGATGGCCTTCTTACGTTTCCAGAGGCGTCGAATGTGGTCGATACCCTGTTTCCAGATGTAGATGCCCACGGCGATGACGAGTGCGTAGATGATAATCATCCAGTACTGCAGGAAGAAAGGCCTGTCGATGACAATCTCGATGACGCGTTCCTTGTCGCTGTTGATGTTTTCCGCACTGTTGTTGGCCTTTACGTGTAGTTTATAGGTGCCAAAGGACAGGTCGGTGAAGGTCACGCCATGCTTCATGGCGTCTCCATCGTGCCATGTCTCGTCGTCAGAGCCTTCAAGCAGGTACACGAACTGTAAGCGCTCACTTTGGTTGTAGCTGCCTGCTGCGAACTTGATGGTGAAAGTGTTCTGGTCGCTGGACAGGTGTATGCGGCTTATCTCGTTGAGGGCTTGTGGCAGGGGCACTTTCCCTTCGTAGATATGGCCTACGAGCACCTCTTCCTCGCCAATGTAGAGCTCGGTGAGGATGACCGGCGGGAGTGCCTCGCGCTCGTCACGTGTCTTTGGCCTTACCCAGTTGACACCGTTCAGTCCACCCATGATGACGCGGCCGTCTTCGAGCGTGGCGATGGCACCCGTGTTGAACTCATCGTTCTGCAGTCCGTCACGTAGAGTGTAGTTGTAGGTGCCGTACGTATAGGTGCCGTCTTCGTGGTTACGCTGTACCACGATGCGGCTGACTCCATTGCTGGTGGTGAGCCAGATGTTGTGTGCCTGGTCTTCGGCGATGCCACAGATGTTGTTGTTGCACAGGTTGCCGTTCTTCTCCGTAATCTGGTCGAGGTTGTCGCTCTCCAGGTTCAGCACGTTCACACCCTCGCGCGTTCCCACCCAGATGAGTCCGCGTGAGTCCTCAAACACCTGGGTAATGTAGTTGTTGGTGAACTTCTGGATGCTGTTCGAGTTACCTATGTAGTAGTCCATTTCACCTGTGGAGATGTTCATGATAATCAGTCCCTCGGAGGTTCCCATGAGCAACTTGTTGCTTCTTGAGTAGAAAAGCGAGGTGATGTTGTTGGTCTTTATCTTCTCCTGCTCCTTGGTGTAGTTGGAGAACTGGTTCAGCTTCGGGTTATAGAGCTGCAGTCCTCCGTCGGTGGCTATCCAGAGGTTTCCCTGCTTGTCACAAGTCATGGCGTTGATGTGGTCGTCAATCATCGTGTGGTGCGTGCTGTCGCTTGCCGTTGAGTAGAACGTTGCCACGCCGTTGCGTATGCGTGTGAGCCCGTTCTGTGGCGAACCCACCCAGATGCTTCCGTCCTTTGTGGTGGCGATGGCCGACACCTTGACGCTTGCTAATGGCCCTTCGTATCCTATGATGCCGTTGGAGCTGGTGCCGTACCACGTCACGCCGGCACTGTCCTGGCAGATGGCGGTGATGTCGCCCAGCATGTCGGCTTCAAACTTGTAGATGTTGTCGCCGTAGTAGACTACGCCAGCCCTCGCCGTGCCCACCCATAGCAGGTCACTGTCGTCGATGAAGATGCTACGTATGTCAGAGTTGTCACGCAGTCGGCTCAGTATACTCATGCTCTTCAACGGCACTTCCTCCATCTGCAGGCTGTTGACGTTCATGCGTATCAGTCCGTGCCGTGCCGTTCCTATCCATACATTCCCGCTGCGGTCGCCGCCCATGGCGTTCACGGCGTGGTCTACGCCTAAGCCCGTGAGGTTCAGCTCGTTGCCCAGCTGTGTGTTCCATGTCTTCATCTGTTTGTTGTACATGAAGAGTGTGCCTTGGCCATAGAGCCATATATTATCCTTCTGGTCGGCGAATACTTTCAGCGTCTTCGTCTTGCGCAGTTTTTGCTGGGCAATATAGTCGTTACGCCACAACACCTCCTCCTCGTTGGACACCTTGCAGCAGACGAGTCGTCCGTCGTCGTAGACGATGAGCGTACCGTCACGACACTCGCCGATGGAGCAAATGTTTCCGGAGTATAGTCCGCGTATGTCATCGGTGATGGAGAAGAAGTACTTCAGTTGCTGCTGCATGTTGTAGCACAGCACGCCCTGCCCGCTGATGTATCCCCAGAGGTTCTTGAAGCGGTCGATGTACAATAGCGAGGGTACGTCCTTATATCCCAGTCGGCTGAAGAACTGGTGCATGTCGCGCTCGAAGCTCTCCGACTGTGGTTCGTAGATGCAGTAGCCCGCTGGCGTCTTTATCCACAGATTTCCGCCAGGAGCCTCCTGTATGCTCTCTATGTAGCTGTCGGGCAACGAGTTCCCGTCCTGCGAGTCGCACTGGAAATGGCGGAAACGGTAACCGTCGTAGCGGTAAAGTCCTGCGGGTGTGCCGAACCACATGAAGCCACGTGAGTCCTTCAGCACACAATTCACCTGGCTCGATGTCAGGCCGTCGCGGGAGTTGATGGCCTTGAATAGGTAGTCGGCTTTCAGGGTCAGTGGCAGTAGTAGCACTGCTATGAGCAATATTTTCCTCAGATGTGTCTTCATTTACAATAACCAATAAACAATAACCAATAACCAATAAACGCTTAATTCTCTGTGAAATCCACGTACTCGCCCTCGTCATGGGCGAATATCTTCTTGTTTGCCTGGCTGGGATCCCTACGGTCTTCTATGGTCACCCCGCCAGTAGTCTTCCGTCGTCTCTGTTTGTTTTGTTCCTGACTAGTTCCTTGTTGCTGTTCGGCCTGGTCTCTCTGCCACCCTGCCCCCTTGAAGTAGTCATCGGAAAAACTACTGTTGACATCTTCCTGTTTACGGTAGTATTTGTTGGCCATCCGCTCAAACTCCTCGCCGCTCATCTCGCCAGTGTGGAGGCGGCGGAAGAAGCGGATGCCCTTGCGCACGTAGTAAAGCACCACCAGCATACCGATGGTGAAGAGCGCCAGCAAAACCAAGAATATGAAAAAAAAGGATTTAAGCATAATCTCTCAACTCTTAACTCTTAACTCTTTTAGCCACCGATAATACCACGTACCACGCAATGACTGCCGCCAGCCCCAGCGTGCCGAGCCACAGGAGCAGGGGGATGCACGTAAGTACGAAAATGTATTTCACCTCGTTGCCCCGCCATCCCCATGTCTTGAATTTCAGGGCAAACATGGGAATCTCGCTCACCAGCAGGTAGCAGCTCAGGGGCAACAGGGCCAATACTATATATATATAATATGTGGGCAGCTGGTATGGCTCGAAAAAGCTTTGCGAGTTTAACGATGTTATCAGTCCTCCCCAGAACAGGGCGTTGGCCGGCGTGGGCAATCCAATGAATCCCAATGCCTGGCGTTCGTCGAGGTTGAACTTAGCTAAACGCAGCGCGGAGAAGGCAGCCATGACAAAGGCTAGGAAGGGAACAAGTGTAATATGTATATGGAACGAACAGAGAAAACTGAAAACGATGGCCGAGGGTGCAAAGCCAAAGGTGATGACGTCGGCCAGCGAGTCCAGCTCCTTGCCGATGGGCGACGATACATGGAGCAGACGCGCCGTCATGCCGTCGAAAAAGTCGAACACCGCTCCAATGATAATGAACAGCAATGCCTCATGGTAATGGCTGTCGAAGGCGAACCATGTAGCAATACAACCCGAAATAAGGTTGCAGCAGGTGATAATATTTGGGATACTGACCAGCCCCCCTAAGTTAGGGGGTTGGGGGTCTGAACGACCTATGATTATATTCTCTTCCATGCAGTTCTATTTGTTATGAGCCTTGTTCAGACCCCCAACCCCCTAACTTAGGGGGCTAAAAGCCTGGCGATGACAGTCTGGTCGCCCGTCGTGGGTTGTCCCATCCTCACGGCAGGCTTCGAACCTAACGGCAGGTACACGTCCACTCTCGACCCCAGCTTGATGAATCCCAGATGCTCGTCGATGTAGCAGTCCTCCTGGTCCTTGGCGTAGGTTACGATGCGGCGCGCCATGGCTCCTGCTATCTGCCTCACGAGCACTTCTTGCCCGTCGGGCGTCTCTATCATGATGTCGGCGTGCTCGTTCTCCTCGCTGGCCTTTGGCAGCCAGGCCTTGTGGAAGTTGCCGTCGAAATGCTTCACGAACTTCACTTTTCCGTCGACGGGAAACCAGTTGGCGTGGACGTTCAGCGGACTCATGAAGATGCTAATCATCAGCCGCTGGTCGTGGAAATAGTCATCTTCCTGCGTCTCCTCGATGACCACCACCTTGCCGTCGGCAGGTGCCACCACCACACCCTCCGTGTCACCATTGAAATAGCGGATGGGGCAGCGGTAGAAGTTCAGGGCTAGCAGCCATACCACACCAAACACCAGGATGAAAAGGATAAAGGGGATGGGCGTGTCGAAAAAGCGCCAAAGAGCCGTCCCTATCGCAACGATGGCGATGAGGCTGTATAGCAGTTCGTTTGTGCCCTCACGGTGTATTCTTATCTTTCTTAGCTTGCGGATTCTGTTTCCCATTTTTGCTTTTATTCTAGCTTGTAGAGCAAATTACCGTGCAAAGTTACTGCTTTTTTTCCTAACTAGCAAACTTTTTCACACAACTTAAATAATATGTCCCTTTTCTAGGAACAATTTCTAGGAAAAAAAGCCCGCTGCAACTCTCGCGAGCTACAGCGGAACAAGCCTATGTTTAACTAAAAATCCTTTTTCTATCAAAAGAAATTTCAGTCCAATAGGACAAAAATTTCGAAAGTTTAAATGGGAGCTTCACAGCGACCACCTGTTATCCGCAGTTGAAAACTTTCTTTACCAATAACTAAAAACCTAAAACTATAAATATTACTACTAACCTAAAACAATCTTTCCGATGAAGCTTTCCCGCCGCTTGCGGTACTCGCTTTGTCTGTTTGACGATGCAAAGGTACGGCGATTTTCCCGAACCCGCAATACTTTTTCCCCGTTTTGTGTATAAAAATACTTTCTTCTTGACAAAAATCAAGCGGTTGTGTGCGAAAACAGCGTTTTGTGTCGTAAATCTTTGCTTGCGCTTCATTTTTTTTGTTTACCTTTGCAGCCACAATATTGAATACATTATTTTATTATGAGCTTAACCAAAGAATCTAAGATTTACGTTGCCGGCCACCGGGGACTTGTTGGCTCGGCTATCTGGAACAACCTGAAAAAGCGTGGCTACACGAACCTTGTGGGCCGCACCCATGCCGAGCTGGACCTTACCAACCAGCAGGCTGTACGCGACTTCTTCGACCAGGAATGCCCCAATGGCGTGGTGCTGGCCGCAGCCTTTGTCGGAGGCATCATGGCCAACTCGCTCTATCGTGCAGACTTCATCATGCAGAACATGCTGATGCAGTGCAACGTCATCGGCGAGAGCTACCGTCACGGAGTAGATAAGCTGCTCTTCCTGGGCAGCACCTGCATCTACCCGAAAAACGCGCCGCAGCCCATGAAGGAGGACTGTCTGCTGACGTCGCCGCTGGAGTATACCAATGAGGAGTATGCCATCGCGAAGATTGCAGGGCTGAAGATGTGCGAGTCCTACAACCTGCAGTATGGTACCAACTACATTGCCGTGATGCCCACCAATCTCTATGGCCCCAATGACAACTTCCACCTGGAGAACTCGCACGTCATGCCCGCCATGATGCGTAAGGTATACCTGGCGCGGCTTATCCATGAGGGCGACTGGGAGACCATCCGCCGTGACCTCGACCGCCGGCCGGTGGAAGGCATCAACGGTTCGGCCTCTCATGATACCGTTATAACGATATTGAGTAAATACGGCATCTCCGACAACAAGGTGGTGCTCTGGGGAACGGGAACGCCCCTCCGCGAGTTCCTCTGGAGCGAGGACATGGCTGATGCTTCTGTGCACGTGCTGCTCAACGTCGACTTCAAGGACATCATCGGCATAGAGAAATACTCGTCTGTTCACTACGGGGCCAAGACCGACGGCACTGTAGACCGCGACCACTCTGCCGGCCGTGGTGGCGCTCTGCCACAGCTGGGCGAGATACGCAACTGCCACATTAACGTGGGCACGGGCAAGGAGGTGACCATCCGCCAGCTCTCCGAGATGGTGGCCCGTGCCACTGGCTTCCAGGGAACCATAGAGTTCGACGCCTCGAAGCCCGACGGCACCATGCGCAAGCTCATCGACGTGGAGAAACTCCACAGCCTGGGATGGACACACAGCGTGGAGCTGGAAGACGGCGTGGCGCGACTCTTCCAGTGGTATAAAAACGAAGAGCGATAACAAGTGCTAAATATGATTAAATCTTTGTTAAAAACAATCCACGTAACAATATTTTCCATAAATTTGTGCCCTGATTCAGAATGATATTGCTACTAATGGGCGTAATAGCGCTTGTTGCGAGTAGTGTTTGCATATAGACATTAATTATATTAAACAATTCACTTTTTTTATTAACCTAAATTATTAACAACATGAAAAAGCAATTACAAAGATCGTTGATGCTTGCCTTGCTGATGATTTTCGGCACCGCAAGCACATGGGCCTTGACTGCCGACCTCTCGATGGATTACGAGCTGGCGGGCTACAAGGCCAAGGCATTCTACGACCTTACGTCGAACGATGCCGGTGTAATGCCCACAGAGGGCGACCTCCGTTACCGCGAAGGATACGGACTGTTTGATTTCGGTGCTGGAAACAGAAGTGCCGAAGTGGCAATTCCCGTGGCAGAGACCGATGTGCTGGTATGCCAGTTTGCTGACACCCAAGTGCGTAGCGTGACCATCAACTCCATCAGTGGTTGTACTTTGTCAACAACACTTAGCGATGGCTCTCATCTCTTCTTCGAGGTTAATGAAACGGCCACGACATTAACATTCAACGTTGGTCGTGGTGGATGTGTGGTCTCTGTCCTCGTCATGGAGAAGGACGAGAGTGCCGCTACCGCTGACTACACGTTGAATTACGTTCTTGGCGAAACCATCGTCAAGACCATTACAGCCAATGGTGCTGTGGGAGGAAAGGTACTGACAGATGCTTCGTTCTTCGCTGACGACGTGAAGTATTTCCGTGCCGATGGCGAGCCTGAGAGCTTCACCATTGCTGCCAGTGGCAACACCTTCACCGTGAAAGTGCGCGAAGCCGGGTACTATGGCTATACCCTCACCGACTACGCCGGTGCCACCATCACTGTCGGTAGCAACTACGAGGGTGAGACCGTCGCAGTGCCTTATCCGCGTTACCAGCTTAAGGAGAACACGCTCTATGAGGCTGCTGTCACGAATAAGGAGTACCGCAAGCCCATTACCCTCACTGCCGACAACGCCACCGCTAGCGTGGAGTACACCGAAAAGAGTGGTGTCGAAGTGGTGTTCTACAAAGAGGGTGAGGAAATCGCTGGTTTCGACTACACCACGACTGGCAACATCCCCGTGCGTGCTTCCAATGCCGCTGCTGGTGTTGCCACCGAGGATGTGACCATCACGACTCTCGCCCCCGGCAAGTACAAGCTCCATGTGGGTATCTTCGCATCAAAGACTGGCATCGATGGTAAAAATGTCAACTTTGGTATTGGCGAGAATGTCTTTGCCGCCGCCTTCACTGGCGTCAACCTCAACGAGGTGGCTTCTGAGGAGTACACCCTGAACGCTGATACCGACGTGAAGTTCATCGCCGAAGGTACATGGGAAGACGCACAGTTCGACTACATCTGGATTGAGAAGACCGGCGACATAGAGGCTCCTGTCTCTGTCTATACATTGGCTGGCACTGAAGACCTGACTGGTTTCTTCTGGGATCCCACTCAGAACGTGATGACCCTAAATGCAGAGACTGGTCTGTATGAAATAACATTCGAGAACATCACCGTTAGCGAAACGGCAAAGCCTGAGTTCAAAGTTGTGAAAGATGGCGAGACTTGGTATCCTGAAAACAACTGGGTCATCACTCCAGAAGTGCTTGAGGGCGAGGGTGTCTATACCATCACCATCACCTTCAATGCCGAGACTAACGAGATTGGTGTCACTGGCGTGAAGGCTGAAACTGACGATGCAATCTACTCCATTTACTACTCTGCCTACACAGGTTTCCCATTCTACGTGATGGGATATGTACCTGAGTTTAGTGGCGATGTCATGACCGACTATGGTGCAATGTATGGGTACAAGACCGATGCAGAAATGGAAAGCGGTGATTTCACTGAAGTTGGTACAGTAACTACTCAGAGTGGAAATACCTACCACAAGGTTTCTTTAGCAGAGGCCGGCTGGCACCAGTATTTCATTGCTGACCGCATTCCTACACAGGAGAACGGTATTTACACTGTCAAGGCTATGGTTAAGGCTTCTGAACCTGTTACCTTCAACGTCAACATGGGTTGGGGCTGGGGTAGCGGCCAGCAGATGGGCGCCTCAGTCGCTATTGGCACAGAATGGCAGGAGGTAACATGGAAGTACGAAGGTGTCGGAGGTACTTCATGCAACCTCGTTGCACAGCCTGGCACATCTACTGCAACCATTGAATGGAAGTATGTCAAGGTGTACCTCACTGGTCAGGCTGTGGAGCCCGACTGGACAGACATTATCGTCAACGGTGACATGGAGGGCGACGACCCATCATGCTTCTATGTGACCGAGCAGGGCATCGGTGGCCCGTTCCTCGCTCCGTTTACCGAGGGTATCGGCAAGGATGGTAGCAAGGCTGTGAAGGTGGAGTCGTATGACGATCCTGCTACTGACTGGGACACCCAGTTCTTCATCCGTCTGCCTTACCAGTTGCCTGAGGGCACGAAGTTTAAGGTGTCCTTCGACTACAAGGCAAATAAAGATGCAAAAGCCAGCACACAGGCTCATGCCGAACCAGGTGCCTACCATCACTGGGCTGCTATCGGCGATGTAGAATTCACTACCGAATGGAATAGCTTCTATAAGGAAGGAAGTGTTGACGCTGCAATGGCTAAAGGCGATAATGGCAATGGCAATGGTAATGGTATGCAGACCATCGCCTTCAATCTGGGCTTGAACAAGGTGAAAACCACCTTCATCTTCGACAATGTGAAGTTTGAGATCCCTGCAGATGTGGCCAAGACTCTGACCCCGAATCCTGCTGTCGATCCGAAGCCCTATACCAAGCCTGTATTCGACAGCATGGCCATCGTGGGCGACTTCCTCGGCCTCTCTACTGAGGAGAATCCGAATGCCGACTGGGATCCCGCAAATGGCTGGCAGATGGCCCAAGATGCTGAGAACGAGGCTGTCTGGACACTGGTTGTGGATGAGTTCACGGCTGAGGCCAAGACCTACGAGTACAAGGCTGTTGCCAACGGCGACTGGGATGGCTATAAGCTCCCCAATGACAAGAACGCCGACTACAACTTCAACACTGCCAACTTAGGTGCCGGAAAGTACAAGCTGACATTCACGGCTGACACCAGGAAGCACTCGGTGAACCTTGACGTTGAGAAGCTGGATGTGACCACCTACACCGCAACCTTCACCACCGATGCCGAGTGGGAAGAGGTCTATGCTTACGCATGGAGCGGCGAGGAGCCCAACGTGAAGAAGTTCCTTGGCGACTGGCCCGGCACCAAGCTGGAGGCTGTTGACGGTGTCTACACCGTGAACATTATGTCTACGGACGCTCCTGAGAAGATTATCTTCAACAATGGTAACAGCGGCGAGGGCAACCAGACTCGTGACCTCGAATTCGAGAACGGCGGCACCTATGAATACAAGAAGCCTACCGGAGAAGAAGCTGCTGTCAAGCTGGCTCCCGAGGGCTGGACACAGGGTGTCACCAATGGTAACCTCGCTGAGGAAGATGCCAGCAGCTATTGGATGAAGGAGTATCCTTCTTCTGCTGTCGTGGCAGCCGCCATCGAAGCTGGTGCCGGTACGGAAGGCAGCCGCGGTATCGTGGTGAGAGCCGGTGACGACACTGCAAATGATAATTATGCAGCCTGGGACTCCCAGTTCTGGATCCAGCTGGCTGAGGCCGTTCCCGCCGGCACGAAGGTGCACGTTGAGTTCGACTACAAGGCCAGCCAGGCCGCCAAGGCCACCACGCAGGCTCACAACACTCCGGGTGCCTACCAGCACTGGGCTGCAATCGGCGACGTGAACTTCACCACCGAGTGGCAGACCTTCTCGGCTGATATTGAGGTCAATGATGCCATGGCCGGTAATAAAGTAGAAGATGGCGTTGTTACTGAAGTCGGTCCTGGTCTGCTGACCATCGCCTTCAACCTCCAGGAGGAGAAGAGCGCCACCAACTATTACTTCGACAACTTCGGCGTATGGTACCAGAAGCCCGTCACCATTGAGAGCATGGCCATCGTGGGTGACTTCCTTGGCCTTGCCACTGAGGAGAATCCTAATGCTAACTGGGATCCCGCCAATGGCTGGGCAATGGAGCAGGATGCTGAGAATCCCGCCGTCTGGACGCTGACCAAGGACTTTACTGCTGAGGCCAAGACCTACGAGTACAAGGCCACTGCCAATGGCAAGTGGGGTGATTATGAGCTTCCCGCTGAGGGCAACCAGAACTTCGTGTTCGGCACTGATGAGTATCCCGCAGGTGACTACAAGCTAGTCTTCACCGCCGACACTGAGAACAAAACGCTGGACCTCGTCGTGAAGCCGTCCACCATTCAGACCTTCACTGCTACCTTCACCACCAACGCCTACTGGTGGGATGAAGTCTATGCATACGCATGGACTGAAGAAGGCGAGAATGTGACCGAGTATCTGGGCGCATGGCCTGGCACCAAGCTGAAAGTCAATGCTGACGGCGTTTACACCGTGAACGTAGAGGGTGAGGTTGCTCCCGCTATGATTGTCTTCAACAACGGTAGCACCGGCGAGGGCAACCAGACCGAGGATCTCGAATTCGTGGCAGATAAGGCTTACGAGTACGTATTCACTCCCACCTTCGACTTTGAGAACAACAACGGTCAGTGGGCCGAGAACGAAACATTCGCAAATGGTGCCACTATGGATGACGTCACGCTGACGGGTGTCAAGAATGTCAAATACACGAGTGGCCAGCTCAGGATTGGTAACAGAACTGGTAACTTCAAGCTGACTGCACCCGAGGGTAAGAAAATTGAGAAGATTGAACTCAAAGTTCTTAAGGCAGGCGATTTGAACCTTACACCTTCTACGGGTGAAGTGGCTAATACTAAGACGCTTACACAAGGAGATGAAGAAAGTTCAACTGTCGTCTATAGCATTTGGACTTGGACAGGCGCTGAATCAGAGGTAAGCTTCGATTTGTCTGGTGCAATGCAGCGTAACCTCGGATTCATCAACATCACCCTTGAGGATGCTGTGCCTGTCGAACCTGTCTATACCATCGTTGGTGCTGTCGGTGCTGGTGTTGAGGCCAAAGCCGAGGATGTCATCTTTACAAGTGCTTGGGATCCCGAGTTCGAGGCCAATGACATGGATTACGACCAGGAGACTGGCAACTACGTTTTCGAGCTCAGCGCTCCTGTTAAGCTTGAGGTCGGCCAGACCGTTTACTACAAGGTTGTGAAGAATCATAGTTGGGACACCAACTGGGGCTTCGCTGACAAGACCGACGGCAATGCCGAGTATAAGGTTTGGGCTCCCGAGGGTTCGACCCTTATCAGTGGCGGTAAAGACGATTCAGGAGTAGATAAGCACTGGTCGGGCTACTTCAACGTGAAGTTCATCTTCAACCCCGACGAGGCTATCAACGGCAACTACAACCTCAATGCTGAGATTATCTTCAACGAGGACGCTACCACCACTGCCATCAGTGGCATCTACGCTGACGCTATCAGCGATGGCAACGTCTACAACTTGAACGGCCAGAAGGTGCAGAAGGCCCAGAAGGGTCTCTACATCGTCAACGGCAAGAAGATTGTCCTGAAGTAGAATCAACCTTGAGTTATTTTAAAATCCGGGCCGTGCACCACAATGATGCACGGCCTGGATTTTTCTTTAGCACAATTATACCTGTTTGTTTTTGTTAAAAGTTTGGCGATAACAGAAAAAAGTCGTAACTTTGTCGCCAACATTGCAACTATACTGTATATGGAGGACTTAAATATATATGATATTATTCCTTTTTTTATTAACTAATCTATTAACAACATGAGAAATTTTACTAAATCGTTTCTTTTGCTCTTAGCAGCACTGTTCTCGTTTAGTATGGCTTTTGCCGAGACGGGAACGGAGACTGAGGCCAATCAGAAGAATGGTAACAAGAACACCACTGCTGAAGGCCAGAGTTACACCATCGATGGTACCTACATCGCAGGTACAGGCTCGTCGTCGGCCGCCCCTATGACGAGCAAGGGTCTGAAGTTCCGCACCGCCCAGAATGGCGGTACGCTGGAATTCACCGTGCGCGAGAACTACACCATCACCAAGCTCTACATGGCTGCCATTGGTAACTATCAAGCCGTTGACAACAGCCTTCCCTACATCAAAGTATCGAAGGTGGAGGTTGACGGTACAGAGGTGGAGTTCGATGGAGGCGAATTCCCTGAGAAGGGTGCCAGCGAGGCTGGAGAGCTGACTGTCGATAACATTGAAGCCAAAGAGAAAATCGTGCTCTATTTCGACAACAGCAATACCAACAGCGGCGAAACACAGCTCAACGCTTCGTGGAGTATCGACTGGTCGCGTCCCGATGCCACCCAGCCCACCATCACCGTGACGCCGAAGTCGTTGGCACTCGTTCCCGGAGCATCATCAAAGCTGTCGGTACATGTCGACCCGGCATCGTTCACCACCCTGTGGGTGAGCAGCGACGAGACTGTGGCCACTGTGAGCGAAGATGGCTTGGTGACCGCTGTTGCTGCCGGAACCGCCATCATCAGCCACCAGTGGGCAGATGATGCTACCGTGGCCGATGCTGCTGTCATCAACGTGGCCGAGTTTGATCCTTCTGCCTATATGGTGACCACCTATGACTTCACCGCTATGGGCGATATCAGCCTGACTCTGAGCGAAGAAGCTGCCGGTGCCATCTGGAATGAGGGCAACAACAAGACCAACAACGTGTTCTTCTGCACCAACGAGGGACTGGAGAACATTGCCGTGCAGGCTGCCCTCAATGGTGGCAAGGGATGGAGCATCATTGATGGTGAGGGTCTTGTCCTGGCCTCGGGTGCCGGTCGCTGCGCTGCCGTCGGCAACCTGAAAGCTGGCCAGATTGTGGAGATCATCTACACTGGAAACAATTTCTACACAGGTAGCAAGAATGATGCCGTCCGTAAGGATGACGGTGCTCTCAAGACTGCCCTGAACGAGGGCATTGGTCGTGCCATCTACCTGATGGACGAGGATGGCTTGCTTGGCTTCGAGCTCGAAAGGGGCAAAGCTGTCACGCAGATCAATATTTATAGCATCAATCCTATCGACGCAGCTAAGGAAACCCTGCAGAAGGTTGTCAATGTGGCCAAGATGTTAGGCGTCGACACCGCCGATGCTGAAGCATTGTTGGCAAGCGAAGAGGCTACCGTTGAGCAGCTTACCGCTGCCCTGCAGACACTGTTTGGAGCACTGCAACAAAAAGCAGCTGATGTAGTGACAATGTTAAAGGCCTTCTTCAACCAGTTCGACACGGCAGCCGCTGCTGCTCTCGAACCGTACTTCGCTGCAGCTGAGGAAGCACTCGCTGGTACTGACTTCGATGCTATGCGTGAAACCACTACGGCGCTTGCAGTTCAATGCCTTGAGGTAGGTAAGAGCGCAATGGGAAAGGTTGATTCATATCTCAGGAAGATGGAAAACGAGACTCTCAATACTGATCTTGATAATATCAAGGCTGCCATTGCGGGCATCAGCAATCCCAACGAAATCCTGGGCCTCATACCATTCATACAGCAGCTGAAGGATGACATGATTGCCGCAGTAACGACATACTTGGCCGGAGTATATACATTGATTAGTGAGGGTACTGCTGCTGGTAAAGACGTCTCCGCTGTGCAAACTGCTTTCAACAATGTTATGACTGTCGCCATAAGTTATAATGCGGGCACTGCTACCCTCGTAGAAATGGGTGTTGCCCTCTACCAACTTATCAAGGCCGTAGAGGCATACAAGGAGGCTATAGAGCCTGTCATTCCTGTATTCCCCGACAATGCTATAGTCTATGACTTCGAGGCTGCCGCCGCTGCAGGCGAGAATCCTGCCAACAAGAACGGTAGCGCCGCTAACGGACAAGCCTTCTATGGCTGGGAGAATGCAGAGAAGACCGACAGCAAGCGCCAGGACTACAAGGGCTACGAGTGGGCCGAGGGTAGCGTGCTGCCTGAGGTGTGCCACGTATGGCGTCGTTCAGACCGCATCAATGGCAACGTGGCTGAGGGTGGCCTGAAGTGCCCGAGCAACAAGGAAATGGCCATCGACGGCCTGAATGTTGGCGATAAGGTCATCATCGTTTACGATGCAACAGCTGCCGCTGAGGACAGCAAGGAGCTTCTGTGGGCTATCGGCGACGGTACTTCAGATGGAGGCCCCGGCGTTGTCCGTGCTTCTGCCACTATCGACGGTGTTGAGGCTGTGACTGGTGAGAGCACCATCGCTTCTGGCGCTGAGATTGTTGTGAACAGCGTCACTCCTGCCGACAATGGTACTGGCTACATTGTGTTCCAGGCCAAGAAGGGCATGATTATCAAGCAGGTTGCCGTCATTCCCGCTGAAGAGCCCGTTGGTATCAATGCTGTGTATGCCGCAGACAATAACAATGTCATCTACAACCTCTCCGGACAGAAGGTGATGAAGGCTCAGAAGGGTCTCTACATCGTCAATGGCAAGAAGGTAGTTCTGAAGTAGAATCAAGACTGGATAATGAAAAATCGGGCCGCACCCCTTGGTGCGACCCGAATTTTTATTTCTAGAAGCTACTTGGATTATTCATACTCTTATCAACAACGGATTTTACGGATTGCACGGGTTATATACTCTTTTCAACAACGGATTTTACGGATTACACGGATTATACAGATTATAACGGATTTCACGGATTTCTTCCAGATTCGATGGTGAGATAATAAATAATCCGTGAAAATCCGTGAAATCAGTTTTAATCCGTTGTTTTTCCATATTGCCATGAATAATGTAGGTTAGGTGGTTGCATTGAGAAATGTAAAGAAAAAGTACAGAAAAAAGTGTTCATCAAAGATGACCATCTAGCGCAAAAATCTTCCCAAACTGGCTGTTTTTTGCAGGAATCGCACTTTATAATCCTGCACAAATACCCCTCTTTTGTGCAGAAAGCGACCTAAAATTACATAAACTTAACACTTATTTGCCCCTATTTCGCTTAAAACTGGTGTTTTTCGCGGTTGGGAAATACCCCGAAAAAGGGTGTTCGAGGCGTCCGTTGCGGCCTTTTTGGAGCCAACCAGCCAGTCTAATGGTAGTAAGTGGGCGGGTTTGTAGTAGAAAAGCACTGGTTTTGTTCAACAAAAGCTATGGTTTTGTACTACAAAAGCTATGGTCTTGTACTACAAAAGATATGGTTTTGTACTACAAAAGCTATGGTCTTGTACTACAAAAGATATGGTCTTGTACTACAAAAGATATGGTCTTGTACTACAAGACCACCTTTTTCGGTAAAAACCGACTAAAACGAAACAGTTTTAGGGGGCAATCAGTCCATAGCTGAGCAGTAGCGTGAGAAACGCGGAAACGACCCCTCTCAAAACTAGCCCATACGCATTCCACCAAGCACCTCATTCAGAAAATCGAATTCTCAGAGGGGTCAATGTAAAGATTTTTCAGACTAAAATGTATATCCGCGGAACGAGGTGGTGATCTCCAAGATGGTAGCCTTTGTGAGGTCCATGTCATCGGTGGAGTCTACGTCATCGGGATAAAGGGGGATGCAGGTCCCCTCACGGACAAAGACGGGCATGTGTTCCAAAGGTGTCTCCACACCGTAGTACCAGCGTCCGCCCTCGTATCGCCTGCCGGTGAAGAAGTCCACCCAAGGGGCATCTACTCCCCTCATTTTATCTTGTCGGGTAGTTTCTACTCCCCTCCCCTTGCAGGGGAGGGGCTGGGGGTGGGGTATTTCTGGCAGAAAGATGTCCCTCCTGCCATCGTCGCTCATCACGGGGCAGACAAGGAAGTCCTCTCCAAAGTAATACTCATCGTCGATGTGCCACACCTGGCGGTCGTCGGGATGATGCAGGAGCAGGGCCCGTAGCATGGGCATCCCGTTCTGGCAGCACCGTTCGGATTGTTCCACAATGTAGGGTAGCAGCCGGTAGCGCAACTTCCACCAACGTTTCACCAGCGGGGCAATCTCGGGGTAGTGCCAGGGTTCACGCTTACAAGTACCGTGGTAGCGTATGTGGGAGGTGAACACGCCGTACTGTGTCCAACGCATGTAGACAGTGGGATTGACAGGAGAGTTCATGAAGTCGGGCGAGGAGTGGAACCCAGGCACGTCGTGGCTCCAGAAGGCAAAGCCGCTCAGACCCAAGTGCAGGCCACCTTTCAGCGACCCCGCCATGCCGTCCCACGACGACTCGCTGTCGCCGCCCCAGTGCACGGGGTAGCGCTGGCAGCCGGCCCAGGCGGCACGTGACCAGGTAAGGGTAGAGCCAGGCTGGGAGGTGGGGCTAGCCTCATGCGCAGCCCTTTGATAGAGCAGTGCGTAAAGGTTGTTCAGACGCTCGGGCGTCATGCTGTGGTATGTGTGGTCAAGATGGATGTTCTCGCCGAAGTCGGTCTTGATGCACTTTACCCCCATGTCGAGAAGGGGCTTCAGAAGTTTCTGCTGATACCAGCGCACAGCCTCGGGGTTGGTGAAGTCGATGGTACCGGCATAGTCGAGGGTAGAGAAATTGGAGGCCTCCCCAAGCCCCTCCGAAGGAGGGGATGTTTGATTACCAGAAACCTCGGCAAGCGACTCTTCGGAGGGGCTTTGGGAGGCTTTCTGGCTGATGTAGTGATTCTCCCTTGCCTCGTTGATTTGCTCCGCCTCATCGGAAATATATGGCAGTTGCCAGAGGCTCACCTTGAAGCCTTGTTCGGCGAGGCGGCGGATGAAGGCCTCTGGGTCGGGGAAGCGTTCAGGGTTAAACTTCCACTCGCAAAGCCAGTCGGTGCGGAACCAGCCGGTGTCCAGGTGGATGACGTCGCAGGGGTAGTGCTCCTGACGCAGCCGGTGGCAGATGCCCTCCACCTCGTCGGCAGAGAAATAGGTCATGCGGCTCATCCAGATGCCGAAGCTCCACAGCGGCGGCATCTTTGGAAAACCTGTCAGCATACGGTAGCCGTGCAGAATCTTCTCGGGGGCGGAGCCGCCGATAAGGAACACGTCGATGGTGGCCCGCTGGCAGAGGAACTGTACCGAGCGTGTGGAGTGGTTGGCAAGGTCGAGCTTGCAGTAGTCGCTGGTGTGGAAGAAGGCACCGTAGATGCGGCTCGACATATAGAAGGGTATGTTCTTGTAGCAGCGGCTGTTGTTCACACCCTGCCCGTCCTGGTTCTTCAGGAAGAAGGTGCTGCCGCTGAGGTCCATCTTGCGGAAACGCTCCCCTGTACCAACGAAGCACTCATCGTGGGTGCAGCGGAAGGAGATGGTGGCACGCTCGGGAGCGCGGTCTGCGCTACTTGCGCAGCTTACGAAACCAAGCGGCAGGGCATCGTAGCGTGGTGGCGAGAAGTGGTCGTCGCTCAAGGCGATGGGCTTCTTTGGGTCGCCGTCGGGGTAGAATGTGATGGCGGGCGCGGGCTGCGGCGGTGGCAGGAGGTCGCTCCAGTAGTCAAGTACTGGCGGCGTGAGGTCGATGACGCCCACCACTGGGAGCGCGGTCGTCCCCGCCCGCCCGTCTGCGGACGAGACGTCCGCGCTCCCAGTGGCAGACGAGACGGCTGCGCTCCCAGTGGCAGACGAGACGTCCGCGCTCCCAGAGACTATGGAGAAGCCCTTGCGACCTTCTCCCAGTGGGCGTAGCGTCAATGGCATGCGGCGCACCTCGGGCGAGAACTGCAACATATCATCCTCCTCTACCATCTCATCGCCCGTCATGGAAGTGAAGAGCCGCAGGATGTTCGGGCTGTAGGCCCTCACCGTGAGCACATACTCTTGCTGAGGAAATTGTTCATCGGCGGCCATGTCGGGCTGTCGTCGCTGCCGTTGGTAGGGTAGGGTGATGAGTATATCGCCATGGCGCTCCTCCACATGAGAGGGGGCGTATGCTTTCCACAACGCCTCGTCACGCTGAAGCGACGGGTCGAAGTCCATAAAGTCAAAAAGGTGGTAGTTTGTTGGTATCATAGTTATCTGTTTAAGACTTCTCCCGCCACGAACTCGGCCTCTTCGCCCTCCTCGGCATGCTGGCCAATGAAGTTAGGGAAGAAGAAAAGCTTCAGGATGACGAAGATGATGATGAGCTTTACGATAATCACCGCCCACAGCGTTCGCCCCAGCGTCATGCTGCGAAAGCCATCGTAATATAAATGGTACGCGCGATGGAAGAAAGAAGTGATGATATTCATGCGCTGCAAAATTACGGTTAATTTCCGAAACAACCAAACAATTTAACATGAAAACGGAAGTTACTAATATTAAAAGAATTAAAAAAGATGGCAAAAGAATGTGAACGTCTTTTGTCGGCTCACAGAAATGTAGTACCTTTGCACGGACTTTTTTCGAATGAAAGGAAAAACAATGATATTTATGAGACTAAAAACTTTTGCACTATCAGCTTTGTTTTCACTTGTAGTCATACCCTCTTTCGGACAGGATCTTCTGGCCAACCAGGCTCCTGTAGACCGTAAGATGAAGGCTGTGGACACGCTGATGCTGCAACAGCTGATTCAGAACGAAGTATGGGAATCTTCCCCAGCTGCTGACCTTTACGACAATTGGGAGAACGGCGAGTCCGTCTACGTACCTACCGCCCTGCCCGACACTTTCAAAGTTGACCTTCGTGGTTACCACATGCCTACCACCCACACCCAGGTGACATCGAATTTCGGCGCTCGCTGGGGACGGCAGCATAAAGGCCTTGACATCAAGGTTTATATTGGCGACCCTATTTATGCAGCCTTCGACGGTAAAGTGCGTGTTGTGCGCAACGAGCCCAGAGGCTACGGCAAGTATATTGTCATTCGTCACACTAACGGTTTGGAGACCACATACGGTCATCTGTCGAAGCAGCTGGTTCGCGAGGGACAGGACGTGCGTGCTGGTGAGACCATTGGTCTCGGTGGTAACACTGGCCGCAGCACAGGTTCTCACCTGCACTTTGAGACCCGTCTCTGTGGTGTCGCTCTGAACCCCGCTTTGATGTTTGACTTCAAGAATCAGGACGTCGTGGGTGACTTCTGGACGTTCCGCCGCTCTACTTATAACCGTGAGTCGTCACAGGCTACCCGTCTGCGTGGCACTGGTGGTGTCTACCGTGGCGGCGACGGCCTCTATGCCGATGCCAAGGCTCTGGCCAAGAGTGGCAGCAGCAAGGCTTCTCGTCAGCAGGTACGCAACCACAAAATCAAGAGGGGTGAGACGCTCTCTTCCATCGCCAAAAAGCACGGCACTACTGTTGATGCCCTCTGCCAGCTGAACCGCATCAAGAGAAACGTGAAGTTGAAACCCGGCCGTGTGCTGAGGTACTAAGGAACTGACACTAAATAAACTTTACAATTGACTTTTTATGAACAACGAATTACACGAATTTTACGAATTATTATTGATTTCACGAATTTCCTCTGGCGCAGCAATTCGAATAATTTAAAATCAATTCGTGTAATTCGTAT
>JAFVFY010000075.1 GCA_017475265.1 Prevotella sp. | reverse complement strand
TTGTACTACAAAAGATATGGTCTTGTACTACAAAAGATATGGTCTTGTACTACAAGACCACCTTTTTCGGTAAAAACCGACTAAAACGAAACAGTTTTAAGGGGCAATCAGTCCATAGCTGAGCAGTAGCGTGAGAAACGCAGAAACGACCCCTCTCAAAACTGGCCCATACGCATTCCACCAAGCACCTCATTCAAAAAATCGAATTCTCAGAGGGGTCAATGTAAAGATTTTTCAGCACAAGCTTTGTTCTCTGCGGATTATTTTTTGTCTACGGAGATTAGGAGGAAGGGAGGGCTGCGCGTAGCATCTCCTTATCTCCATATCTCCGTAGACATAAATTATTCCTTAGGGTACCACGACCTTCCTTCCGCCGTGGATGTACAGTCCCTTCTTCGTCGGCTTCGTGTCAAGCTTACGCCCGTCTACCGTATACCATTTATTATTTATTCTTTCTTCATTATTATTTAGACGCGCAGCGTCGCCGATGCTCTGCGTCTCCTCCTCGTCGCCGAAGAACATACGGGCTGCATTCACTTGGCCGGCACTGAGGCCGTTCAGCTGGAAGAAGGCTCGCTGTGCACCGATGGTGGCGCCGGCCTCGGGCCAGTAGAGGGTGTTCCCCGCACCGAGGAACAGGATGCTCTGGTCTGCACTGGTGAAAGACTGTGAGGCGTAGGTGCCCTGGAAGGTGATTCTGCCGTCCTGACTAGTGACCTTGCGTTCGTCGGGACTCACCTTGCTGACGGTAACGCCGCTGAACGCTGGGTCGATGATGTTGGCGACAGTGCTGGGGGCAATGGTGCCCTGCAGTGTCAACTCGCCAAGCTGCATCTCTTCGCCACCAGACTTGGAAATCTCGATGCGGAAGTATTGGTAGGCCCCCTGCATGTTGTCGGCAATGGCATAGCTTGTCGAGGCGAGGTTTGCCGTTGGCAAGGCATCGCCACTGTTCCGGTTGGCATTGCGCTCGTCTATGATTGTCCAGCCGTCGGCCCTTGTCGCCTTGGCCAGCAGTTTCCATTCTCTTGGGTTACGGTCAGGGTGGCTTTGCGTGTCATTGCCTGTCGTCATCGTGTAGCCTGTGACATTGACAGGATTTGACGTAAGGAATTCGCAGTACCAAGAGCCTTCCGATTTCCATGTTTCAGTGCTCCTCCACTTTGTGTTTTTGTTGCCATCTGTCAGCTTGCTGTGATCCTCACCATTGTAGCCAAGTGAGCCGTTGAAAGCTGAGTAGTTGACGATACTTGCATTGGCGCCTGCCACACGTGTGTACCTCACGATGTATGGCCGTCCGGCCACGATACCCGTAGCGTTCTTGAAGTTCAGGTATAGCGTGCCGTTCTCGAAGCCGGTTTTGTGACCATTGTTGGTGTTGTTAGTGTCTAACTCCTTCACCTCAAACCCGTCGAGCGGTGTGCCGCTGACGCTGCCGAGGTTGAAGGGCAGGCAGATGGTGTTCCAGTCGCCGTCGCAATAGACCGTGCGGTCGTCAAGGAATACGGTGCTGTTCTGCATACCGTCCTTGTCATTGATGACGGTCGTATTGTCGGCATTGTCGGCGAGGTGCAGGTTATTTGTGCCCTCGAATCGGAAATCGTCCAAAAGCAGGAAGTAACTGCCTGGCAGCCACTTGATGGCCACAAATTTAGTACCCTCAGGGCCATACCCGTCGTATCGATACCAACCAGACTCGGTGACATCTATCCTGTCATCAAATATGAAGGCATCAATGTCGTTGGTCGTGGTCGAATAGCCCACTTGGAAAGCAGCAGGAAGATATAATTCACCGCTTGACATGGCATAGTAGAATGAAACCCTCACGGCAGACGAGGTGTCAAAGCGTGGCGAGATGAGATACTGAGGATCGGGAGTGTTGTAACCGTTGGAGTTCGTAGCAGAGAATCGGAAGATATGAGTCCCTTCATGCCTGATGTAGAACTGAAGGATTTTGGATTCCTGCACATTATTCACAAGACGGAAGCCGTCTAATCCGTTTTCAAAGCCCCACACGTAGGGTAAGGATGCCACACCGCCATTAGACTTGAAACTGACGGTCGCGAAATTGCTCGCACCATCGGCATAAACGGCCTTTACGCGGAACTGGTAGTCGGTGTTAACGGTCAGCCCGCTAAGCGTAACGGTTGTAGCATCCGTCGTGGTTAAGGCCGACCATGTGCTCTCGACAGCTTTCTTATACTGCCAGGCATAGCCCGTGACAGGTGTACTGGGAGCATCCCATGTCAGTTGGGTGGCAATCTCAAAGGGCAGGTCTTTTGCTGTGAGGCTACCAGGCATTTCGTATTCGGAATTGCCCTCGATGCTGAGATTGTCGATGTAAACGCTGTATGCGCGGTTGTCGTTGTATCTGATAGCGATATAGCGGACATTGGCCGGTATCACACGTTCATATCTCGTCCAGGTCTCATAATTCGTGGTGACAATCTCGTCGTCCCATATAAAGGCACCTACGTCATCAGATGTCGTCGAGAAGCCTAATTGGATATACTCATAAAAATCTAAACCACCAGTTTTATAGTAGAATAACAGTTTCTTGTCACCACTTGTAGGCAATAGTTTGGTCATCAAGTATTGAGGACCTTCAGGTACATAGGTCGAATGGAACATAAAACTATATTGTCCGTCCATGGGCGATTTATCTCTGATTCCCGTTATAAATGACGGGTCGAAAGGGTCTACCATAAACAGACCGTCCATGCCGTTTTCAAAGCCACATTCGTAAGGCAGCGCCAACGCTGTGGTGAAGTTGAGTGGATAATAGAGACTGCGTTGGTCGTTGGGGTAATAGGCTCTGACGCGGAACACATAGTCAGTGCACGATGTAAGATAGCTCAGATAGGCAGTTGTCACATTCGGTGACACCACCGTTTCGTCAGACCAGCTGCTTTCGCTGAATTTCTTGTATTGGTAGCCATAGCCTTCAATGGTCATGTCTGTTTGAGGTGTGGTCCATGTCAGCGTCGCTGAATTTTCCTGACAATCATCCAATGTTACATCTGAAATAGAGGGATTCGAGTATTCCTCGAAACGGAAATTGTCAATCCATATTTCATTAGTGCTATTATCAGAGTTGAAAATCGCCTTCACAGCGATGTATTTCGTTTCTTTCGGGAACAATTTCTCATATCGGGTCTCCCGTGTACTTTTAACGTTAATTCTATTGCCCCAAGTGAAAGCGCTGATCTCATCGCTGGTGGTGGAGTAACCTACCTGTAAGTCACATTTATATGAATATAACCATGCTCTATAGTCGAACGACACCGCAACCGGCTTGCTGCTGTTAAGCATTGGAGAAACCAGGTATTGATGTTTCTTGTAGTTATGTGACAGATATAAAAAGAATCCTTTGTTACCATTTGACAGCTCAAGGCGTTTCGTATTCCAATGACAGTCCACTTCCTGCCATCCCTCCTCATCCAAAGGCGTGTCAAAACTATACGTATAAGGCAAATTATAGAACGACGTAAAGCTGATATCCTTATAAAGGCTTTCGTGGGCACCATAGAGGGCCTTCACGCGGAAGATATAGCGTGCCCGGTCATCCAGGCTAATGGTGGCAGTGGTGGCAGTGGTAATGACAGGCACCGACCAGTCTTCATCTTCTCCTTTCTTGTATTGGTAGCTATAGCCCGTTAGCGTAAACTCCGTTTCGGGAGCTGTCCACGACAATGTCGCAGCCTGTTCAGTCTGCTCACTGACATACAAACTTGTGGGCGAAGGCATATTGGGGGTGCTGAAACTAATGTTCGCATACTTGCTCGAATTACCGTTCTCGTAAATGGTTCTGACACGGAAATCGTATGACGTTCCGTCGGCAAGGTCCGTGAAGTTCACATTGAAGCTTTGTAAATTTCCTCTTACAATGACTTCCTCCGGCCAGTTTTCTTCGTTCGAATTCTTGAATTGATAGGCGTACTCCTTGATGGGCTGCGTGGTTTGGGGGACATCCCATGTAAGGGTGGCTGCAAATTGTGTAAGATTGCTCAGTCTGAGGTTTTCGGGTAAGAAACTATAATACGCCTCAAAATTGAAGTCATCAAGGTCAAGGGTGTTCTCAATGTATTTTATGGCAACATATTTTGTGTCTGTAGGTATTTCATATTCCAATTGCTGCCAATCGTTGCCTGTTTCCATCTCGATCCAAGTGAAATCACTGATTTCATTACCCGTTTTCGAGTAACCTATGCAAAAACGTGTGTCTGATGCGTTACTTTTTGCATTGAAGGTCAATATCATCGGAACACCACTTTCAAACTTCGAAGAAACCAGGTATTGGTTTTTACTTGCAGAATCGAAATGGAAATATTCCGCTTCTTCTGGTATGCCGGTTCCGTTGACACATTCAGCTGCTTTCCATCCTTCCTCGTCCAAAGGTCTGCCAAAGCTGTAAGAATAAGGTGCTTCATGCGTAAATGGTGGTATGGTTGTAGCAGTGGTGAAGTGCAAATAAACGGGGTTTGTAAAGTTTCCATAATTAATGCGACAGTCCTGTGAGGCATCGCCATTTATGCCAACTGCACCATCGCTGTTATTGTTGAGAATAATATTTGATATTGCCCGGTTGTTAGCAAAGGGAGTGCGTGTATAGTAGATGTGGATGGGTTCGCCGGGAGTATTATAGGTTATGCTACCCTTGTCATGAGAACTACCCCAGAAGATTTGGTATGGTGCCAGATGATAGGTGCGACCGTTATAAGTCAGTTCTTCAGGCACAGGATTGGGAGCATTGCTGATATAAAGATCCGTGATATAATCATGGTTGAAGCCATTACTATTTTCCAGAAGCCAACCAAAACACATACCTTCTCCTTCGTTGTCGTGAGAAAAATCATTGCCCCAGATGCTACGTATTAACTTGAATGACCACCCCGTCGGATTATAATCTACATCGTATGTGGTCATAATTTCTTTGAGAAACCTAAGGTTGCCTGTTGTCACGGTCACCTCCTGTGTGTCACCAATCTGCTGCAGATTGTAATCGCCCGTGAGGTTTGTGGCAAAGAATTTCACATAGTAGGTGCCGGCATTGGAAATGGGGATGAAGTCCTGGAATCCGTGTGACCCTGTAACGAAGTATGTGTCATTGACATCGGGCCTGGAATGGTTGGCAGGCAGGAGCACGTTCTTCACTTCATTGGTACAGTCCGCATCCGTATATACATGCACACGCACGTAAGTTGACTCTGATGGATAGTCGGGGTCAAGCACCCATCCCTTTACCATGATTCTTCCACGCACCCCCTGACATAAATCCAGAGCTCCAGGCTGGCTGTAATAGATAACACCGTCGGCAGCCCTCACTGGAACTATCCATAAGTCGACATCCTGAGACGTGCTCACCGGGAATCCCTGTGTTCCTATGATAAGATGATTGCCAAGGCTCTTCGACGGGGATGCCGTATTCAAGTACATATTAATACCGGTAGATACCGCGACACTCGCTTCAGGATTCTTGAGGGCAATGGGATGGAACTTTCCTCCGCTGCCAGGCGCGAACGAGCCCTTGAACAGGCAGTTCTTCATGGTCAGCGACAGGTCGTCGCACCAGCCGAGCAGTCCGCCGGCATAGTTCTGGAAATTGCTGATGGTGGCGCTGCAGACACAGTTCTCCAATGTCAGCGCGTTGCTGCCGCCGTATCCCACGATGCCACCCGCATACTGCGTGGCACTGATGTTGCCGTAGACGGTGAGGTCCTTGATGGTAATGCCATCGGTGTAGGCGAAGGGCGCCACATAGAGGTCGCCGCTCAGATTGACTCTCAGCATCTTGCCGTTGCCGTCGAACGTGCCGGTGAAAGGACGGGTGTTTGTGCCGAACATCGTAGAGACGGCATTTAGGCTGTTGTCGAAATCATCGCCTAACTGATAGTCACAGCCGCTGAAATAGTCGCCGATGTCGTTGTCGGCAATGGCATTGGTACACGCATACCAGTCGAGGACACTGTTGATGATGTAGGGATTATACTCACCGTCGCCAAGGTTCTTTCTCACGGTCAGGGCGGTGTAGGGGCTGTTCAGCAGGATGTCCTCATCGCCGTTACCGTTATTCACCGTGGCATAGATCTTGACATAGAACGTGCGCTCATCCATTTCACCTTCTCCATAATCAATCCCATACTGGAACAATTCAAGCTGCAAATCGATCTTCGCCCTGAATCCATGCATACCCGAGAGGGAGAAGGCATTGTTCACGTCCTCCCTCACGAGGTATTCCGCAAATCCTCTTACCTGTTCATACCCATCGTCGCTTTCGTTGGGCTTATTGGAAATAATGGCACTTATCTCTATCCCGTCGCCCAGCTCCCACTGTGTGGCGAAATTATCATAAATCCATCCGCCGAAGCACACACAGTTTATGCCTGCCTTGCAGTAGTCGATGTTGGATTTCAGCGCTTGCGACCAATCATACGCCCACACCGTGGCCGTGGTCATCACAGCGAGCAGCAGCATGGCCGTGCGTCGCACCAAGTCTCTAAGGGAATTCTTTTCAGTTGTCATAATGTTTATGGTTTGTTGTTTTCTGTTAGGATGCTGCAAAAATACGAATATTATTCCTAACCACCAAAGAATTCCGCGATTTTTTCTTTCCCTACTACGCCAAAATGGTTTTACGAATAAGACCGAAAAAGCCGGGGGCACGTGCCTCCGGCTTTGAATAATTGTTGTTCACTATGAATTACTATCACTTCACCACAACTTTGCGGCCACTGTTCACGTAGATGCCACGAGCCGTGGGCTTGCCGTCGAGACGGCAACCGTCGAGGGTGTACCAGACTTCTGATTGAACATTGAACATTGAACATTGAACATTTTCAATGCTGCTGGTTTCGTTGTCGCCGAAGCTGAGCGCGAAGGCACGGACGTTGGTGGGGCCATTTCCAGTTCCAGATTCGGGTGAATAAGGTTCCCCGGCGGTGAGCCCATTCAGTTGGAAGTAGGCACGGAAGGCGTTGATGTTCATAGCGGCACTGGGGTAGTACACATTGTTGTTACTGCCTAGGAAAAGGATGCTCTGGTCCACGCCAGTGATGGGTTTCACATTGTAGCCGCCCTTGAACGTCACGTAGCCATCTTGGCTGGGAACGTCGATTGTGGTGTTGGAAATTGTAACGCTGCTGAAGGTCGGGCTGTCGATGGTGCCGCTGGTGCCCTCCCACTTGATGATGTAGGGCTTGCCGGCCTCGATGCTTTCAGCCGTCTTGAAGAAGAGGTACAGAGTGCTACTGGTGGCATCGAAACCAGTCCGGTGGAGACCATCAGCGGCCTGTGTGTAACGGTTGTTGTTGGAATCGTAATAGCCATCTACATCCAGTTCCATGATGGTAGCATCGGCCAACGGCCATGTCTTGCTGTAGTCGAACGGTAGGCAGAGCGTGTTCCATTTCCCGTCCTTGGAGAGCATACGGTTCTCCAGAATGACATCGTATGTTTTATTAGCATTAGCGGCTTCGCTGATAGCAGTGGTGTTGTCTTTGTCGTTATGAAGTATCAAGGGAGAACCTGTCTCTTTATAGAGGGAGATTTCGGTTCCTCCACTTTGGTCGTAAATACTGAAGAGGGAGTTACCTAAGTTATAGTTGAATTTCAGATAACAGGAGAGATGCCCGCAATTTTGTACCTTGCCCCCATCAATAGACCAAAGGAAATTATCATTTACCACAGAACCTCCGACTAGTTTATAAGTGCTGCTTTCCAATGTAACACCCACATATTCTTCCGTTTCTGTGTCGATAATCTTCCAGTATTTGTTTTTATCTTTATCTTCCTTCACATATACTATCTGCACGGGGACTACTGAGTTCGTGGAGGTGATGACGTTCTCGTTAGGTGCTGAGACGGAGGTAACTTTACCCTTTTTATCACTTAAATCGAGTCCGGCCCAAGCATAGTAATTACTGCTGTATTCTGCCACGATGAGATACCGCTTTCCGCTTTCAAGGTCACTCGTACTTGTCACGAGCTGGTAGGACTGAGCCGTAGCGGCTGCGGGGAAGAATCCCCCGCAGGCCACAGCCATCATGATTGTTTTAATAATCTTTTTCATTTTCTGTTTTTGCTTTTGCAACGCTTGGCAGCGTGGGCTACTTCCTGATTCCCACGCTTGGAAGCGTGGGCTACTATTTCTTGAGTTTACTTACTTTTCCTGAACGGTCGTACCGTATGTAGAACTGAGATTTGAGATTTTTGATTTGCGACTTGTCGATTTCCACGCCGTTGAGCAGGAAGTACTTCGCATCGCCGGCAAGCTGCTGACTGTCGATGGACATTATTCCATCGGTGGCATTGTTTCCAATCTCGATGATGTATGGATCCCATGGCAGACCGATGTTGGTGTCCTTCTGGAATACCAGTGCTTCATCAATGACCACTTCCTCACCTTCGTAGTATGTGCGCAGCTGTATGGGCTGTCCACTGCCTTCGCCCTGCACCATGAGGTAGTAGATGCCGTTGTCGGCCTTTGCCGCAGCCCTGCACTCATCGTCGACGAATGCTGCCACCTCGAAGGTGTCGACAGGCTCGCCGTCGCAGAGCAGCTTCACTACGAGCGACATATTGTCGGGGTAGGCCTCAGGGGCAACGGGGGTGAAGATTGAGGAATTGAGAATTGAGAATTGAGATTTGAGCGGCGTGCTGCACCTACTGCCGATACATCAGGATAGCGGAAGGAGAGGGAGTCGTGTTGCTGCGAGTAGTACATGTAGCCCTTTCCGGGTTCGAGGGTCTTGAGGTTGCCTTCCCATCCGTAGGGGCCGTACATGGCAAACGCGGTCTTCGACTTGATGTAGTCGCCTTGTATGGCTTCCGCTCCGCCTAATGCCTGGTTGATTTCCATTGCAGTCTGTGGGACGAAGCCTATCCAGTTCCACCCGTGACTGAGGCTGACAGGTGTAAGCGAGGGTACGCACTCCTCTCCCTTGAGGATGATATTGACGGGCTGCTGTACGCTGAGCTTGTACATGCAGGCGGGCTGGATGCTCTTCAGTGTTCCTGAGTTCCATCCGTTGCCGTCGTAGTAACCGATGTTAAGTTTGTCCTTGATCATGTCGTTCTGCAGGAACCCGTCGGCGACGAGCACCTCTGTCAGCGACAGGTTAGCGGCGGGCTTGACGTTGATGGAAACCCAGTTCCATCCTTTAGCCACGTCGAGCCGCTGCTCCACCTCGTTGGTATCGGTGAGGATGACGGGGTAGTTGTAACTGCCCTTCATGCCGTCCTGCTGGAACTTCACGCTGGGTTCGGCATTCATTCCCACGTAAGTGATACCCGTAGAGGCATCCCAGAACTTGAACGATATGGGCTGGTCTTTGTGCTCGTTGACATTGCCATAGATGGTCATGGGCACGTAGTAGGAGCCACGGGCCTTCTCAGGCGAGGCCACGCCCACGCACATCGTGCCGATGAAGGCTCCCAGGCGGCTCTCGACGTTCTCGTTGACGATGCCGTCGATAATCACCTGACTCACGACGTTCATCTGGTCATCGAGGGTGTCGGGCACTACCCAGTCGGGGGCGACGCCCTTCACCTTGAGTACGAGCTGCAGCGGCTCGGCAATCTCGTTGTTGCCCGTGAGGGTGAGGTTAACGTCATACGTACCTACAGGTGCCGTGGGCAGAACGTCGAAGCGCAGGGCCTGACGGCTCTCGGGTGCCACCTCGCCTGAGAATTGAGAATTGAGAAAGCAGAATTGAGAATTGAGCCATGTAGGCATGTCGCTGACGGTGTAGTACTCTGTGGCCTTGCCGGAGTTGACGATTTCCACCTGGAAGGAGGCCTCGTCGCCGTAGTTCTTGATGCAGGTCACGGAGTCCTTGGCCCAGTCGAGGGTATTCTGGTGGACATATACCTGCCAGGTAATGGGCAGTGAGAAGTTGCCGTTCGTGTCGAATATCTGGTTGACGGTAACGTCGAGCGTCGTTCCTTCAATTTCAGCCAGCGATGTAGGATTCAGCTGTATGTACACCTTGCGGTCGGAGACGGTGGCGTCGCTGACGACGGTCTTCACCTCGGGAGCCTTCCTGACCGGCGGTGCGTTCAGGGAGAAGGCATTGAGGTCGAAGTTTCCTGTCATGCTGCCAGGCATGATCTGTCCGGGAGCGAAGTCCTTGTCCGACGGCTTCTTCACCTCCACGCCATACTCTGTGGTCTTGGTCTCCATGGGATAATAGACGGTGAGTCCCTTTGCCCCGGCATCGAGCGTGTCTAAGCACTGGTACATGTTGGACTCCACCACTTCGGGCTTCAACACACCCTTCCAGACACGCACCTCGTCGAAGGCACCGGTCATGTAGTCCTGGTAGGTGTAACTACCGTCGAGCGCCACCTTATAGCCTGCACCCATCACCAGCTTGGCTCCCTCCAATGGGGGCACTGCACTTTCGGTCATCACCGCAGTGCGCTTGCCGTCGATGGCAACCGAAGCCGAAGCGCCGCGTGTGACGTTGAGTGCGAAGTGATGCCATCCACCAGTGAGATCGAAGTCGTCGGGGGCCACCAGCTTGCGGTTGATGCCGTACTCGAAGGCCAGCTGTCCATCGTCCAGGGTGAAGAGGCGCAGCGTGTTGCCATAATCGATACCAGCCTGCATCAGGGTCTTGCCAGCCATGTCGCCGTCGGCCTTGAACCAGAACTCCACGACGTAGCTTCCGTTATTGTCGGTAGAGGCTCCTGCGATGCTCAGGTCGAGGTGCTGCTGCTTGTCGGCATCGACAGTGGCGGCATAGTTCGTGCCGTCGATGCGCCAGTTGGCTGCTGTGAGCACCAGTGGGTGCGCATCGTTGCGCAGGTCGCGGGCCTTCGTGCCCTGTCCCTCGTCCATGGGCCAGTGTGCCATTAGTCCTGAGGTGTAGATGTTGGAGGTGTTGTATTTCTCCGTTGCCACCTCTAACGGGTCGCGGCAGATGCCGTAGATGCGCAGGTCGTGCAAGTCGGCCTCCAGCCCGTTACCACCGAGGAAGAGTCGCTTGTCGTCAGCATACACCACTTGCTTCAGCGTGCGGCCAGCACCGATGTACGCCTTTTTGGAGTAACTCTGGTTGCCATACTGGATGGCCAAGCTGAGTTCCGTTGTCTCCTCGTTGTACGAGTAGGCCAGGTACATCCACTCATTCTTGGGCAGTGTCAGTGTGTCGGTCTTGTCGAGTTGGCCGGCCTTCACCGTCAGGTGTCCACCGTCGTCGATGGTGAGTGTGAATGCATTCTCGCCGGTGCAGTGTGTAAGCAGCGTGCCCGGTTGGGTGTACTTCAGCCATGTTGCGAGGGTGCTGTTGCCCTGCATATAGAAGTCGCTGGCCGTCGCTGCCGTGGGTTCCTGTCCGCTGAGGTGCATGCTCACCTCATGGGTGGTGGGCTGGCTGTTCACCTTGCCCGTCACGGTGACGTTCGAGGCATTGACGAAACCGGGGATGATGTCCTCGTTGAATTCCACCATTATGTCATCGCCAGCATGGAGTATGCCGTCGGACGGCTGAGGTGTGCCAATGGCGGTCGGACGGTGCATGTCCTTCACCACGGCAAGCTCGTCGCTGTAGGTGCGTACGCCCTCGGTGCCGTATTCCGTCTCGGTGTATGCACGGAAGACGTAGGTACGGTCGGGGAAGCTGTTGTTATCGTTCATATCCAGCAGCAGCTTGACATCACCCGTAGCAGGCACCACGATGTCGTTCTGGTCGGTAGAGTCGGCAGCGTTGAAGACGTAGCGCTGTATGCGGCTCCACTGGGTGTCGCCCTCGGCCTTGTACTCCACTCCCATGCTCTTCAGGTTCTTGAACAAACGGTTGAAGTCGTAGAGGGTGAACTTCACCTGGCCATCGTTGTCGATGTTCGCCACGAGGGCGTCGGCATCCAGCTTCACAGGCGAGGAGCTGGGCTTGAAGTGCACGTCGATGGAACACTTGTCCATAATGACACCGTTGATACTCGAGATGTCGTCCTGACAGTCTGAGAAGAGCGTCAGCGTCACATCATTGTAGTCAAGGATAGATTGGTCGGTCTGCGTTACCTCGAGGGTCTTGACGACCGTCTCGCCAGGCTCGACGACGATGTTGCGTCCGTTGCCCAGCTTCACACCATCGACGGTGAACTGCAGTCCGTCGGGATTGGAGTTCTCCTTCACACCCAGTACGTAGGTCATGGCCATGTCGGTCTCCACCTCGTTGCTCAGATAGAGGGTGAAGATGGCAGGCGTACCCGATGGCACATCGGTCAGCACGGCGTGCAACGACGGGTTCTGGCTGCCGTTGGAGACGCCAATTTGAGGTTTCTGCATCGGTATGGTGGCATTGCTGAGCGGGGTTCCGGGCAGGTAGTACTTCGTAAGAATCTCAGGCTCGTAGGGGCAGTAGGTCTGTCCGGCGAGTGTGGAGAAGTGGTCTGACCATCCCCTGCCTGACTTGTAGCAATTGATGGTATGGGCCGTACCTATGCTCGATTCTGAGAAGTTATAAGTGAATTCTGAAGAATTGGTGTAGTTTTCATCGTAATCGCCTGTTGTCTTACTGCCTGTGTATGCGGCATTCAAGGCAATGTCGATATTGATTCCTGCAAGCAAGGCGGCATCTATTCCAAATCCAAACTTTCCATCGCCTTTAACGCCAATCTTCCAGTGCCATTCCTTCGTTTCTACGTGGGCAGTGTCTGTTCCTGCCGTATAGGAGTATGCTGTGCCGCTGTCGAAGGAAATATTCTTCATATTCTTCATCAGCCCGGTATTGGTCCGCGAATCCAGTTTGTCCTGTTCGTTGTCCCTGATTCTCGCCTGCCAATTTTCGATTTGGTTGGTCAGGGTCTGAATGCTGTCCTCCTTGAGCGAGGTGTCCGTGCCCATCACCATGAGATAAGACTTGGAGTCGGGTGTCCACTCATCGCTCGTGGGGTCTTTCCACGTCACATACTTCGGGTATTTGTCGTTGTTCGGGAAGCTTTTTGCTTCTGCCTCAGAGCCTACCGGTATGAGCATCGATGTCCTCAGCTTCTCCCATTCGGGTATCTGCCTGGTTTCAATCTCGGCCTGGGTGTACATGAACGTCGTCTTCACGCTGTCGCCTACGCACAGCGTCAGGCTGTCTTTCACAACGAAAGGCTCATCGGGACCGTCGCGGAAGAAGCCCACCTTCTTACAGTCACCGATAATCAGGTTTGTGGCCACGCCGATATATACATCGCCATTGGCACCGACGAACTCCGTGTCGGAACTGGTGGAAATGGTCTCGGTGTTAGTGATGGTATAAGTCGTGGACCACGAGTTGTTGTATTCGAATGATGCTTCAAGCCCCGCATTGATGTCGAGGACTGCCTTCTCTGAGGAGATGATGGCAACACCGAAACCAGTGTCCGTCGTAATATCTGTTCCAGAGAGGAACTCAAGATTCAGGCCAGCACCAAATTCCGTGCCACGCGATTTCATCTTCTCAATCTTCGTACTCACCTTGCCTTTCGTCCACGATGTCGATGAGCTGCTGCCTGGGGGATCGCGCAGCACCATGAGCACGTTGTCGGGACCCGTTGTCACGAAATTGTTGCCTATGGGCAGGGAGCCGAAGACGTAGGCATCGAACACGTCGAAGGTGTAGACACGCTTGCGGCGCTCGTAGGTGATGCTCAGATGACGGGTATAGGGGGCTGTCGGGTTGGGCATACCGGCTTTCCAGTTGTAGGTGGCCTTACCCACACTGTCCAGTTGAAGCTCGCTGGCCTTCAGGTTGTAAATGTCGCCCTGGCTGATATTCTCTTCGGGAACATTCTCTGTAACGACGGCCTGATTGTCACTCAGCTCGTTGTGCAAGTCGAGCACCACATTGCTCAGCCTCACAAGGTCCTCAATATCATATCCACTGTCTTTGTTCACATATTTCTCGTAGGCTTCCAGGCTGAAGGAATAGTTCTCGCCCATATTGAAGACAGGATAGTCATAGTCGTAGGCCACACCTCCGTCGGCATCTTTGTGGTAGACCTGTATGCTCTCCACCGTGCCGTAAGCGTCCTCGTAGTCCTTCCAAGTCTGCCGGCCGAAAGCACCTATCCTCAGCGTGTCGCTGTTGTCCTTGACCACCAGTGTCGGGTCGGCATACCAGATGCTGACCATCTTCTGGTTGTAACCATACGTCTTCACGCCAATATTGATGGTGCTGTCAGCGTTCATTGTCTTCGTCAGCAGCGTGTCAACATTCATGCTGATGGGGTTGGTCATGTTAATATCAGGCAGGTCTGAGAAGGTCAGGTCGGTATTCGACGGAATCTCGATGCTGGTGACACTGTATCTCAGTGGCGGCAGCATGGCCGAGAACTCACCTGTCTTGCTGTCTGTCTTGATAAAGATTTTGCTTCCCTCTGCCCATGTCGTACTGTTGATGCTTTCGGTCTTGTCATTGTCCTTCGGCAGGAAGGGGCGATTGGTCGGATAGTTGTTGGTGGTTCCCTCCTCACAGTTGAAGCTCAGGTTGGGATTGCTCTTCAGCGCCAGCGTGATGACGGCCTGGCCGATGTTGTTCAATGCACCGCTCTCCGAGCCGAAGCCCACAGGCTTCTCCTCCTGAATCTGACCACCGGCCACACGGCCGCAGAAATTCACAAGGGTGGAGTCGGAGAAATTATGAGACACTTCGCTCTGGAAGTCGTAATAGCCCTGACTTGGCCAACGGCCTGCATCCACAAAATCGTGGCCCGTCTGTTTGGCCTCGACGTAGTGATTGCCAATGGGGACAGATATCTCATAGAATCCGTCCTCGTCGGTCTCGGCAATCTTTCCGTCGGTGGTCACCAGTTGTCCATCGACATAAAGGTAAATACCCTTGACAGGAATATTGGTATCTTTATAATAGATGTACCCGTACATACGGAAGCTGGACTTGTCGGTAAAGTCAACGTTGTTGGCCGTTAACGACGACGAGCTGATGTAAAGGGAGCGAGAGGCGGGGTGGAACTCGTGGATGCCGTATTCGGGAAGCAACTTGTAGTTGGTTCCTCCCGCACCGTATGGAATACCTGAAACGAGGTAGTTGCCGTCGCTGTCGGTCACGCCGTAGATACCCAGATCCAGGGGGACGACTCTCGATGGCTTGGTGTTCTTGAACAGTGTGGGGTGGTTCTGGTTGCTCACGCCGTTCTGTCTCGACACGTCGAAGGTGTAGTCGTCGATACCCTCGTCCAAGGGCCAGTACAGCACCAGTCCGCTCTCATTACCGCCCAGCAAACGGTCGTAGCTCGTGGGCAACTCTCTGTCGGTAAGTTCACGCGACCAGAGACGGATTTCGTCTACCAGTCCGCAGAAGGAATAATTGGAGTCAAACTGCACGCTGGCTCCACCCACGTGGAAGTTTGTCTTGCCGTCGGCAAGCGTCCAATCTCCCATGTAATTTTCCGTCACGGCCTCCGCTATGTTGCCGTCAACGATGAATCGCCATTTCCCCGTTCCGTCGTATGTCACGGTGTAATGGCTGTATCGGGCAGCCGTTACATAGAGGTCGAGAAGCTTCATCGTTTTATCATGGAAGAACGTGACCCTATACCTGTTGTTGTCTTGATACAGCAAGCCTAATTCCACATTGCTGCCCAGTGTGAAGATGGGCATGTACTGGCGCTCGTTTATTGGAGCTGCCCACAGCTGGACTGAAAGCGGCTTGTTGCTGTTCAGCCTGTCGGCATAGTGTGCAGAGTCGGCCACCCATAAGAGTCCGCCGTCCTGATTGCCTTGGATGAAGCGGGAGTAGGATTCGCGCTGCATGTCACTATCCGTTCCACCCTTGATGAGGTTAACGCGCACACCCTCGACGCTGTTTCCCGTACCATAGCTGATGTGTCCGGAAACGGTACCTGTCGACATGATGAAACCGACGTCAGTGAGTTCACTGCTCCTGGCAATCTGTCCCTCGCACTTCTGTCCGAATGCGACGACACGGTATTCATAGTAGCTGCCGGCTTCTGCCCGTGTATCGGTAAAGGTGTACTGTGGCAGCGTGCCATACGTCTCGCCTGCCTTCACCCAGTCGCCGTAGTTGCCGTTGAGAATGGGGCGGCGCTCTATGCTGAAATAGGTGTCGTCAGTACCCCGCTGGTCTACTTTCCAGTTGACGATGACCGCATTGGTCTCCGTACCCTTTGTGACATCGATGGCTGTGATGGAGGTGCCCCTCGTCATGTTGCAGTTCTCGGCTGTATTGCTGTAGAATTTGCTACCCAGTGTATTGGCTACGATTTGGTAGTCGTAGAACGTGCAAGCGTTGGCGACAAGCGTGTCAGTGTACGTGGCCTCCTCCAGGGAGGTTACCACAGGCAATGTTGCAATGTCTTCCCAGTTGCCTGTTCCTGCCAGTTTACGCTGTACGACGAAAGATGAATTGCCGGTTTCGATATGGTATGTCCAGTTTAGTTTGACGCCATTTATGGTGGAATCGTTGATCTGGTTCAGGGTGATACTCACATTGCGCCTTGTAGTTAACTGTGTGTAGGGCTTCAACGAATCGGCGAACCATGTCAGTGCTTCGGGAACCTTACTCTTCATCACTGTAGGTATGAAGAGTACGCGGTATGTGTAGTCCGTTTCGGGAGCTGGGGTTGTGTCCTTGTAGCTCAACTTGTTGTCGTCAGTGCTTCCTGGAAGTGTGGTCAGCGTATCCACTTTACCGCCACCTTCGCGTAATAAGTACCATATTCCATCATTGCTACGATTTAGCTCCGAGCCTGTCGATGTTACGTCTTTATAGGTCTTCTGAACTTTCCATGAGATTGTAACGGAGTTTTCCCACTGGTCGTAGTCGTCGTGTTCCAATTTGCTTGGATAGTAGTATGCCGGTATGACATGATACTGTTCAGCCCAGTCGGCGTAGGGGTTGGAGAATTCATACTTGTCGCCCAACATGTAGCCTCTGTACTGGATAGTGTGGGCATCCGATGGCTGGAATCGCTGATTTTTGTCTACAATGGTGACGCTCTTGTTTACGTCAACATTCTTTTTCCATCCAGTACCGCTCTGGGTCAAATCCATTCTGTACAGGGAACCCCACATTGACTTACTCGAAGGGCGGGAATACCAGCTATATTTACATTCAGAGCTGTGGCCTGGCACGTTACTCAATTCCATCTTCAGATAGCCTTCGCTGGTAACAGAGAACTTTGCATCGGTGGGCATGGGGGTATAGGTGAAAGTCAACCCCTGACTGGTGGTTTTAATCACCTTCATCTCGTATTCCTTGTCTTTGGCATGAAAGATTTCATGTCTGGCAATCTTGTATCTGAAAGACAGATAGATTTCCTGAATGCCGACATCCTCCAACAGCATCTGTGAGGGATACAACAGATATTCGCCGTCGTTTGAGCCTTGCTCTAATTTGGCATACTCAGTGTGGTCAAGACCCGACACCTCGCCTTCCTCGCTATGGGCAATCGTTCCCACGTGATATTCTTTGCCATTCTTGGCCTTGACATACACATTAATGTCGCTAAGGACACGGCTCTCTTCCGATCCGCCCGACGTTTTGGTGTTCCACTGCTGGATGTAGAACTTGTAGCACCACTTACCCTTGGCATTGTCGAAGTATTCGATGGAATAGAACCTCGAGTCTTGGAACGTTTTGAGATGATCCTCACCAGTATCGAAGAAGATGCCAACGTCTTCGCCCTTGGCCCAAATGGTGTATTTGCCATAGCTCTTGTTGCCTTTTTTTTCCGTCATTTCCTTCGATTGCTCTCCTACTTTAGCCCAGGAGGGTATGGCAAGAGCCATCGCCAGCAGGACGAGCATCCAGCGGATGTTAAATGTTCTGTGTTTCATACTGTTATTGTTTTTAGATTATACTTGTTTATTTCTGGATATACAGACCGCTCCGCGAAGGCTTGCCACTGAGCTTGCGGCCATTGAGGTCGTACCACTCTTTGGGAGCGCGGACGTCCTCGTCCGCAAAGTCGCCCACACTTCCATTGCCGTCGCCGGGGTTAAGTATCACCTTGCGGGATTGGCGCTCGGTGCAACGCTCAGCTGCGTTGCCCACTATTCCTGTGTACTCGTCATCGCCAAGTTTGATATCGAAGTCGGTGATGGAGACGGTGCCCTGATTGTCGCCATCGCCTATCGTGAAGTAGGCGCGGAAGGCTCCAATATTGGTACCGGTTGTTGGATAGTAAGGACTGTCTGTGCCGTTCACCAGCAACGTGCTCTTCAGGGTATTGTCGAAGTTCGTCATCTTGTAGGAACCTACGAAGCGGACGCGCTGGTTGCCGCTCTCGGTGTTGTCGAAGCTGCGGTCGGTGTCGTCGACGTCCACGTTAGCAAATATCGGGTCTGTCAGCGTTGAGCTCTCTGCCCTCGCTGCGCTCACCGTGTTGCCCAGTCTTATAATATATGGTGTACCGGCGATGAGCTTCTCCACCGGATTGCTGAACTCTAAGTGCAACGTTGTGCCGGTGATGCTGGCATTCGTCAGTTCGCGGGCCTCGGCACCGTAGAGCACGCCCTCGGCCTTGGTCAAGTCAACATCGAACGGCAGGCAGATGGTGTGCCACTTGCCGTCCCTGTTGAGGGTGCGGCCTCTGAGGGTGAGCGTCACTGAAGCGTCGTACTGGGGAACTGCAGCCTTGAGGGCAGCAGCACGACGGGCCATGAGGGCTACGAAGACGCTGTTGTCCTCGTCGTCCTGCGGAGCCATTTGGGAGAAGAGGGGTTTCGGTGCTAAGCCGTGGTAGTCAACCTGTCCGATGTTCTCGGGATTGGGAGATTTGTCCGAATTCTCGCCGACGGCGCAGTCGGCGTTGGCTAACTCATTGCCGTCGCTATCTTTACCTGTGATAGAGTTGTTGGTGTAATAGCAGTGCTCTACCTTTGAGCTGGAACCGCAATTATTGCCTATGATGGCTCCGACGTAAGAGTTGCCTTTGACGGTGTTACCAGTATAGAGACAGTATTCGATGCTGGCGTTTTCGTTCTCACCCACGATGCCGCCGTAGCACTGGCAGTAATTGATGCCATCAGCGTAGGTGACGGTGGCGGCACCTGCACAGTTGGTCACTGTGCCGCCATTCATGTTACTGCCCACGTTGCCACCGTGATACAGACTCATGCTCTTGACGGCGTTGATGGTGACGTCCTTGAGCACAAAGCAGTTGGTGACGGTGCCGCCGCTGTTATTGCCTACAATACCGCCCACATGCTGGTAGCCGGTGATGCGACTATCGGAAAGGAGCACATAGCTGACAGAGGCACCGGCACCGAGAAGGCCGAAGAGACCCTGATAATAGTCCTCAAAAGATGACCCTCCCTTATAGATACGGATGCCGCTGATGACGTGCTTCGCACCGTCGAAGTGTCCGTTGAAGGGATGTTTGTAGCCACCGATGGCAGTGAAGTTGCTCTCGGTGTCGGAGAGACCGTTGGTGTCGTAACTGATATCGGCACCTAACTTGAAATAGATGTCAGCATAGCTGATGCCACTGTTCACGCTGTCGGCCAGTGCGTTAAGCTGTGAGACATACTCAACAACGTAGGGGTCATCGACTGTGCCAGTGCCTGCCCATTTCTTGACAGTGAAGGTGGCACTGACGGTAATGTCTGCAGCTGGCACGGTGAGTGTCGCAACTTCAAACTTGGTCGTGGTCGTTCCGTCGGTATAGCTGTAGTGGGCATCGTAGCCCGGACGTTCTACATTCAGGCTCAGCTCAAGACCCTCGCGGTAATAGCTCTCGTCGCTATAGACGAAGCCGTTGGCAATGTCGCTGGCATCGGGGGTGACAGTGATGCCGTCGTTGAAGGTGACCTTGCGGGCACGGGCGACGTTGGTGACGGTGGCCTTGCCAGTGGAGCCGATGAGGTTGTCAGTGCCGTAGGCGTAGCAGTTGATGGCACTGCCTTGATTGTCAATTCTGCCGATAAGGGCACCGGTATATGAACCCGTGGCGGTAACGCTGGGGTTCATCAGGATAACGTTACTGACGGTGCCGCCACTGACAACACCGAAGAGGCCGTTATAAGCATTATTAGCATCATTACCGCTGATGCTGAGTCCGCTGATGACGTGCCCCCCACCGTCGTATGTGCCAGCGAAATTATAACCGTTATAGTTTGCGATGGGGGCGAAATTCCCGCTGAGGGCGATATCGGCGGTCTGGCGGAAGGTTTTACCAGTAGAGGCGTAACCTTGAGTCATATTGACGGCAGCGGAGAGGTTGCGCAGGTCATCGGCATTGGAAATGGCGTATGCGGGCGTACCTCCCTCGTCGGTGGCACTGAAGAGATAGTTGCCAAAGCCTACGCGCAGTCTCTCGGCGTAGTTGCTCCAGTATGAGGCGGTCTTATACTGCAGTGCGAGGGCCGGCGTGGGGACGTCAATGACAAGGCTGGAGTGGCAGCCGTCGAAGGCACTGACGCCGGTGATGCTTACAAGTCCGTCGCTTTTCTGGATGTAGACCGTCTGCAGGTTCACGCTGTTCTTGAAGGCTCCTGCGGCGAGGGTGCTGACACTGGAAGGCAGACTGACCCAGGTGAGTCCGTCACAGTGGTCGAAGGCGTTGGTGCCTATGCTTTTTACACCATTGCCAAGGGAAAGTTTGCTGAGATGCTGGCAGCCGATGAAGGCATAGTCGCCGATGCTCGTAATCTCGTCGCCGATGGTGATGCTGGTCAGATCCCAGCCCCACGGGGCAGTGGTGCGCCATGTGGTGGTGGAGCCGTCGGTGGTGTGGTTGTAGTCGTATATGGCACCGCTGCCGCTGATGGTGAGGCAGGTGTAGTTGCCGGCGGCATCCTGGGAGAGTGCCCATGTGGCGTTGTCGCCACAGGTACCGCTGATGGTCTGAAAGGTGGCAGAGACGGTGACATCTGCCGCTACTTTGAAGGAGGCACTGCGTTTGTCGGCGGCAATTTTGATATTGTAAGCGCCACGGAATTCGATGTCACTAAACGCCTTGTCGTCAGCGTCAATGCTAATCGTATAGGTGTCTCCCACTACATAGTAGTCGGTACCGTTGTAGGTGCAATAAGGACTGGCCGTAAGGGTTACGCCTTCAGGGAGGCTGATGGTACTAACATCTTTATCGACCCAGACTACGGTAAAACCGTCGAAGTGTGTATCGCCGGCAACCTCCACGTCGCACTCTATGGCTTTGAGATAGGTATTAATAGGAACTATAGCATTACCTCCGTAACTCAATTTCGCATCCAGAATGCGACCTTCGCCACCGTTGACGAAGTAGAAATAGTTCGTGTTAGAGGTTCTGAAATGATCTTGGGTAGCATCAAGATCAAGTAGCGGTGTCACCTCCATGCGCATGTCCAGTCTATGAGTCTCGAACCCAGGCCATAGAGTATTAATGCCATGTTCCCAGAAATCTGTAATGTTATCGGTATCGATATTCTTGATAAAAGCGTCCTTGGTGATACTACCAGTGTAGCCCACACTGTAGTTAAAGGTTTTCAAAGGTTCCGAAGCCCACGCCGTGGGGGCAGCGAACAGCATCAGGACGGCGGCAATGGCCTGCCTCGCTCTCACACTACGGGCAAGCGTAATGAATGCCCATGTCAGTAATGATTTCTTGTTCATAGTTGTAATTTGTAAGATTGTGTTATTATTTTCATCGTTTATAATTTCTTACCACCAGCACCAGGAATAAAATGACCAACCCGGCATAGATGATGCCGAGCAGCCACAAAAGCCATGGAGCAATACCGAAAGAGTTCACGGGATATAGATCTATTTATCGTGTGCAAAGGTACTATTTCATATATATATAAGGTGTTCAAAAATCAACAAAGGTGTTTGAAATTCATTAAGAAGGTGTTAAAAAAATGCGATTTTTAACACCAAATGCCTTGTTTTTTAAGAAAAAAAACATTAATTTTGCAGCAAAATCTGGGAGCGCGGGCGTCCTCGCCCGCATCCGTGGCAGACGGGACATCCGGGCGCCTTGACACATAAAAAAAAGGATGAGAATAGAGGAACTGCAATTTGGAGCGATGATGGTGACAGCGTTCCTGACGCTGACATTAGTGACGCAGGTGCCTCGGCGTGTTGTCAATACCGTGAACCGTGCCCGCTGGCTGATGGTCGCTGCCATGGTGGTGCTCTTCTCACAGTTCCTCGTACAATATATCTTTGGTTTCCGCTCACAGGGCGTAACGCAGGCCGTGGCCGTCAATCTGCTGTTCTTCATCCCCGTATCCTGTCTGCTCACAGTGGCCATACTCTACCTTCAACGCCACGGCACAGTGCCACGGTCGGCATGGCTCACCGGCGTCGCATGCTGGGGAAGTGCCATCCTGCTGATAGTGGCAACGGCAGACATGACGATGGCCGACGGGCGGCTGCTCTTGACAGACTCGCCGGCTCTGAAGACGGCTGAATACATCGCCGCCCTGTGTTTCTGCGCCACACAGATTTGGTACTTCTATCTGAACAACAAGGAGCACAAGAAACTGAAACAGATGCTCGACGGCTATAACGATGACGACAGCGACGAACTGCTGCGGTGGATGCACAACAATGTGATGCTTTTGGCGGCGGCGGCCGTGTTTGTACCATTAGTTATCTTCCTGTCGGGCTACCTGCTGGGAATTTTCAGCATCCTCTTCTTCGGCATTATCTACTACTGCATCATCCGCTTCTACCGCTACTCGGTAAGCGCTACACCACAGCTTGTCGACGAGGCTGGTGTGTCAGAATTGGCAGTGGACACCGCATCATCTCCCCAGGAAGAAGCAGGGGGAATGATGATGGAAAAGGCAGAGACGAACAAAGCGATGCTTCAGCACGTAGAGGAGGTCGTGGCACAATGGACGGCAAACAAGGGCTACCTGCACAAGAAGGCCACCCTCCAGCGTGTTGCCGACGAGATGAACGTGCCGAGAAGCCAGTTGTCGGCATGGCTGAAGGCTACGGAACGGGTGTTCAACCCGTGGATAAACAATCTACGTATAGAGGAAGCAAAGATTCTGCTAAAGGCGCATCCCGACTGGTCGAATGACAGCATTGCAGATGCCTGCGGCTTCGGCAGCCGTTCCTATTTCCAGACAGTGTTCAAAGAGAACACCGGCATGACACCCGCACAGTTCATAGAAGCGGAAAAATAAATTATTCCCACCATGGGAACGTTTTATTCCCACCGTGGGAATGATTTGTTCCCACCGTGGGAATGTATCGTTCCCACCGTGGGAATCTTATTCAGGAACATTTCGGTAAAGATACGCCAATTGGAATAGTCACTTATAAAAGAAAAAGCCGGGGGCGCATGGCCTCCGGCTTTCACTATTCATTGTTCACTATTTATTATTCATTAGCGAAGCGCAGTTACACCAGGTCTGCGCGACCTCCGGCCTCGGTGAGCACCTCCTTGGCGATGCTGCTGCTGAGGGGTGCATGGTGACTGTACTCCATAGAGCTGGTGGCACGGCCGCTGGTGATGGTACGCAGGGCGGTGACGTAGCCAAACATCTCCGAGAGGGGCACCTTGGCCTTCACGACACGGGCACCGCTGCGGGCCTCGTCCATGCCTTCCACCTGACCGCGACGCTTGTTCAGGTCACCGATGACGTCACCCATGTTCTCCTCGGGTGTCACCACCTCAAGCTTCATGATAGGCTCCATCAGGACGGGCTTTGCCTTGGCACAAGCCTCCTTGTAAGCCATCTGGGCTGCAATTTCGAAGGAGAGCTGGTCGGAGTCGACGGGATGGAAAGCACCATCGACCACTGTAACCTTCAGGGAGTCGAGCGGGTAGCCGCCGAGGATACCGTTTTTCATGGCTGTCTCGAAGCCCTTCTGGATGCTGGGGATGAACTCCTTGGGGATGTTACCACCCTTCACCTCGTTGACGAACTGCAGGCCACCGTTCTCCTTGATGTTCCAGTCGTCATCGACCGGACCTACCTGGACGAGCATCTTGGCGTACTTACCGCGTCCGCCCGACTGCTTCTTGTAGGTCTCGTCAATCTCGACCGTCTTGGTGATGGCCTCCTTATAGTTCACCTGGGGCTTGCCCTGGTTGCACTCCACCTTGAACTCGCGCTTCAGGCGGTCGATGATGATGTCGAGGTGCAGCTCGCCCATACCGCTGATGATGGTCTGGCCGCTCTGCTCGTCGGTGCGCACGGTGAAAGTGGGGTCTTCCTCTGCCAACTTAGCCAGACCGTTGTCCAGCTTGGCGATGTCGGCCTGGCTCTTCGGCTCCACGGCGATAGAGATCACGGTGTCGGGGAAGGTCATCGACTCCAGCACGATGGGCTTCTCCTCGTCGCAGAGGGTGTCGCCGGTGCGGATGTCCTTGAAGCCCACGCCAGCGCCGATGTCGCCGGCGTCGATGCTCTCCATGGGAATCTCCTTGTTGGAGTTCATCTGGAAGAGGCGGCTGATGCGCTCCTTCTTGCCCGAACGGGGGTTGAAGACGTAGCTGCCGGCCTTCACGCTGCCTGAGTAGACGCGGAAGAACACCAGTCGGCCCATATACGGGTCGGTGGCGATCTTGAAGGCAAGGGCCGCCGTTGGGTCGTCCTCACTGGGCTTGCGGTCCTCCTCCTCCTCGGTGCTGGGGTTGGTGCCTTTGATGACCTCCACGTCGACGGGGGCGGGGAGGAAGGCGCACACATAGTCGAGCAAGGGCTGCACGCCCTTGTTCTTATACGACGAGCCGCAAATCATCGGGGTACACTCCATGGCACACGTTCCCTTGCGGATGGCGGCGATAATCTCTGCCTCAGTGATGCTTCCGGGGTTGTCGAAATATTTCTCCATGAGGGCCTCGTCGTACTCGGCGGCGGCCTCGAGCAGCTTGTTGCGCCACTCGTCGCACTCGTCGGCCATGTCGGCGGGGATATCCTCCACGTCATACTCGGCGCCCATTGTCTCGTCGTGCCAGAGGATGGCCTTCATCTTGATGAGGTCCACCACGCCCTTGAAGTTCTCCTCGGCGCCAATGGGCACCTGGATGACCACGGGGTTGGCCCCGAGGATGTCGCGCATCTGCTGCACGGTCTCGAAAAAGTCGGCACCCGAACGGTCCATCTTATTCACATAGCCGATACGCGGCACATTATACTTGTCGGCCTGACGCCACACGGTCTCCGACTGGGGCTGAACGCCGTCGGCAGCCGAGTAGGTGGCCACGGCACCGTCGAGCACACGCAGCGAACGCTCCACCTCAGCAGTGAAGTCCACGTGTCCCGGAGTGTCGATAAGGTTAATCTTGTATTTTTTCTGGTTCCACTCCCAGTAGCAGGTCGTTGCTGCTGAAGTGATGGTGATACCACGCTCCTGCTCCTGGGCCATCCAGTCCATGGTGGCGGCACCGTCGTGCACCTCACCAATCTTGTGGGTCTTGCCGGTGTAGAAAAGAATACGCTCTGATGTGGTGGTCTTTCCGGCATCGATATGGGCCATGATGCCGATGTTACGTGTTAAATGCAAATCCTGTTTTGCCATAATCTTTTTCTTTGCCCCCTAAGTTAGGGGGGTGGGGGTCTGAACAATCGCTTGTTCTCCTCCGTTTAGTTGTTACCTATTGTTTATAAAATGTTATCCTAATTAGAAATAGCCCCTAAGTTATAGGGTTGGGGGCCATTTGTTCAGACCCCCAACCCCCTAACTTAGGGGGCTAAAATATTTAGAAGCGGAAGTGTGCGAAGGCACGGTTAGCCTCAGCCATGCGGTGCATGTCCTCCTTACGCTTGAAGGCACCGCCCTGGTTGTTGAATGCGTCCATAATCTCAGCCGAGAGCTTCTCAGCCATCGACTTGCCGCTGCGCTTGCGGGCAAACTGAATCATGTTCTTCATCGAGACGCTCTCCTTACGGTCGGGGCGAATCTCTGTGGGCACCTGGAATGTGGCACCGCCGATACGGCGGCTCTTCACCTCCACCTGAGGGGTGATATTGTCGAGAGCCTGCTTCCAAATCTCCAGGGGAGACTTCTCGGCATCCTTCATCTTGTTCTTCACAATCTCCAGCGAGTTGTAGAAGATTTCATACGATTTCGACTTCTTACCGTCGAACATCAGGTGGTTGACAAACTTCGACACTTTCTTGTCGTTGAATACGGGATCCGGCAGGATCACGCGCTTCTTTGGTTTAGCTTTTCTCATTTTTAAGTTTTAACTGTTTTTCTGTCTGCTTGGGGCTGTTCTTTGTCTGCGTCTTCAACGTCCGTCGCTCGGACATTTACTCAACCTTTAAGATTTCCTTCCAGCAAAACGTTATTTCTGTTTAAGTTTTCTGAGTTTAGTAAGTTTCTGAGTTTTTGAGTTGTTTGAGCTTTGAGCAAACGTTTATTGTTTATTGTTTAACGTTTATTGTTTTTCCCGGTTCTGAGCCTGCTCATCACCGAGCACCCATAGAACCTAAAAACTCAAAAACTCACTTCCTCGTCTTACTTCTTCTTAGCAGCCTTCGGACGCTTAGCTCCGTACTTGGAGCGGCGCTGCAGGCGGTTAGCAACACCGGCGGTATCGAGCGTACCGCGGACAATGTGATAGCGCACACCGGGAAGGTCCTTTACACGACCGCCGCGCACCAGCACGATGCTGTGCTCCTGCAGGTTGTGTCCCTCTCCGGGAATGTAACTGTTGACCTCCTTCTGGTTGGTCAAGCGAACACGGGCAACTTTTCGCATAGCCGAATTAGGCTTCTTGGGCGTGGTCGTGTAGACACGTACACAGACACCACGACGCTGAGGACAGTTGTCCAGCGCGGGTGACTTCGACTTGTCTACGATCACTTTCCTGCCCTTGCGAACCAATTGTGAAATTGTAGGCATAATTGTTTTTGTTTTTTGTTTATTATATATATTATTGTGTATATTTCGATATGTCATACTACACCCTCTTTGGAAAGGGTGTATTTCGGGCTGCAAAGGTACACATTTTATTTTATATCACCTAATTAGCCCTTAATTGATAGCCTAAAAAGGTGACAAATTTAACAAGATATAATCAATTTAACTTTGCTTAACCAGTAAAAGTCGTTCGTTTTGCTATATATCAATGATTATAGTACTACTTTTCCATGACTATCAGACTGTCAACCTGTAGTCTCACCTTTAGCCATTCGCTTAGCCGCTGGTAGTCGTCAGGAGCCAGGCGATGATTGTCACTGGTGCCTATGAGTGCGGTCACAAAAGATTGCTGCTTCACAGAGTCGCTGACGCTCATGGTCATGCGTGCCAGTCCCAGGCTGGTAACCTGCGGAAACAGGGCTGTCAGTTCTGGACGCAGGTCGGCGGTGAGTGTTTCCAGACGGGTGTAATCTTCAAGCCGCTGTAGCAGCATGGCGTTCTCTGCCGACATCTCCAACAGCTTCTGGCGGTCAGCCTCGCGGGTAGTGCTTATCTGCGAGAGCCGGTTGTTGAGTGCCAGGACACTGTCGGTCTGTGCCCCCTGAATGATTTGCAGACGATAACCCTTCATGCCGTACTGCTCCATGCGACGTTCGGCCTCTGCGCGTGTGGCTTCCGTGATTTCACGACCTACGGCAACGACGCGCAGCTTCAGGCTGTCCTCCTCCACGTCGTTCGATATGATTTGCGTGCCACGCTGCGTCAGCTCGGTCTTGATGAACTTGCGGACGGCGTTCTCGAAAATGCTCTGGCGCACGATACCTACCGTCACTACGGCGGCGGGCAGCATTGTAATGGTGACGATGGCTGTGACGATGCGGCGTGTCCTGGCGCCGACTTCCTTCGAGAGGTGCACATGTTGCTGGAAGTTCATCAGCCTGACACCGCAGTACGTGGCGAGAGCTATGAACACCGTGTTGATGGAAAACAGGTAGAAAGCACCGAGGAAATACAAGATGTGTCCCGTGGCCAGGCCATAGCCGGCAGTGCAGAGCGGTGGCATGAGCGCGGTGGCGATGGCCACGCCCGGGATGACGTTGCCCTTGCCACGTGTGCAGAGGGCGATGATGCCAGCTGCACCGCCACAAAAGGCGATGAGCACATCATAGAGCGACGGCGACGTGCGGGCGAGCAGCTCTGACTGTGCCTCGCCTAGCGGGGTGATGAAGAAATAGACCGTCGCCGTGAGGACACTGATGAGGGTGGCCACGCCAAAGTTCTTCGCCGCCCGTTTCAGTAGCTCCAAGTCGTTGATGCCCACCGCCAGTCCCATACCGATGATGGGCCCCATGAGCGGTGAAATCAACATCGCACCGATAATGACGGCCGTGGAATTGACATTCAGGCCCAGCGAGGCAATGAAGATGGCGAAGATGAGCACCCACAGGTTAGCACCGCGAAATGAAACGCCGCTGCTAATCTGACTGACAATCTCCTCCTCCGACTCCTTGTCGGGCATGAGGTTGAAATACACCTTCGCGTGGCTTATAATATAGTTGATGTTCATCATTTATCACTCCTCCACGATTGCTCGGATGATGCGCACATCGTCCACAGGGCGGTGGTAGTCGTCGGTATACACCTGCTGTATCTTGTCCACCACGTCAAGGCCCTCCACCACCTCTCCGAATACGGTGTACTGTCCGTCAAGATGGGGTGAGCCGCCATATTTGCGATAGTAGTCGGTCATCTCCTCGGAGAAGCTCATCGTCCCGTGACTGAGCGAGTCGAGCTTCTCGTTCATGCGCTGCAGGGCAAGCGTGCTGTGCGTCGTTCCCCAGACGATGTAGAACTGCCCGCCGCTGGAACGTCTTTCAGGGTTCGTACGGTCGCCCTCGCGTGCTGCCGCCACGGCACCGCGCTTGTGGAAGTGCTGGGGCAGACGTATCTCCGCCTCAATGGTGTAGTCCTTGTCCTTATAGCCAACTGGAGCCCCTGGCTCAGCATGGCGACTGTCAGGCGAGCCGGTCTGAATCATAAAACCATAGATGACGCGGTGGAAGAGCAACGAGTCGTAATAGTGCTCGTCCACCAACTTCAGGAAGTTATCGCGGTGCAACGGTGTGTCATCATAGAGTTCGATGCGGATATTGCCCATAGTGGTCTCCAACAGCACAGTCTTACTCTGTGCAGGAAAGAGTGCCAGCAACAGAAGAAGGCACGACAAGACCATGCGTCGGGCGGCAATGGCTGGGAAGGTGTCAAGTGTCATAGTCTTAACATTTAGTGGAAACTGTGGCAAAAGTACGAACTTTTCTCCAAACGACAAAAAACAATTGACTTATTAACAAAAAACGATATATTTTAGAAAGTTTTTGAGCGATGCTAAGTCATAAGAGCGGAGAAATGTGTAATTTTGCAGCACTAAAAATAGACTAACGATGAACAGGATAGTATCTGGATTACTGCTGTTGCTATGGTCGAACATCGCCTGGGCACAGTCGGAATCTGTGTCAAACTTAGAAGAAGCACTGCCGTGGCCCCTAGGTGTGCAGCAGCGACTGGACTCAATGATGCGCGACCCACTGCTCGACACGACACAGGCGGGACTCATGGTGTGGGACCTGTCGACGGGGCGCTCGCTCTTCTGCTATAACCACCGGCAAATCATGCGGCCGGCATCGACAATGAAGCTGCTCACCGCCATCACCGCCCTCGACCAGCTGGGCGGACAGCACAGTTTCTCCACATCTTTATATTATAAGGGAACCATCTCTGGTTCCACCCTCCACGGTGACCTATACTGCGTGGGCGGCATGGATCCCATGTTTGACTACACCGACATGGACTCGCTGGTGCAGGCAGTGAAGGAGCTGGGGGTGAACCGCATCATAGGCCGTGTGGTTGCCGACACATCGATGAAGGACACACTGCGCTGGGGTGAAGGCTGGTGCTGGGACGATGACAACGTCACGCTCACGCCGCTGCTCGTGGGTTGTAAGGACGAGTTCACGCAGGTGTTGCTAAGCAAGCTGAAACGCAGCGGCGTGGACATCATGAATGTACGGGCAGACACGGGAACGCTGCGGACTGGCACTGGGTCTGCCCCTACTGGAGAGGAGGCGACGCTCATCACACGCCGCAGCCATAACATAGCCGACGTGCTTCACACAATGATGAAGGAGAGCGACAACCTCTATGCCGAGTGCATGTTCTACCAGGTGGCGGCCAGTAGCGGCCATCAGCCGGCACGCGCCATCGATGCAGCCCGGCTGGAACGCGCCCTCATAGAGCGGGTAGGTCTCGACTCCCAACCCTATCGTATCGCTGACGGCAGCGGGCTGTCACTCTACAACTACCTCTCGGCAGAGCTGGAGGTGGCGTTGCTACGCTATGCCTACCAGCGCGTAGACCTTTACGACCGTCTGCTGCCATCGCTGCCCCTGGCAGGTGTCGACGGCACACTGAAGAAGCGCATGAAGGGGACGGCTGCCGAGGGTAACGTGCAGGCCAAGACGGGGACGCTCACGGGTGTCATCTCGCTGGCTGGGTACCTCACAGCAGCCAGCGGCCACCGCCTCTGCTTCGCCATCCTTAACCAGGGAACGTTGAAAGCTAGCGAGGCCCGCGAGTTCCAGGACAAGATTTGTCGTATACTTTGTGAGGAGTGAAGGGGGAGTGAAAGGAACAAAACAACGGATTAAAACTGATTTTACGGATTTTCACGGATTATTTGTTATCCTACCATCGAATCTGGAAGAAATCTGTGAAATCCATTATAATTAGTATAATCCGTGTAATCCGTAAAATCCGTTGTTTATAATTCATTCGTGAAATTCGTGTAATCCGTTGTTTATAACTAATTCGTGAAATTCGTGTAATCCGTTGTTTAAGAGAATGAACAATGTAGAAGTAATGGTGGTGCTGTTTGCCATTGTCATGGTGGGCTACGTGGCGGGCAAGCGAGGGTATATGGGTGGTGAGTTCGACCGTCGGCTGTCCTCGCTGGTCATCGACATCACCTGTCCTGCACTCATTCTTTCATCGACCATGAGTGGCACGCTGCCCGACCGCCGTCTCATCCTGCCCCTGCTGGGCATCAGCCTCATCACCTACGTGTTACTGGCACTGGCAGCCGTGACAATCCCGCGTCTGCTCACCCGCCGTGAAGATGACCGTGGCGTGGTGGGCTTCGCGCTGATGTTCGGAAACGTAGGATTCATCGGCTATCCCATCGTGGCCTCTATCTTCGGCCATGAGGCCGTATTCTACGCCGCTGTGTTCAATGTAGTGAACACCTTCGCCGTATTCACCGTGGGCACGATGCTGTTGTTGCGGTCTGGTACGGAACCTGCTGCTACATCGTCGAGCCGCCAGGGACTTCCCCACTCACGGCGCGGATGGCTGAAACTGCTCCTGAGCACGCCCATGCTGGCTACCTATCTGGCCATGGTCATCGTAGCCTGTGGCATTGACAACATCCCCGCAGTGGTGAGCCAGCCGCTGACGCTCATCGGCAACATCACCGTTCCCGCCGCCCTGCTCATCATCGGGTCGAGCATGTCACGCCTGTCACTACGTACGATGATGGGCAGCCCCACGGTCTATGCTACCACACTCTTCCGTCTTATTCTGCTGCCACTGGCACTGCTAGTGATATTCCGAGTGCTGGGCGAACTGCTCCTGGGAGATGCAACATCTGGAAGCGTCAGCCACTATGGACTGGCACAGGGGCTGCAACTGGCGGTGAACATCAACACCGTGGTCATCGCCATGCCCGTGGCTACCTACGGTACCATCCTCTGCCTGAAGATGGGGCGAGACACCACGCTCATCACCGAGCTGACCTTCATTTCCACCCTGTTTTCCATCCTTACCATCCCCCTGATGGCCATGTTGCTCAACGTCTGAGAAACAAATTTCCGCATACGAAAGCAGGAGGCAGACACCTGTAGAGCGTCTGCCTCCTGCTTGGTAGATTATTGTTTTCAGCTATTACTCCTCATCGTTGTCCCAGATGTTTATGCGGGAGAGGTTACCCTTTGTAGCATCTGTCGTGGGGGCATTACCGAGATCCTGGCCGTCCGTGAGGGTCTGGGGCAGTGAACCTTCTAAAAGACTCTCACTGTCAGCGAAGAGAAATTCTATCGCAGGTGCCTGATACTGTGTTTTCATATTGTTGTTCCTTTCTTTATTGGTTTTTTGAAACTAATAATTCGAATTAACCTTAATCACATTACTTCACCAGAACCTTTTTCCCGTCCATGATGTAGAGTCCCTTCTGAGCCTTCGTAACGCGCTGACCCTGCAGGTTGTACACCACACCATTGATCATCTTCTCAGCGGCAATGCCATCAATGCCAGTTGCCTCTCCGAGGCCGATGAATGAGCGAGCACCTTCTGCCAGTGCGGGCAGATAAGCTGTGTTTGCACTCAATTTGAAGGTCTTCGTGGTCTTGTAGAAGCCTACGCCCTTGTCACCATTCATCAGGACGAAGATGCCAGCGGGAACGTCGGGAGTTACCTCAGTGACACCGATGAAGGCGTTGCCCGTAAGAGCGGCAGCATTGGCGACAACGGGAACAGAGTATGTACCTTCAGTACCCTTCAGCAGTACGCCCTGACCAGCGGGAACCTGCTTAACCTCAGTAAATTTCACCTCAGAGCCCGTGATAGTGGCTTTATAGGCAGTCAGGCCAGTAGCCGAGAAGTCAAGGTCGCTCGTGGAGCAGTAGGTGGCATAGCCGGCAGCGGAGACTGTAACTTCAACATCTTCGGCATCAGCAACGAACTTGTAGAGCTGGATAGACTTCTGACCATCGTTCTTAAAATAGCGGAAACGCTTCTGACCACTATCACTATTATATTTTAGATACATCGTGGACGTACTGAAATCGGCAAAGATTTTAGCATTGCCACTGTCGTCAATACTAAATGTGTTGGTATACTTTGTAGCTTCTTCCGAGGTCTTCAGGCCATTGCTGTTGCTTGACACACCGATATAAAGACCAGATGCGCTTTGGATTGTCCCTGCGGTCACATCAAAACTGAACACCGACTTGACATTGGTGGCTGTAGCGGCAATCTTGCCTTCCTCGATAGTCACGCCAATGGTATTGCTTGCTGCATCCAGTGTTTCGAGGCTGCCATCGAAGGCCACGGAACCATCCTCGTACACAATGAGGTACTGGCCGCTGGTAATGTCGTCGGTGCTGGTGACTTTCACGAAGTTTCCGATAGTCTCTTCTGGAGCAACATACTCAGCCTGGGTAACGGTGATGAGTTCTGAATAAACATCCTGAGCATCATCATCAAGGGCATAGACCTTCATGTAGGCCATGCGGGCAGCACCTGTGTTGGCATCAATTATAAACTCCACATTATTCTCATTATTGATGTCAGCAGTTATCCAGTCGTAAGTGGCAGCATTGCCATCAGCATCGCAGAAATAAACTTCTGCTACCACATTTGTGATATTATTATAAGTAACAGTAATTGTTCCATCTGCACCAGCAGCAGTAGCTTCAATAGTATTTTCATCCAAAGTGATACTCGGAGTGGTGTCGGCTGGACGGTTCCAACTGACAAGATAGTTGCCTTCTGCAATCTCAGGTGTCTTACCTTGATAATATTGAATCGGACCATAAATCACAACTTCATCACCTACCAAGAGGTCATCTGCATTTGTGAAGGTGGCTTCATTCAGACCCTTGCCCTTGAAAACCTGAAGTTCAGTTGTGGTTGAGCCGTCATCGCTGATGAAGTAACGATAATATGAGCCATCGCCAACAATACTTGTCTTTTGGAATGACGAAACGATACCCTTGATATAGTATTTCTCCGTGGTAGCTTCGTTGTCGGGCAGAGCCTTGATAGCATCAATAGCCTCGGCCACGGTGAAAGCCTTTTCAATGCTTGAGCCGTCGTTGGCATTCGGGTTTACAACCTTTACGGTGAAGGTAGCGGTGCCACCCAGATACTCATTAGTGGCAGCAACAGTAGCCGTAATTGTAGCGGTTCCAACAGCGACGCCAGTCACAACGCCCGAAGCATCCACGGTGGCAATGTCAGTATTACTTGATTCGTATGTCACAACTCCATTGCCAGTATTGCCATTCAGCGTAGGAGCATCCACAGTCTCAGTAATATTTACGGTTACCGACGTCTCAGTAAATGAAAGGTCAATAGCTTGACGAGAATCCTGAACTGTCAGCGTGTAACTTACTTCTGCTTTCTTATAGGTTTCATCACCAGCAAACGATGCCTTGATAGTCGTTTCGCCAACTGCAATCACGGTCACGGTGCCGTTCTCAACGGTAGCCACAGCCTCATTGCTGCTCGTCCAAGTAATCGGGGAAACGTTATTGGGGTTATTCAGAGTCTGACCAGTGTAGTTGTCCACTATTTCCTTTGTAACTGTTGCCTCGGCGAAGCTGATGCCAGCCTCGTCGCGAGTGTCAGCTGCAACGGTAGTGCAATATGCAGAATAAGTATCGGGAGTGCCCGCAGTCCATTCAATAGTTATCGAAGTAAAATAGATAGCATCGCTTCTTGAACGAAGACCAATATAGGTATAATCACCTGAAATGGTCAGTTCTGTGCTTGAACCATTGGTTATACCACCTAATAATGTACCTTGCTTACTATTGTCATACAAATCAGTGGCGGCTGAATATGGCGTATTTTTACCATAAACATCCAACGTTCTAGTGTTGCTACCTTCTTCATTCCATACAACCGATACTTTTTTCAATTTACCACCTGAGGTAGTGGAAATAATACCACTGTTACTATTTTTTGAACGTAATTGAATAACCGTTCCACTTCCTCCTGCACACTGCCCAGCATAAACAGCATCTGAACCATCTGTTACTTGCTTATTTGAGAAATCCATATAAGAGGAGCTCGTTACACCAGTTACCTCGTATGTCAGTTTGTCCGTTTTAGTAGTCTGAGTGCCTGCAGTCTTTTCGGCAAACACGGCGTAGAAAGTCAGTGCCTCCTTATCCATCGTAGCAGAAGTGACAAATGTCGGTGCTTCGTCAATTACGCCAGTAATGGCTGATGCAGTCCAGCCAACGAATATTTTCCCTTCTACGTCAGCAGGATTTTCAGGGAATGTAATCGCAGCACCTTCTTCGAAGTCCTGAGTGGTAGTAGTTCCATTAACTGAGAAAGTAACGGTATGCGTAGGAATAGCATTTACTTCTATCTGGTATGAAGCGGTTTTGGTCACTTCGCCCTCTGTATAACTAACGGTTACTTCCTGACTACTACTGACTGTAGCCATGTCATATCCAGAGAACTGTGCCTTGCTGGTAACGTCTTTCGTTGTCTCATCTTCGTATGTGGCTGTAACGGTCATTCCCTCATGGCTAAAAGCGTTGCCAACAAAGAAACTTGTAGGATAATCACCAGAAAGAGCGATGGAAGCGAGAGGAGAAGCGGAAGCCTTCTCAGTACCCTTAATCACAATCGACTGTACACCACAACCCTTTGAGCTTGAAGCTCCTGGGCAAGAAATCGTAATAGTACCATCCGTGGGAGAAATAGAAAGTGCTGAACTGGCGACAATGCTAGTACCACCCGGACTATATGAAGCGAGTTCTGTTTCACCCTGGCTGACAGAGATTTTACCTTGTGTAGCGTCGGGACCACCATACTTACGTGCAGAAATAGTGATAGTGATGTTTTCGTAGCCAGACCAGTTAATGGAAGGCGTTACGATAGAAGCACCAGAATATAAAATATAATATCCACCACCACCAGTACCATAATCGTTTGGATTAGTAACAGTCCAACCTTCATTTGAATTAGGATAGTTGAACGAGGCAATAGTCACCTCTTCTGCCCATACGCTCGCATTTCCTACTATCAGGGCGCATAGCAGGAGCATTGATTTAAGTAAATGTTTTTGTCTCATAATTAAATAGTTTTATAAAGTTAATAATGTTGATTGTTTGTTCTAAATGTATGTGCAATTAATGTTTTTGTATCTCCTATTTCTCGCTAAAATGATTGCGGCTCTATTCATGCATATTCTACGCATGGCACGCATCCAGCACTTCAATGGTATCATCAATTACCACATTTTTCGTTGCAAAGTTACGCTTTATTTCCGTAACGGCAAAATAAATATGGGAAAATATTCAAATTGGGAACAAATTTAGTAATCCTGACTGTCCTTACTCAACATTCTGATGACGTCTTCGCTTTTGCCTAGACATTTCGCAATCTCGCTGACCGTCTTTCCAGAGTCGAGGAACATGCGGATGGATGTGCGGAGCATAGATGCCTGTTCGTCAATCTTGGCTTCCTTCTTTGCCAACTCCTTGCGCACCTTCATCAATTCCGTTTTGTTCTCCTCCAATACCGAAATATAGACATCCTCGTCATCCATTTCCTTGCGTATGGTGGCACTGGCGGCGGCTTTGAAGAGCCGGCGCACGACATGCTGCATCTCCGGATCATCGGGGAACTCGTCGTCATCAATGTTGATGAGGTGACGGTTGCCGCTATACAAGCGTGTCTGGTCGAAGATGGTAAGAACGCGCTCCAGACGGCTGTTCACCCTGCCGTGTAGCAGCGGTATCTGCACGATGATACTGTTGTGCGTCAGACTGCTGACGAAGGGGTCAGGGATGCCTTCAGTGACAAGGTGACCGTCATAGTCCTTTACCTGATGGTCAACGTAGATGACCGGTTCCTGTATGTCTCCCACACGGTGTCCCAGGAGGTAGATGGCCACCATGGGCAGTGCGTGTCCACTGCTGCCGTAGCCAATGACGTTGTCGGGATTGGAATACTGCGCACCGAGATACTGGCGGAAGCGCAACGTCTCCGTGGGTACCCAGTTCTTCTGCAGCTCCACGAGCACGGTCTCCTCCTCACCGTTGTCTTTCTCAATGGTGGCAGCAAAGTCCATACGGAACACGGTGATGCTGTCAAACTGCTTATTTATTTTCTCGTCGCGGCGGTCCTTCACCCTCACCACTTTCTCCTTGAGCAGGGCAGAAAGGATAGTACGGGCGATACGCTCGTCCTCCATGAGGTATTTAAACACCGCGTCGTAGATAGGGTTGGATGCTTGCTGCTGCATATCAATCTGTAATCTGGACTTTATTATTCCTCCTTTCTTTGAAGGTGCAAAGATACGGACTTTTTATGAACCAGCCAAGGAAAAAAAGAGAAAAATATTTTTGGAGGACACAATAATAATATATACCTTTGCAGCCAGATAACTGAAACGCGACAAAGACTAGACAGCTATGAAGCGTAGAACAATCCTGCTCTGCTTCCTCTTCTGTGGGATGGCCGTGTTTGCCTCGGAACCTCGAAAGGGCCTTGACAAATACTGGGCCGTGCGTGCAGCGAAGGGACTGATGGCGTTCATCGACACGATGACCGTTATGGGCAAGGATCCCAGTTACATTGAGGTTCCGAAGCGTCCGTGGCAGGTTATTCTGCGCGGTAACGTCAACCAGTCGGACCTGAAGCTGAAATCGGACATTGACGGTGGCTCGATGTTCGTGAATGTCGACGGCGACCTGCACTGGGAACCCCGCATAAAAACGGCTCCAGCTACATACGTCGGTATCTGGGCGGGCTACCGTGGCTATGGCCTGGGCTACTCGTGGAACGTTGGCGGCGACAAGGGTAGCATCCTCACCTTCGGTGCCATGGGCGGCTCCTACGGCATCAACCTCAGGGTGCACCGATTTGAGAACGACGAGCCGGAGGTGCACTACACCGGATATTTCCTCAAAGAAATAAACGCCCCTGTGGAGAGTGCCACCTATTTTTCGTACCGGGAAAAAGCAGACCTCGCAAGTCCCATTAAGACGCACACGCTGATACTCGACGGCTATTACCTCTTCAACGGCAAACATTTCTCCTACTCTGCCGCTTACGACCAGAGCGTCATCCAACGCCGCTCCGCAGGTTCTCTTATGGCGGGGGCGATGTACTACTATTCCCACATTAATTATACTGCCGATGAGAACGCCGACTTTATTCTTATGATGGACAATATCGGGCACGTCAAGCAGTGGCAGGCAAGCGTCGGCGTGGGCTATGCCTACAACCTGGTGCCTTGCCGCGGTTTGCTCATCAACGCAATGGCCATGCCCATGCTCACCTTCATCAACCGGCACAAAACGTGGAGATATGACTCAAACTACAGGGACTTGGCGCTAGACAACGACCTGCACAACGAAGACACCCTGCCCATGGAAGATTGGAAACTAAAAGAAGATCCGCTCTCGGTAAACGACACTCAAAGCAACATGACGTTTACCGTCGATGCTCGCCTATCAGTGACCTACAACTGGGACCGCTTCTTTGTCAACGCCTACGGACAGTTCAGTAATTTCCACTATAAAGACGGAGGCGTCAAAGGGCGGCTCCACGACTGGTATGTCAATGCTTGCGTCGGAATAAGATTTTAACCAGGATTATATTTTCAACAACGGATTTTACGGATTACACGGATTTTACGGATTATTTTTTTATTCCACAGATTTTTTTGATTTCACAGATTTCTTCCAGATTCGATGGTGAGATTAAAATAATCCGTGAAATCAGTTTTAATCCGTTGTTTTTTATATTGCCATGAAATTAGTTCAAATCCGTTGTTTTTCTATATTGCAATAATGTAGGCTAAACGGCGCGCTTCATATAGCTGCGCAGCTGTCGGCGACCGGTCTGGAGGCGGTTCTCCACGGTCTTGTACTTCATCTGCAGCTCGTCGCTGATTTCCGAGACGGGCTTTTCCTCCACAATATTCATACGGAGCACACGGGCCACCGTGCTGTCCATGCGTGCCAGACGATGCTCCAGAAGCTCGGTAATCTGATGGGCAGAACAGATGGAGAACACATCGTCGGCCTGGCGTGCCCAAGACGGGGCCGTGGCCAACTGGTGCTCATAGTCCTGCTCGTAACGGCGGCGGCGCCAGAGGTCGCGCAACAGATTAAGCATCGTGGCGTGTACGAGGGCGGGAAGTGAGGAGTGAGGAGCGTGGAGTGACAAGTGAGGGGTTGTGGAGTTGAGCAGTCGAAGGAACGTGGTCTGCACCACGTCCTCGGCGGTCATACGGTCGCCCCGCAGCAGTCGCGTGGTCTCTTCGACCAGCGACTGCCGCTCAGCGACGTAATATTGTGTCAGTATGACCCTGCTCTCGTCCATTTTACACTAATTATGATAAATCTCTTTACACTAATTTGGATAAATCTTCACACTAATTATGATAAATCTCTTTACAAATTATGAAAAATTTCTCCCAATTTGTGAATTATATTTCTCCCAATTTGTGAATTATATTTCTCCCAATTTGTGAGAGGTATTTCTCCCAATTTGTGAGACGCATTTCTCCCAATTTGTGAGACGCATTTCCCTCAATTTGTGTTTATTTAGCAGATCTTTTACTCCACATTCGCGTCATGTCCTCGAGGGTCTTGCCCTTGGTCTCAGGCACGAGCTTCCAGACGAAGAGGGCAGCCAAGAGACAGATGATGCCATAGAGACCGTAGGTGAACCAGTGGCCGAAGTCATCGCCCTCAGTGAGGTGCATGTTGAACATGGGCACGAAGCTCGACGAGACGATGAAGTTGAATATCCACTGGAAGGCCACGGCGATGGCCACGGCACCACCACGGATGGTGTTGGGGAATATCTCGGCGATGAGCACCCACGTGATGGGTCCCCATGAGAACATGAACGAGGCAGAGTAGATGAGCAGGCTGGCGGCGGTGACCATCTCCATGCCCTCATGTCCGAAGGTGAGGGCAACGCCCATGGCACCAAGGGCCATGCCCAGCGAGCCGTAGATGAGCAACGGCTTGCGGCCCCACTTCTCGACGGTAAAGATAGCCACGAGGGTGAAGAGGATGTTGATGATACCCATGAATACGGTAATCATCATCGGGTTGTCCATGCCCATGTCGCCGAAGATACGCGGTGCGTAGTAAAGCACGGCATTGATGCCCACGGCCTGCTGGAAGACGCTAAGCATGATGCCCACGAAGATACACATAGCGCCGTAGGTCATCAGTTTCTCGGTCTTCACCACCATAGTGTCCTTGATATCCTGCAGAATCTGTGCGGCCTTGCTGCTGCCATTGATTTTGGCCAGGATGCGTTGGGCCACATCGTCACGTCCGATGGAGACGAGGTAACGCGGGGTCTCAGGCACGAAGCAGATAAGCAGGGCGAAGAGTCCGGCGGGAACGGCCTCACTTCCAAACATATAGCGCCAACCTGTAGTGACAGTCCATTGTGCGGCGGGGGTGATAGCGGCGATGCCCTTACCCATCTCCTCCACAAGCGGCTGGATATGGTCGCCAAGGATGAAGAAATTGACAAAATAGACGACCAGCTGACCGAAGATAATGGCAAACTGGTTCCAAGACACCAACATTCCCCTGATATTGGAGGGTGCTACCTCGCCGATATACATCGGGCAGATGGCAGAGGCAAGACCTACGCCGATACCACCAATAACGCGGTAGATGTTGAACATGATGAGGAGCGAGAACGTCGGCTCACCGTGGGTGAAGAACATGAACTCTGGCTCCATGCTGCCCAGTGCAGAGATAAAGAAAAGCAGACCGGCAACGATGAGCGAGCGCTTGCGGCCCAGGTTTGTGGCGAGGAAGCCCGAAAGGGCCGAACCGATGATACAGCCGATGAGGGCACTGGCAGAGGTAAAGCCGTGCCAGGCATCAGAATACTGGAAATCTTTGGCTTCCATGAAGAAAGCCTGCAGTCCCTTCTCAGCTCCGGAGATGACTGCGGTGTCGTAGCCGAAGAGGAGTCCTCCCAGAACGGCTACCATGACGATGGAAATGAGGTAGCTGCGGCTACCAGTGTTTTGTTGGTTCATATTGTTTTAAGTTTATTAGGTCATATAAGCTTTAAGTTCTGCAAAATTACTGTATATTCCGAAAACGACCAAAGAAGGGAGGGAAATAAGGGGTAAATGAGACAAAAACATACATATTTTGAAACATTAGGCCCCTATTCGCTTAAAGATTCACCCTTACGGTCTGGAGGTCTTTATCGGCACTGCTGTTGCCAATCATCAGCTCGTATTCACCTCCGATGACACGCATGGTGTTCGTTGTCTCGTCCCAAGTCTCGAAGTCGTCACGGGCCATGGCGATGGTAACGGTCTTGGTCTGACCGGGCTTTAGGTTCACTCGCTGGTAGCCACGCAGGGTCTTCAGCGGCCCAGCGGTGTCGGCAGGACGGCGCAGGTATACCTGCACCACCTCGGCACCCTCGACATCACCCGTATTGGTGACGGGGACGGAGATATTGAATGCCTGGTATTTGGCAGAGTCGGGGCGGGCAGCATTGGTGTTGTCATCGACATACTCAAGCGCACGGACACTCGCGTTACCAATTTTGAAAGTGGTGTAGGAGAGTCCATAGCCGAAGGGGAAGAGCGGTTCGCCACGGAAGTAGCGGTAGGTGCGCCCTTCACTCCCCACACCTGCCCCTCCCCTCTGAGGGGAGGGGATTGAGGGGTGGGGTGCCATGCGGTAGTCGTCGAAGGGCGGCAGCTGCGCGTCGCTCTTGTAGAAGGTGACGGCAAGCTTGCCCGAGGGGTTGAAGTCGCCGAAGAGCACGTGGGCGATAGCGTTTCCGCCCTGCTCGCCGGGATACCAGGCCTGGAGAATGGCATCGCAGGTCTCCAGCTCAGGCGTGAGTGCCACGGCCGAGCCGCTACAGTTCACGAAGACCACCTTCTTACCAGCCTCATGGAGGGCGCGAAGGATATCACGCTGACACTGTGGCAGTTCAATGCTGCTACGGTCGCCACCATCGAAGCCGGGCAAGTTGACATTGGCTTCCTCACGCTCCAGCAGGGGCGAGATGCCTCCCACGAAGATGACGGTCTCGGCATCGCGGGCACGCTCCACCACCTGACTGACGGTGGTCTCGTTGTGCCGCTGGATGTCGAAGCCGAGCGTGGCACCACCCTCCAACTGCATGTAGTCAATCTGGATGGTGTACTGCTGACCCTCTATTACCTTCAGCTTGCGCGTGGCGTGGGTGAGGCGGTTCTCGTTCCATCGGTTCTGCACGGTGTCACCATTGACGATGATGCGCAGCCCGTCGTCGTTGGCCAGCACCATCTGTAACTCTTCCGTCTTCTCGGCGGTGAAAGTTCCCTTATACGATGCGGTGAAGTTTGTCAGCTCCACCCCCGCTGCGAAGGCGGTGTTGCCTCCGTTGTCGAAATGCAGCGGACTGGTATAGGTAGCGGTGGCGGCCGTCGGACCCGCCATGCGGGTGTTGTTCCAGTAGCGGGCACTCATGCCGGGCTGGCCATTGGCGTCGCGCATCAAGTCGAAGATGCTCTGGTTCTCAGTCATGGAGGTGATGTCACAGGCCTGCTGATAGGGCACCTGGCGGCCCAGCCTTGTCTCAATGCCCTCCAGGGCGGTGACAGTATGGGCCGGCTGACCATAGTAGATACCCCACATCACGAGGGAGTCGGCGGCATTGGGCCCCATCACCATCACTTTATGATGGTAGGACTTGCTCAACGGGAGCACTGGCTCTAAAGCCCCTCCCTTGGAGGGGTTGGGGAGGCTTTTGTTCTTCAGCAGCACCATCTGCTCTCGGGCCATGAGCAAAGCCAGCTCGCGGTGATCTTTATTGTTGATGACCGAAGTGGGAATGTTCGTCCAGGGCACGAGGCTGTCGGGGTCTAGCTCGCCCAGAAGGAAGCGTCCGCGCAACAGACGACGAACACTGGTATTAATCTGCTCTTCACTGATGTCGCCCCGCCTCACGGCATCGGGCAGGTTCCTGTAGACCGAGCCGCACTCCACGTCGGTACCGCTGATGACACCACGGGCGGCGGCGGCCTTCGAGTCCTTCGACACCTCGTGACGCCCCTGGCGGTAGAAGTCGCCGATGGCACCGCAGTCGCTCACCACCAGTCCCTGGAAGCCCCAGTCCTTGCGAAGTATCTGCTGCAACAGCCGGTTGGAGCCACAGCAGGGGTCGCCCTCGAAGCGCTGATAGGCACACATCACCTCTTCCACACCGGCCTTCTGCACCAGGTCGCGGAACGCTGGGAGATAGGTCTCCCAAAGGTCACGGGCAGGGAGGTCTTCTATATTAAAGTGGTGGCGGGTCTTCTCCGGACCGCTGTGCACGGCGAAGTGCTTGGCACAGGCCAGCAGCTTGTAGTATTTCTCACCCGGCCCTTGCAGTCCGCGCACCACGGCACTGCCCATGCGACCATTCATGTAGGGGTCTTCGCCATACGACTCCTGTCCCCTACCCCATCGCGGGTCGCGGAAGATGTTGATGGTGGGCGTCCAGAACGACAGGCTCTGATACTTGCCAACGGGCTTACCCTCACGGCGCAGCTGTGTGTTCTTGGCGCGGGCCTCGTCGCTCACGGCATTATAAATCATCTCCAGCAGGGCGTCATCGAAGGAACAGGCCATGCCAATGCACGAGGGGAACACGGTGCTCAGCCCGTTGCGACCCACGCCGTGGAGGGCCTCGCTCCACCAGTCGAACTGCGGCAGCCCGAGCCGCTCGATGGCTGGCGAGCCGTTCATCATCAACTTGGTCTTCTCCTCCAGCGTCAGGCGAGAGAGAAGGTCTTCTACACGCTGCTCAACGGGTAGGTCAGGGTTCTGATAAGGTAGCTGTTGGGCTCCGACAGCCAATGAAACCGACAGCGTCAAACCCAAAAGGATAATTCTTGTATTCATAGTTTAGATTTTTGCTTTGCAAAGGTAATTAATTATCCCGATACCGACGAAGAATTTCACTTTATTTATAAACTTTGGTGTTTTATTTGGCCATATCACAAAAAAGCCGTAACTTTGCAAGCGGAATAAGCCCTAGCGTTAACCTTAGCGATAACCCTATACATATATTATATGTACCGACCCACGAAGAATTCTATCACACGTGAACTGCAAGACTACGCGATGATAACCATTTCGATGCTGTCCTACTGCATTGGGTGGATTATTTTCCTGCTGCCCAACAACATCTCCACGGGCGGCATCGCCGGTGTCTCGTCCATCCTCTACTGGGGCACGGGCATCCCCGCCCAGCTGTCCTATTTCGCCATCAACCTTGTGCTGCTGGCCATCGCCCTGGTGGTGCTGGGGTGGCGGTTCTGCGTTAAGACCATCTACGCCGTCATCATGCTTACCGTGTCGTCGAGCATCGTGGGCAGTCTCTACCATGAGCATTGGCTGAGCGACCAGCCTTTCATGGCGGCTATCATTGGCTCGGTGTTCTGCGGCTGCGGCGTAGGCCTATGCCTGGCCAACAACGGCTCCACAGGCGGCACTGACATCATCGCCGCTATCATCAACAAGTACCGCGACGTGTCGTTAGGCCATGTCATCATGTTCTGCGACATCTTCATCATCTCTTCGAGCTACCTGGTGCTGCGCGACTTCGAGCGTGTCATCTACGGCTATGTCGTGCTCTACGTCACGGCCTTCTGTATCGACTGGGTGGTGAACACCATGCGCTCGTCGGTGCAGTTCTTCATCATCAGCGAGAAATACAAGGAGATAGGCCAACGCATCAACCGTGAGCCCCACCGTGGCTGTACCGTCATCGATGCCCAGGGCTTCTACTCCGGGCGCGACGTGAAGATGCTCTTCGTGCTGGCCAAGCGTAGGCAGAGCGATATGATTTTCAGGATTATCAACGATGTGGATCCCAACGCCTTCGTCTCGCAAAGCGCCGTCATCGGTGTCTACGGCGAGGGGTTCGACCACTTCAAGGTGAAGACATCAGGGAGTGAAAAAGGAGTCAAAGAGGAGTGAAGGGGGGAGTGAAAGGGACGTCACTTTCAAGCGTAGCCCCCACTCTCACACCTAAAAGTAACGTCCCTTTCACTCCCCCTTCACTCCCCTTTCAATTCCCTTTCACTCCATAAATAAAAGATAAAATTATGAAAAAGAAAATTGTTGTACTTACAGGAGCAGGCATGTCCGTAGAGAGCGGCCTGAAGACCTTCCGCGATGCCGATGGCTTGTGGGAGGAGTACCCCGTGGCACAGGTGGCCACACATGAAGGCTGGGAGGCTGACCCCACGCTGGTGACTAACTTCTACAACATGCTCCGCAAGAAGTGCTGGGGCGTGAAACCCAATGAGGGCCATCGCCTCGTGGCCAAGCTGGAGGAGAAATACGACGTCGTCGTGGTAACGCAGAACGTGGACAACCTGCACGAGCAGGCTGGTTCCTCGAAGGTCATCCACCTGCACGGCGAGCTGATGAAGGTCTGCTCCAGCCGTGACGTCGACGACCCGCGCTACCAGCAAACACTCACGCCTGAGAACTGCGAGATAAAGCCTGGCACGAAGGCTGGCGACGGCTCGCTGCTGCGCCCCTTCATCGTGTTCTTCGGCGAGGCAGTACCCAACATCACCGTTGCCGCCGAGGAAGCACAGACGGCCGACATCTTCATCGTTATCGGCACCAGCCTCAACGTCTACCCTGCCGCAGGACTCATCCACTACGTCACGCCGGGCACGCCCATCTACCTCATCGACCCGAACCCCATCTCAGCAGGAAGCGGGGTGAAGCAGATACAAAAGGGTGCCTCTGAAGGCATGCGCGAGCTCTGCGAAAAACTGTTGTGATTCAAGCTTTGTTGGGGGGAGTTAAAGGGAGTTACGGGGAAGTCAAAGGGAGTTAAAGACGTTTGTCTTGTTGACCCACACTTTTCCTGCGAAGAGAGTATTGTCCTTTAACTCCCTTTAACTCCCCCGTTACTCCCTTTAACTCCCCCCCCATAACTCCCTTTAACTCCCCCATAACTCCCTTTAACTCCCCCATAACTCCCTTTAACTCCCCCCATAACTCCCTTTAACTCCCCCCATAACTCCCTTTAACTCCCCCATAACTCCCTTTAACTCCCCCATAACTCCCTTTAACTCCCCCATAACTCCCTTTAACTCCCCAAACTTATTCGTGGTGGTAGGGTTCTCCCTTGATGATAGTACAGGCGCGGTAGAGCTGCTCGACAAACACCAATCGCACCATCTGGTGTGAGAACGTCAGGCGCGACAGCGACAGCTTCTCATTAGCACGGGCATAGACAGCGGGCGAGAAACCGTAAGGGCCGCCGATGACAAACACCAGCCGTCGGGCTGTCTGCCGTTTCTGTTCCAGCCAGCGGGCCAGTTCTATGCTTCGTAGTTCCTGCCCATGCTCATCAAGGAGCACCACCGTGTCGCCAGGCTGAAGGAGCCGCAATATCTGCTCTCCCTCAGCCTGGCGTTGCTGTTCCTCCGTGAGGCTGCGCGTGGCCTTCAGTTCCGGAATAACCGTCAGCGAGAACGGCATGTAGTGAACCACCCTACGAACATACTCATCCGTCGAGGCTTGGAAATGCTTGTCGGTGGTCTTGCCCACCATAATCAATTCGGTCTTCATGATTTTATTGCGCGCCAAAGTTACGAAAAAAACTTGTAAAATGAAAGCGATTTTGGAAGATTTCTTCGCAATTCTCTTTTATTTGTAAAAAAATGCTTAACTTTGCACCACCAATAATTAACTACCGAATCATAAAGCTATGAAAAGACTACTCATCATTCTCTTTGCAGTGGCCTCGTTCCTTCTGCCCACCTCTGCAGCCAACACCAAGACCACCGTTAGTCAGGTCACGGAGAGCATCACCCTCACCGACGACGTAGACTACATTGTAAACACCGACACGCCCTTTGACGGCGACGGACAGGTAGACATCGTGAACACCGACCACGCCGTCCTTATCCTCGAGCGCATCAAGCCCTCAGTGGCCATCGCCTCGATGCTTTCCTCACGTGTGAAAATCAATGGAGCCGTGGCCCGCAACAACGTGAACTGTCAGGTGCGCCTCTACGGCTCCCACGGCTGTATCATCCTCCCCTACTCCACCTCCGACAAGCCCCTCACCGTCTATAGTGAACAGAACTTCGAGGGCGAGCAGTGCAGCGACTTCGGACTGGAGAACGCCGGCGGCTACATGGTGACCCTTACCGACCAGAAGCTGAACAACCGCATACGCTCCTTCCGCCTGAAGCGCGGCTACATGGTGACCTTCGCCACGCAGAAAAGCGGCTACGGCTACCAGCGCTGCTTCATTGCCAACAATGCCGACCTGGAGATGGCCACCCTGCCGCAAATCCTCGACGGCAAGATCTCGTCCTACCGCATCTTCAAGTGGAACACCGCAGGAAAGGCAGGACTGGCCAGCAGCACCGATGCCAACGCGCTGAAGGCCCTCGGCGTCATCAGCTGCTATGGCTGGGATCAGGGTCATGACGTAGGGCCCGACGCAGAGTGCGTGGCCCATCATCTTTACGAGGACTATCCCACGTCGGCCAAATGCGGACAGGCCACCTGGACCTGCCATCTGAAGACCAACAACGAGCCGCGCAACAGTGCCGACGACAAGCCGCAGTCGCTGGCCACCATCCTCGACAACTGGCAGAACCTCATGCGCACTGGTATGCGTCTCTGCTCGCCCTCGTCATGGGACGGCAGCGACTACAAGGATGGTTCGGGCTTCATCAAGACTTTCCTCGACAGCATCGACGCCCATGGCTGGCGCTGCGACATTGTCGACCTGCACTGCTACTGGCCTGTCGATGACTTCAACAACATTGCTGCCATGCAGTCGAAATACAAGCGCCCCATCTGGATTTCAGAGTGGATATGGGGCGCATCGTGGAACCATAACGGTATCTTCGAGAGCGGCAAGAACGAGTGGGACAACGAGTGGGCCGTGCAGACCATTTGTACCAAGCTCAACGGCTGGGGCTACATAGAGCGCTACTTCTACTGGAACAGCGAAGGTGCCGAAAAGTCGAAGCTCTACGTCAATGGTGAGCTGACCCGCGCCGGACAATGGTATGCCCAGCAGCTCACCGGCATGGGCTACAACGCCAACTACGCCAAGGTGCCCAACACACCGCCCATGCGTGGTGGTTTCCGTGACTTCCGCGTGAACACCGACGGCGGCACGGCCACCATCACCTGGCACGACTATGACGGCGAGTACGACCAGCTCATGGAGGTGCTGCGCAAAGAGCCCGGCGGCGGCTGGGAGACATGGCAGACCATCACGCCTGAGGACACCGAGGCCGACTACTCCCTCACCGACGATGCCTACGCCGAGGGCACCCGCTATCGTCTGCACATACGCAGCTTCAGCGGACGTGACTACTACAGCAGCGAGGACCTGGAGGCCGGCGAGGCCGTCACCACCGACAAAGGTACACGCTACGTGGGTGGCAACATTATCGCCAACGGCAACTTCGAGATGGGACTCCACGGATGGACCAACGGGGTGGGCGACCCGCTCTCTCAGCCTTGGTTCGAGGTATTCCCCAAGCGGCTCACCGACGGCTACTTCCTGCAGGCCTTTGCCAACCAGGGTAAGGACAACGTCGGCTCGCTGAAGACCGCCTTCGACATCGAGCCGGGACAGGACTACCTCTTCCAGGTGGCCGGACAAAACTTCGGCGACTATGTAAAGGTAGACGTGCGCACCAAGGGCAACACCTCCGATGAGAACCGTCTCACGATGAAGAACAGCACCTACTGGGCCACCCGACAGGGCATCTTCAACAGCGGCAACAATAACGAGGCACTGCTGTCCTTCCGCTGGCTGGCTGCCACAGGTCAGCTCAGCGACATCGAGCTGCACCGCCTCTTCGAAACCCACGAGGAAGCCATCGCCGACGGTGTGACTCAGGCACGCCGTCGCGCCCAGACATTCACCGAATACAACACCACCCTGCCCGCCCTGAACACAGAGCTGCTGCAGGCCGTCAACGCACAGAACGGCACCGACCTGGCTGCCCTCAAGACCATAGAGCAAGCCACCAATGCTGCCCTCAAGGCCCTGCGTCAAAAGGCCGTCATCGACTCGCTGCTCACCGTGGCCGCAGCCATCGACAGCATGCTCTTCCAAGGCCAGAAAGAACTTCTTGCTGCCGAACAGCAGGCCACTGCTGCCACCACCGCCGCCGACATCAGCGCCGCCCTGACCCAGTTGCAACAGGCACTTGACATCTTCATGCCCCTGACCGAAGCCGCCAAGCAGCCCCTCTCACCAGCCTTCGAAGACGAGACCAACTGGCAGACGAAGGTAGGCACCTACACCGGCGGCGACCAGCGCACAGCCACACAGCAAGGACTCACCTGCTGGAACGCCTGGTGGGACGGAATGAGCAGCAGCGAGGGAACCTCCAAGACCATGACGGTTAAACAGGAGGTAACAGGTCTCTCCGAGGGTCTCTATGCCCTGGAGTGCAAAAGCTCCACGCAGCACTACTGCCTGAGCGACCAGCACGGATTCATCACTACTACCATCGGCGATGAGGAAGCAACCGCCGTCACTCCCGCCCTCACCCGCGACTATCTCGACATTCCCTCTACCCTCCCCGGCTGGCAGACCCTCACCACCACTCCACTCTACGTTCCCGAGGGAGGCAGCCTCACCATTGGCTTCACCAGCTCCAAGGAAGGAGCCACCGACTACGCCTGGCGCCGCTACGGTAACAGCGATACCTCCAACAACAAAGGCGACAGACGAGAGGGTTGGTGGTGCGCCACCGGCTTCCGCCTCCTCTTCCATCCCCTGTTCAAGAAGACTCCCACACCGAATGGCTGGACCACCATCTGCCTGCCCTACGCCTTCCAAGTGCCCGAGGGTGTCACCCTCTACCGCATAGCAGGCCTCATGAGCGACTACAGCCTCGTATGCCTCGAAGAGGTCACCGAGCCAGAAGCCGGACATCCCTACATCGTGTTCACCAACCTGTCCCAGGCCACCTTCTACACCTCCGGCGAGGCCGCCACGATACCATCACGTGACGAGGGCAACCTCCGCGGATACTTCAAGTACAACGGATGGGCCTCTTCAGGCAGCTACCAGCTTAACGAGAACGGCGAGTGGTTCCGCATAGCCTCTACCGACGAGCACTACAAGCCCGGCAGCTACTGCGCCTACATCATCAAGGCCGAGGGTATGCCGCTCTTCAGCTCCTGGGACGGTCCCACGATGCCTATCCACGGTGTGGAAGACGAGCTGGGCACGCCTGAACCTCCCGCCCTTCCTGGCGACGTGAACGGCGACGGCACAGTCGACGTGGCCGACATTGCAGCCATCATCGATGTCATGGCCGGAGTGAGCCTTAATCCTGACGCTGACCCTGAAGCTGACGATAACCTTAAAGCCGACGTCAATGGTGACGGCACAGTCGATGTGGCCGACATTGCAATGGTTATCGACATCATGGCCGGAAACACCCAATAGCCACCTTTTTACAAAATTCCAAAAACCACGCGCAGCCACTCCCCTCCCATCAAGGGGAGGGGCAGGGGTGGGGTCTGCAACCAAATTTTCCGAATAATAAACACGAACCCGCTTCTTTAGAAACAAATTAACATAATACGCATAATTTTGTCCACAAATTGAAATAATAATGATGACAATTAGTGGATTACATTATGCGTATTATGGCAATTCGTTTCCAAAAAGAGACTTGTTTAAACGGGAATATCCGAATCAAACCGCTATCAATTCTTGACCTATTTCACGAACGGTATCAAGAATCAGCGTGACCCTTGCATTGCTGGCATTCTTTTTTCCGCTGATATATTGAGCCATCAGACTTTGGGAGATGCCAAGACGTCGTGCTATGGCAGATACATTCAACTCAGGATGAGCCATAAACACCTTATAGAGCTGTGTCGTTTCTTTTTTGTCAAAGAAACCCTCAAAACTCAAATCTTCATCTATATCCTCCCAATGAAGCCCATATTCATCAGCCTCATAGTTAGCCCGCTGTTCCGTTGTGGCATATCTCAGGCGTGGATAGTCAGAGAATTTCTCACATGCCTCCTTTCCACTGGCCGTTCTTATCCATACGGCATCATCTGTAAGCCAAATCTTCTCAATCTTCTCCATAGCAACCTCCATTCCTTATTTAGAGTTATTAAAAAACATGTTCCAGTGCTGCGCAATAATCTCTTCGTTGTCTTCCAAAATCGCCTCAATCATCTTCAATTCAGACGGTTTGAAACCATGGTTGTAGACCAACGAAATTGGCAAAATATTAAATTTCGCCATAGCACCACCCTTTTTCACATGAATATGAATGGGCGTATGGTCATTACCATAAAACCAGAATCTGTATCCAAATAGATTAAATACTGTAGGCATATCATTCATTTTAGGTGCAAAGATAGGTAATTATTTTATTACCTCCAAACTTTTTCGCCTTTTTCTTATGATTTCTCCCCATCTATCCGTAAAAAAGCGAATTTAACCCTACTTCTTTAGAAACAAATTACCATAATACACAAAATTCTATCCGCAAATTGAAATAATAATGATGACAATTAGTGGAATACATTATGCGTATTATGGCAATTCGTTTCCAAAAAGAAATTTAAAAAAATGGCTCAAGCCGTCATTCTTATAGTCATATCATTGGTTTACAGAACATTATCCTATGACGGCTTGCCTTTTAAGCCATCATATAGCCGTCATTTAGCCATCATTATTGTTGGATAAGTAGTCAAAAATGTAGGAAATAGTAAGCTAACTTACTGGTTTAAACGGAGTTTCATAACAGCAATAATAACGGAAGCAAATTGTTTCCATTGGAGAAACAGCTTGTTTCTCCCATGGAAACTGTTAGTTTCCCCCGTTGAAACTATGGGGAACTGCCGTTCTGATGACGAGAGAGAACGGCTATGATGGTAGGAGAAAGGTAAGGGGAACTGGAATTATGACGGCTATATGATGGCTATATGACGGCTTCAGAGGCAAGCCGTCATAGGATAATCTTCTGGTATTCTGAGAGTTAACACCAAAGATGATGGCTGATGGCTGTTTTTAAGATTTTTAATGAGAAGACCGATTGGAGTTTAAGGCGCGACCTGAAAGGATTATAGGACTATACCAACCAGTCCGTTTCCCCAAAAAGACCCCGTGTCGATTTTCGCGTCAACTATACACTTCGTTCCAGTTGATGGGTTCTCCAGTACCAATGGTACGTGAATTTGTACGCATGGGGCGGGTAATAATACGTTCATGACCTTTCCTGTTTGAGCCGACACTCACGATGACCGGACGTGGGATGCTAGCATTACCACTTCCGATACGATTGATTGATGGCACTTGCTTGAATTTCCTTGTCTCCATAATGATTATCGGTATAATATCGCCCGCAAAGGTAGGCATTATTTCTTAAACCGCCAAAACTTTTCCATAAAAACTTTCAGGGCGCAGACCGCCACGGTGGCGGCTGCGCCCAGAAAGCGTAGTCTATAATTGGAGTATGAAAGCAATACGGGCATTAGATCCAGTAGGAGCTGCTGGATATGCTGCGCCTCAAAGTTTCATCTCCACATCAAAGATACTGAGGAAAGTCTTCTCTAAGATCCTATCGAAATACTCTGACTTAACAAAGACGTTATGGGAACTATACACATCGGCTGTCTTAAAAGAACTCATTATGTGCGTCACGAAATATGACTGACGCAGCATTGGCTTGTTCAGCCACTCGTTCTTAAGCTCTATGGTATATTGCGGGTTATGGTTCTTTGTAGATATTAGAACGGCATAAAACAGTCCATCCTCATCGTCTTGTAAACGGGTTGGTGAAACAACCAACGCAGGATGAGCCTTGAATTCGCCGCCTGGCAGCAGGAAAGGAACTTCTACTATTTCTCCAGGCCTTACAACACTTACAGCCATCGTTCCAGTCCGTTAGCGATTTTTCCTTTATTTGAATTCACTATGTCAGAAAGAGAAGCTTCGTCAGTTGCTTCGATTGCAGTCGGCTCGTCCTGCATAGTCATCTGCATTACTTCGTCATCAATAGTATTTAGACGCCGAGCTTCAACTGGCTTTTGTCTTACCACCACGTCTTCCTCATTGTTCATGGAAGCACTGAGAAGCATTATCAGCATCTGTTTCTCCTGGATGCTGGCATTCTTAATAAAATCCCAGTAACATCTGGTTTCCCTGTTTAATGCAACTGTTGTCATTTTATCTCAGATAAATAAATTGCAATGTGGCTGCAAAGGTAGCACTTTTCCACGTAACCGCCAAAACTTTTCCATAAAAACTTTCTGGGCGCAGACCGCCACGGTGGCGGCTGCGCCCAGAAAGCGTAGTTTATAATTGGAGTTTAGTACTCTTCTTCTTCTTCGTCCCAAATGGAGGCGCGACGGGAGTCGGCTGTTGTTGTACTGCCCCCTACCTCAATAGGAGTGGTAAAACCTTGGCTACTCATGTTCGTGCCCGTTGCCGATGGATCCATTAAGTGAGACTTATACTTTATTTTGACGGTCTCCGTTTTAGGAGAAATATAATTCTTTTTCATAATCGTTGCTTGTTTTTTAGTTTGTTTACTTGATAACCTTCTTTCCATTCATAATGTAGATGCCCTTCTGCATCTTGCCGCTGACCTTCTGGCCCTGCAGGTTGTAGATGCCGTCGGTAGCCTTAGCCTCGTCGGTGAAGATGGCACTGATGCCCGATGCCTCCACACCGTCGATGGTGAAGCGAGCAATACGTGCCTCAGGACTCTTCGGGGTGAAGTATGTGCGGGTGGGCTTCAGGTTGATAGTCTGACTGGCCTTCATCAGCTTTCCTCCAGAAACCACCCAGTCGTTAGCGGCTATTTCCTTCACAATGTATGTTCCCATGAAGTCAAAGGCAGTACCTTCAACCTTTACCTCAGCGGGAGCAACAGCTACACCCTCAAACACCTTGCCTGCATCAACTGAACTGGGGAAGTAAACCAGATAGGGCTTATTAGCCTCGAAAACGTCTACCTTGGTAAAGTTCAGCGTCACGTTGTCACCGCCTGTGTCACCCGTGAACTCAGCAATCTCTGCACCGTCGAAAGCTGTAGTGGCGAAAGGCAGACACACAGCATTCCAACCAGCATTGAAGGAACGGGCGAGGGTAACATTGGCATAGTCGCTGGCAGCAGGATCAGCATAGGCTTCCTCGGTAATGGTGATTTCGTCGGCAGATGCCTTCACCAAAGAGACATTTGTCATCCATGTGTTGCCACCATTGGCAAGAGTGAGCACATAGTTACCGGCAGTACCAGTCTTGAAACGCTTTGAAACGAGAGCCCAGTTAGAAGTAGAGCCGTTGCCAGGGAAGGTGTAATTGGCCAAGCCTTCCTCACCATTCAGGACTGAAACCGTTACACCAGTATTCGAATTGTCCTCATGTGAACGATAAGCGAACTCCAGCTTGTAAATGGTGTTGGCAGCAAGCGGCATCGTGTAGACACCTTGGTTGCCATACTGGAGAGAACCTGGCTGGTTGTAGTAGGCTGTTGCATAATCACCAGAAATACCAGACTGCATCTGTCCCCAACCATTGGTGCGCTTCCAACCGTCAGGATAGTTCTGACCCTCTGCAACAGTAGCAAACCCACCATTATATATGGCATTCACGTCGCCGTCATTGGCAGTCCATGAAGCACTTAACAGAGCACTTGTAGCATCCTGGACATCACTCTGTACATTGTTTATCGTTTGGTCTATGGCCTTAGCAGCTACCAGCAGTTCCATAGAAGCAACATTATTATATGGGGCACTCTGACCGTCCTCGAAACCGAGATTGGCTTCTGCTGCAGCAATAGCGTTATTCAAATTCTCATAATCCTCGGCTGTTGCCAAAGTAGCATCAAGTTTTGTCAGACGCAGACGATTGAATGAAATCCACTGTTGATACTCCGTTGAAGTAGCTGCAAATGTCAGAGTCAGTTCTGTTCCATCGCTGGTAAATACAACATACTTGTCGCTCCAGCCATGTCCAAAAGTACCGACATTAACACCACTTCCCTGCTTGGGCAAATTTACAGACTCACCTCCTACAGACATGGTATATGTTGTTAGATTCTCAGAACCACGAGCTGTGACTTGCAGCAAGTATTGACCAGCAGGCAGAGTCAGAGTACGTGTCATATTAATGTTTACGCCTGCTGACGTTGACCAACCGCCATCATAGTACTTTCCAGAAACGTTACCATTACCATCGGTGTATTTTTCGTTACCACGATTATCTACACCTATTCCATCAGTCCAGCCTGTATTAACATCTGGGTCTGCACCTTCAATGGCTGATGCATAGCTTACAGCCACTGCAACGCCCTCAGCAACACCATTACTTTCCACGAACTGACGGATAGCTGTTGTTATGGCATTGGTCTTTGTCACTGCATCTGCAGCATCCGTGGGAACAGCCTCCACAGCATCGTTTAACGCAGTCTTCTTAGCCGTTGAGGCGTATGGCCAAGCTACGGTAGTATAAGCAGTGGCTTCTGTACGTTTAGCAATCAAGCCATCATAGCTGTCTTTAGCAGCAGTGAAAGCAGAGGTGGCTTCCTGAAGTGCAGTAGTTGCCGTTCCGTATGCTTCTGCTGTAGTAGGTTCGTCCTTTGCGATTTCAGCAAGCAGATTCGTCTTCTCGGAACCTGCTACATTAGCGTATTCAGCATTATCGCGAGCAGCTTCAGCAGCAGCCTTTGCGGCGGCCCAAGCTTCAGCTGCACCAGCCTTCACCGTGTAATAAGTCAGACGGAAGTAATCGGACTTGTACCATGAACTGGAATTCGTGCCGATTTCCAAAGATCCATCGGAAACAAGAGTCTTATCGGTAGTTCCTTCAACAAATTGAGTCTTACCATTTGTTCCGTCAGCATCAACTGTCTTCGTTGTTGCACCAGCAAGGATGTTGATTGTATTACCTGCATCAGATGCAACGAGGGCTGTCACGGTATAATAACCGTTTGGTAAGCTTGAAAGAGTTTGGCTGACCTTACTACCAGCATCATTATTCCAAGTGTTGAACAGATATGAGCCATCAACACCCGTCGTAGTATATGTTCCGTTGCTGTTCTCTTTCACACCTGTGTCATTACTTCCATTGGTTGTCCAAGGAGAAAGGGTTCCTGTCTCAAAGGAATTGTTGACGATGTTGTAAGTAACGTCAAATCCGTCGTTACTATCAATTGCCCCGACGAATGTGTTTCCGGCAGCCTTCAGATCAGGAAGTAGCGCAGTAATAGTAGCTGCATCGGTAGCGCCCTCAGCACTTGTGTCAATGGTGGAAAGGGTACTGTTGAAAGTACTCAGAGCTTCTGTACCAGTGAAAGTGTATTTGCTCGTATTCTTCAAATCCTCCACTTGTGCCTTCAATGCTTTATACTCATCAAAAGCAGCCTTGATACCATCATAGCTGTCAATAAGTGCCTGAAGTGCAGCAGACGCTGATACGATTTCCTCTTGAGTTGCTGGGCGTTCCTTTGCCAACTCTGTTGTGATTGCTGTTTCAGCTGCATCTGGCAGAGCAGTCGCGTCAAGAGCAGCAAGTGCGCTATGTGCATTATTCCATGCTGTAATAGCACCTGCTAATGGATTTTCATAGCCAATAGTAATATTATCGAAGAAAACCTTGGCGTTAGAGCCAGAACCGCCACTGACAGCCTGACCACCAACTTGAATTTTTCCTTCCGTATTGGCATTGAGTGTGAACGTTACTTCATCGGTTTCCCATGTGCTAGCCGTGAAGGAATTCTTGGAAGATAACGTAGCATCACCCGAAGTCGGAACAAAGCCAAACTTAGAGGTGAATTGTGTTGCGTCGCTGTTGGCATTGTAGGCGTTCACTTTCAGTGTATATACACCAGCAGGCAGGAGAATCGCTGGCGATTGATAGGTAACCATTCCATCCCATCCAACTGAAACGCCAAGCGTATTACCACTATTGCCAGCGTCGTCAGTTGAAGGTGCACTTGCACCATTAACTTGACCAGCGCCATCATAAGCGACTACAGCAGAGCTACTCCATGCTGCAGAACTACTCTGGGTCCAATCTCCTGCTATGTCAAGAGGTGCAGCACTTGCTGTAGCCGCTGCATTAGTTGTCGTAACCGTACAGCCTTCAAATCCAGGATTAGCAAGAACCCAAGAAATGTCCGATGGAGAATCCTCGCTAATGGCCGTAGCAACAGCTGCTTTCAGTGTGGGTATAGCACTGTCAACCTCTGCCTGTGTGGCTGAAGCATCGTCATATACATCCTGTGCTGTTGTTATCGCAGAAGCCAGTGTGCTATTGTTTAGCGCAGTATTCACTCTATTTGCATAAGTCAAAGCAGCCTGTAGCTCATCCTTCAGGACAACGTTAACCAAACTTAAGGCAGAAATGGCCTCCATACAGTCTCCCGTCTTATTACAAGTAAACACAATTTTGATGTCTGTTGTATTTGTGATTGTGCTTGGAGTCTTAAATCGAGAACTTACAGAATACAATGTTTGTCTAGTACTAACAGACTTTGACATTGTTGCCAAATCACTAGTGCCGTCATTTATCTTAACCGTAAAAGTTGGGGCATCGGAGTTATTATGCCATCCTACAAGGGCCGAAAAATCATAATAATAATTAGCTTCCAACCCTTTGAATGTGTACGTGAATGATTCGCCAGACGTATTATATCGCACCCAGAAAATAACGCTGCTCAGGTCAGATGTGGCTGAATAGGAATAAGAAGTTCCGTCTTCCAACTTATAACCAGAATAGTTGGTTGTCATACGGATACCACCACTAGCATTGCGGGCATTAAGTGTCCTATTAGCAGAAGAAGTCCAACCAAAGTTAGAAGGCGATGAAGTGTCATTACCACCGTCCCATCCAGCGATAATGTTCGTCTGCGCAAACGCAAAGTTCACTCCCCCGACTAAGGCGAAGGCTGTCATGAATAGTTTTAGTTTTCTCATAAATTAAAGAATGTTAGTTAATATAAATGATAATTATCGTTTCGGTCTATTTGTCGTTGTAGTGTCTTTCATTCGTGCATGTTCTGTGCGTGGCATGCGTCCTGTATGGTTATCGTGTCGTTGTCGATGGTGTATGCGTAGTACCATTTTTCGGTGTTTGCCATGTGCCATCCCTGCTCTTGCCACCTGGTAATGGTCGGTTTGCGGCGATGTAGCGTTTTCTCTATGAGAAACATTGCGTCAATGGCATCATTAATATTTTTGTGCATCAAACTATTTGAATACGTATGTTTATATTTCCGCGACACATTCAAATAGAAATTTACGATGTTTATTGAACATCGTTTCTTTACCTTATACTTCATGGCAAAGAATATTCCAAATCAACCATTTTGTGAAGCAAATCTCTCAATTCTTCCAGTTCCATGACATCTGTTTTGATATCCATTTTCACCTCTCCATCTTCAATGTATACCCTGTTCAATTCCTTTTCTGTGGCTTCTCTGGTATCTACAGGTATAAGCCTGACGCTCCCTGCCCGCGATTTCAGTATCACGTCCTCACCGCTATGGGCAATGCTGATGTACCTCGACTGGTTCGCCCTGAAGTCTCTGCCTGTTACTATCATATCGAAATGGTCTATATGTTTTAGCTTTTAGCTTGCAAAGGTACTGATTATTCGGAAGATAACCAAACATTTCACATTATTTAGGAACTGTGATTTAATTAGTAACTGCTCAGCACCCTCTCTTAATGTGGTCGCTTCGCTCAAAATGATAAGTTCCAGAAGAGGTGCTGATTTACTTTAATTAGGTAGTCAAATGGTTTTCACTATTTGTTATTTAGAAATACAGGAAAAAACAAGAAATACTGAGAAAAACAAGACGAATGGTTTTTATCTGTCTTTGTTGTATTTATCTGTTTTACTAAAAACATCGTTTCCAATTGTCAACTTTATTTAGTGTCAGTTCCTTAGTAACTACTCTATCTTGAATTATTCATGAGAATTACGAGGATTAATCTAATGGCTTTGATTCTTAACACAAATTACCACGAATTAGACACAAATTATTCAAAAATAAAATTAATGAGTAATTCGTGATAAATTAATGAAAATTCGTGTAAAAAAGAAAAGTTAATGAATAATTCAGGTTATAATTTTGTGATTCTATTTTTTTGCAATTTTGAGCGTAGCGCCCCCCATTAAAAAACGTTCAGGGCGCAGTCCGCCACGATGGCAGCTGCGCCCTGAAAAGTTATGTCAGCACTGGGCTGAAAGCTATGAAGCGACGGGGTTAGAATTCGTCTTCATCGTACCATACAGCGCGGCGGGAGGCAGCATTACTACCGTCACCTCCTTCCATCGTTTCAGGGTTAAGAATAACGTCGTCGGCTTTGTCGTCAATCGTATTTGACGCAGTAAGCAGCTGAGTGTCGGGCAGCATCAGGTCCACTTCGGTCTGTGGCTGGATATATTGCATCTTTTTCATAGTTCAAATTGTTCTTTTAATGGGTTATTACTTCACGACTTTCTTGCCATTGACGATGTACAGACCCTTCTTCATGGCTTCCACACGGCGGCCCTGCAAGTCGTAGACACCGTTCTCTACCTTCTGGGCAGCACTCTCCATGCCCTCAATGCCAGTGGTGGTGCCGCCATCGTCGATGAAGGCTATACGTGCAGCAGCTCCATTTAAGGGAACGATAAAGTAAGCACGCAGACCCTTGATGCCACCAGAGGTGAGCTTCATAACCGAGCCGTCGGTTGCGAGGTAAGCGATGGTGCCATCGGTAGCGAGATCCTTGTTGTAGATCTGGGCAGCAAACTTATAGTCACCCGTGCCCATGGTCTCTCCCTCGGTAGCTTTGACAACCACGCCATTGAAGGTGGGGTTAACCACGTCAGCTTCGGGCTTCACCAGATAGGGAACGCCAGCCTTAATGCTTTCTGCTGCTTTGAAGTTCAATGTCTCGCCAGAATCGCCAGAAGCACTGTCAAACTCCTTCACCTTCCAGCCCTCAGGAATCGGAGCGTCGAAGGGCACGGAGAATGTGTTCCAGTATTCCTTGCTGAGCGTGCGGGTAAGGGTCACGTTGGCATAATTGTATTCAGGTGCAGCAGTAGCAGCTTCATCAATAGTAACATTCTTTGCCACGGCCTTCTTCAGCATCAAATCGGTAAAGGTGGTATGCTTGCTAGTCCACATGCCAAAGGTATAGTTACCTGCTTCACCTGTTTCGAAGTAAACTTTGAACTCGTCCCAAGGATTTTCCTCTGTAATACGCTTGGTAGCTGTGACACTGTGCGTATCACCAAGACCCTCATTGGAGCTGTTCTTAACAGTAACACTCACATAGCCCATATCGCCATCTCTCCAGCCACAAGTCTTGAATGTCAGTTCATAGAGGGTATGAGCGGCCAGAGGCATCGTGTAGCCTTCGGTGTTGCCATAAGTCAAAGTTGTGCCACCCCAAGCAAAGACTGCAGCCTTGTCTGTAGCACTATTTAGGCCAGGATTTGTCTCAGTGTCCTTTATAAGCTGGCGAATACCTTCGGGATTATTCCAACCAACAAGAGCGGTTGGGCCAGTGGTGTGCTCTTCCTGAATAGCAAATGTTCCATCGTAGAATGCATTTACCTCTTCTGTGTTTGCTGTCCAGTTGCCGAGAGCCGTTGTAATAGCCTCAATGTCGGCCTTTGCATTCTCTGCATTGGTGTCGATTGCTTCTGCTGTTGTAATGGCTGTGATTGCCTCCACGTTATTATAAGGAGCATACTCACCAGTGGCAAAACCGAGTGTCTTGGTCTTTGCTGCTTCAAGGGCTGTAGCCATAGCTTCATATTCAGCAGCTGTTGCCATCTCGGTGTAGAGTTCCAGACGGACAAGGCGGAACTGAGAGATAGAGAACCACTCGTGAGTGGGTTCAGCTGTTGCAGTTACGAGTATCTCTACGTCGCTGCCGTCGGTTGTGAACTCTACGGAGCCATCACCCCATCCACGGTCAAACACGTTTCCAGCATTACCGACATTAGGAAGGTTAACGGAGGCTTCGCCAACTGCCATAGTCAGTGTGGTGTTCGTTGCTGCACGGCCTTTGGCGGTGAGCAGATACCTACCTGCGGGCAGGCTAATGGTCTGCTTCATCGTGGTAGTCCAGTTTGAACCGTTCCAGTTACCACCGTCGAAATACGTATGAGTGCTGTTACCGTCGGCATCCGTCCAAGGCTCGTTGCTGGCAGGATTGTTCTTGTTTCCAGTCCAAGTCCAGCCGTTGTTGCCGTCCTCTGCATTCGGGTTTGCAATGCGGTCAGTCATGTCAACAACACCAGTAACACCTTCGGCCATAGCGTGACTCTCGTAGTAAGCACGCAAAGCGGGGATGATGGTAGCGGCAGTTGATTCGCTGGTTATGGCAGGTTTCTTGCTGCCATCAGCATAGGTCAAATCAACATTATAAGTTACAAAGATGTCATAGTTGGCCTTGGCAGCGGTGAAGGCAGCAGTTGCAGTATTCAAAGCTGCGGCGGCCTCGTCGTAACCGTCAGCAGTAGAAGGTTCAGCCTTGGCAATCTCTGCCTCAAGGGCGGTCTTCTCTGAACCAGTCACATTGGCATAGTCTTCATTGGCAATAGCAGCCTCGGCAGCAGCTTTGGCCTCCAGCCAAGCCAGCTTGTGAGAGGCATTCTTGGCATCGTTGATTACGTCACCAGCACCGTAATAGCGCAGGCTCACATTGTCGATACCCATCCAGTTGGCGGTGGCTGTTGTCTGCTCCAGACCGACCTCAATCTTGTTGTTGGTTACAACGGTGTAGACTTCGTAGGCTGTGGGGGCACCTGTGGTCAGATAAGTCTTATCGTTATTAGCAAAGACATACTGGCTCTCGTTCGGGTCGGCCAGAGTGTTCACGAAGGCAGCGATGTCCAGACGATAGGTTCCATTAGGAACGTCGTTGATGGTCTGGTACATCTTGTTAACTTGAGCACTTCCATTCCAGTTTTCATAGAAGTTACCCGTGAAGGCACCTTGTTGATTGTTTGCCGTCTTGTTATTCTGGAAGCTGCCTGTACGCTGCCACGGGTTGATGCCGTTATCGAATGTGCCATTCACCACGAAAGATGTTACAATAGGAGTAGAATAAGTGGCATCAGCGAGGCCATTCTCATAGCGAAGTACGGCATCCTTGTCAGCAGCCTGCAAAATTGCGAGAGCCTCTTCCAGCTCGGCAACAGTAGTAGCATTAGTAAGGGCATTCTCTGCGGCTGCGATGGCATCAGCCAGTCCTTCCTTGGCATCACAAAGCTTTGCCTTGTCAATCTCAGCTTGTAAAGCATCCTTGGCACCCTGAAGGAGGTCAGTCCATGTGAGTTTCAGGTGGCTGACATAGAGGTGCGGAGTGTTACCAGAAGCATAATTATTGCTACCTGTTCCATAACCTAAACTAATGGTTGCTGTTGCTGCCGATTCAATGGTAAAGCTAATGGTATGTTCCGTCCAACCACTACTGCCATTCATCCACTCTTTTTTACTATCCGTATAAGTTGTCTCACCAACCTTTACAGTAAAGAGATTTTCGTAGGTGGCAGAGGATGTAGAAGTATTAGTGTTTTCCACATCGTAAGTCAAAGTATAAACTCCAACAGGAAGCTCTGCTGTCACCTGACTAAAATTGGCATAGTTTCCTGACCAGCGGCACTGCATTCCTAAACAACACTCTGTTGCAAGGTGGGTTTCGTCTGTTGTAGATGTCTTGTTGTTTGCAACAGCATAAGAACCAATGTTACCATTTCCTAATGCCCAATAAGTACCATCGGAATGATTTTGTGTCCATCCATCTTCTATAGATGAAAATGAAAAATCCGCATTCGTAATGTACGTGCTAGTCACGTCCGTCTGCGCAAACGCAAAGTTCACTCCCCCGACCAGAGCGAGGGCAGTCATGAATAGTTTTAGTTTTCTCATAATTATAAATGTTAGTTAGTAAATAATAAAAATTATCGTGTCGTGGTCGATGGTGTAGGCGTGACACCGTCTCTTTTAGCGTACAAAGGTATTGATTTTTCGGAAGACAGCAAATTATTTTCACATTATTTATATAATGGAAGGTTTTGCCGAGGGCTTTTGTGGGAGTCAGCGTTAAAACTTGTAGTTTTTTCGGGGGAATTGCGGGGTATTTGCGGAATGTTTCGTATCTTTGCGCCATCATTCTAAAGAACAACGATTATGGGAAAGTATTTAGACCCGAGAGCCGACCTGACCTTCAAGAAGGTATTCGGCGAGCATAAGAACCTCGTCATCAGCCTGCTTAACGCGCTGCTGCCATTGAAGGACGACGAGCGCGTGGAGAGCATCGAGTATTGGCCAGCCGAGAAGATTCCCAAGCGGACGCAGGTCGAGAAGGACAGCATCGTGGATGTCTGTTGCAAAGACAACAAGAATCGAGAGTTCATCGTCGAGATGCAGATGACGTGGACGGAATCGTTCAAGAAGCGTGTCTTGCTCAACGCCTCAAAGGCATACGTGGCGCAGTCGGAGGCGGGTGGAGTTTACGATACGCTACAGCCTGTCTATGCCTTGAACTTCGTCAACGAGAATTTCATGAAGGACGTGGACGACTACTACCACTACTATCACCTCGTCCACGACAAGTACACCGACAAGGTGATCGACGGCCTGCACCTCGTTTTCGTGGAGTTGAAAAAGTTCAAACCCCAGACATTCACAGAGAAGAAGATGCAAGTTTTATGGCTCCGTTTCCTCACCGAAATCACCGACAAAACACTGGAGGCTCCCGCAGAGTTATTAGAGAACCCCGAGGTGAGCGAGGCCCTGAAGATACTGGAGATTGGAGCATACAGCCCTGGCGAGATGCGGGCCTACGACAAGTTCTGGGATTATATCTCCAGACAGAGGACCATAGCGAACGATATCAGGCGTGAGGTGGAGAAAGCTAAGGCCGAGATAGCCGTAGCCAATGCCAAGGCAGAGGAAGCCAATGCCGAGGCAGAGGAGGCAAAGGCCAAGCTAAAGCAGAAGGACATCGACACCGCCCGCCGCATGAAGGCCAAGGGCTATGCTATTGCGGACATCGCGGAGATTACCGGCCTCACCGTCGAGGAAATTGAGGGGCTGTAAGGTTTAGCGAGAACGAACAACGACAGAGCGGATAGACCAATTCAGCAAAAGCTATGGTTTTGCTCAACAAAGTGGCTGGATTTGTTCAACAAAGTGGCTGGTTTTTGCACTGCAAAGTGGCTGGGTTTGTTCAACAAAGTGGCTGGGTTTGTTCAGCAAAGTGGCCGGGGTTGTTCATCAAAAGCGCTGAGTGATGATTTTAAACAACTTTATATCGCATTATTGGCAACATATCATCGTGGCTATGCTGGCCATTAGTGTGTTCTGTTTCTGGCTTTTCCTCTACCCTTTTATTCCTGTGGTTAGGGAGATGTCCATATTGTTTCTATGGAATACAGACTACCTGATGGAGCGGCTGGCGATACCAGGAGGACTGGCACAGTATTTGGGAGAGGGCGTGGCTCAGTTCTTTGTGAATCCTTTCAATGGCGCTATCATCTATGCCGTCCTGTTTGTCGTGGCACAGCTGTTGAGCATGAAGCTGCTCAAACAGTTTTTCCCAACTATCAAGAAACAATGGCAGGATGAACTCTTGAAAGGCAAGAACGATTCGCTCGGGGGCAGCATGGTCTATCCCTACTGGCATCCGGGAGGCCGCTACTGTGCTTTCTCCACCAACAAGACATCGCAGATGTTCCATACGGCCAACGTCAAGCGCATTGAGGTTTACGACAACGAATCAGACGTCTTTATCTATGACACCCAGACACATACCGTCCTTAAAGACACGCTGACCATGAAGCTGCTATGGGCCGAGAACACACCCGCCTTCTCCCCCGATGGCAAATGGCTCTACTATACCACGGCTTTACGTCAGCTCTATCCCCCTGGTTACGACAAGGAGTGCTACAGCCTCTGCCGTGTGAGCTTTGACGAGCATACAGGCCGCTTAGGGACGCAGGTCGATACCCTCATCAATGGTCAATCATCAATGGTCAATGGTCAATCTTCTAGGAGCGTCACCTGGCCCCGTCCCTCCTACGATGGCCGCTACCTGATGTACACACAGGTAGACTATGGCTATTTCTCCATCTGGCATCCAGAGGCCGACCTCTGGTTGCTGGACTTGAGTACCGGCGAGACACGGGCCTTGGACGAGGTGAACAGCGATTGTGCGGAGAGTCTGCATAGCTGGAGCAGCAACAGCCGTTGGTTCCTCTTTAACAGCCGTCGTGACGATGGACTCTACAGTCGCATCTACCTCTCGATGATGGGTAAGGACGGACGGGCCACCAAGCCCTTCATGCTGCCCCAACGCAACCCCAAGGAGTTCTATCGCCAGCTGCTCTACTCCTACAACACTCCCGATTTCACGTCGCGTCCTGTCAACAGCAACGCCCGTCAAATAGGACGAAACATAGAAAGTGACCTGCGTACACCTACCAAGGTTGAAGTTTATGAGTGATAGGAAGAGATTGTCGCTGCTAGTACTGCTGTTGCTCTGTGCGCAGCTGCTACAGGCACAGATTACGGGCCGTGTCATCGATGATGCCACGGAGAAACCTGTGCCTATGGCGACGCTTCTCTATAAGAACCTCGGAGTAGGTACGAAGGCCGACAGCCTGGGTCGCTTCACGCTGGCGAGGCATAACCACGAGCGGCTTATCATCAGCAGCGTGGGCTACGAGACGCAGGAAAAGACCATCCGACAAGGAACACCATCGCAGCTCACCATACGCCTGAAGTCTGAGGAACAGTCACTTCGTGAAGTCACCGTCACCTCCCGTCGCTCATCGCGCTACCGCCGTAAGAACAACCCCGCCGTGGAGCTGATGCGAAAGGTCATCGCCGCAAAGAAGCAGACCGACCTGCGGCAGAAAGACTACTACCGCTACGCCAACTACCAGAAACTGATGGTAGGACTGAACGACCTGAAGCCCAAGGACTTCCAGAGCGGACTGCTGGCCAACAAGCCCTGGATAGTAGAGCACCTCGATCTGTGTCCCTATAACAACAAGCTCATCCTGCCGTTATCGCTCGAAGAGACAGTCACGGAAAGGAGCTACCGCCGCGAGCCACATACGAGCCAGAACAACCAACTGGCACACCGCATTACCGGAATTACGAACCTCTTCGAGACAGGCGACCTCGTGAACCTGGTGACGCAAGAGTACTTCAGCGACGTGGACATCTACCAGGACAACATCAAGCTGCTGCGCCACCCCTTCACCAGTCCCATTGGCCGCGATGCCATCCTCTTCTACCATTATTATATTACGGACACTACCTACGTGGACGAGGACAAGTGCTACGTGCTCGACTTCACGCCCTCCACGCAGCAGGACTTCGGCTTCCGTGGCCAGCTCTTCGTCATGGCCGATAGCAGCTACCTCGTCAAGCGCTGCACGATGTCGCTGCCCAACGTCACAGGCGTGAACTGGGTGGAGGGGCTCTACTGTCTGCAGGAGTTCTCCCGACTGGAGGGCGGTGAATGGGTGCTCACCCGCGATGACATGGTGGCCGAGATGGCCGTCACCGACTTCACGCCAAAGCTCGTCGTCGTGAGGAACACCGCCAGGTCGCACTTCGAGTTTACGGAAGACACCCCACCCCATTCCCCTCCCCATGAAGGGGAGGGGTTAGGGGAGGGGTCTTTTTCCTGGAACGAGTACCGGCCCGAACCACTCTCCCAATCGGAGAGTTCCCTCGGCAAGCTGGTGGAGCGCATAGAAGGGCTGAAAGGCTTCAAGTATGTGCTCACGGCGATAAAAGTCCTCTTCGAGAACTACATAGAGACGGGACCGAAGGGACAGCCCAGCAAGGTGGACATCGGCCCCGTGCTGAGCACCATCTCCACGAACTTCCACGACGGCCTACGCCTCCGTCTGGGTGGACAGACCACGGCGAACTTGCACCCCCACCTCTTCCTCAAAGGCTATTACGCCCACGCGATGAAGTCGCGTGAGAACTACTACGACGCCACGCTGACCTACGCCTTCCACCACCCAAAGTACCTGCCTAACGAGTTTCCCGCCCGCACCATCAGCTTCCAGTCACGCCGCGACGTGGCCCTGCCCAGCGACAAATACCTGAACAGCGACAAGGACAACATCTTCTCTGCCTTTAAAATCAGCAAGATAGACAAGATGCTGCTCTACAACAGCCAGACACTCAAGGGGGAGTACGAGCATAAGATTGGACTGAAGCTCGCCGCACAACTGAAGACGGAAAAGGTGGTTCCCATAGGAAACATGACGTTCACCCCCCTATCTTCCCTTTCACTCACTGCTCAAGGGGATTTGCAATCCCCGTCCTCCTCACCCCTCCCTTCTCTCCGCTATACCGAGGCCACCTTCTCCCTCCGTTTCTCCCCCGGTGAGACTATCTTCCAGACGAAGGAGCGCCGCCGCACCCTCCACTACAACGCCCCCGTCATACGCCTACAGCACACCGTGGGTCTGAAGGGTTTCCTGGGCGGACAATACAACTATAATTATACTGAGCTGGAGGCATGGAAACGTTTCTGGCTGCCCATGAGCTTCGGAGCCATGAAAATGCGTCTGCGCATGGGTGCACAATGGAACCAAGTGCCCTTCCCCCTGCTCATCATGCCAGAGACGAACATGGCCTATTTCCTGAAGTCGAACAGCTTCGACCTGATTAACAACATGGAATTCCTCAACGACCGCTTCGTGTCTTTCCAACTGGGTTGGGACATGAACGGCAAGCTCTTCAACCTCGTGCCCCTGCTGAAGCGGCTGAAGTGGAGGGAGTACGTCGGCGTGCAGTGCCTCTGGGGCAAGCTGACGGACAAGAACAACCCCCTCCTCGCTGAGAACAGCGCGTCGGGGGTGCTCATGTATTTTCCCGAAGGTTCCTTTGCCATGGACGGTAAGCGACCCTACTGGGAGGTGGCCTTCGGCATCCACAACATTCTGCGGCTAATCACCATCGAGTATATCCGCCGTCTGAACTACCTCGACCTTCCCACATCGCAAAAGCAGGTGATAAAGATGGCCGTGGAATTCAAGTTCTGATTACTTCTTAATCCTATACAGGCGGAAGGTCATGGCGGGCAGACGGTCTTCGAGCGTGGCAGCCTTCTTTCCAGCGATGACGTTGGCCGTGCCGCTGACGGGACAAATCAGGTCGGGATGGTCGAGGGTGTTCTCGTCGTCCAGCGAGCCGTCGTGGTGCAGCGTCAGCGTCTGTGCCGTACCGCCATTCTTCATGCCGATGAGGTTGAGGGTGATGGGCTGTGCCTGCTTCGACGTGTTCACCACCTTGACGATGACCTCGCCCGTCGGTGCATCATAGACGGCAGAGGCGAAGAGCCCGTCCATGCCGTCCTGTCCGGCCACGGGCACCGGCTTCTTGGCCCCGTCGGGAACCGTGGTCAGCGAGAGCACGTTGGTACCCTTGTTCATGGCAAACAGCTGCTGCACATAGTAGCTCACCGATTTGAAGGAACGCAGGTTGTCGTACCAAATGGCATCGGGACGCCACTGCCAGCCCTCGACGTGGGCGAAGAGCGGGGCGTAGGTAGCCATGTGGACGATGTCGGCATTGCGCTCAATGCCCGTCATGTGGGCAGCCTCGTAGAGCGAAGTCTCGAAATGATTCCATTTCTTGCCCTTGCCGTGGCAAGCATACTCACCGGCAAAGACGCGCGGCCCCTTACGGTCATACGAGTCATAGCGCAGGCCATGCGAGAGGAACCACTGCTCGTTGCGGTAGTAGTGCTCGTCGTAGAGGTCCACCTTCAGCTCCTTCATGCGGGGCTGCAAGAGGTCGAAGTCCCAGCCCTCAGAGTTCGGGCCAGTGGTGCCGATAAGCTTCAACGTCGGATATTTGGCACGCAGGGCATCGCTGAATTTCTTCAGGCGCTCGGTGAAAACGGGGCCGTAGCCGCCGTGCTTCTCGTCGTAGTCCCACTGCTCGTTGCCCACGCCGAGGAACTTCAGGTTGAAGGGCTCGGGGTGTCCCATGTCGGCGCGCACCTTGCCCCACTTGGAGTCGGCAGGGCCATTGGCGAACTCCACGAGGTCGAGGGCATCCTGGATATAGTCATCGAGGGCATCGACGGGCACGTGCACACCAGGTTTCGTGGGGTCGGGGTTCTGGAACTGGCAGCTCAGTCCGCAAGAGATGACCGGCAGCGGCTCGCAACCAAAGTCCTCGCAGAGCTGGAAGAACTCGAAGAAGCCGAGGCCGTAAGACTGATAGTAGTTGGGGAAGTAACGGCTGGTAAAGGTATAGTGCCAACGGTTCTCGTTCAGCGGACGGTTCTCCACTGGGCCTACGCTGTTCTTCCACTGGTAGCGAGTCTCAAGGTCGGTGCCCTCAACGATGCAGCCGCCGGGGAAGCGGAACACGCCAGGACGCATGTCGTTCAAGGCTTGTGCCAAGTCCTGACGCATACCGTTCTCACGACCTTTCCACGTCTTGACAGGGAAGAGCGAGACGTGCTCCACGTCGGTCGTCACCTTGCCATCGCCCCAAAGGCGGAGATGAGCCTTGTCGAAGGTGCGCCTGGGCTTAATAATAGTGGTGTATTTCTTCCATTCCTTGCCGCTGACATCCACGCTGGCGTTGCCCAGCTTCTGGTCATCGCTCATCGTGGCGTTATCCACGAGGTCTATCCAGAGCTTGGCACTACCGCCATCGGGAACTCGTGCCCAGACGGAGAAACGATATTCCTCGCCGCCCTTCACGCCTATGCCGAAGAAACCTTGGTTCTCTATCATCGTGTGCTTGTCGCTGTGGCCCGAAGGAGCCAGACGCACATAGTGGGGGTTCTTGTCGAAGGGGCCGTCGTCCTTCAGTGTCACCTTGCCCGAGATGTCCCATCCGGCAAAATGGTTGGGAAACTCAAACGAACGGTTCATCACCAGCTCGGCATAGAGACCGCCGTCGGCTGCGTAGTTGATGTCCTCGAAGAAGATGCCGTACATGGTGCTCTGGACGGGGGCACCGAGCTTTTGTGTCTGCACATCCATCACGTGCTGAGCCTGCGCCGAGAGCGATGCCGCCAAGGCCAGGGTGAGAGAGAGATTTCTCATTTTCATAATTGGTCAAGTAGTATTAATTGGGTTAGTAACGTAGTTAGACGTGCAAATTTAGTTAAAAGTTCCCAAAAGAGCAAAGGTTTATCAGAAATAATCACTACTTTTGTAACAAATTAACGAAAACACCAAAACCTGAGCTTATGAAAAGGATATTAGTTGCAGAAGATAACGACAGTAATTACATCCTCATGACCTACATCCTGCGCGGTCACTACGAGGTAGTACGTGCCCACGACGGACAGGAAGCCATCGACATTGTAGCCAACGGTGGCATTGACCTCGTGCTGATGGATGTGAAGATGCCTGTCATGGACGGACTGGAGGCCACTAGCCATCTGAAGGAGACCAACCCCGACCTACCCATCATCGCCCTGACGGCCAATGTTTTTGACAGCGACCGCAATGCCGCCATAGCCGCTGGTTGCGACGATTTCCTGGCAAAGCCCGTGAACTGCGTACAGTGTCTGGAGATTATCGCAAATCACCTGACACCCGACGAATAAACAAACATGAAATATACCTTCTTATTGCTCTGCAGCACGGCCTCGCTTGTTCTTGCCGCCTGCAAGAGCCATTACACGTTGGGCGACGTCAGCCGCCAGCGCATCGTCATCGACAGCCGATACGATGCCCATCCCGATGCTCAGGCAGCTGCCTTCCTCGCACCCTACAAGCAAAAGGTGGACTCTGTGATGGAGCCGGTGCTTGGCGAGGTGGCACGCGACATGGCTGCCGTTCGTCCTGAGAGCAACCTTTCTAACCTGCTGCCTGACATTCTGGTGGCCATGTCTGACGAATATGGCGAGAAGCCTGACTTCGGCATATATAATATTGGTGGAATACGTGCTGCCCTCGTCAAGGGCAAGGTGACCTACGGCGACGTGCTCGACGTGGCTCCTTTCGAGAACAAAATCTGTTTTATCACCCTTACTGGCGAGAAGGTGCTCGAACTCTTCTCGCAGATAGCCAAGCGCGGTGGCGAGTGTGTCAGCCACGGCGTGGAGCTTGTCATCAGTCGCGACGGCAAGCTGCTCTCCGCACGTCTGCACGGTAAGGAAATCGATCCAACGGCTAGTTACCGTATTACCACCATCGACTACGTGGCACAGGGCAACGACGGACTAACGGCCTTCAAAAGTGGCACCGACCTGAACTCTCCTAAGGAGGATAAGAACAACTCGCGCTATATCATCGCCAACTACTTCCAGCGCATGGCAGCGCAGGGAAAAGTTGTCGATGCCCAGCCCGAAGGCCGCATCGTCGTGAAAGAGGAATAATGGATTACTCTACTCCTCGTACATCTTTTCTATTTCCTCCTTGTAGTTCTCATTGAGCACGCGGCGCTTGATTTTCAGCGTGTTCGTCAACTCGCCACGCTGTAGCGAGAAAGGATGTGGCAACAGCACGAAGCGTTTCACCTGCTCGTAGTGAGCCAGTTGCTGCTGCAGGGTGTCGATGCGCTCCATCATCATGCGGTAGATACGCTTGTCCTTACAGAGCTCCTCACGACTGTTGAAGGCAATGCCGTTCTGGCGGGCATACTCCTCGAGCAGCTTGTACTCCGGCACGATGAGGGCCGAGACGAACTTACGCTCGTCGGCAATGATGGCCAGCTGGTCGATGTACTTGTCTACCAACAGCTTCGACTCTATCATCTGCGGGGCGATGTACTTGCCGTTGGAGGTCTTGTAGAGGTCCTTGATGCGCTCCTTGAGGAACAGCTCGCCGTCCTTCAAGTAGCCCGAATCGCCAGTGCGGAAGTAGCCATCCTCGGTAAAGGCCTGTTTGGTCAGGTCATCGCGCTTGTAATATCCCTTGGTGATGGTGGGACCCTTGAGCAGCACCTCGCCATCATCGGCAATGCGCACGCTGATGCTGTCGATGGGTATGCCGACGCTGCCCACGGTGAAGGGCTTGTCGAGGTGCAGGCAGCTGACGGTGGCCAGACTCTCGGTAAGGCCATAGCCCACGTCCATGAAGATACCGATGGAATGGACGAACTCCTCAACGTGGGGCGACACCGTGGAACCTGCCGTGGGGAAGAAATGGGCGTTCTCCAGACCCAGTTCCTTGCGCACGAGCGAGAAGATAGTCTTGTTGAGCACCTGATACTCCAGGTGGAGTGCCATCGGCGGCTCCTTTCCTGCGGCGAGATACTCTATGTTGTGCCGACGGCCTACCTCCAGCGCGTGGCGGAAGAGCTTGCGCTGCAGGGCGCCGCTGCTCTCTATCTTCTCCTGCACGCCCATGTAGACCTTCTCCCAGAAGCGGGGCACGCTGCACATGCACGTGGGGTGGGTCTCGCGCATCGACTGCTGCACTTCCTGCGGACGGGTGTTCACGATAAGTGTGGCACCCTCGGTGATGCACAGTATCTTCCAGCCTTTCTCGAAGATATGCGTGAAGGGCAGGAAGTTGAGCACGCGGTCCTTGTCGGTCACGGGCACGCACTTGTTGTTGGCCTCCATGGCGGCATAATACTGACCCATGGTCAGGATGACACCCTTCGAGTCGCCCGTCGTGCCGCTGGTATAGAGGATGTTGGCAATGTCGTCCATGGTGGCCTCGGCCTTCAGCTGCGCCACCCGCGACTCATTATTTCCTCCCTCGCCCAATTTCAGGAAGTCATCAAACGACATCGCCGTGGGATCTTCAGGCTCCAGATGCACGGCAGGGTCGTAGACGATGATGCGTTCCAGCGAGCTGCACGTGGTGAAGACGCGGCGTGCCTTGTCGTACTGTTCCTGCTCACCCACGAAGAGGAAGCGTATCTGAGCGTCGTTAATGATGAACTGTATCTGCTGTTCCGAACTGGTAGCGTAGAAGGGAATGGTGACGGCACGGATGCCCCAGGCCCCAAAGTCGGTGAAGAGATACTGCACGCTGTTCTGCGAGAACACGCCCACGTTCTCCTGCACGCCGATGCCCAGCTGGAGCATGGCACGCGACACCTGACTGACGACATTATCGAACTGTCGCCAGGAGCACGACTTCCACAGTTTGCCACCGAAATTCTTGTAGATGAGAGCCTCACGGTCGCCATACTGGGCGGCCACATCGTGAATAAGACGAGACAGATGACTGTTGATTTGCATGGCACTGATTTTTTGATTATTCGCGGCAAAGATAAGAATAATTTGTGAAACAGCCAAAATTTTTTCCCAAAGATAGGCATTATGCCGCAAAAAAAGCTTACCTTTGCACCGAGTTTGCGGACAAATACCAGAATGTGTCCCTACCTATTCACTAGAAACTGTATGCAATACACCCTAAACATACGCGGTCGTCTGATGGACCTGAGCCACCCCGTGGTGATGGGTATCCTGAACGTCACGCCCGACTCGTTCTATGCCGGAAGCCGCGTGCAGACGGAGGAGGCCATTGCCGTCCGTGCTTGGCAGATAGTCGACGAGGGAGGAGCCATTATCGACGTGGGAGCCTGCTCCACACGCCCGGGCAGCACGCCCGTCAGCGAGGAAGAGGAGATGGCGCGGCTACGCCTGGCACTGCCCATCGTGCGCCGTGAGGTTCCCGATGCCGTCATCTCCGTAGACACCAACCGTCCCGACGTGGCCCGCATGGCCGTCGAGGAACTGGGTGCCGACATCATCAACGACGTAGGTCCCCTGCAGGGCGGCACCACATCTGCCCCTGTCTCTTCTTCCGTAGGCCGTGTCCCCGTCTCGTGTCCCATAGGCCGCGCAAGTTGCGCGGCACATCCAGCCGTCCCCTACATCCTCACCTCCCAGCAACCCACACTGCGCGAAACCCTGCTCTTCTTTGCCACCGAGGTGGAACGCCTCCGCTCCCTAGGCCACAAGGACATCATCCTCGACCCTGGCTTCGGCTTCGGCAAGACCGTGGAGCAGAACTACGAGCTGCTCGCCCAGATGGAGCGGCTGCAGGTCATGGAGCTGCCCATTCTTGTGGGCATCTCCCGCAAGTCTATGATTTACAAGCCGCTGGGCATCACCCCCGAGGAAGCCCTTAACGGCACTACCGCCCTCCATGCCGTAGCCCTCTTGAAGGGAGCCAACATCCTCCGCGTCCACGACGTGAAGGAAGCCGTCCAGCTCCTCCACCTTTTTGCACAATTCTCCCTCCCACTCCCCTCCCCACAACAGTAACGTCCTTTAACTCCCTTTAACTCTCCCCTAACTCCCTTTAACTCCCCCAGAAAAAGTGATTGATTTCAGCCTTAAGGACTTCATCGACATACTGCTGGTAGCCTTGTTGCTTTTCTATGTCTACCGGCTGATGCGCGAGTCGCGCTCGCTCAACGCCTTCATGGGCATCATCATGTTCATCGTGGTGTGGGTGTTCGTATCTCAGATACTGGAAATGCGCCTCCTCGGCACCATCCTCGACAAGCTCGTCTCCGTGGGTGTGATTGCCATCATCGTCATCTTCCAGGACGACATCCGTAAGTTCCTCTACAACCTCGGCGGCCATCAGCGCATACGCACTTTGATGCGCCTCTTCGCCACGAAGCACGGCGACACCACCACTGCCGACCGCGACCGTCTGCGTCGCAGCATCATGCCCGTGGTCATGGCATGTATGTCCATGTCGAAAAACAAGGTGGGAGCCCTCATCGTCTTGGAGCGCAACGTGCCGCTCGACGACATCATCTCCACGGGCGACATCATCGATGCCAACGTGAACCAGCGCCTCATCGAGAACATCTTCTTCAAGAACTCTCCCCTGCACGACGGAGCGCTCATCATCTCCCGTAACCGTTTGCGTGCCGCAGGATGCATCCTCCCCGTGAGCCACGACCTCGACATTCCCAAGGAACTCGGCCTTCGCCACCGTGCCGCCCTAGGCATGAGTCAGGAAAGCGATGCCCTCTGCATCATCGTCAGCGAGGAGACAGGCAGCATCTCCACAGCCCACGCCGGGCAGTTCCATCTCCGTCTCTCTGCCGAGGAACTGGAAGCAGAACTGGTGAAGTAAGAAGCTGCCACTAACAATTGCTCTCCCTTTTTTGAACCACGAATTACACTAATTACACGAAATACTATTCCTCATTGTCCTTGGCTGGCCATTTGACAAGATTCTTATTGGCAAGATTTGTCAGTTGTGCCTGAATTTTAAGAAGGAGCATGGATGCAGGATACAACTCTTGAAGGGGTTTCAAAAGAATAGATTTGTCGCCCTTTAATTGATTACCATCATAGGACACACTAATTCCTGCTCCCCTACATTCATCTTAGAATAGCCATAAGGAACTCTTGTGTTAGAAGTAGGAATAGACTTAATGTCGGTCATCCATCCTTCGACATTCATTCTTGAAACTGAGAAGTAATCTTCGTTATGACGAAGATGAAATGCGGCCTTGGTGATTTTTCCTGTGTCATCGACCATTGCAGGAGAAAAGATTGCACGTGCTACATTCTCAGAATTATCTATCCAAGTATTCAGATTTTTAGACATAAGCATTAATCTTTCTGATTGCTTCAACTACGTCATCAACCTTGAAAGGAACAAATTCTTCACCGATATCTTTACCCTTCGACTCTGCCCAGTAGGTAAAAAAATCATCTCCTATGTTGATGGCAGCATTATCCAATTCCAACAACAATGTGCCGTTGACATTGGGGAACAGCCGCCATTCAGACAAGTCTGATGGTCTACAAGCATTAATAATCTGTTGAGCGTGACTGATAGCAATTGAACTCACCGGTATGGCATCGCCATAACCGTCCCAACCTGCTTCAAGGCTTGCAAACTCTTTAAGCCGACGCTTCATATAGGCCATATTCTCATCAGCCACTTCTCTCTGTAACTGCCGATAGACCGCACGTTTAGTGCTGATGGGCATGTGGGATGAGTGCAAATAACTGATCACAGTATCAAACATCGTCGGAGTGTAGGCCACTGCCGGCTCTGCCGCTATCATCTGATTATTTTCCTCCATAATACTCATACTTTTTCGAGGCACAAAGGTAGGTATTATTTCTGAATTCACCAAACTTTTCGGAAAAAACTTTCAGGGCGCAGACCGCACCTTTGCGTGTGCGGCCGCGCCCTGAAAGCGATTGTATTGATTCCAGAGGGGGAATCTGTTACCACTCTTCCTCTTCGTCCCACATGTCGCGGCGGCGGGAGAGGTTGTTATTGGTCACGGTGGTGGTCTCAGCTTCACTGAGGTCTTGCCCCTGCTCGGGGGCACCGTAGCCCTTGTTGCTGGTGGCAAACATTTTAGTTACGGAAATAGTGACGATTTTCGTCTTTGGATTCTGATATGTCTTTTTCATAATCGTTGTCCTTTCTTTTCTAAATAATTTGATAATATTAGTTTAATTACTTCACCAGCACTTTCTTGCCGTTGATGATGTAGAGACCCTTCTGAGCCTTCGTCACGCGCTGACCCTGCAGGTTGTAGACCTCGCCGTTACTCATCTTCTCAACAGCAATGCCATCAATACCTGTCGACTCGTCGAAGTTGAAGCCGATGAAGGTACGGGCGCCGTCGTCAAGTTTCTCAATGTAAGCCGTGTTAGCACTTACGGTGAACGCATTCAGTGCACGGTAGAAGCCAACGCCCTTGGAACCATTCAAAAGAACAAAGCTGCCAGCAGGAACCTCAGTGTCCACAAGCACACCAACAAGAGCATTGTCAGTCACAGGCTCAGTATCGCCAGTGGTGGTATTGATAGCGTAGGTTCCAGCATTGCCTTTCAGAAGAATACCAGTGTTGGCGGGAACCTTGGTGATGGGAGAGAAGGTCACTTTGTTGTCAGCACCCTTAGAAGCGACATAAGCAGTCAGACTGCTGCCAGTGAAGTCAAGAGCGTAGGGGCTGCAATAAGTAGCGTAGCCAGCAGCGGTAATGGTCTTATCAACTGAGTTGGGACCTGCTGTGGTGTAGGTCTTGCCATTCTCGAAGGTGAAGTCTTCAGTCTTAACTTCATCGCTGCCACCGTTGAAGAGAATCATATCAGGAGCTGCTGCACCGGTATAGGTGTAGGAGAGTACTTCTGAGGTGTTACCAATCCGGATGCCTGGCCAGTCGCCGCAAAGGTTTGTTTTAGTGTTATCTGCATTGACATTCCAAGCCCAGGCATACACATTGGCCCATTGCGTCGTTGTATTGTCATAGTACACAGTGTAACTGTTCCAGCTGTAAGCCTTGCCGTTCTCGAAGGCGAGGGTTGAGGTCTCGCTACCAGTTCCATTGTGGAAGATAATGCTTTCAGGAGCATTTTCTCCTTTGAAAGAAATGGTATAAACATCATCAGAAAGAGTCATCACACTTTGATCGCTATTCCACTCTCCAAGAAGTTTGTTCTGACCGTCTCCACTCCAAACGTATGCTTTAACGGTTTGCCATCCGAGATTGGTGGTGAAGCTTACGGAATAGTTGTGCAGGATAGTACCGTTGGTGTATTGTGCACCGTCAGAGAAATCCAAATCGCCAGTCTTATTACTGCCACCATCATTGAAGATAATTTTCGTAGGAACATTAGTTCCCTTGTAGCTGTAAGTATAGACATCGTAGTCCTCCAGAGTTCCAGTCTTTTCAATTTGATCTCCATGCCATGCAGCCGTAACGTCACCATTACCATTCCAAGCGTATGCTTTCACAGAAGCCCAGCCCGCAACATTGACGAAGGTCACGGTATAGGTGTAGTCGTCAGTACGTGTAGGAGCCAAAGAAACCTTGTTTTCTTTCGTATTGGCAGTAAAGGTCAGAGTGTAGACACCAGCACGTGCACCATCATAGTCAAAGTCGTATTCTTGATCTTTGCTACTATCGCCATCTTTACCTAAATCATAGACACCGTATTTTTCGTTAGCCACAGCCTTGTATTTGTACAGCATCTTACTGGGGTTTACTACGAATCCTTCAACAACAGCTGTCCAAATATCGGGATTCTCTGTGCTCTGGGTCATGGCAATACCACTCTCAGTCACCCAACCGTTCTCGGAGAAATCACCAACAATAGACATTGTGTTAATCTCACCTAATTTCTTTATCAGGACATAGTCCAAGTCAGCAGACTGGTTTACCTTACCGCTCAAAGTAGTACCTGAGAGGTTTACACTTGTTTCTTGAGACAACACAAATTTCGCACTCATCAAATTGCCATCAGCTGTTGTGGTTCCAACAATAACCTCACTCTCGTTAACTGAATTGCTCTTACGCAAGTACAATCCACGGAAAGTATTGTCATATACAGTACCAGAGACTTCATATATTCCGGCAGGGAGTGTCGTTAAAGGTGCTATTTTGCTTCCGCTAATAGCTGCTCGTTTACCACCGGAGAAATCTCCTTCAACGGGATAAACAGCATTGTTCAGATTTTCGACCTCACCAAAAAATACAATGCTCTCATCGGCTGTGCTATAGCTTATCGACTTTTCAATGACATCGCCATTTGTAAATGTGCCGCTCAATACAAAGGTATTGGCATCGCACAGATAGTAAATATCTCCACTCTTAACATACATGGAATAGGGATAATTCCACGCGCAGCTCTTGTTGTCGCTCTCTACCAAAGTTATGTTTTCAACATTGTCAATCCCATTAATAGTTGTGGTTAAAGTCAATGTGGCAGTGTATGGAGTCCGAACGGGAACATCAAGCGTATTGTCTCCAGCTGTCAATGTTAACGAAGGAGCAGTCTCAGCAGTAATGAGATAATGGTTACCGGCATAATCACCTTCTCCATCAACAGCCATCTCAGCAGTAATCACGTCATTAGCCATCTTTGATGATGATACTGTCTTAACAACTGCTTCGCCCAGTTTATAATTTATTGTATAATTGGCTACGTTTGAAGCATCCGCTGTTTCTATAACCAATGAAGGCACATGCGTAGAACTTTTACCATACAAATCGGCTCCACCTGCATTGCCTGTCCATTGGAAAATAATGTAGCTTTGGCCTTCGTTAAAGATTGCTTTGACTGCATCCGTGACATCCTGTGTGAGACCAATTCGATCACCTTTACCTCCAGTGGGGGCCGCTTCAACAGCTTTGCCTGCACGGGAAGAAGTATTACGGAGGTCAGTACCTGTCTGTCCTGCAAATGTTGCCCAATTAAGGTCAAAATTTTTGGACATGTAATAGATAATGTCATTACGTCCAGAGCTGCCACCCTGATTTACACTATAAGTCAGCGTTGCTTTTGATATGCTTTGCCCTTCGGGAATACTGAAAGAGAACTTAGCATAAGCACAACCTGCCCACGCACTAGAAGCATCATTGTTGTAATGCTCCTTTTCTGCATCAACGGTGGAGGCACCGGTGTTCAACCCCCACTGGGCACCAGCTGTATGATCAAGGGTGGCAGTAACATTACCTGCCCACGCACTTGCCCCCACGAGCAGCCCAGCTGCGACGAGGAGCGACTTAAAGAATTTAGGTTTTTTCATTTTTGTTTGTTTTTAGTTAATAAATAAATATGTTATGAATTTGGGTTGTTTTTCGAGATGTAGTGTTATTCTTCGATCTGTACACCTGTCATTTCCGCTATCTTCTCAACGGTCATTCCTGCCCTTTTCCTGTTCGTTTACTTTTGCGCGGCAAAATTAGCTTTTTTCTTCCTAACCGCCAAAAGATTTCATTTTTTTTACCAAACTTCTTTCCACGCACTATCTAGCCAACATTATTCACGGCAATATGGAAAAACAACGGATTAAAACTGATTTCACGGATTTTTCACGGATTTTTTATTATCTCACCATCGAATCTGGAAGAAATCTGTGAAATCCATTATAATCCGTAAAATCCGTGTAATCCGTAAAATCCGTTGTTGAGATATGACTAATCCAAGTTAAATTTGACATACGAAAACTTTCAGGGCGCAGACTGCACACAAGGTACAACTGCGCCCTGAAAACGTTTACTATTGTGAGGTCTTAGTCCTCGTCACTCCAGACTTTGCGGGAGAGGTTGCCAGAGGTGGCATCGGTCTCATTAATCTTATCGAGGTCGATTGAGCCATTTGACGGGTCGTCACCTAACAAACCGTTGGAATATACCATGAGGTCATCGTCAGCGCACTGCATGATGTTTTCTATTGCCGGTTTCTGATATATTGCTTTCATTGTTGTTATTCCTTTCTTTTAATTTATTGTTTTATTCATTAACTTTTCTTTTTCACACGAATATTCATTAATTTATCACACGCTCGGCCTGTGGACGCTTGCGTAGTGGAGCGGAGCAAGAATTACTCACTAATTATATTTTTGAATAATTTATGTTCAATTCGTGGCCATTCGTGTTAAGGATCAAAGCCATTCGATTGATCCTCGTAATTCTCATGAATAATTCAGGCTAAGGAATTCAGGAATCAAGGAAAACTATTCCCCTCATCCCAAATTCCTTAGACTTATTGAAAATTTACTTCACGAGAACCTTCTTGCCGTTGATGATGTAGAGACCCTTCTGAGCTTTCGTCACACGCTGGCCCTGGAGGTTGTAGATCTCGCCGTTGTTCTCCTTAACGGTAGCAACACCCTCAATAGCTGTGGTGGTGTTATCGTTGAAGTCAAAGCCGATGAAGGTACGGGCACCATCGATGGCAGGAATGTATGCACTATTAGCACGTACATCGAAGCCTGCATTACCTACCTTATAGAAGCCTACGCCTGCGTCGCCGTTCAACAAGACAAATCCTGCATTAATATGAGTCTCAATAAGCACACCTATGAGAGCATTCTGGATAGCGCTGAGTTCACCACCAGGCACGAAAGGCACCTTGGCAGAAACCTTCTGATCCTTCACACCCTTGATAAGCAGACCGTTTTTTGCGGGCACGCTGGCCTCAACCTTATTGAATGAGACATTGCTGCCCGTCAGAGTGGCGGTGTAGGCCGTCAGGTTCTGGATGTTACTGAAGTCAAGTGCACGGTCGCAGCAGAATGTAGCATAGCCAGCCTCGCTAACATTCACAGTTACGTATGAGCCATCAGTATACTCCTTGCCATCCTCGAAAGCGAGGTCGAGGGTCTGGTTGTAGTCACCCATGTCACCATTGTTGAAGATGATGCTCTCGGGAATGTCAGCCTCTTCACCAATATTCTCCACAGAGTAGGTGTAAACACCGTTAACCTTGTTTATTTCGGCTCCGGGCCATTCACCATTATAGTTTTTCACGCCCTCAGTCCAAGCAAATGCATGAACTTTGTTCCAGTTCTCCACATTGGTATAGGTCACGGTCTCAGTGAACTTGCTCCAAGTGTAAGCCTTACCATCCTCGAAAGCGAGGTTGCTGGTCTGCTGACCGTCTCCATTGTGGAAGATGATGTTGGCAGGAGCACTTCCAGCCTTGAAGCTCAATTCATAAACGCCAGCTGCATTTTCTGTCATTTCATATTTCTTTTCATTCCACGAACCAAGCTGCTCAACCTTGTCTGCACCTTCACCAGTCCAAGCGTATGCGTAAACATGCTCCCAGCCGAGGTTGGTGGTAAGGGTTGCGGTGTAGTTACGTGTCAAGTATATTACATTGTAGAACCAGTCGTCACCTCCATTACCACTGGGACGGAAGTAAACGGTGTAATTGCCAGCTTCATTAATAGTGTAGTCTTCTGCTTCCGGATACCAAACTTCATTCGCACCCTTAACAATCTTGAACTTATCACCAGCCTCGAAATCCATGGTAATCATGTACTCACCGTCAGCCTCTGGATTGGCCACCAATTGATAATCCTCGGTGGGAGTCCAACTATTCATAGATCCTGACAGATAGAAATTATAGTCGGGCAAGGTGACGTCATTCACGTCAACATAGAATTTAATATTCCTGAAATAGTAGTCAACGGCATTATCCTTGGTCAGATTGAAGGTGACAGAGTGGAAGTTGTCCAAGTAGGCAACATTTTCACGCTGGCCGCCGTCGCACTTATCGGAAACGGTTGCTTCTATCTCGAAGGTCTGCCATCCGTCAGTAAAGTCCACGCCACCAATGCATTCCCAATGGATATACTGGCCTGGCTCGTTGTGACTTTGTGTGCCTACATTCACGGCCTCACTAGCTTTGCCCTCGAAACTCACCTTAAACTGAGTACCGGCGGGCAAAATTTGCGGAATTCGGATCCAGAACTGAGAGTCCCATTCATAACCATTCTCGGCAGCCTTGGCAGCACTCTTCACTTCAATGATTCCTTCCTCGTCAATTGTTGAGGCCTGAGGACTTGTAGCGGGAGCCTCCTTGCTGTAGTAGAAGTAATTACTGTACTCTTCAGGAAGAATGTTAGTCCACTGGATTGGAGCAAGCTCATACACTTCAACCTTATAAATAGCAACTTTACCAATAAATTCACCACACTGGAAAAGGGCATGAGCAACATTCTCAGCATCTGTTGTTAGGGGGAAATCGTTAAGAGTCACATCATAATATGCATAAGCATCTGCAAACGAAAAATTATTGTATCTGTTGCTACCCCAAGTTCCCATATTAATAGTTGCCTTTCCTGCACCAGTCGTATTCATCTTAATACGGACTACATAATCAGTTCCTTTCTTAAGGGGAATCTGATCCAAAATAAAGGGTTGTAAACTCCAGTTATACTCCTGCGAGACAGTATTAGTAATGACTAATTTACCGTCTTTCACATCGTAAGAAGAACCTTCGGGAGCACCCTGCCTATACCAAGGGTAAGAAGTTGCAGTTGAATAATCATAACTCATAATTAAGGTTCCCCTCTTTGGGGCAGCAGGCTCTGCAGGCTCAGGTCTGTCTTGCAATTCGGGATCTGCCCTTTCCAGATAGGCATCTGTAACGACAACAGAAGCGTCTGTCTCTGTGTTCACACGAGCACCGCCGTAGATAGTTAAATCTTGGATATTTGTAATGTCACACTGACCCCACTCAACGTTTGTCAAATCTATTGTGATGTCGCCATTAGCATCAGGAGAAACAACGAACTCTTTGGTGGGACCTGAAGGAGGATTGGAACCATCGTTCTTCTTGAACACAACAGTAAGCTCTTCAGCAACTGAATTGGTGAAATTCTTTGCATTCAGATGGAGGGTCTCCCAAGAACTAAGGTCACCGTTTATTCCTGATGCGGTCATAAACGTCCACGCAGTATTCCAACCACCTGAACCCCATGTGAGAGTGTTCGTTGAAGCATCCCAAGAAGCTGCACAATAGTCTGGAGTCTCAAATGTGAGTGTCAGCTTTTCTGCCTTCGCCCCCGTTACTCCCATTGCGAGCAGTGCGAGGGTAAGCATTAGTTTTGTAAGTTTTTTCATGTTAATAAAGTTTTAGTTAATAAAAAGTATAAAAATGTTACTGTCAAATGTAGGCATCCCCGACCTTTATTTGTGCCTTCGCTGGCCACTCACGGGCATTAAATTCACCGCCGCAAGGTGTAGTCCTATTGGCGGCATAAGGGGTATGCGCGGCAAAGGTACTAACTATTTGCTAAACGACAAAGAATTTTGATAATTTTTTACTATTACGGGCAAAAATTGTTTTGTTTTCTTTAGCATTTCGTGCTGCGCATGAATTATTCATGAGAATCACGAGGACCAATCAATGGTTTTGATTCTTAACACGAAGAGCTTTTGACGATTACGTAGAGGAGCTGCAGCAGGAGGCTTTGCACGATCTGAAGGTGAACGGTAAGAAGATTCTCAAAAAATATTTGAAAAAAATGGCTCAAGCCGTCATTCTTATAGTTATATCATTGGTTTACAAAATATTATCCTATGATGGCTTACCTTTTAAGCCATCATATAGCCGTCATATAGCCCTCATTTTTGATGGATAAGTAGTCAAAAATGTAGGCAATAGTAAGGTAACTTACTGATTTAAACGGTGTTTCACAACAGCAATAATATTTGAAACAAACTGTTTCCACGGTAGAAACAAACTGTTTCTCTTGTGGAAACAGTTAGTTTCCTCCGTTGAAACTATGGGAAACTGCCGCTCTGATGGCGAGAGAGAACGGCTATGATGGTAGGAGAAAGGTAAGGGGAGCTGGAATTATGACGGCTATATGACGGCTTAACAGACAAGCCGTCATAGGATAATCTTCTGGTATTCTGCGAGTTAACACCAAATATGACGGCTGACGGCTGTTTTTAAGATTTTTGATGAGCAAAACAGAAATCTTTGTGTCTTTGTGTCTTTGTGTTCCATTAAAAACGTCCCAAGTTATTTTTCCAGCTGGGTTTGACAAGGAAATAAAACAGTCGGGGCGCAGACCGCACCTTGTGTGCAGCTGCGCCCCGTATCGTGGAGTTTGGGCAACGCTTAGTAGCGTTGCGGTGTTTTATTCCTCATCGTCCCAGACATTGTTGCGACGGGAGAGCATATCGTCAGGCGTTGTGATTTTATCATTATTATCAAGACCACCTTTAAAGCCATCTGGATTTGAAGTAGCTATCATTTCTTCCGTTTCACCCAGCATCTGGCTAATCTCTGGACTCAAATATATCTTTTTCATATTAATCTTCTTTTTAAAAGGTTATTAATTCTATTTACGTCATGCAGATTACTTCAGAATGATCTTCTTGCCATTCACGATGTAAAGACCCTTTGTAGGAGCAGTCACGCGCTGACCGTTCATGTTGTAGATGCCCTCAGCGTTCTGCTCGGCAACGATAGCGTTGATGCCAGTGGTTTCACCTGCGAATACAACATCAAAGCTCTCACGGGCAGTAGCACCAATCAATTCGATAACAGCCTTGTTGGAGAATGTCACGCCATTTTCAACGCGGGCAAACTTTGCCTTACCATCATTTTTATCTATAGTCAAAGCATAGATATGTGCATAGTCATCATTTACTTTATATTCGTCATACCATGTCAGGGCGTTGTTAGCAACAGCGTCTGCAGTCTCAACAACAGCAGCCTTTGCACTCACACCCTTCAGTACGATAGGTGTGTTGGCAGGAACTGTGGTAGCCTCAGTCAGAGTAACAGTCGTTCCAGACAGAGTAGCGATATATGCCTTCAGACCTTCCACGTCTGTGAATGTAACATTGTTCGTGGTCTTGGCAGTAGCCCAGCCTGCATCTGTGACCGTAAAGTCCTCGAAGGTGACACCTTCATAGGTCATGCCATCGGTGAAATCGAGATTGTCAATCTTGTGACTATCGTTACCAACATTGAACTGTACCTTCGTGGGTGCTGTGTAGCTGTTAAACGAAAGGGTATAGACTGTAAAGCCATACTTTGTATCCGTAGAGGCTGTCATTTCTTCGCCTGGCCAAGCGGCAGTAACAGGCCCATTGTCGTTCCAAGCGTATGCATAGACTGTGCTCCAGTCGCTCCAGCCTTTGACAAAGTTCACAGTGTACGTGTTCTTGGTACGCTCGTCCTTGCCCTCAATCTTCAGCGTCCATCCTGCAGTGACATCAAGGCTGGGAGTCCAGGTGGCAGTCACAGTGTAGGTCTTGTATCCTGTAGTGGAATTGTTCAGCTTGATGTTGTGATTGTCTGAATCGCCAGCATCTTCGAGCCATCCTGCAGGATTGCTTTCATCCATTGTGAATTGGCCGAATGCCATCCAGTTACCGTTGATGACGGGCTTGAAGGTCACATCAGCAAGATCATCAATGTCAAGTTCACAAGAATAACTGTTCGTCTCGCCGACCTGTGTCATCTCTAAATCAGTCGTGCTCCATCCATTGAAGGAACCAGCAAGATATGCAGAAGTAATGGTTACAGGATTGCAAAGCAGTTCGATGTCATCAAGGCCGCACCAGTTGCTGCTGGCTGTTGTCCAGTTGAAGGTCAGTTCGGTGGGTGTCACACCATCAGATGTGAATGTCAGCACGCGATACTCCCAACCACGTCCATTATTGCTGTTGGCATAGGTTGCATCATCTGCGAAAGTAGCAGTGCCGTCAGTAGCGATACCGCGACCAGTTGAACTCTTGTGGGGGAAGGTGACAGTCTCTGTTCCGACAGTCAAAGTAAGACGGCCATTCACAGACCCACGTCCTTTGGCAATGAGAGCATAGTCGCCTGGGGGCAGTATGACGGTCTGGGTCATGGCACGGGCGGTCTTATTGTACTCGTCATAATATGTGTCATCGGAAGATCCATCCCAACTCTCGCCCTTGTTGGTTCCAGGAGCGTTAGTCCATTCGCCAAGTTTGCTGGTGTAGTCTTGAGCGTAAGCCTTTGCTGCAGTGTATTCTGCTACAATAATTGGCTCAATAACAGCAGGAAGGTCAGCGGCAACCGTTGTCTCACTGATGGTTGGCAATGCCACACCCAGCGTTGAAGCAACGTTAGCATTCAGTTCAGCAAAGGAGTTGTAGTTAGGAGCAGCTGCAACGAAGGTGTTCGATGCTGTTTCCAAAGCAGTCTTAGCTGCAATCAGAGCGGCCTTATCAGTATTATCTACGCTTCCATAAGTGGTAATTGCTGACAAGAGGTCTGCTCTCTCCTTACCAGTGACAGCAGCATAGGCTGCGTTATCTCTGCAATCTTCAGCCGTGCTCAGTGCAAACTCGTAGTCAGCAATATAAGCTGAAAGGTCTTCGCCCTCAGTATACTTACAATTGTAGAACGATAGCCATGAGATATTCGAGTTCTCAGCAACGGTAATAGTTGCAGTCAACTTACCATCAGCATCGGTCTCACCAACAGCAGAGAAGTTGCCAATATAGAACGGACCTGTTTTGAATATGGTTCCTGCAGAAATATCGACAGCATCACCATCTCCAACTTTCATGGTTATTCCATTGGCTATCTTTGTCTGATTGTTAGTCTGACGTACGCGGGCACGAATGGTAAATGAATAGGTTGTGTTGGCTTTAAGTCCTGTCATTGTAGCCACAAGATTTGTTGCACCGAGGCTCTTGGCATCTTCAACCCAATACTCAAAGAAAGGAGTAAGGAATTCTGAGCCATCGCTGACACCTTCTACCGACCATGTGTTGATGTAAAGACTCTTGTCGTAATCCTTAGCTTGTTCGCCACCAATAGTCCAGACTGATAGAAGAATGTCATCAATAGTATTTGCCGTATGCCATCCCGTTGAAGTCTTCACCAGTGCATTCCCTTCTTCAGTAGTCAATGTCCTGGCCTCATACTTTGCTTTTGGCTCTGAGTAATATGTAGCATAAGCCGTTGCAGAGTAAACATTGGTACCTGCAAGAATTGATTCTGCTTCATCAAGATATGCCTTGGCATTAGCGTATGCACTGACAGATGCTTTGGCAGCTGCAAGCTTTTCCGCTAAGGTCTCAATAGCAGTTTTATATTCATCGGAACCAGCAGCGCTCAAATCTACATTAGCAGCGGTCTGAAGTTCGCTAAGTACTGTTGCATTCATTGGACTACTGTACAAACCTTCAGCGTCTTCTTTATATACAGCAAAAGCTGCTTCTGCATCTATCATGGCAGTCACTCCCTTCAGCTGAACAACATGCCAGTTAGTAGAAGTGGAAGTCTTTGACAGACCAATCTTAATCTCACCGGTGCTTCCTACCACTACATTATTTAATGTTGCTGTTGCAATACCAGAAGTGTTAAAGTTGGTGGCATAGTAGATGGGAATTTCCTGAGAGACAGTACCCTCTGATGTGGTAGCATAAAGCGTTACACCAGTATTCTCGTCAATATGATCATTCTCCTTGTACTTTGTGTTGTTGTCAACAGAAAAATCACCTGTAAAAGCAGTTGAGCCGAAACCGCGGCCAAAAGTAAAGGCTGCAGCACCATATAATTCAATCTTATAAGTACCAGCAGGAAGTCCTGTCACCGTTGAATACATAATGTCTCCTGTCCAATCACAGCTGCCATTATACCTTTCCCAGGCAGCGACTTTTAATCCAGAATTAGTGGTCACCTCTGGTGCTGCCCAACCGACTTGACCAGACGATCCCGTCCATTTTGTGGTTGCTAAGCTATTGAACTGACTTGTGAGGTCAGTTTCAATAATCACCTGAGCACTTGCAGTCATTGCCCCAAACAAGGTGCATGCTGCGAATAATAGTTTTAGTTTTCTCATAATAAAAAGTGTTTAGTTAATATAAAAAGTGAATTGTAGTCTTAATCATTCATGCATATTCTGTGCGTGTCATGCATCCTGTATTGTTATTATGTCTCCGTCGATTGTATATGCGTAGTACCACCTACCATTTGTCGCCATGTGATAGCCCTGCCAGCGGGAGATAGTGGGGATACGACGATTCCATCTCTTTTCTATCAGATACATATCATCCACAGCCTGATTGATGTTTCTCCGCATGTCCACCTTGGAATACGTATATTGATATTTTCTGGAAACATTTCTGTAGAAAGTACGAACTTTCTGTATGGCTTTACGTGTAATGCTGTAATTGTACTCCATATTTATACAGCGTATGCTTCGTCCAGATCGTTGATGAGTATTTCTCTTAACTCCTCAAGCGTATAGTGCTCTTTGTTTCCTGGCAGTGGCGACAGCTCTTCATGCTCTTCGTATAGCCAAGGGTCATCTTCGTCAATGTCCATATCAATTCTTTCCACTTCCTCTGCCCTCTCTATGAATCTGCGGGCAGACTCTCCATGAAGCGTGGGTATAATCTTGATGGGTGTAGCCATAGTCCTCTGTTTTAATTTTTGTCCACCTTTTTCTCTGAGTACTTATATGAGGGTGCAAAGTTACGGTTTTTCCCTGAGACCGCCAAACTTTTTAGAATTTATTTGGGAAAAGCTTGCGTAAATGGAATAAAGATTGTACCTTTGCAGGTGATGAAGACGAATATCAAGAGTTTTATTGCTTTGTTTGCCGCGTGCCTCCTCTGTGTTCCCTGCCGGGCGGAGGTGCGTCTGCCGATGGTGTTTGCCGACGGCATGGTGCTACAGCAGCAGTCGGCAGTACGCCTATGGGGATGGTGTGAGAGTTTCTATAAAGGGGTGCCGGGGAGACAGGTGACTGTGACCACATCGTGGGATGGACGGACGTACACCGCTGTGAGTGACAGTGACGGACGCTTTGAGGTGACGGTGCAGACACCCTGCGCCGGCGGTCCCTACGAGGTGACGTTCAACGACGGTGAGCAGCGGCGGTTGCGCGACGTGCTCATCGGCGAGGTGTGGCTCTGCTCTGGACAGAGTAACATGGAGATGACGATGAAGGGGTACAAGGGTCAGCCCGTGGAGGGTGCTACGGAGGAGCTGCTGGAGTGTGGCGACTCACTGCTACGGCTGTTCAACGTGGGCAAGGCCGTCAGCCTGACACCCCATCGTGACGTGGCGGGACTCTGGCAGAAGGCACAGACGGAGAGCGTGCGAAATTTCTCGGCCACGGCCTATTTCTTCGGACGGGCACTGCGACGCACGCTGGGCATACCCGTGGGACTGATATGTACTGCATACGGAGGGTCGGCCTGTGAAGCATGGATGAAGGCGGAGTGGCTGGAGTCCTTCACTGGAGGACAGAAGGACGTTTCAATAGAAGGACAAAAGGACGTTTCGACAGAAGGACAGAAGGACGATTCGACAGAAGGACAGAAGGACGTTTCGACAGAAGGACAAAAGGACAAAAGGGTGTTACTGCCAGACGAACAACTGCTGAAAGAACGGAAGCAACGGTGTCCTACGGCACTCTACAACGGTCAGCTGGCACCGCTCATTGGCTACGGGATAAAGGGTGTGATATGGTATCAGGGCGAGGACAACGTGCCTCGCTACGACTACTACGCCGAGCTGCTGAAAGCGATGGTGGAGGGGTGGAGAAACGACTGGCAACAGGGCGAATTTCCCTTCTACTACTGTCAGATAGCACCTTACGACTATAGCCTCATCGACTGGAAGGACAGCCAGTTGCTGCGCGAACAACAATTGAAGGCAGAGACGATGATTGACAATGCACGCATGGCGGTGCTCTTGGATGCCGGACTGGAGTATGGCATCCACCCGCGCAAGAAGCGTGTGGCCGGAGAACGGCTGGCCCTGCTGGCACTCGGCAACAGTTATGAGGTGAAGGGACTGCCCGACTTCGCCACCTATAGTAGTGTGGAGTTCCATGGAGACACAGCTGTCGTAGCCTTCGACCGTTCGCGAGAGTGGGTGTACTTCGAGAACGGACCTCGCAGCAATAATTTCGAGGTAGCCGGCGAGGACCGAGTGTTTCATCCTGCCGAGACATGGATAAGCCGTAACCGCGTATATGTGCGGAGTGCCGAGGTGGCACGGCCCGTGGCGGTGCGCTACGCCTGGCGGGACTGGGTCGTAGGCGACCTCATGCACGACGGACTACCAGTATCCTCGTTCCGTACGGATGACTGGTGAACCTTCCTCGACCACAGATTCTTCTTAACCACGAATTTAACGAATTACGCGAAGGGCTGGCGCCAGGCGCAGCCGTTCTTCCATTCGGAGCAGCCGTAGGCGGTGCGGCCCTTGATGATATGACCCTTGCCGCAAAGGGGACAAGGCTGGCCGACGAGGGAGTCGGAGGGAGTGGGGGGGGTGGGCTTAATGGGTTTTGTGGGTTTTGTGGGTTTTGTGGGTTTAATGGGTTTAATGGGTTTAATGGGTTTTGTGGGCGTTTCGATGATGGTTACGCGGCGATTGCTCTGGTCGGCGATGACCTGACGGACGATGTCGGTGACCTGCTGTTTCAGCTCGTCGATGAATTGAGCAGGGTCGTATTTCTTGTGCTCAATGTCGCGGAGCTTCTTCTCCCAGATACCCGTCAGCTCGGCACTTTTCAAGAGTTCTTCATGGATGAGGTCTATCAGTTCCATGCCTGTCGGTGTAGCAACGAGACGTTTGCGCTCCTTACGGATATAGTGGCGCTTGAAGAGCGTCTCGATGATAGCAGCACGGGTGGAGGGGCGACCGATGCCGTTCTCCTTCATGACAGCACGCAGTTCCTCGTCCTCGACCAGCTTACCGGCGGTCTCCATGGCACGGAGGAGGGTGGCCTCGGTGTAGTAGGGAGGCGGCGTGGTCCACTTCTCGGTGAGGGTGGGCTCGTGAGGACCACTCTCGCCTTTCACGAAGGGGGGAAGGGTGCGTTCTTCTTTGTCAGGGTCTTGGGGGGTGGGTGGGTCTTGGGGGTCTTGGGGGTTTGATGGGTTTGATGGGTCTTGTGGGTTTGATGGGTCCTGGGTGGCATAGACTGCGCGCCAACCTGGGTCGAGGATGGTGCGGCCAGTGACCTTGAACTCCACTTCCTCTACTTCACCGAGGACAGTGGTCTGGGCATACTGACAGTCGGGGTAGAAGACAGCGATGAAGCGGCGGGCGACGAGGTCGTAGACCTTGCGCTGTACGTCGCTGAGTGGACCGGGAACCTGCCCGGTGGGGATGATGGCATGGTGGTCGGTGACCTTTGAGGAGTCGAAGACCTTCTTAGACTTCTTCAACGGTTTGCCGCCTAGGGGGCGCACTAGGTCGGCGTAGGGAGCCACTCCGGCGAAGCGCACCTGATAGAGGCCGTTCATGGTCTGCGGACACTTGGCATAGACATCGTCGCTGAGGAAGGTGGTGTCCACACGCGGGTAGGTAGTGAGCTTCAACTCGTAGAGCTGCTGGATGATGTTGAGGGTCATCTCGGCGGAGAAGCCGAACTTGCGGTTGCACTCCACCTGCAGCGACGTAAGGTCGTAGAGGCTCGGTGGTGTCTCCTTGCCGTTCTTCTTCTGTACGTCGGTGATGGTAAAGGGCTTCCCGGCGATGGTTTGGAAGGCCTGTTCGCCCTCCTCCTTTGAGGTAAACTTGCCCTTCGTGGCAGTGAACGTCGTATCGCGATAGACGGTGGCGAGCACCCAGTAAGGTTCGGGTTTGAAGTTGTCGATTTCCTTCTGGCGGTTCACGATGAGTGCCAACGTCGGTGTCTGCACACGGCCTATGGAGAGCACCTGACGGTTCTGTCCGTACTTCAGCGTATAGAGGCGCGTGGCGTTCATGCCCAACAGCCAGTCGCCGATGGCACGCGAGAGACCCGCCAAGTAGAGCGTCTGGTATTCCGTCTGGTCTTTCAAGTTGGCAAAGCCCTCACGGATGGCCTCGTCAGTCATCGATGAAATCCACAACCTCCTGACGGGGCACGTCACCTGAGCCTTCTGCATTACCCAACGTTGGATGAGTTCGCCCTCCTGGCCGGCATCGCCACAGTTGATGATGGCATCGGCCGCGTGAAACAGCTTCTCTATCACGGCAAACTGCTTCTTCACGCCCTCGTCCTCTTTCAGGCGTATGCCAAAGCGCTGGGGAATCATGGGCAGGGCTGACAGATACCATGTCTTCCACATTGGCGTATAGTCACCGGGATCCTTCAGCTCGCAGAGGTGCCCGAAGGTCCAGGTCACCTGATAACCGTTGCCCTCATAGAACCCGTCATGACGGTAGGTAGCCCCGATGATGCGTGCTATGTCTGCCGCCACGCTCGGCTTCTCTGCTATGCAAACAACCATGAGGGAGATTTACGATTTACGGATTTTCGATTTACGATTTATGATTTACGATTTACGGATTTTCGATTTACGATTTACGGATTTACGATTTACAATTTTGCCTTCATACGGGCTACGCGGTCACGGACGGCCTGGCGAGTGAGGTGTATCTGATAGCGGTAGACGAGGCAGGCCAGGATGAAATAGACGACGGTCTGCACCCACAGTATCTGATACTCCAACAGAATGTCACTCAGCGAACAACCCATGGAGTTCACACGGACGTATGCCCGGATGCCGAAGGTACTGGGGAAGAGCCAGCTCACCCCCTGCCAGAAGCCTGGTATACTGGTCTGCGGCCAGCTGACACCCGAAAGGAAGAGCAACGGGATGGAGACGAACACCATGAGCAACATGACATTCTCGCGATAGCGCACCATACATGATACCACCATGCCGAAGAACGTGCAGTCGAGCAGATAGGGTATCATCATCGCCAGCAACGTCTGCCAATGGCCGATGGCAGGGAAGCCGAACATCCAGGGTACGACAAGTGCCAGATAGGCGGCCAAGGGTATATAAACCATGAGATAGGCCAAGGCCTTTCCGCTCACGATGCGGAACATGCCGTGATATTGACGGCTGAAGGGTATGAGGTTGCTGTAGCGGTTCTCCTCACGCGAGGTGCCGGCAAGCATACCGATGCCCAGCACCAGTGTCTGCTGGAGGATGAGCATGAGCACGGCAGGGATGAGGGACGAGCCATAGCCTCCCGAGGGGTTAAAGATGGCCACCTCGTCGTAGTCCAGTGGGCGGGCTGTTATCTCCTCCTCGCGGAGAGTTGAGAATTTAGAGTTGAGAGTTGAGAGTTGAGCGTTGAGAGTTGAGAGTTTTGTGGTCACTTCGCTGCCCATCTGCTGGCTAACGGTCTGGGCTGTTTGGTAGATAGCCTTGTAGGCCAGCATGAGGCTCATGTCGCAATAGACGGTCACCGTGGCCTGCTCCATGCGGTTCAGGCGCGTCTCGAAGTCGCTGGGTATGACATAGACACCCTTGGCCAGCTGACGACTGACGAGTGAGCGAGCCTCGTCGATGTCGGCAGCATAGCAGAGCACCTTCACATCGGGCGATGCGTCGCACTGACGGATAAACTTCCGCGACAGCGCGGTATGGCAGTCATCGACCACGACCACAGGCACCTCGTGCACCACCTCATTATTGTATATCCATGAGTAGAGCAACGGGTAGAGCAACGGCACAACGATGAAGAAGATGATGACACCCTCGTCCTTGAACATCCGCTTCAGCTCTTGTCGCCAAATGAAACAAGTATCGTTGATAGACTCTACGGCTCTTTTCAGCATCTTTTATGGAACTTATGGGATATAGACGTAGGTGAGCATGGCGTTCTTAATCTTCCCTATCACCAGCCAGGGCATGATGGTGAAGGCCACCAGGGCGGCCAGATGGAACCAAGCTTCGAAGAGTGGATAGCCATTGAACAGGCACGTCTGGTAAATCATGAAATAATGACGCAGGGGAAAGAGCCACGAAAGGGCCTTCAGCGGGCCGTCCATGGCCATCAGGGGGAAGGCCGAACCCGCCATGGAGAAACTGAGGACAGCCCACAGCGAGCAGATACTCATGGACATGCGCAGCGACGGCATCAGACCGAAGGCGAAGATGCCGAACCCCTGCGAGGCGGCCACCTGCAGCACAGCCAGTAGTACGATGATGAGCCAGCCACCAGGATGGGGAAAGCCCAGGTGGCCAAAGACGTAATACTCGTAACACAACACGATGGTGAAGAACACGACGGTCTGGGGCAGGAACTTACCGATGATGGCCACGAGTATGTTACCGTCGGCCATGGCCACCCATTCCTTACTGGTATTGAACTTCAACTCCGTGCCCAGTGAATAGGCGGAAATGAGAAACATGAAGAGCATCATCAGACCCGGCACCATCATCGTGGAGAGATAGATGTTATAGTTGGTCCAGGGGTTATTGATTTGGTGCAGGTCCAAGCGTATGGGCTGTAACAATGCCTTTATCTGCTCGTCGGTAGCTCCACGTGCCTTTAGCGTGGCCTGCCCCACGGCTGCCGAGCCGAGACTGGCGATGGTCTTCATATCCTTGTAAACTACCGAACCAGCAGATAGCGTCGTCATGGTATAGTAGAACGAAATCTTGGGCTGACGGCTGGCCAGCAGTTCGTCGGTAGTGCCTTTGGGGAAATAGATGAATCCGTAGATGTGGTTCTCCTGTATGGCGCGGCGGGCATCGGCAACGCTGGCAAAGTGGGCGACGACATGTGAAGTCTGGAAGGCATCCAGACGCTGCACCAGCGCACGGGTGGTGGACGTGTTGTCATGGTCGACCACACCCACGGGAAGTTCCTGCGGCTGACCTTCAGACAATAAGGAGGTGAAGAAGAACATCACAAGCAACGGGAACACTATCATGCAGAACCCGTAAATGCGGTTCTTCAGCAGGATACGACACTCCCGTACTGCCAAACGCCAGATGTCCTTCGCGTATCTGTACATTTTTTCTTAACAACGAATTACACGAATTGGCACGAAATTTCTTAACAACGAATTACACGTATTGGCACGAATAGACTTCCGATTTCGTTTCTATCTGACTATCAGGCTCATTCCAGGGCGCAGACCCTCAAACTTCTCTACGGGCCTTGCGCGGACCTCGAAGGTCTTGAGGTCGTACTGTCCAGTAGCCTTGGTAGCTTTCCACACGGCGAAGCTACCCTGGTCTTTCATATAGTAGACCTTCATCTTCACGTTCTTGTTGAAGGCGGGGACAAAGGCACTAATCTCAGAGCCTATCTGCAGTCCACCGAGCTGGTCCTCGCGCACGTTGAACGTTCCCCAGAGGTCATCCATCATCGAGATGGTCATGATGGGACTGCCGGTGCCGACAAGCTCACCCACTTTGGGATAGATGTTGCTCACCTCGCCGTCCATCTGCGCTGTCTGTACGGTCTCGCCAATATAGGCACTCACCTCCTGCACGGCACCACGGGCGCGCTCCACCTGTGCCTTAGCGGCCATCTTCTCCTCCTGTCGGGCACCGTTAACGGCCATGTCGTACTGGCTCTGAGCGGCCTGCACCTGGGCCTGTGATGATTTGAAGTATGCCTCTGCCTCATCGCGCTTCTGTGCGCTCACGACACCCTCGTCGAAGAGCCGCTGAACGCGGCCATAGCTCTTCTCGGCAATCTCCAGTCCTGCCTTGGCCTGCTGGAGCAACTGAAAGGCACCCTGCACCTGTTCCTTGCGGGCACCGTTCTTCGCCATGAGGTCGAGGGCAGCGGCTCCAGCCTCTGCACCCTGTGCCTGCTGCATCTTGGCTCGTACCTCAGGGGCGTCGATGATAGCCAACGTGTCGCCGGCATGGACGTAATCGCCCTCCTTCACACGGATTTCCAGGATGCGACCGGGCACCTTGCTCGACACACGATATTCCTCCACCTCCACCTGACCTTGCATGAGGTCGGGGGCACGGTCGAAGATGAAGAAACCGATGACGGCTACGATGATGATTACTGAAATGAATCCAAGTATGGCCAGCAAGATGTTCTTATGCTGTTGTTTTGACTGTTCTGACATATATTATATTTACGATTTACGTATTTTCGATTTACGATTTATTTACGATTTACGACTCATCACTTAACACTTAACACTCCCAGTGCTTTCTGTTGGTCTACCTGTGCGAGCTTCAGTTCTATCTGAGCATCAATGACTTGCGACTGAGCCTGTAGCCATGCAGTCTGTGCCTCCATAACCACGGTGGGGGTGATGACACCCTCGCGGAATCCGAGATTGGCGGTGCGAAGGTTCTCCTCGGCACGCTCGATGCTCTTCTGAGCCATGGTCAGTCGCTTGTCGGCCTCAGTGACTTTGAAGTTCGTCTGGTTCACCTGTAGCTCTATCAGGTCGCGGGCCTCCTGCATCTCCAGGTTGGCGATGGCGGTGGCACCCTTGCTGGCTCTCACCTTATAAGCCACGTCGCCCCAGTTCCACAGGGGGATGCGCACAAGCACGCCGACGTTCCAGAAGCCGCTGAACTTCTTCTGAAAGCCGTTGAACACATTGGGATTGCTCACGGCAAAGCCACCGGTTAGTGCTACCTGTGGCAGATTTCCTGCTTTCAGGATGTTAGTGGTCTGGCGGCTCATGTCGATAACATTGCCCAGCATGCGCAGCTCTGGGCGATTCTCCTGAGCTTGAGAGACCATAGGAGCTATAGGTTCTATAGTTGCTATAGGGGCTATAGGGGCTATAGTTGCTATAGAACTCCTCCCCTCGCCCATGGGAGAGGGGCTGGGGGAGAGGCTTTCATCGGCCAATATGATGTCCTCGTCGAGCGGCAAACCGATAATCTTGCAGAGGAGCATACGCGAAAGCGTCAGACCGTCACTGACCTTTTGTACGGCCATCTCCGCCTCGTTCACCTTCACACTGACGCTCAGGCCATCACTGCGGGTGGCCACGCCCTCGCTAATCATCTTCTGCACGTCGTCGTCGAGCTTTGTCACGAGCTGCAGATAGCTCTCGGCGAGGTTCTTCTTATGACGCAGTGACACCACCTGCCAGTAGGCCTGGTCTGTGTTGTATATCACGGTCTGCAACCGTGCGTCTGCCGAGTTGCTGGCCATCTCCTCGCCGAGGTCGGCCAATTTGTTCATTGCGATGATGCTTCCGCCCATGAACACAGGCTGGGTGGCCATGATGGAACCCGCCCAGATGTTGCGTGTATCAGTGTCGAAGGCATCGACGATTTTCTGCCCCAAGGCGTTCATCACGGTGGCGGTGCCCGTCATCGTCTGTCCCATAAACTGCTGGAAGTCGCCAGCCATCTTCTGCACCTCCTGTGCGGGCACGCCGGCCTGTACAAGCATTTTGCCGATGTTGCCCATCTGTGTCTCCAGTCCTGGCCCCAAGGTGCTTTGCAAAGCTCCCACAGTGGAAGTGCCCAGCGACGCGAAGTCGGCCTGCTGGTCGGTGCTCAAGAGCGAGATGGGCTTACTGGTGTGCTGATAACTGCCAATGGCGGAGACGTGGGGCAGGTACTTCGTGCGTGCCGAACGGCGCAGGTTGCTGGCCACGTCCTGTTTCACCCGGCTCACCTGCAACTGCTTGTTGTTTCGCACGGCCATGGCCCGGCAACTGTCGAGCGACAACAGCGTCTGCGCCCCTACGGAGCTAAATGATAAAGAACAAATGATGAATGATAAACCTATTCTCTTCATGTGTTCTATTGGAATGTAAAGGTCTTCGTGCCTATCATATTGCCATCGGCAAAGATGCTCACGCGGTATTCACCAGCCTCCAGGTATTCGTTCACCTGCCAGTAGGTCTGCAACGTCAACTCCTCGCCGGTGTATTCGGCCACCTTCTTCATGGAGTACTCCAGCTGGCGGTTCTCGTAAGGGAACGTCCCGGCTTGAAGTACCTGTCCTGTGGGAGTCTGAATGCGCACGTAGAAGGTACGGTTGCCATTCGCGGCAGTGACGTTTCTGGCGATGGTGAAGCCCACCTGCAGCGTGGTGCAGTCTTTCATCTTCTTTGCCGCCTTGTTGCGCTTGTTCAGGGCGGTCATGGTGATACCCGTGGCATCGAGCTGTGCTGCAATGGCCACCTGTTCCTTCAGCGACTGTCGCTCGCTCTGCAAACCTTGGTTCACACGGTTCGACTGAGCCAGTTCGTCCTTCACCTGAGTATTCTCAGCCACCAAAGCCTGGTTAACCTGATTGAGCGAGTCCACCTGGCGTATGAACGAGCGGAGCACTTCGCGCACCGTGGCCAGTTCCTTCTTCAGGCGGGCAATCTCCCGGGCATCGCTGGCCTTCACACGCTTCAGCTCTTCCAACAACTGCTGGGTGCGCAACTGTTCCTGCGTGAGTTGCTCAATGATACTGTCATTGTTTATCTGAGTCATCATCTCGCTGTATTGCAGGGTGAAGCGCTCATACTCGTTCTCCATCTCCTGCTTGTCCAGCTCGGCCAGCTCCTGCATCTCCTGTTTCTCCTGTTCCAGTCCACGGTTGGCCATCACAAGCCACACTACCACTCCTGCAAGTGCCAGGATGAGTAAAATGGCTAAAACAATAAATAGCTTTCTCATATCCTTATATATAAATAATGTGTAATCCTGTTTACCTATTTGGGGCGCAAAGGTAGTGCTTTTGCAGAAAAGAGCAAAATCTTTTTACATTTTTTGGCGTTTAGAAGATTTTGTATTACCTTTGCCGCCCGAATCATAACCATCACAAGAAAGAATAATGGACGAACAAATGAAACAAATTGGTGAGCGTCTTCGCGGTCTGCGCGATGTGCTCGACATTGAGGTGAGCGAAGTGGCCCGCCTCTGTGGTATCAGTGAGGAGCAGTATCTGGAGATGGAGAACGGCACGGGCGGCCTGTCCGTGGCCAACCTTCAGAAGATTGCCAAGGAGTATGGCATATCGCTCGACGTGCTCATGTTTGGCGAAGAACCTCACATGCGCAACTATTTCCTGACCCGCAAGGGACAAGGACTGCACGTGGAGCGTCGCAAGGCCTACAACTATGAAAGCCTGGCAAGCGGATTCCGTGGACGCAAGGCAGACCCTTTTATCGTCACCGTAGAGCCAAAGCCCGAAGATACTCCTAAGGAGATGAACTCCCACTCTGGACAGGAGTTCAACATGGTGCTCGAGGGTGAGATGGAACTCACCATCGGCAATAAGGTGCTCACCCTCAGCGAGGGCGACAGCATCTACTTCGATGCCACGCAGCCGCACGGCATGAGAACCTTGAACGGAAAACAGGTCAGGTTCCTGGCAATCATATTCTAATAATCTTACCGCATACGCGGTCTACAAAAAACAAAATCAAACAAAATAAAACAAGAAAAAACAATAGTGGATTGAGGTTTTCTTTTATGTTCTTTTGTTTTTTCTTGTTTTTCATAGACCGCAAAGTGGTATAACGTAATAGTAAACAAATGGTAGAAAGATTTTTGAAAAAGACTCATTTTGAGTCTGTCGAAGACTATAATAAGAACTTAGAGTTCATCATCCCCGAACATTTTAACTTCGCCTACGACGTAATGGACGCCTGGGCCGCCGAGGAGCCGGAGCGCCTGGCCCTGCTTTGGACCAACGACGAGGGCGTGGAGCGCCGTGCCACCTTCGCTCAATTGAAAGAGCAGAGCGACCAAGCCGCCAGCTATCTCCAATCGCTCGGCATTGGCAAAGGCGACCCTGTGATGCTCATCCTGAAACGCCGCTACGAGTGGTGGCTCACGATGCTTGCCCTGCACAAGCTCGGTGCCATCGTCATTCCAGCCACCCACATGCTCACGAAGAAGGACATCATCTACCGCAACACCCGCGCCTCGGTGAAGGCCATCGTCTGTGTCGACGACCCCTACGTGATGAGCCAGGTGGAGGCCGCCATGCCCGCCAGCCTCACGGTGGAGGTGCTGGTGAAGGTGGAGGCAGAATCCCATGAGACCCATGAGACCCAAGAGACCCATGAGACCCAAGAGACCCATTTACCCCTTTGGCACTCCTGGCAAAAGGAGTGGCTCGCTGCTCCCGCTTTCAAAAGGCCTGCCTTCGTGAACAACAACGACGACACGATGCTGATGTATTTCACTTCGGGCACCAGTGGCGAGCCGAAGATGGTGGCTCACGACTTCCTCTATGCCATGGGACACCTCACCACCGGTGTGTTCTGGCACAATCTGCACCCCGGCAGTCTGCACCTCACCGTAGCCGACACGGGATGGGGTAAGGCCGTATGGGGAAAGTTCTACGGACAGTGGTTTGCCGGAGCCACGGTGTTCGTCTTTGACCATGAGAAGTTCAACGCCGACACACTGTTGCGCCAGATGGAGAAGTACAAAGTGACCAGCTTCTGCGCTCCACCCACCATCTACCGTTTCATGATACGCGAGGATCTTTCCCGCTACGACCTCAGCAGCCTGGAATATTGCTGCACAGCCGGCGAAGCACTCAATCCCGCCGTCTTCGACAAGCTGAAAGAGAAAACCGGACTCAATATCATGGAGGGCTTCGGGCAGACCGAGACCACCATGACCCTCGGCACCTTCCCCTGGATGAAGCCAAAGCCCGGTTCGATGGGCATCCCCAACGCGCAATACAACATCGGACTCGTCCGCGCCGACGGCACCCCCTGCGAGGATGGTGAGAAAGGCGAAATAGTGGTGCGCGTGGGCGATAAGAAACCCATCGGCCTGTTCAAGGAGTACTATCGCGACGAGGAAAAGACGCGTGAGGCATGGCACGACGGCCTGTACCACACCGGCGACATGGCCTGGCGCGACGAGGACGGCTACTACTGGTTTGAGGGTCGCATCGACGATGTCATCAAGTCGTCAGGCTACCGCATCGGTCCCTTCGAGGTGGAGAGTGCACTGATGACCCACCCCGCCGTCGTGGAGTGCGCCATCACGGGTGTCCCCGACGATGTGCGCGGCATGGTGGTGAAGGCCACCGTGGTACTAGGCAAAGAATGGAAGGATAAAGCTGGTGATGACCTCGTCAAGGAGTTGCAACAGCATGTGAAGAAGGTCACAGCCCCCTATAAGTATCCGCGCATTGTGGAGTTCGTCGACGAACTGCCCAAGACCATTAGCGGCAAAATCCGCCGCGTGGAAATCCGAAAGAAAGACAGTGGTAAATAAAAAAAGGGGCTTCGAAGCCCCTTTTTTATTATGTTACGAAATATTAGGAACTACTATTTAATTAAGTTTACAAATATGTTTTCTATAAACAACGAATTATACGAATTACACGAATTGATTTTAAATTATTCGAATTGCTGCGCCAGAGGAAATTCGTGAAATCAATAATAATTCGTAAAATTCGTGTAATTCGTT
>JAFVFY010000074.1 GCA_017475265.1 Prevotella sp. | reverse complement strand
GTATTCGGAATGCAGGATATTATTCAACATGATTACGCGACTTTTGTAAAGAGATTGTTTTATCCCACCCTATTGGTTAATTTTGCCTATCCTTATCTTAGGGCTGTACCTGGAACTTATTGGTATTTTAGCCTGACTTTCCAGTTCTATCTGATATGGGCCATTTGGGGAGAACGCCTCAATAAGAAAAATCTCTTGTGGCTTAGTCTGTTTTTTATTGTTGGACTTTGGCTTTTGTGCAGAGCAAATATACCATCATTCTTGTCTATTTACAAACATTGTTTCACCGGATGGTTCTTCATGTTTGCTTTTGGCGTGTATATGGCGAAATATAAAAATAATTGGTTTAGCCGTATTGTAACAACTTGGTGGCAGGAAATACTGTTGATGATCTCATTACTGGCTTTAGTGATAGCAATGAATCTATATTTAGAGAGTTGGTTGTTTGTTCCTTTTGTTGCCTTGTTTTTAATCATTTTCATGGGAAGGCTTGTATTACGATTTAAATACATATCAAAAGCAATTTCGTTTATAGGGAGGTATTCTGCTTGTATTTTTGTCTGCCATCCACTTATAAAATCGGTAGTTAGCAAGATTGGATTCCGATATACTGATAATATGCTATTGCTCGTGCTTTCATATGTGATTCTCACAATAGCATTGTCAATTCTATACGCTCGGCTTTATAATTATTTGAGAACAAAGTTTGTATAGTTAAATGAAAAAAGTTATTACATATGGAACATACGATTTACTTCATCGTGGACATATCCGCCTTTTAGAGCGTGCAAAGGCTTTAGGTGACTATCTGATCGTTGGGGTTACAGCAGACGGATTTGACAGGGCTCGTGGCAAAATCAATGTCCAACAGTCCTTGATGGAGCGGATCGAAGCCGTTAAAGCAACTGGCATAGCAGACGAGATAATAGTTGAGGAATATGAAGGACAGAAGATAGATGACATCCAGCGCTATGGTGTGGATATTTTCACAGTGGGCTCTGATTGGAAAGGACATTTTGACTACCTGAAGGATTATTGTGATGTTGTCTATCTGGAACGTACGCAAGGCATTTCCAGCTCAGATCTCCGCTCAGAGGAAAAGAAAGTTAGACTGGGCTTAGTTGGAGAATCGAATATCGTCAACAAATTCGAACAGGAGAGCCACTATGTGAATGGGCTTTCCATTAGTGGAGTATGCACACAAGACACGTCACTTTTGAACGAAGATGTGAAGGGGCTGCCCTTGGTTACTTCAAAATTGGATGAACTTCTTGCAGTCAGTGATTCTGTGTATATCGTTTCATCGCCTCTATGTCATTATAATCAGGTCAAAGAGGCTTTGGAGCGAGGTGTTCATGTGCTATGCGAGTCTCCTATAACAATAAATTCCTCTCAGTGGAATGAGCTAACTCAATTAGCAGCGAAGCAAAAGTGTATTCTAATGGAGTCGATTAAAACAGCTTATTCCATGGCCTACTACAGAATGTTATTGCTTGCTAAGACTGGGATTATAGGTAAGATTATCTCTGTTGATACCATCTGTACCAGTATGCGTGACTATGCCTTAGAAGGTCGGATTAGCGGATGGAATAGCATCTGTGCCTGGGGGCCAACAGCATTACTGCCTATATTCCAACTACTGGGAACAAATTATGTGAAAAAGGACATCATCACACATAAGATGGAGTCTGAGGATAATTATGATTTGTTTACTAAAGTCTCCTTTGTTTTTAAGGACTCAATGGCATCGATGAAGGTTGGTCAAGGTGTAAAGTCTGAGGGCGAATTAATCATTTCAGGAACAAAAGGCTATATTTATGTGCCAGCTCCATGGTGGAAAACGGACTATTTTGAAGTACGTTTTGAGAATCCAGCCGATAACAAACGCTATTTCTACCAATTAGAAGGGGAAGGTATCAGATACGAACTTGTCACATTCCTTAATTCTATCATGGGAGGGCAGAATCTTACCTATATTGACGAGAGAATCACTTGTGGCATCATTTCTCTAATTCAAGATTACTATATCAAAAAAGATTTAATTATTATATAAAAACATAGTTATGAGTTTAGTCACTATAGTTAAGCGAAACAAGTGGATATATCATGCTTATTATTATTCCGTTTCATTTGCGGTTAATTGTATAAGCCATTTTGTGAAGACGGATAATCATCTGATTTTATTTGTTTCATACGGAGGCAGATATTTTAATGATAGCCCCAAAAGTATTTATGAAGCAATGCTTGAGGACGAAAGATTTAAGGGATATAAATTGGTCTGGGCATTTATTAATCCGAATTCTTTTGATATTAGTACTCCCAAAATAAAAATCAATTCATTATCCTATATTATTACAGCATTGAAAGCACGATGTTGGATAACAAATGTGTCAATAGAGCGTGGATTGAATTTCAAGGGGAAAAGAACTTTCTATTTCTTTACTACTCATACATCTCTACCCAAGAAGACTGGTTTTGATAATCAATCAGGTCCTCTTTCCAATTTCCAGTTTAAGTTTGACTGTAGTTGTGCCCAGAGTGAGAAGGAAAAAAGAATTCACATGTCAGCATATAGATTGCGGGAAGAACAGATCTTGGTTTCAGGCTATCCAAAGAATGACATATTATGTAATTATTCTGAAGATAGAAGGCTTAAAATAAGAAAGGGACTTGGGCTGCCTCAAAACAAAAAGGTGATTCTTTATGCTCCAACTTTCCGGGATGCTTATTTCGGGCCTATGAATTGTCCTGTTGATTTTAAAAAATGGGAATCAGCACTCGGTAGTAATTTCATAGTTTTGTTCCGTGCTCATCCCGTTGTTGCGAATGCGACCACAATAGATTCTTCAACGGGATTTCTTTTCGATGTCAGTTCATATCCAGACAACGTGGATTTGATGATCGCCTCTGATATCTTGATATCTGATTATTCCGGTATCTTCTTTGAATACGCTGTCCAGAAAAAACCAATGTTCTGTTATGCGTATGATTATAATGAGTATATAAAGACAAGAGAATTGTATTTTGACATCCGGCAAGCACTTCCTGGAGGTATGATGACTGAGGATGAACTGCTGTCGGCTATTAAATCCGAGACATATCAGGACTTTAAAAGTCAATGGGATAAATTCCGGAAAGATTATGTCTCGGAATTTGGCCATTCCACAAAAATGTGTATAGATAAAATATATTCAAACATTCTTTAATTATGAAATTAACAGAAATTTATAATGTCTGTGTTTCTGAAAGTAAGAGAAAGACAGATAAAATGATTCCATGGGTTTATTATGTGATGAGACCAATCTCAATACTGTTGACCAAGCCTTTGCTGAAAACAAATATCACACCAGTCAATGTGACTTTTGCTTCTATGGTAGCCACATTGATAGGATTTGTGCTGATAGGATTTGGTCAAGAAACGCAGACAAGATTATGGGGGTTCTTCGCATTTATTGTCTGGGGGCTTCTAGATTGTATAGACGGGAATATAGCCCGTTGTAAAGGTTTGGCATCAACCAGAGGTGCTCTTTGGGATGCAACAGGAGGATACATGGCATTGACGTTGATGTATTTTTCTGTTGGAATCGGTGCTTTTAATGACACTAATGCGCTTGAATTTCTAGATAAATATCTCTACATCGTGTTAGGTGGATTGACTGCGATAATGTCTATTTTCCCCAGGTTAGTGATGCAGAAGAAAAAGGCTGATGGGGGAACTGATACTGTGAAGGGCGTTGCAGATAAGGCCAATTATAGTATTACTAAAATAATTGCACTGAATGTGGAGTCGGCTATAGGCATTACACAAGTCATACTCTTTTTGGCGATTATCTTCCATTTCTTGAACATATTTATCCTTTGCTATTTTTTCATCAATATTGTCATTACGGTATATACTCTTTACAATCTGTTGAAATAAGATTGTTTGGTTACTTATGATAAGAAATAAATGGTATTTCCTATTGTTATGCTTATTGTTGAATGATTCGTTTTGTTTCGCTCAACAAATAGGTAAAATAGTAAATAAGAGTCTTGTTGTATCAACAGATGTCGATTTGCATGGATCTATCATTAATCTCCCCAAGGGTTTTACTCTTGAAATAAGTGGCGGAATAATAAAGAATGGGACTCTTGTGGGAAATCAGACGAAAGTCTTATGTTCTGGTAAAGCGTTTGATCATGTTCATCTGAATGGAACTTGGAATGTCCCAGAGATACGTACATTCATGTTTGTTGATTTGTCTTATGATAATGCCTTAAAAGATGTCTTGGCTTTGGCTCACCCAACAGTGCAGAATACGATTATTATAGAAAAAGGTGACTACCAAGTCGCAGCACGGAGGAATGCAGATGCCTGCCTTGTTATTCCGGGCAATACGTCTCTGATTATAAATGGTACAATAAGGTTAAAGCCTAACAATTATCAAAGGTGTGATATTATCTGTGCTAAAGGTAATAATATTATGATTAGTGGAAGTGGGTGTATTGTTGGCGATAAGCATACGCATTTAGGAACTGATGGCGAATGGGGTATGGGCATTCGCTTTCATGGTGCAACAAATTCTTCGGTACGAGATCTCACAATAAAAGACTGCTGGGGTGACTGTATTTATGTAGGTGGTAACTCTAATAATATCTTGATAGAAAAGTGCAAACTGGACCATGGACGGCGACAAGGTGTTTCTGTGACCAAGGCCGATGGTGTGACTATCCGAAACTGTAGGATATCAAATGTGAGCGGTACAAATCCGGAATATGCAATTGATTTAGAACCCAATGCCAATGATGCTGTAGATAATATTGAAATCGAAAATGTTGAAGTGGTGAATTGTGAAGGGGGATTTTTAGCAACAATTGGAAAGAAGAATGTTGAAAAAAAGAATATAGGAAAAGTACAGATAAAAAATTGTAATGTATCTGCTTTGAGTAAGTATCCTATCAGAATGACAAGTTGCGAATCTCTGTCAGTTGAGGATTGTATCATTAATGCCAAGAATGAAAATTCAGCAATCTATACCAAGAATACCCGTTCCGTAGTTGCCAGGAATAATATAATTAATGTTAAAAAGGAAATACTTTTATCTGTCAAGAATACTGTGAAGGAGGTTATTGGAAAGAAGGGTTTTGTCCCTATTAATGTAATCCAAGCCGAGAAACAGGAGATTAGGGACAATAAAATTGTTGAGAGATGATATATAATTCATTTAATTTCTTGGTTTTCTTCCCCCTGATTTTCTTACTGTATTATATAATACCAGCACGTTGTCAGAGAGGAAGGAATGTGTTTCTATTGGCGGTTAGCTATCTGCTATATTTGAACTGGAAGCCTGTATATGCACTAATTTTACTCGGTGTTACGCTTGTGACTTACTATGGTGCAAGGCTTATCGAGAAGAATGAGAAGAAGAAGCAAATAATGGCTCTGGGGGCGGTATTTTCTTTACTACCGCTACTGTTTTTCAAGTACTTCAACTTTATTAATGAACAGGTGTATGTTGTTCTGTCAGCTTTTGGACTACGCTATGACCTTCAGGGCTTGAATTGGGCTGTACCTATTGGTATCTCTTTCTTTACATTTCAAGCATTAGGTTATTTCTTTGACGTGTACTATAAGAAAATCGAGGCAGAAAATGATTTACTGACATACGCACTGTTTATATCTTTCTTCCCATCGATATTGTCTGGACCTATCAATAAGGCTTCTTTGGTTATACCTCAGCTGAAGAATATGAGACCATATTTTGATTATGGAAAAGCAATTGGGGGATTGAAGATGTTGCTTTGGGGTATGTTCTTGAAAGTAGTTGTAGCTGACAGGGTGGCATTGTATGTGGATACAGTCTTACCTAACTATATGAACTACACAGGTGTGACCTGCTTTATCGCCAGCATCTTCTATACAATCCAGATATATGCTGATTTTGCGGGTTATTCCCTCATGGCCATCGGAGTAGGCAAGGTTTTAGGCTTTGAATTGACCGAGAATTTCCGTAGGCCATACTTTGCAGTGAGTGTAACGGATTTCTGGAGAAGGTGGCATATATCTCTTTCTACATGGTTGAAAGATTATGTTTATATCCCGATGGGGGGTAGTAAATGTTCAAAGATGCACAATTACTGGAATATATTTGTGACATTCCTTGTGAGTGGTATCTGGCATGGAGCCAACTGGACTTTTATTGTATGGGGCATTTGGCATGGCATTGCTCAGATTATTGAAAAAGCGATGGGTCAGCAAAAGTGTGAATATGGATGGCTGGGTAAATCGGTAAAGATAATCATTACTTTTCTGTTAGTGAACTTTGCCTGGATCTTCTTCCGTATGCCAACTTTGGGAGATGCATGTGGTGTTATAGCACATATCTTTGACACGCATCAGTCGATGGCGCTTGAAATTACCTCAAAGCACATCTTTGTTCTGATGATGATGGGTACGATACTACTGTTCATAAAAGACTGGACTGATGAGTTTGTTCCCAATAAGTTGAAACTCTTCGAGAACAAGAACAGAATAGTAAGATGGGGTTCTTATCTATCAGTTATCATCCTAATTCTGATGACAGGCGTGTTTGATGCCGGCCAGTTTATCTATGCTAATTTCTAAATGATCATCCGCAATCATCCGTAAACCACAAATGTAGGAGCAAACCTCGTTCCAGTCCAATGACCCTACACGGGCGGGAACACTCCAATCCATAGTTAGGAGGCACTTGACTCATAGTTAGGAGGCACTTTACACACGAATTTCATAACTTTCGGATATATGCGGATAAACAAAATTTCTAACGCCATGAAACGATTCATTTTAAAGATTACTCTGTTTTTTGCATTGCTGATAGTGGCGGATGTTCTTTGTGGCTTTATTTTGGGTTATTTCGCTAAAAATGCCAAGGGTGGATTTACTCAGAGAGACACATACATTTGCGATAAACTGGAAACGGATTTCCTATTAATGGGATCCTCCCGATGTGTGAGACACTACAACCCTCAGATTTTAACAGACTCTTTGGGTATGTCCTGTTATAATTCAGGGCAGATGGGTAATGGTATCATACTGAACTATGGAAGACTTAAAATGATCGATGAGAGGAAGAAACCCCAAGTCGTGATTTATGACATTTATCCTGATGTTGACCTGTTTGTAGGTGATGACAATCACCGTTACCTGACGTGGTTAAAGCAGCATTACCACAGGGAAGGTATTGATGAAATCTTTGAAAGTGTAGATAAAACAGAAAAGTATAAGATGTGTAGCCAAATTTATAGATATAACTCTAGAATCATTGAGCTATTGACAGATTATCTGCATCCACTATCTAACGCACGAAGCAATGGCTTTAGTCCTTTAAAGGGTGAAATCGATAAGACGAAGATTAGGGCTATCGACAAAGTGAAGAAGATGCCAAAGGTGGATTCGGTAAAGTTTGAATATATTAATAAGCTGATTGACGAGTTGGAAGGATCTAAACTGTATTTTGTTGTTTCGCCAAGATGGTATGGTATGGATAGCATACAGTTTAAACCTATCATGGAAGTGTGTAAAGATCGTGGTATTCCGTTTATTGATTTCTCAAATAATCCGAAATATGTTCATCATGATGAATATTTTAAAAATGGAAATCATATGAATGCGCGAGGTGCTGACGAGTTTACAAAGGATTTAATAGGCTACTTAAAGGACAAACTGTTTCGATGAAGAAACTTAGAACGGCTTTCTCTATCAGCGCAAGCAAGCCTTCCTCTATCGACACTCGTCACCATCCCTTTTTCAACATGGTGTTGATACTAACCCAAATACGACAAGAATACCAAGCAGTAGGCAGATAGAACGGTGACAGAAGGAGGCATATAAAAATTGTGTCGATGAATCAAAGAATGAGACAGAATAATACTATAGAGGTCTTTTTTTTCTTGACAAGGGCGGGGCTGTTTGGTCGCACAGAGCATGCAGACAGCCTGCTATCGGATGATGTGGACTGGATGGAGGTCTATCAACTGGCGAAGGAGCAGAGTGTGATTGGGCTTGCGGCAGAGGGTATGGAGAGACTTCAAGATGAATGGCTCAAGACTCATGGTTCTGCGCTTATGCCGCGTCAATGTTCTATGCGGTTTATCGCTTATTCGCTGCGGCTGGAGAAACGCAATTTGGCCATGAACAAGTTCGTTGCACAACTGATGGGAAGGTTACATAAGATGGACATCCATGCTTTCCTGATAAAGGGTCAGGGCGTGGCTCAGAACTATACAAAACCACTTTGGAGAACATGTGGTGATGTGGACTTGCTTTTGAGTGAAAAAGACTATGAGAAGGCAAAGGACTATTTGCTCCCATTAGCATCGTCTTCGAGGTCGGAAATAACGCATAAACAGCATCTTGGCCTTATTGTTGGCGGTTGGCAGGTAGAGTTGCACGGCAGTCTTCGCTGCGGTTTCTCATTCCGCATTGACAAGGAACTCGACAAGGTGTGTAATGAGACATTCTATGGCGGCGACGTGAGATATTGGACGGACGGTGATGTGCAGATACCCTTGCTTGGTTGTGAGAACGATGTGGTTTATGTGTTTGTTCATTTCCTGAATCATTTTTATAAGGAGGGCGTGGGCATCAGGCAGATTTGTGACTGGTGCAGGCTACTATGGTCGTTTAGGGATTCTCTTGATTTGGGGAAACTTGAATCCCGGCTGAAAAGCATGGGGATGATGAGCGAGTGGAAAGCCTTTGGGATGTATGCCGTAGAATACTTAGGTATGCCCGAGGAGGCTATGCCATTCTATGCTGATGATGAAAAATGGAAGCGGAAGGCGAGACGGATACATCTGTTCATCATGAAGACTGGGAACATGGGACATAACAGGGAGGGGAAGAAAAAAAACGATTCGCTTCTATTGAAAAAGATGAAAGCGACCAGACGGCGTTGTTGTGATTTGGCAAATCATCTGATGATTTTCCCGTTAGATACTTTCCGATTCTCTCCGAGCATTTTTTTAAACGGATTACGTCATGAATAACTGAAGATTATGAAGAAACTATTGATGATAGTCAACGAGGACCGGTTCTTCCTTTCGCATCGCAAGGAGATAGCCCTGGCTGCCCAGAAAGCAGGCTGGGATGTTACTGTGGTGTGTAAGGATACGGGACGTCGACACGAGGTGGAGGAAATGGGGCTAAAGGTGTTGGAACTGCCTATCAATCCTACGGGGGTGAATCCTTTTCAGGAACTGAGAACTTGGTGGTTCCTATATACCTTATATAAAAAGAACAGGGAGGCCGTGGTTCATCACGTAGGACTGAAGAATATGTTGTGGGGTGGGCTTGCGGCCAAATTTGCCCGTGTTCATGGCGTGGTGAATGCTGTTAGCGGACTTGGCACCATCTTCTCTGGCGAAAAGTTGGGAATGATGGCAAGGGGAATACTGGCTGTCTTGCGCTTCTCGAACAAGCGGAAGAGAGTGAAGGTGATATTCCAAAACCAAGAGGACAAAGACATGTTCCTACAGCGTGGCGTCATTGAAGAGGGGCAGGCTGAGTTCATCAAGGGTTCTGGTGTTGCCCTAAATGATTTCAAGTATGTGCCTGAGTCAGAAAGCGAAACGCTGAAAGTGGTTTTCACGGCCCGGATGGTCAAGGAAAAGGGTGTCATAGAACTGATTGAGGCTGCTGAGAAACTGCGGAAAGACTATGAAGGAAAGTTGGAGTTTTGGCTATGCGGTCGCTTAGCCGTGAATTTCGACGCGGTATCGAAGGAGGAACTGGAAGCGCGATGTGACGGACGATATATCAAGTGGCTGGATTTCCAGAAGGACATCAAGTCTATATTGGAGCAGTGCCACATCATGGCCTTCCCGAGTTATTACCGTGAGGGTGTTCCTAAGTCGCTGATTGATGCCTGTGCCGTGGGCAGACCCATTGTCACAACCAACTCCATTGGATGTAAGGACGTGGTGGATGATGGCGTAAACGGATTCTTGGTTCCTGTTAAAGACAGCGAGGCCTTGGCGCAGAAATTGCGCATCTTGATAGAGGACAAAGCATTACGTGTCAGAATGGGCAAAGCGGCAAGAGAAAAAGCCGAGCGGGAATTCTCCTTAGAAAAAGTGATAGAGAAACATCTGGAGATTTATTCAAGATTGAAGATTGAAAATTGAATATTGAAGAGACAATGAGCAAGACACAAATACTAATCATCTTATTTTTTCTGTCGTTAATAGTGACGACAGTTGTCTATCCCTTTGTACTGCGCTATGCACTGAATCACAATATTGTGGATAATCCTGATGCACGTAAGATACACAGGCAGCCTATACCAGTGATGGGAGGCGTGGCGGTCTATGCAGGCATTCTTGCAGGATGTCTTGCCATGTGGTTTCTGATAGAAAGGGCGAGTATAAGCTGGAGCCTTATGGCCATAACCACCATGTTGGTGCTGGGTGTGTGGGACGACATGAAGAATCTGCCGGCCGTCCTGCGTCTCATCGTGCAGTTCGGCATTGTGGGGGGCTATATGGCGCTCACTGGCTATCACATACACAATTTCTATGGTCTCTTCGGCATTCACGAGATAAGCTTGTGGGTGGGCATTCCGTTGTCGTTAGTGGGTGGTGTGGGAATCATCAATGCTATCAACATGATTGACGGCATCGACGGATATTCATCAGGCTATGGCATCATGGCCTGCACCTGTTTCGCTGTGCTTTTCATATTCACCGGTCCGCCTGTTTGGTCATCCCTAGCTGTCATTGTGACAGCGGCACTGATACCGTTTTTTTTCCACAACGTGTTTGGAGTGAAGTCGAAAATGTTTATTGGTGACGGTGGGACGATGATGTTAGGTCTCCTGATGAGTATTTTCGCTATAGGAGCGTTGTCGATGCGTCGCTGTCAGGATTTAGAGGCTCATGGCGTCGGCGTGATAGCCGTGCCTTTGGCCGTGCTATGCATACCGATTTTTGACACCCTGCGGGTGATGACTGCACGAATGTTGAGAGGACGGTCGCCGTTCAAGCCTGACAAGTCGCACCTGCACCACCTGTTCATCGACATGGGGTTCTCGCATCTTGGCGCGTCCCTTTCCATCCTTTCGATGAACCTTATCGTTATTCTTGTATGGCTGATGCTCTGGCTTTGTGGCGCTTCCATCAACACCCAGACGTGTACTGTGATCCTGATGGGACTTACGGTGACAGTCGGTTTCTACAAACTGATGCGTTGGCAGCAGCACAGCGGCCCTATTGGTGATAACGGCCTTCCGCAAGGTACGCCATTGTGGCACACTTTCTGTCGTATCGGAAATTTGAGCCACATGGAGGAAGGAGTTGTTTGGCAAGCCCTGCAAAAATTCGTGGATTATTTGCCAAAACCATTGAGTGGTTTATTTCACTAGCATCGATTTGACTTTATAGCCGGCTGTCAGCGGCCCACATCAGTTTTTGGCGAAGTGAGGAGAAATAGTTCGAGCCACTTCGCCTTACTAATTTTGCCGTGTAGAGTGCACGGCGCAGCTGGAGCGTGGCTCCTTCTGTCAGACTCTGCGAGCGGCCGTCTATGGCCACGAGGAAGGTGTGACTACGGCTACTGACGGTCAGTTCTATGGTGGCTGAGTCGGGGATGACGATGGGACGGATGTTCAGCGAATGGGGAGCCACGGCAGTCATCAGGAACACGCCAGTACGTGGGGTGATGATAGGCCCACCATTGGACAGCGAGTAGGCCGTACTTCCCGTGGGCGTGGAGACAATGAGACCGTCGGCCTGATAGGTGGCGAGGTGTTCACCATCGATGCTGGCACGGATGGAAATCATCGATGCCGTGTCGCGTTTCAGGATGGCCACGTCGTTGAGGGCGCAGTCGTAGCCCTCGATGTGCTCGCCGTTGGTGCTCACCTGGATGAGTGCACGGTCGTCAACGCTGTAGTTACCTTCGTAGAGTGCGTCTACACAGGCCTCTACGTCATCTGCTCCTACATCGGCAAGGAACCCCATGCGGCCCATGTTCACTCCCACGATAGGCACCTGGCGCGAGCGTACACGGCTGGCAGTCTTCAGCAGAGTACCGTCGCCACCCAGTGAGAGGGCAAAATCACAGGAAGGCATCTCGGTGAAAACGGAGTAGTGGGTCTCGTGGAGAGGATTGTCAGGCAGGGTTGAGAGGAAGTCGTAGAAGTGCTGGTCGATGGCTATCTGTGCCCCATGACGCTTCAGTGCGGTGAGCAACCGACGTATGACGGCCGACTTCTCTGGATGGTGAACGTTACCGAAGAGGGCAAAACGCATGGTCATTTACTATTTGACAATTGGCTGCGTGTTTACAATTTGACAATTAGTTAGCCATGTCGGAGATGAACTTGATGCGCACAAGGCGTATCTCGGCCTCTGGAATGTCGGAGGAGAACTCCTCGTAGGCGGCCTCCAGGTCATCGGTCTCCTGTTCGCGGAAGAACTCGTAGATGTCGCTCACGTCATCGGGGTCCATAATCTCGTCAAGGAAGTAGTCGATGTTGATTTTGTTACCACTGTAGAGCACGATGCCCTCCAACTCGTCGAGCAGTTCGTCGAAGTCGATGCCTAGTGCGTTGGCGATGTCATCAAGGGCGATGCGCCGGTCAATGTTCTGCAGGATTTTCAGCTTGCGCATAGAGTCCTTGGCCTTGGTGCGTATGCGCATATCGGCCTGGCGCTCTATCTCGTTCTCCTCACAGTATTTCTTGATAAGCTCTACAAACTCCTTGGCGTATGGCTGTCGCGTCTTTCCGTCCCCCACTCCCTGGATGTTCTTCAGTTCTTCAAGCGAGATGGGATAGTAGGTGGCCATCTGTTCTATGGAGACATCTTGGAAGATGACGTAAGGTGGACGGTCGAGCTTGCGCGACCACTTGCGGCGCAGGTCCATGAGCATCGACGACAATGTGGGGTCAAGGGCGCTAGTACCTCCCTCGGCAGCTGTCAGGTCGGCATCGTCGTTGAACTCGTGGTCTTCTGCCACCATGAACGTCGTTGGATGCTTGATGAATTTCTTTCCTGCGGCAGTGACCTTCAGTAGCCCGTAGTTCTCCACCTCTTTCTTCAGGTATCCGGCAATGAGTGCCTGTCGGATGACGGGGTTCCAGATTTTCGGATTGTCATCCTCGCCTGAGCCGAACTCCTCGAAGTCATGATGTTTGTGAGCCAGAATCTCGTCGGTCTCGCGGCCCATGATGAAATCGATGACATAGTCCGTACGGAAGTTCTCCTTGATGGCGAGTATGGCTTTCAATGCAGTGACGAGCTGCTTGCTTGCTTCCACGCGGGCACTGGGGTGCAGACAGTTGTCGCAGTTCTCGCAGTTGTCCTTGGGGTATTCTTCGCCGAAGTAGTGGAGTAGCATCTTGCGCCGACACAGTGAAGTCTCGGCGTATGCCGCTGTTTCCTGTAGCAGCTGGCGACCTATGTCCTGCTCGGCCACGGGTTTGCCCTCCATGAACTTGTCAAGTTTTTGCAAGTCCTTATTACTGTAGAAGGCCAGGCAGATACCTTCTCCGCCGTCGCGTCCGGCACGTCCCGTCTCCTGATAATAGCCTTCGAGGCTCTTTGGTATGTCGTAGTGGATGACAAAGCGCACGTCGGGTTTGTCGATACCCATGCCGAAAGCGATGGTTGCCACGATGACATCGATGCGCTCCATGATGAAGTCGTCCTGTGTCTCCGAGCGTTTGTTCGTCTCCAGACCGGCGTGGTAGGCTGCGGCCTTGATGTTGTTGGCACGTAGCACCTCGGCCAAATCCTCCACCTTCTTGCGCGAGAGACAGTAGATGATGCCACTCTTACCCTCGTGCTGCTTGATGAAACGTACGATGTCCTTGTCTATCTCACGTGTCTTGGGTCGCACCTCGTAGTAGAGGTTCGGACGGTTGAATGATGACTTGAATTCCTTCGCATCGAGAATTCCCAGGTTCTTCTTGATGTCCGTACGCACCTTGTCAGTAGCCGTCGCCGTCAGTGCGATGATGGGTGCCTCGCCAATCTCGTTGATGATGGGTCTGATGCGGCGGTACTCTGGTCGGAAGTCATGTCCCCACTCCGATATACAATGGGCCTCGTCGATGGCATAGAACGAAATCTTCACCGAGCGCAGGAACTCCACGTTCTCGTCCTTCGTCAGCGACTCCGGAGCCACGTATAGCAATTTCGTGCGTCCCTCCACGATGTCTTTCTTCACTTGGTCAATGGCCGTCTTGTTCAGCGACGAGTTGAGGAAGTGTGCTGTTCCCTCCTGCTCACTGAGGTGGCTGATGAAGTCCACCTGGTTCTTCATCAGAGCGATGAGTGGCGATATGACGATGGCCACGCCATCCATGAGCAGCGACGGCAACTGATAGCAGAGACTCTTTCCACCACCTGTGGGCATGAGCACGAAGGTGTTCTGACCGTCGAGCACGCTCTGTATAATGGCTTCCTGGTCTCCCTTGAAGGTGTCGAAGCCAAAATATTTCTTCAGGGCTTCAGTTAATGTTTTTGTCTTTGTCATTATACTCCTTTCACTTTTCTTTGTTCAATCTTCAATCTACTCTAAGTGTGACTTTGCCAGCTGTTCCTCGACATACTTCGCTGTCACTTCAAACTTGTTGGTCTTTTTCGACGGCACCTCAAACATGGCATCCATCATCACGCTCTCCACGATGGAGCGCAGTCCGCGGGCCCCGAGCTTGTACTCCACGGCCTTGTCTACGATCACCTTCTTCGCCTCGGGCGTGAACGTCAACTCTATGCCGTCCATCTGGAACAGTTTCTGATATTGTCGGACGATGCTATTCTTCGGCTCCACGAGGATGCGCTCCAAAGCTTCGCGGTCCAAAGGATTCAAGTATGTCAGCACTGGCAGACGGCCGATGATTTCTGGTATGAGTCCGAAACTCTTCAGGTCTTGTGGCGACACATACTTCATCAGGTCGTTCTTGTCTATCTTGCGTACGTTCTGCACCGAGTTGTAGCCCACGGTGTGGGTATTCAGTCGCTGTGCTATCTTCCGTTCGATACCGTCGAAGGCTCCTCCGCAGATGAAGAGAATGTTGCGTGTGTCCACGGAGATATACTCCTGGTCGGGATGCTTACGTCCGCCCTTTGGCGGCACGTTCACGTTGGTTCCCTCCAACAGTTTCAGCAATCCCTGCTGCACGCCTTCACCAGAAACGTCGCGGGTGATGGACGGGTTGTCCTGCTTACGTGCAATCTTGTCAATCTCGTCGATGAACACGATGCCGCGCTGTGTAGCTTCCACGTCGAAGTCGGCCACTTGGAGCAGACGGGTAAGAATGCTTTCCACGTCCTCGCCCACATATCCCGCCTCGGTGAACACCGTGGCATCGACGATGGTAAAGGGTACGTCGAGTAGCTTGGCGATGGTGCGCGCCATGAGCGTCTTTCCCGTGCCAGTACTTCCCACCATTATTATATTACTTTTCTCAATCTCCACACCGTCCTTGTCCACAGGCTGTCCCAATCGCTTATAGTGGTTGTAGACGGCTACGGACATATATCGTTTCGCCTCGTCCTGACCGATGATGTACTGGTCCAGATAAGCCTTGATTTCCATCGGCTTGGGCACGTTGCGGGGATTGAACTTCCCATTGCCCTTGCCTCCTCCTTTGGAGGGGTTGGGGGAGGTTCCTTCTATGAGTCCTTGCTGCACCACTATCTGATAGGCCTGCTGTGCACATTCCTCACATATAAAGCCGTTGATACCCGTTATGAGCAGCTTTGCCTCGCGGTCTGACCGACCGCAGAAATTACATGTCTTTTTCATTCTGAGCCCCCTAACTCACTTCTTCTTCAGCACCTGGTCTATCATTCCATACTCCTTTGCCTCCTCGGCCGTCATCCAGTAGTTGCGGTCGGAGTCGGCCCACACCTTGTCGAAGTCGGTGTGCGAGTGTTCGGCAATGATGGTGTAGAGTTCCTTCTTCAGTATTTGTATCTGCTTCACCTCAATCTCCATGTCTGATGCCTGACCCTGCACACCACCAAGTGGCTGGTGAATCATCACGCGGCTGTGGGGTAGTGCAGAGCGCTTGCCCTCCTGTCCTGCCACGAGGAGCACGGCGGCCATTGATGCTGCCATACCCGTGCAGATGGTGGCCACGTCAGAGGAAATGAACTGCATGGTGTCGTAAATGCCAAGTCCGGCATGTACGCTACCGCCAGGCGAGTTGATGTAGATACTGATGTCCTTTCCAGGGTCGGCGCTATCCAGATAGAGCAACTGCGCCTGTAGCGTGTTGGCGGTGTAGTCGTCAATCTGAGTGCCGAGGAAGATGATGCGGTCCATCATCAGGCGTGAAAAAACATCCATCTGCGTCACGTTCAATTGACGTTCCTCAAGGATGTAGGGGTTAAGGTACTGGGCTTGCGCCTTCATCACATCGTCGAGCACCAGGCCATTCATGCCCAAGTGCTGTGTTGCATATTTTCTAAAGTCGTTCATAATCAATGTTTTGCGTGTCAATATAGGCAAACAAAGGTTGGTTTTGTTATCTCTGTCTTATAAAAGCAGATACAAAATTAAGCAAAATAAACGAGATTGCTGAAAAATTTTTCCCTAAAAAACATTAAATGGTAATATAAAATTCATTGATATGGCAAAATAGTAGCCGATTATTTTGCCAAATCGGCACTTTTTGTTAATTTTGCGGCAGAATTAGTGAAATATATGAGAAAGTGTTTTTATTTGCTGGTCTTAGGACTACTGGTTTTGGCTGTTGACGCACAAGCACAGCCATTGTTGAAGACGCACGTTGAAACGGGCGAAGTAGAAGGAATCCTTGACGGTTCAGACCTTGCCGTCTATAAAGCCATCCCATACGCAGCGCCACCTGTTGACGATTTGCGCTGGAAGGCACCTCAGTCTGCCAAGGCCTGGGAGGGTGTCAGGGTATGCGACACTTTCGGCCCTTTACCGCCACAGCCCACACGGCCTGGCCGAACATCCGACATGATGAGTGAGGACTGTCTGTATCTGGCTATTGCCACACCTGCCAAGTCAGCTTCCGACAGGCTCCCTGTGATGGCGTGGATTCATGGCGGCGGTTTCCAGACAGAGTGGTATGGTGGCGACCTTTGGACGAGTCTCGCTCGTCGTGGAGTGGTCATCGTCAGCATCGAGTATCGCACGGGAGCCTTAGGCTTTATGGCTCACCCCGAACTCACGAAAGAGTCGCCCGACGGACATTCGGGCAATTACGGTCTGCTCGACCAGATATACGCTCTGAAATGGATACAGCGCAACATTGCGAACTTTGGCGGTGACCCCTCGAAGGTGACCATCTTCGGCGAGTCGGCAGGTGCCATCAGCTGTAGCATGCTCTGTGGCTCGCCCTTGGCGAAGGGCCTCTTTTGTGCTGCCATCAGCCATAGCGGCGGTTCGTTTGCCCCTTGGAGCGACCAGCCGCGCAGCCTCGGGCTAGATGCTTCGCAGAAGGGTGCCGAGCAACAGGGACTCGCCTTCCAGAAGCATCTGAAGAAGAAGAACATCAAGCAGATGCGCAAGATGCCGGCGATGGAGCTTTGCGACGGTAACGTGGGCTTTGCCGGTTTCTGGCCTTGCGTCGACGGCTATGTCATCTGTGATGACCAGTATCGTCTCTATGAGCGCGGCGAATATAATGATGTACCCGTTATTGTGATGACCAATAGCGACGAGGGGGCTCTCTTCTCGCCCCCTAACATCAAGGCAGAGGACTATCAGAAACAGGCACGCCAGGTATTCGGCGACTTTGCCGACGAGGCCCTGAAGGTCTATCCTGGCAATACTGATGACGAGGCCTGGCACGGCAATGGTGATGCGTTCCGTGATGTGGGTTTTGCATGGCCTTCCTTCGCGTGGGTGAGTCTGCAGAGCAAGACGGGTAAGAGCGGAGCATACGCCGCCTATCTAGCCCAGCCCTCTACACGTAGCTTCTCCCAAGACCCGCGCCGTAAGGGCGTGGCACATGCCGACGACATCCTTTATATGAATGGTGAGTTTCTCTCTCAGCCCGACAAATATCCCCATGAGTCAGCTGTGGCTGAGATACTCCAGCAGTACTGGGTGAACTTTGCCAAGACTGGCAACCCTAATGGCAAAGGTCTGCCCTACTGGCCAACATTCGATGAAAAGAAGCCCACCACCATGCAGTTCAGCAATGGTGCCTCGCTCATCATGGTGCCCAATCGAGAAAAATTAGACTTCGTGGACCGTTTCTACAAGGCCAAACGCGAAGAGACGGAGAAGCAGCGGAAATGATACCCTAATATGCCTGTTCATGCACGCCTTTGACGGCGCGGCCGCTGGGATCGTTCATGCCCTTGAAGGCAGCATCCCATTCAAGGGCTATGGCGGTGGAACAGGCGACGGAGGCTTCCGATGGGACTGAGCGGGCAGCTGAGTCGCTGGGGAAATGCTCGGCGAAGATGCTGCGGTAGTAGTACTCCTCTTTGTTTTTCGGTGGGTTGATGGGGAATCGCTCTGCGGCATGAGCCATTTGCTCGTCGGTGACGGCCTCGGAGGTTAGTTGCTTGAGGGTGTCAATCCAGGAGTAGCCGACGCCATCGCTGAACTGCTCTTTCTGTCGCCAAGCGACTTCGGCGGGCAACATGTTGGCGAAGGCTTCGCGGACAATCTTCTTTTCGATTTCGAAACCAGATTGTTCGGATATTCCAGATTTCTTCGGGCCGCACATCTTGGCTTCAGGATTGGTACGCATGGCGATGTCGAGGAACTCCTTGTCGAGGAAAGGTACGCGACCCTCCACTCCCCAAGCCGAAAGACTCTTGTTGGCGCGGAGACAGTCGTAGAGATAGAGTTTGCCGAGCTTGCGGACGGTCTCCTCGTGGAAGGCCTGGGCGTTGGGAGCCTTGTGGAAATAGAGATAACCACCAAAGATTTCATCGGCACCCTCACCGCTGAGTACCATCTTGATACCCATCGACTTGATGACACGTGCCAACAGGTACATCGGCGTAGAGGCGCGGACGGTGGTGACGTCGTAGGTCTCGATGAAGTAGATGACATCGCGGATGGCATCAAGACCCTCCTGTATGGTGTAGTTGATTTCGTGATGTACGGTGCCGATATGGTCGGCCACCATCTTTGCCTTGGCGAGGTCAGGAGCACCTTTCAGGCCGACGGCAAAGGAGTGCAGACGTGGCCAGTAGGCGCGGGTCTTCGAGTCATCTTCGATGCGGTGTTCGCTGAATTTCTCGGCAAGGGCTGAGATGACGCTGGAGTCGAGACCTCCAGAGAGCAGCACGCCGTAGGGTACGTCAGACATGAGCTGGCGTTTGACGGCAGCGGTAAGTCCATCACGGATAGCTTCGACCGAAGCAGGATTGTCCTTCACGGCATCATAGTCGAACCAGTCACGCTTGTAATAGCGGTGTACCGTGTTGTCCTTACTCGTGACATAGTGTCCAGGCAGGAATGGCTCGTAGCGTTCACATTGTCCTTCGAGCGCCTTCAGCTCGGAGGCGACATATACGGTGCCGTCGCTGTCGTAGCCGATATATAGGGGTATCACTCCGATGGGGTCGCGGGCTATCAGATATTCGTTGCGCTCCTCGTCATAGAGAGTAAAGGCAAAGATGCCGCTAAGTTGCTCTAGCATGTGGCATATCTGCTCATGAGTGAAGCCCTCTCCATTTGAAGATGAGCTGGAGGTGAGGCTCCTATAGAGTGCAAGGATAACCTCGCAGTCGCTGCCCGTCTGGAACTCGTACTGACCGGCATAACGGCGACGAATCTCCTGATGGTTATATATTTCGCCGTTCACGGCAAGCACTTGTTTGCGGTCGGGTGAGTACAACGGCTGGCCACCCGATTCTGGATCGACGATGCTCAGTCGCTCGTGGGCCAGGATAGCGCTCCCACCACAATATATTCCACTCCAGTCAGGTCCGCGATGACGGATTTTCTGACTCATTCTCAATGCTTTCTCGCGGAGCTCATGCGTCTGCTCCTTGACGTTTAATATTGCTACGATTCCACACATAATTATTCGCTATTTCGTTTTTCGTTATTCCGATTATAAATAAGAGAGGTAGAGGTAATTGGTTTGGGCAGGATATTCTGCGGCGAGGGTGTCAATCTGGTTGACGGTGGGGACGAGGCCGAGTTCCTTACGCCATTTGCGGACGGTAAGTCCGGCCTGCTCCATCTTCATGCGATTCTCCAACCCTATGGCGCGGGCTATCTGGAAGTCGGAGAAGCCGTATACCTTGGCGGCGTGAAGCAATTGGAACACTTCGGGAGACCGCAAGTACTCCATAAATTCGCTGGTCTCCATGTACTCCGAGAACTCAGAAAGATGCTGGTACTCCTTCAACTGGTCGTTTATGGTGATGATGTGTTTCAGCTTCTGTAAGAACCAACGGTCTATTTTGGTGAACCCATGTATTTGTTCTACACTATAGCCCATCTGTAGGGCCTTGGACACAACAAAGATGCGGGTGTCCGTAGCATGCTGCAGGGCAGCAGGAATATCGGTTACATGCTGAGCTTTGTTGTCCACAAAACCGTGCATGCCCTGTCCAATCATGCGCAACCCTTTCTGTAACGCCTCCTCGAAGGTGCGCCCCACGGCCATCACCTCGCCTACGCTCTTCATGCTGGAGCCCAGTTCGTGGTTCACACCGTGGAACTTCGAAAGGTCCCAGCGGGGTATTTTCACTACCGCGTAGTCAAGGGCTGGCTCAAAGAAGGCAGAGGTTGTCTTGGTGACGCTGTTCTTCAGGTCGAAGAGTCCGTAGCCGAGACCGAGCTTGGCAGCGACGAAGGCCAAAGGATAGCCTGTGGCCTTGCTGGCCAATGCGCTGGAGCGCGACAGTCGGGCATTGACCTCGATGACGCGGTAGTCCTCGCTGTTGGGGTCGAGGGCATACTGGACGTTACACTCGCCGACGATGCCGATATGACGTATAATCTTGATGGCCAGCGCACGCAGCTTATGGTATTCGGCGTTGGTCAGCGTCTGGCTTGGTGCTACGACGATGCTCTCACCGGTATGAATGCCAAGCGGGTCGAAGTTTTCCATGTTGCAGACGGTGATACAGTTGTCAAAGCGGTCGCGCACCACCTCGTACTCTATTTCCTTCCATCCCTTCAGGCTCTTTTCCACGAGTACCTGCGGCGAGAACGAGAAGGCTTCTTCGGCCTGTGTCAATAGTTCTTCGTCGTTGTCGCAGAAGCCTGAACCAAGACCGCCGAGGGCATAAGCGGCTCGTAATATCACAGGGAATCCTAATTCGTGAGCTGCTTTCTGAACTTCTTCGACGGTAGAGCATGCCTCGCTCTTGATGGTCTTTACGCCAATCTCGTCGAGACGTTTCACAAACAGGTCGCGGTCTTCCGTGTCGATGATAGCCTGCACGGGAGTGCCTAACACTTTGACGCCATATTTTTCCAAAACACCTTTTTCGTAGAGCTCCACGCCACAGTTCAAGGCCGTCTGTCCACCAAACGACAACAGAATACCGTCAGGACGTTCCTTCTCTATGACGCGCTCCACGAACTCTGCCGTCACGGGTTGGAAATATACTGTGTCGGCCACATCCTTTGAGGTTTGTACCGTGGCGATATTCGGATTGATGAGCACCGAGTGGATGCCCTCTTCCTTTAGGGCTTTCAATGCCTGTGCTCCACTATAGTCAAACTCACCGGCCTGGCCAATCTTCAGGGCACCGCTACCAAGAATGAGAACCTTAGAAACCTCACCTCCGCCTTGGATGTGTATACTCTCCTCTCCAAGTGGAGAGGGGGCGGGGGTGAGGCCTCTGAGGCTTTTCACAAACTCGTCAAACATCCATTCCGTATCGGTTGGCCCCGAACAGGCCTCTGGGTGAAACTGTGCCGACATCCAGGGATTCGTCTTGTGGCGGATGCCCTCGTTAGAACTATCGTTCATATTGACAAAGAGCGGTTCCCAGTCCTCTGGCAGCGTCGAGTCATCCACTGCGTAGCCGTGGTTCTGGCTTGTGATGAAGCAGCGGTTCGTACCCACCTGGCGAACGGGTTGGTTGTGCGAACGGTGGCCGTATTTCAGCTTGTATGTCTTGGCTCCAGCTGCACGTGCCAGCAATTGGTTGCCCAAGCAGATGCCCATACAGGGACGTACTGTCTCATTATTAAGAAATGTACGGATATGCTCCACAGTCTTGTCGCATTGTTCTGGGTCGCCAGGACCATTGGCAAGAAAGAGACCGTCGAAGTCTAACTGATTGAAATCATAGTCCCAAGGCACACGGATAACCTCAACACCACGTCGGATGAGACAACGGATGATGTTTGCCTTCACCCCGCAGTCTACCAAAACGACACGCTTGCCAGTACCTTCGTTGTAGGTAATCACTTCCTTGCAGCTCACCTGCTCCACCCAGTTCACGCTTCCGTAGTTGTAGTGGGCAACGCTTCCGAGCGTTGTAGCGGCGGAGTTGTCACGCTTGGAAGCGTGACCCACTATCTCCACCTTGCCCATCATCACACCGTGCTCTCTGAGCACCTTCGTCAAACGCCGTGTGTCAATCCCTGTTATTCCAGGAACCTTTTCGCGTTTCAGCCATGCTGCCAACGATTCCTTGGCGTTCCAGTGGGAATACTGCTCGCTATAGTCAGCTACGACTAGTGCTTTAGGGTGAATGTGCTCGCTTTCCAGAACGGGTAAAACCTTACTCACAGCCCCTCCTTTGGGAGAGGGGCTGGGGGAGAGGTCTGGCACTCCATAATTTCCTATCAGTGGAAAGGTTGTCACCAATATCTGTCCTGCATAGCTGGGGTCTGTCAGACTCTCAGGATAGCCTGTCATTGCCGTGTTGAAGACCACCTCGCCCACAGCCTCTCCGTCGTATCCAAACGACCAGCCTTGGAACTCCGTGCCGTCGCTAAGTATCAGTTTTGCTTGCTTTCTTTCCATAATTGGGCGCAGTTCGAACTTTACTTGCTCCAAGCTTTTATGCGGTTCAGAGCCTCTTCTGTTTTCTCGTGACTGCCGAAGGCGGTGAAACGGACATATCCCTCGCCGCTTGGGCCGAAGCCGACACCGGGCGTACAGACGACGTTGGCACCATAGAGCAGGGCCTCGAAGAATTGCCACGAGTCCATGCCGTCAGGACAGCGCATCCACACGTAGGGGGCATTCTCGCCGCCGTAGCACTCGTAGCCGAGAGAGCGTAGGGTCTCCAGCATCTTCTTGGCGTTCTGCATATAGTAGTCGATGGTGGCCTTCACCTGAGCCTTGCCCTCGGGCGAGTAGATGGCCTCGGCGGCACGCTGGGAGATGTAGCTACAGCCATTGAACTTCGTACACTGGCGGCGCAGCCACAACTGGTTGAGCGATATGCGCTCACCCTCGAAGGTGCTGACGGTGACCTCTTTCGGCACGATGGTATAGCCGCAACGGACACCCGTGAAACCCGCCGTCTTGGAATAAGAGCGGAACTCGACGGCACACTTGCGGGCTCCGCGAATCTCGAAGATGGAGTGGGGTATCTTCGGGTCTTGGATGTAGGCCTGATAGGCGGCATCATAGAGGATGAGGGCATCGTTCTTCAACGCATAGTTCACCCACTTGCGCAGTTCCTGCTTGGAGATGACCGTACCCGTGGGGTTGTTGGGGTAGCAGAGGTAGATGACATCGACAGGACGGCCCTTGGGCAATTCTGGTATGAAACCGTTCTCGGCCTCGGTAGGCATATAGCGCACGTTGCTCCAGCGTCCGTCGCGAAAGCTGCCGCAGCGGCCTATCATCACGTTGGAGTCGATATAGACGGGATATATAGGGTCAGTAACACCAATAAAGTTGTCCCAGTGGAGCAACTCCTGGAAGTTGCCCGTGTCTGACTTCGCACCGTCGTTAATGAATACCTCGTCGATGTCGAGGTGGATGCCACGCGGCAGGAAGTCGTTCTTCAGAATGGCCTCGCGCAGGAAGTCGTAACCCTGCTCAGGACCGTAGCCCCGGAACCCCTCGGCTGTGGACATCTCGTCGACGGCCTTGTGCATGGACTCTGTGACGGCAGGACACAGTGGCTGGGTGACATCGCCGATGCCGAGACTGATGACGTCGGCACCTGGGTGCATCACCTTGAAAGCGTTGACTTTCTTGGCGATGTCGGCGAATAGGTAGTTGTTCTGGAGGTTCAGGAAATGGATGTTTACTAATGCCATATATTTCGGTATTTTCGGTGTTTCGGTATTACGATATTTCGGTGTTTCGTTATTACGATATTTCGTTATTACGATATTTCGACCTCACCGTCGAATACAAATTCGGCGGGGCCAGTCATATAGACGTGGTTGTCGCTCTCGCGCCACTCTATGTCGAGAGTACCGCCGTCCATGACGATGAGGGAACGACGGGAGGCGCGGTTGGTGAGGGCGGCGGCGACGGCCGTTGCACAAGCACCTGTGCCACAGGCCTGGGTGATGCCGCTACCACGTTCCCAGACTCGTGTGCGGATGACGGTGTGGCCGCTCCCCTCCCATGTAGGGGTGGGGTCGGTAACTTGGGCAAACTCGATGTTGCAGCGTTGTGGGAAGGCCGGATGAAACTCCAGCTTGCTGCCCGTGTCGCCCACCTGGTCCACATTGTCGGTGAAGATGACATAGTGGGGGTTGCCCATCGAGACGAAGAAGCCTTTGTTGAGTCCACGTGACGGGAGAAACTGATCTATGTTCTCGAATTGAGGCTCGCCCATGTCAACGGTAACGCTCTCCACCACTTGAGTGCAACCACACCCCTCACCTTCTGTAGAGGGGGCGAGGGGTAGGCTACTGACGTGGAGGGTGAGCGTCTTGATGCCCGAATTTGTGAGCAATCGAATTTGTGTTTGTGTTGTGATAGCCCTCTCGTAGAGATATTTTCCGATACACCGTGAAGCGTTGCCGCACATCATCGCTTCTGAACCGTCGGTATTGAAGATGCGCATACTGTAGTCAGCCTCGGGTATAGGCGATGCACCAATCAGTACCAGCCCGTCGGAACCGATGCCTTTGTGGCGGTCGCTCCAAAGGATAGCAGCCTTCGCGGGGTCGGCAATGGGATACTGCATGGTGTTGACGTAAATGTAGTCGTTGCCGCAGCCGTGCATCTTGGTGAACTTTATCTTGCCCATATCTTGCATTTTGTTATATTATCACCCTTTCTGCTTTCCTTTTGCTCGATTTCGGCTGCAAAATTACGTCGTTTTGTTTAGTCGTGCAAGTTTTTGCTTACTTTTATCTTAAAAAATCTTACCGAATAACACTTTGATTCCGTTTCATCCCTTTTTTCGCCAAAATGTAATCTCTCGCTGCGTCATACCCCCTCTTTCCTTACACTTTGTTACATCATCCTCATTTCTTCAACTTCACCAGCTTCCGTTCTCCGTTGATGGTCAGCATGACCTTGCAGGAGCGCTGGGCGTTGAACGTGTAGGCTGTAACCTTCCCGTCGCGCCACGTCATGTCTACGGTGATACCGCCACGTGCACGCAGACCGCTCACCGAGCCGTCCTTCCAGTTGTCGGGCAGGGCGGGCAGCAGTTCGATGGAGGACTGTTGTGTGTCTGCATCGTACTCGCTCTGCACGAGCATTTCCATGACGCCGGCACAACCGCCGAAGTTACCGTCAATCTGGAAGGGGGAGTGGGCATCGAGCAGATTGGGATAGGTGCCGCCACCACGACGGGCGTCAGGACCGCGATAGCCATCGGGGCTGACGTAGCTGAGCAGTTTCCGGTAGATATGGTAGGCATTCTTGGCATCGTGCAATCGTGCGTAGAGGTTGACGCGCCAGCCGGTGCTCCAGCCCGTCGTCTTGTCGCCTTTCAGTTCCAGCGTTCGTGAGGCGGCACGGTGGATGGCCTCCTTCGTGTTCTGGCCATCGTCGAGGTGGTGACCGGGATAGACGCCGAAGAGGTGGCTCTGGTGGCGGTGGTGCGGGTCTTCGTCCTCCCAGTCGTAGAACCACTCCTGCAGGTTGCCCTTCCGGCCAATCTTGTAGGGTTGCAAGCGGGCGAGGGCAGCATCGGCCTCAGCCACGAAAGGACGGTCAACACCCAGCACCTTGGCTGCGTCGCGGGCATCGGTGAGGCACTCGCGAATCATGGCGATGTCGGCAAAGCCACCAAAGCATGTGCGACCGTGATAGCCCTCATCGGTAATGAATACGTTCTCAGGTGAAGTCGATGGAGCAGTAACAAGTCTATAGTCTGAAGTCTGATATTTAAGGTCTGAAGTCTGAGGTCTAAGGTCTGAAGTCTGAAGTCTAAGGTCTAAAGTCTGAGGTCTAAAGTCTGATGTCTGAAGTCCAAAAGCTGTAGTCGGCACCAGCCAGCCCAGACAGAACTCGGCAGCACCTTTCAGCACGGGATAGTACTCACGCAGGAAGTCTCGGTCGAGTGAGAAAGTGTAGTGCTCCCAGATATGCGTGGAGAGCCAGGCGCCACCCATGTTCCAGTTGGCCCACATTGGGTCGCCCGTATGCAGGCCGACGGGACAGGTCATCGCCCAGATATCGGTGTTATGGGCAAGGCACCAGCCACGGTCCACGCCGTAGTATGCCTTGGCGGTGAGTTCGCCTGAGCCTTGCAGTTCGCGCATAAAAGTGAAGAGCGACTGGTGCATCTCGGGCAGGGCTGCGGTCTCGGCCGGCCAGTAGTTTTCCTCGACATTGATGTTGCTGGTGTAGTTACACGACCAGGGCGGCAGGATGCTCTCGTTCCAGAGGCCCTGTAGGTTGGCTGGCACGTTGGGAGTGCGCGAACAGCTGATGAGCAGGTAGCGTCCGTACTGGAAATATAGCGCCTCGAGGTCGGGGTTGAAGCGGTCTTCATCGACATACTCACGTAGCTGAACGTCGGTGGGACGATGGTCGATGGTGCTGCTGCCGAGCGATAACTTGACGCGAGAAAACAATGGCTGATAGTCGGCCACATGACGCTCGTGGAGCTTGTCATAACTGATGGCCGTGATGTGCTTCAGACGCACGTCGGCCAACTGCTTGTAGGGCTTTCCCTGCTTGACGGGGTCGCGGTTGTAGCCATTGAACGAGGTGGCGTCCACGATGTAAAGTGTCACCTCACGGCCACCATCGACGATGATGGCATTGTCCTCGACTTGCGTTGTCGTGGCATTTATCAGCACCTTGGTACGGAAGTGAATGCCGCGGGCGGGGTCGTAGGCAAACTTCTCCTTCGCGTCATAGTAGCTTGGCAACGAGGCATACCCTGCATAGCCGTCCGTGACGAGCGTGTTTTCTCCTTCTATATAATTATTGTGTCGCAACTGACAACTCAGAGAGATGCGGGCGTGGATGCCGCGAGGGTTATTGGTCGTGATGCGGATGACAAGGCCCGAGTCGGGATGCGTGGCAAAGTAGTCTGTTGTATAGCGAAAGCCGCCACGCTGGTAGTCGGTATGAGCAGTAGCGTCGGCGAGGTCTAGCCAGCGCCGATAGTCGCTCACGGCCTCAGTGGTGTCAAGATACTCTATTGAGAGCTGGCCCAGCGGCTGATAGTTCTGCGAGAAATGTCCTTGCACGTCGCGCTGCAGGCTGTCGGCCTCGCGATAATCCCCACGACGCAAGGCCTCGCGAATGGCGGGGATGGTCTTGTGGGCGTTGGGTGAATAGACGTTCATGTTGCAGGGCTCGCCCGTCCACAGCGTGATGTCATTGAGGGAGATGCGGTCACATTGAGTCCCGCCATAGACGATGCCGCCCATCGTGCCGTTGCCAATGACGAGCGCCTCTTCAAAGTAGTTTGCCGGCCGGTCGTAGTGCAGCGTCTGTGCCGTCGCTTTCGACATTGTGAACAGGAACAGCACTATCCAGCTAAAGATACCATGTTTATAATTCACCATTGCTTCTTGATTTTGATTCGACGGTGCAAAGTTACGAAAAGTCGAGAGCAAAACAAAGAAACTCGTTTCTTTTTTTGCCGAGACGGAGTAATAATAATAATCCATACCTCCAAACTTTTATGCTAAAACTTTTATGGAAACGCAAAAACGACAGCCATTTACGAATCATCCCCGGCGCTAAGTAAGTGCCTGTCCCTTCATTAGCACGATGGCAGGAAAGGCAAGGATGCAGGAAGAAACGGAGGAAGAGTAAACTGTGCGCTGGAGGGCCTCGTAGATTGAAGTCTGCGAGTAAGCGAGAGGAAAACCAAGCGACGGAGCAGCAAGAGCAGAGACACAAGCTCGCTTGATGGCTATGCCGAGTCGCGACGGAGTTCGAAGAACTCAAATTGCTTGAGCTTTCCCGAGCGGAAGCAGACTCGACCGAAGGTCAAGATTGAAGATTGAATGACCGAGCTTAGTTCAGTTGTTCAGTTGTTCAGTTGTTCAATTAAAAAAAAGGGGTATGCATATCCGTTCCATCTCTTATAATTATATTATAACTTTTTGATATATAATTAGTTATATATATAATATGGAGGAAATGACACCCCTCAAAAACAAACTGAACAACTGAACAACTGAACGAGCTAAAAACAAACTAACAATTACTTTTCATCTAAAAGGCTTATAATCAATGAAATACGACATTACAACCGACAAGGCTCCTGAGATGCCGACCCTCGGAAAGGGTACAGAATGTATCAGATTACTGCTCTAAAAGGCATCAAAAGACGTGTTTGAGCCCCTGTTTTCGATGTTTTTCCTGCTCTTGGCGCACATTTCAGCGACGCAGAATTTCAGCATCCCGACCTCATTTTGAAGGAAATGTACGACAAAATGGCCCATCCAAGTAGCCGATTTGGGGTGTAACAAGGGTTAATTGACCGATTTACTGAAAGCAATTTGTCGCGATTTCCGTCAGCACGACGAGGCTGAAATGAAGAAACTGGTGGAATAGGCGAAGCAGACAAAGATCAGTTCATCACCTACTCGAACCAGACGGGGCTGTACTCCAAGACGGAGGAGTGCCTGAAGGGTGGTGGTTCTACGAGAACGAATTGAACGAATATCTCTGGTAGACAAAACGGCTTTGTCTATGAGAGAAAACGGCTTTGTCTTATAGAGAAAGCCGTTTTCTCTTAGTGTCCCACCCGGTGGGACTTCCTTTTCACAAATATAGGATAATCACAGATTCAGTACATCATTCCAAAGAGCCAAAGCGGTATTTTGTTACCGTAGCCTATTTCCAAATTGTCGCTCACTACAAAGCTGTCCTCAATGTCCTTTATCTGGGTGAAGCCCTTGCCTTTTCCTCCCACCTCAAACAGCCAACGGCCATCGGCCACGAGGTCACCCTGTACAGGCATGTATAGCGAATGGGCGGCGGCTATCTGCGAGGCCAGGAATGTCTCGCGCATGGTACCGGCATCAGCATTAGGGGTCAGGCAATACATCAGGTTGGTGTTGCTGAAGAGGATTTTCTCAGGCTTGGTAAGCATCTTCATGCCACCATCGGCAGAGTAGAGGCGGCGTACCAGTGCTGCCTTGTCCATGAGGTCGATGAGTTTCAGCACATTATTGCGCGACACCTGTAGCGTATTGCACAGCGAGGCGATGTTCAATGTGTAGGGCGACTGCTCGGCAAGCACGCCTAAGAGTTGCTTTGCCTTATAGACAGAGTCATACTCAATATTGCTTACCGACGGGATCTCGCTGCTGATGATGGTGTCAATCACCTGTTGCAGGCGGTCGGCAAAGCCGTCGCCCTCCTCCAGATAGAAGGGGTAATAGCCTGTCTTGAGATATTGCTCGAAGTGCTGCAGCACCTTCACGCTCGCGGTAATCTGCGACGCTTCCATGAAATGGTTCTGCAGCAATGCCTCCAGTGGGATGACTGGCAGGTCGGCCACTTGCTCCAGCTTCAGGTACTCGCGGAAAGAAAGTCCCTCCATGGTATAAGGGCGGTGGCGACGGGAGAGGTCGGCCACCATCGACTCCTCCAATTTCAGCATTGACGAACCGGTGACCACAACGTGCAGCTGCGGGTAGGAGTCGTAGATATTCTTCACTTCACGCTCCCATCCACGATACTTGTGCACCTCGTCAAAGAAGAGATGTGTGCCGCCATGCGTATAGTGATACTCTGCCAAGTCCAGGATACTATGGGTGGCAAACCATATATGGTCGAGCGAAGCATAAAGAGCCTTGCGCACATCAGGGAAAGAGCGCTTGATGTGCTGTAGCAGCATGGTGGTCTTGCCCACGCCTTTCCCCCCTTTTATTACTATCAGGCGGTTGTCCCAGTTTATCTTCTCATACAAGTACCTTGTGAAGCGGAGGTCTGTGTCGGCCAGTAGCCGTCCGTAAGCCTTGAATATCCTTTCCATTTCAGTATCAATGTAAAACGCGCTGCAAAGTTACCAATTTTACTTTAGAGAAACAAATTTTAGGATGATTTTTTACTTTCGAAAGTAAAAAAACGTCCCTGGCTCCAAACGAGTGGAGCCAGGGATGAAAGTGATTGGGAGGAAAAATCGAGGGGAATCGTCCCCAGTGATTAGTTGTTTATCCTATTTCTTCAATAAACTATAAAAAACGAGAGAAAGTGCTTGCTCTACGAAATTATTTGTAACTTTGCAACGAATTAGGACATACGAATATGGAAAAGTCTCAGGTAATCGACAATATAAGCATACCCCATCATGGAGCGAGGCTTCGACCTCTGGCAGTATTTTAGTATACACACCTATTCCAAGGCAGACTGGTACAAAGGACCACACACTATGTATTATTATAATGTGGAAAGAGACAAACAGATGATTTATGAGTCTTAGCTGTTACGGGCTGGCACGGGGCCTGCCCCTACACCGTGGGATGGTCTGCGGGTGCAAGATTACGAAATATTCGGGAAATTGCAAAGAAAAGTCAAGGATAATTTGGTGGGAACGAAGTGCCAACCCTTACATTGGCGGTATACATTTTTTTATGGAGAATAGTTTTTGAAAACACTATACATTCCTACATTTTTAATATAATTATCTAAGTATAAATCATTTAGACCATGTATAGAGCCTACATTTTTGATGAGCTCTATACATTCATTAAGAAAGGACGTAGGATATTGACCACAATAACGTATTTAAGTATCGGATAATCAGCTTGTTTCCGTTTGTTTCTCCCGTGGAAACAAATTGTTTCCACGGGAGAAACAAACAGTTTCCACGGTGGAAACTGAAACAAAGGTCGGTTATTGTTACTACATTCCTACGTTATGTTCGTTGGAAAAGTCCGTTTACTGTCTATGTATAGTGGTACCATAAAATGTATGGTCTATACATAAACTAACAATCTGTATCCATGTGAGTTATGAGAAAAATGTAGGAATGTATAGAGAAATCAAAAAAAGTCCGTGGGAAAAATTGCACAAACGAGTTTTTGAATAATTTGTGTTTAATTTGTGGCAATTCGCAACTTAAGAATCTAATCGGCTTTCTCTGGAATGGTAAAACTGAAATGTGTAGTTTAGCGTTCTGGCAAGTGTTCTTCTTGTAATACACGAAAGCCGTAGTCGAGGAGGGCTGCCGACTCCGTGAAGCGCGAGGAGCGGCTCCTGCTGTTCAGGAGTATCAGGAAGAGGCGTGTGCCATTGCGTTCTGCTGCTGAAGCCAGACAGGAACCGGCCTGACGGGTGTAGCCTGTCTTCACACCAATGCAACCCTCGTATTGCTGCAGCAGCAGGTTGGTGTTCTCGCAAGGCAGATGGCGACCGTCGGCCAGCGGGATGTCCATGAAGGGTGTGCCCGCAATACTGGCAAACACGGAGTCGGCCATGCAATACCTGGAGAGCACGACGAGGTCGCGAGCCGAACTGTAGTTGCTGTCGATGGGCATGCCGTTGGCGTTGGCGAAGTGCGTGCTGTCCATACCCAGATAGGCAGCCTTGGCGTTCATCATTTCGCAGAACGACTCCGTGCTTCCAGCGATGTGCTTTGCCAAGGCGGTGGCGGCATTATTGTCGCTCTGAAGCATCATCTCACGAATCAGGTTGTCCAAGAGATAGCTGTCACCAGGTCGCACCCGGGAGTCTTTCGTAAGGAAAACGTCTTGGGTTATCACGACGGTATCGCCCATGTTGCCATTCTCCAGAGCCAGCAGACAGGTCATCATCTTCGTGAGGCTGGCCATGAACATGCGCTTATTGTCATTCTTCGCGCTGAGGAGAAAGCCGGTGCTGTCCTCAACGAGAATCCAGGCTTCAGCCGACAGCTTGCCCAGGCTGTCCCTATACCAGACGGAATCGGGCAAAAGCGTCGTGCTGTCAATGTGACAAGCCCGCTCAAGCCTTATCTCCTCCTCGCTGCGCACTTCGCCCTCTGGCCCCATGCAAAAGCTACAGGACGCGACAAGGGTCATCAGCAATAGGGCAATGAATCGGGAAGAGTGTTTCATTATTGCTAACTTGGATTATTCATACTTTTTTCAACAACGGATTTTACGGATTACACGGATTATACTGATTATAATTGATTTCACAGATTTCTTCCAGATTCGATGGGGAGATAATAAGTAATCCGTGAAAATCCGTGAAATCAGTTTTAATCCGTTGTTTATCCATATTGCTGTGAATAATGTAGGTTAAATAGAGTTGTGCTTTGGCAGACGCTTGGCTTTGCGGAGTGCCTCGGTGATAATCCACTGAAGCTGGCCGTTGGTGCTGCGGAACTCGTCCGCAGCCCAGGCCTCTATCGCGTTCATGGTCTCAGCGTCAACGCGAAGGATGAAGTTCTTTGTCTCCTTCTTTGCCATCAATCGTTGATTTCACGTTTCAAATACATGGTTCCACTATCCACGGAAACAAGCTCCCAGCCTTCATAGCCCCATTGGTTGAGCTTCCGCTCCCTATGGAATAACGCCGACATGGTTTTATATTCGTACCTTTTCATAACTATCAATGTTTTAATGATTCAGAGTTCCTGTGTTTACAACTGGCTGAGCGCTGTCATCGCCGCAGAGCACGACGAGCAGGTTGCTCACCATAGCGGCCTTTTTGTCGTCGTCGAGTTCTACGATTTGCTCACTCGAAAGCTTGTCGAGTGCCATCTTCACCATCGACACGGCACCTTCCACAATCTTCTCACGAGCCGTGATGATGGCGGAAGCCTGCTGGCGGCGCAGCATCACAGCAGCAATCTCGGGTGCGTAGGCCAGATAGTTGATACGAGCCTCTACCACCTCAATACCTGCAAGGGCCAGGCGCTCGTCGAGCTTCTCCTCGAGCTGCTGGTTAATCTCATCGGCACTCGAGCGCAGGGTGAGCTCGTCGTTCTTATTGTCTTCGTCGTCGTAGGCATATTGTCCGGCTACCTGACGAAGGGCCGCATCGCTCTGCACACGGACGAAACTCTCCAAAGCCTTCATCAGCCCCTTGGTGTCAGAGCCGACGGCGTTGGGGGCAGAGGCCATCGTCTGGGTGTCAACCTCGAACAGGGCCTTGTAGGTGTCCTTCAGTTTCCAAACCAGCACCAGGCCAATCATCACGGGGTTGCCCGTCTTGTCGTTCACCTTGATAGGCTCGGCATCGAGGTTGCGCGCACGCAACGACACCTTTTTAGTGCTATAGAAAGGGTTAATCCAGTAGAAACCCGTCTTGGTGAAAGTTCCGCTGTACTTACCAAACCAAGTGGTTACACGTGCCTCGTTGGGCTCCAGCTGCATCAGTCCGCACCACATGATTATATTGATGATGAGCAGCAGGAAGCTACCACCCAGCAGCCAGCCGCCCAAAGCGCCGACGCCAGAATCGAGCAGGATGATGCCATACACGATTCCCACTATTGACGAAACCAGTACTAAGAAATTTACAAACAGCATCATGAAGCCATTGAATACTGAACCCCTGAAATTGAACTCTTGATTCTCCATCGTTCTACGTTTTTTAATTGTTAATGTTTTAAGTTGATATCAAAATGATATTGCAAAGATATAGTCAATTTTTGAAACGGCAATGGAAAACAGCAAATATTTAACAGTAATTAGCGGTCTTTATGACAAAGAAATAGGGGCCCGATGCTGTCACAGCGTCGGGTTCCCCCTTCAAAACCTAGATACTTTCTACTATCTTATGAATAGCAGCTCACGGTATTTTGGCAGAGGCCAGAGGGCATCATCGACGATGAGCTCCAGCTTGTCTATCTGGTAACGGATGGCATCGAGTTTCGGCTCCACCTTGTCGTGGTAGGCGATGGCCTTCTCGTGCTCGTCGGTAATCTTGTTGGCAAGCTTGCGGGCGTTGACCAATTCCTCTACACCTTTCTCGATGGCAGAGGTACGCTCAGCTATCTCCTCGATAATCTTGAGGTTACGGGCATTGAGCTTCTCGGCCTTGTCGACGGGGAACACCGTTGAGACGCTGTCCACATTCTTCAGCAGAGCCGTCTGGTAGCGGGTGGCGACGGGGATGATGTGGTTCATCGAGAGGTCACCCAGTACGCGGGCCTCAATCTGAATCTTCTTCGTGTAGGTCTCCCACTTCACCTCGTTGCGGGCCTTCAGTTCTTTCTTCGTCATCACACCCAGGCTCTCGAACATCTGGATGCTCTCTGGGTCGAGGTAACGCTCAAAAATCTTCGGGCAGCTCTTCTCAACGTCGAGTCCGCGCTTTGCAGCCTCTGCGACCCACTCGTCAGAGTAGCCGTTGCCGTCGAAGCGGATGGGCTTACAGGTCTTGATGTCCTCACGCAGCACATCGATGATGGCGTGGAACTTGGCGCTGTGCTCGGTACCAGCCAGCTTCTTCTCGAACTCAGGAATCCTGGCATCCACACGCTTCTTGAAGTCAACAAGGGCCTCGGCTACGGCGCTGTTCAGGGCAATCATGGCCGATGCGCAGTTGGCCTCAGAACCTACGGCACGGAACTCAAAGCGGTTGCCGGTGAAGGCGAAGGGCGAGGTGCGGTTACGGTCGGTATTGTCGATGAGCAGTTCTGGAATCTCGGGAATGTCCATCTTCAGCCCCTGCTTGCCAGTCATGGCCAGGAAGTCCTTGTCGGCCATCTCGATGTGGTCGAGCAGTTCGCTTACCTGCTTGCCGAGGAATGAGCTGACGATGGCAGGAGGAGCCTCGTTGGCACCCAGACGGTGGGCGTTGGTGGCACTCATAATCGAGGCCTTCAGCAGACCGTTGTGCTTGTAGACACCCATCAACGTCTCTACGATGAAGGTGGCGAAGCGCAGGTTCTGCTCAGGCGTCTTGCCAGGAGCGTGCAGCAGGATGCCGTTGTCTGTGGAGAGCGACCAGTTGTTATGCTTACCGCTACCGTTGATGCCGGCAAAGGGCTTTTCGTGGAGCAGCACACGGAAACCGTGCTTGCGGGCCACCTTCTTCATCAGCGACATCAGCATCATGTTGTGGTCAACGGCGAGGTTCGTCTCCTCGAAGATAGGAGCCAACTCAAACTGGTTGGGAGCCACCTCGTTGTGGCGCGTCTTACAAGGAACGCCCAGCTCTAAGGCCTGAATCTCCAGGTCGCGCATGAAGGCGGCGACACGCTCGGGGATGGAGCCGAAGTAGTGGTCGTCCATCTGCTGGTTTTTGGCAGAGTCGTGACCCATCAGCGTGCGGCCAGTCAGCAGCAGGTCAGGACGGGCGGCATACAATCCCTCGTCTACGAGGAAGTATTCCTGCTCCCAACCGAGGTTTGATGTCACCTTTTTGACGGCGGGGTCGAAGTAGTGGCATACTTCCGTAGCAGCCACGTTGACGGCATGAAGGGCACGCAGCAGCGGAGCCTTGTAGTCGAGCGCCTCACCGCTATATGATATAAATACGGTGGGGATGCAGAGTGTATCGTCGATGATGAACACGGGCGACGTGGGGTCCCATGCCGAATAGCCACGAGCCTCGAAGGTTGAGCGGATACCGCCAGAGGGGAAGGAACTTGCGTCAGGTTCCTGCTGGACGAGCAGCTTGCCCGTGAACTCCTCTACCATACCGCCCTTGCCGTCGTGCTCGATGAACGAGTCGTGCTTCTCGGCGGTTCCCTCCGTCAGCGGCTGGAACCAGTGTGTATAGTGCGTGACACCATTCTCAACGGCCCACTGCTTCATGCCGGCAGCCACAGCGTCGGCAATTTCACGATCCAGACGGGCGCCATTGTCGATGACGTCAATCATCTTCTCATAAACCTGCTTCGGAAGATACTTGTACATCTTCTCACGATTGAAGACCTTCTTACCAAAATACTCGTAAGGTCTCTCACTTGGTGCTTTTACGTCGAGCGGCTTCTTCTTGAATGCCTCGCCGACAACCTGAAATCTTAATGCTTCCATAATGTTACATATTTAATTAATAATGACTATTTGCTTAATTCGGTTGCAAAGGTACAACTATTTGTCAGAAAAACTAGTATTATTCTTACTTTTTGTTTGTTAAAAACTTCATTAACTGACATTTTGTAAGCTATCTAGGTATTTTCTTTTTCAATTTGCTATCACTTTGTATGTAAAACCTCTCATTTCGTTGCAAACTGTTATCGGACACAAAAACAAAATCCTCCCTCTGCTATCGAGACAGAGGGAGGCATTTTACTTGGAAAGATTAGGGCTGTAGCGTCAAGCCAAAGACCAGGTAGGCTTTCTGTGAGCATGGGTTGCCGACAATCTCTCCGAATACAGGTATCGAGAACGAGTCGGTCACCTTGATGGCTTTCGTGGCTTTCAGCGACAGGTTAGTTACGGCGAAACCCGTTGTTTCGTAGGAGGTGGTGGCCCAGGGTACGACACCAGCCGTGGCAGCCCAGTCGACTGTAGCAAGTTTGAATGGGACAGCTACCTCTACGTAACTGCTATATGCCCGCTTTCCGTCCTTGTTGATGCCGTCATTACCCGCGAAGTTGGTAAACCACTGTAGGGATGCAAAACCAAAGTCATAGCCGATGTTGGCCTCGAACAGATGGCTGGTGCTGTGAGCATCGTACTTGAAGTAGCGGGGTTCCGGCCCGTTGTCGAACCAATAGTCACAGACGCCGATGTTCAGTCCACCAATGGTATAGGCGAGTGTCAGGTCAAACTCCTTCGTGTCAGAGGGATCGGAAAGTCCTACGCTGCCCCATGCTGTCAGCGAGAGGCCCTTGTACCCTATGCCGAGCGTAGGCTGAAGCGACACATTACCTAAGTCCTGGCCACGCCAGATATAATTACTTACGATGTCACCACTAATGGTTGTCTCAATCTCATCCTGTGCAATGGCTGTTGCGCTGGCAACCAGCATCATTGCGAAAACAATAATCTTTTTCATACCTTTTCATTTTTAAAATAACTATAAAAGAATCCGTGTAATCTGATAAATCTGTGGTCGTTTTTCTTACAATAGTTTAGTTGTAGCAGAGTTCTCCATGTTCGTAAACGTCGAGACCTTCCTCCTCTATACGTTTATCAACGCGCAAACCGTGAATATATTTTATTCCGAAGAACAGAATAAAACCACAGGCGGCTGCCCAGAGGTCTATGACGAGGACGCCGAAGCACTCAGCACCGAAGAATCCCCAGCCGCCTCCGTAGAAAGCACCGTTCGAGGTGGAGAGCAGACCCGTCATCAGGGTTCCCAGAATACCACATACGCCGTGTACTGAAGAAGCACCCACGGGGTCGTCGATATGCAGCTTATGGTCAATGAACTCGATGGCATAGACCAGCACGATACCGCAGACAAAACCGATGATAACAGCACCGAAAGGCGATACAAGGTCACAACCAGCAGTGATACCCACCAGACCTGCCAACACACCGTTGAGCGTCAGAGAGAGCGACGGTTTGCCATATTTCAGATAGGTGAGGAACATCGTGGCCACTCCACCAGCGGCAGCGGCAAGGTTCGTGGTCAGGAACACATGCGAGATAGCGACGCGGTTCACCTCACCACTGGCAGCCAGCTGTGAGCCGGGGTTGAAGCCAAACCATCCTAACCAAAGGATGAACACACCCAGAGAAGCTATCATGAGGTTGTGACCAGGAATGGCGCGGCTCTTGCCGTCCGTACCGTACTTACCCAGACGAGGGCCGAGAGCGATAGCACCAACCAGGGCCAGTACACCACCTACACTATGCACGATGGCAGAGCCTGCGAAATCGTGGAACACGTCGCCGAAGGTGCTCATCATAAAGCCGTCGGCAGTTTCGTCGCAGAGCCAGCCGCCACCCCACGTCCAGTGGCCCTCGATGGGGTAGATAAGCAGCGAAATCACCGCACTATAAATGAGGTACATCGAGAACTTCGTGCGTTCAGCCATCGCACCGCTGACGATGGTGGCAGAGGTGGCACAGAAGACGGTCTCGAAAATCAGGAAACCTTCTACGGGCAGGTCGCCCTTGTAGAAACTCAGGTCGCCCCAGTTGGGTGCGCCGATGAAACCTGAACCCTCGCTTCCGAACATAAAGCCGAAGCCGAGGAAGAAGAACAGCAACGAGCCGAACATGAAGTCGACAAAGTTCTTCATCAGGATGTTAACCGTGTTCTTACTACGCGTAAAACCTGCTTCACACAGCGCAAAGCCCGGCTGCATCCAGAAAACCAACATGGCTGCCAATAGCATCCAAACGGTATCAAGTGATAAGTTATCCATAATATATGACCTCCCCCTTACCCCCTCCTAAGGAGGGGGAACCCGAACGGAGGTACGGGGTTGTGAATTTGTGTTTGTGTTGTGTTGTTTTTCTCCCCTCTTTTGTAAGGGGTGGTGTTGTTCTCCCCTCCTTTGGAGGGGTCGGGGGAGGTCGTTACTTCTTGTCTCTCAGTACGGTGTCGCCGTTCTCGCCCGTGCGGATAGACCACGTGTCTATCACGCCGCTCACGAAGATGCGGCCATCGCCAACCTCACCCGTATGGGCTACCTTCAGAATCACCTTCACCGTTGGGTCGAGGAAAATGTCTCGGCACACGATGGTAATGGCTACTCGTTCAATGACATCGGTAGAATACTGAACTCCACGATAAATACGCTCCTGACGGCTCTGCCCGATGCCATGCACGTCGTGGTACTCAAACCAGTCGATGTCGGATGATAGCAAAGCAGCTTTCACCTCATCGAACTTCGTCTTGCGGATAATTGCTTCAATCTTTTTCATACCTTTTTACCTTATTAAATTAATACTAAACCCTCTTACTGGGTTACACACTTTGTTTGTTTGACGGTGCAAAGGTACGACACTTTGCCTGATTATCTAATAAAATTCTTTCACTTTGTTTGTTAAAAACGCACACAATTATCAAAGTGTAAATATTTTCAGACAAAAACATGCTTTCTGCTAACACCATGTCCGAAAAGCGTGTCATTTCGTTACAAACTGTTATCGGACACAGAACGAGTAGGAGTAAACACTAATTGCAAGCGTTTTCATACCAATTGACGAAGGCCTGATTGCAGAGCCGGGTGCCGCCAGGCGTGGGGTAGTGCCCTGTGAAATACCAGTCACCGGGATGGTTGGGGCAAGCATGATGCAGCCCCTCGATGCTTTGGAACACCAGTTCGATAGGTGCCTGCATGTCCTTCGGGCGCAGCATCTCCACAATCTTCTCGTTGATTTCTTCAACGGTAAACGGTTCGTAAATACGCCTTACATGGTTGGCCTCCAAAGGATGCTCCTTGCAAGCATGATATACCTCTTGGACTCTGGAGGTGAGGCTTTTCTTTTCAATCAATGCCATCGTGGCGCGGAAGGCACAAAACTCCTCTAAGTGGGCCATGTCGATACCGTAATAATCGGGATAGCGAATCTGTGGCGAACTCGACACCATGACAATCTTCTTGGGGTGCAGACGGTCGAGGATTTTAAAAATACTCTCTCTTAAAGTCGTGCCTCGAACTATCGAGTCGTCGATAATCACGAGGTTGTCCTCGTAGGGACGTAGCGAACCGTAGCTGATGTCGTAGACGTGGGCGGCCAGGTCGTTGCGCTCGCTGTTGTCGGCGATGAAGGTACGCAGTTTGATGTCCTTCCACACAACCTTTTCCGTCCGCACGTTATAACCCTGCTGACGGAAACCGTCCGTCATACCGTAATAGGCTACCTCAGCGGTGTTGGGGATATAGGAGAATACCGTGTTCTCCACATCGCCGTCGATGGCCTTGAGTATCGCGGGTGTCAGTTGCTCGCCTAACCGTTTGCGCTCCTGATAGATGTCACGATCAGAGCCTCGGCTGAAATAAATGCGCTCGAAAGAACACGCACTCAGTTGTTTGGCTGGCATAATCTGCACCAATCGGCTCTCACCATTTCTACGAACGATAAGTGCCTCGCCGGGCTTTAGCTCGTGTATATCTTCACATTGCAGATTGAACGTCGTCTGCAATACTGGTCGCTCGCTGGCCAAGGCCACCATCTCGTCATCGCGATAGTAGAACGCAGGACGGATGCCCCAGGGGTCACGAACGGCAAACATCTCACCGCTGCCCGTCAGTCCGCACATCACGTAGCCGCCGTCGTAGTGCTCCATCGTCTTCCGAAGTACATTGGCCATCTCCACGTGGTCGTCGATGTATTGCGTAATGTCGAGCCCTTCAAGTCCCTTTGCCTTGGCTTCCTCATACAGTCGCTCCACCTCGCGGTCAAGCCGGTGGCCCATTAGTTCAAGCGTGATGTACGAGTCGCCATAGATACGCGGCGACTGCCCCTGTGCTGTCAAGAACTGAAAGACCTCATCGATATTGGTCATGTTGAAGTTGCCGCACAGACAGAGGTTCTTGGCGCGCCAGTTGTTACGGCGCAGGAACGGATGAACATATTGTAGTCCGCTCTTGCCTGTAGTCGAATAGCGCAGATGACCCAATAATAATTGAGAATTGATAATTGAGAATTATTAGCTGAGTCATCATCAGAAGCGAGGCCACTTCCTATCATCTTGAATATTTCGGTGATAGCATCCTTGCCCTCGGCCTTCTCGCGGAACATATATTCTGTACCGGCAGGGGCATCAAGGTTGACACAACCAATACCGGCACCCTCCTGACCACGATTGTGCTGCTTCTCCATCATCAGGTAGAGCTTGTTGAACCCGTATGCCCGAGTGCCGTACTGGGTTTCGTAATAGTCCAGCGACTTCAGCAGGCGGATCATCGCCACGCCACATTCATGCTTCAACTGTTCCACCATGTTGATTTACTATTTCCAAATTTACGATTTACGATTTGTTACCAATGCAGGCACGGACGAAACTCATGAACAGCGGGTGTGGGTGCAGCACCGTTGACGAGTATTCAGGATGGAACTGCGTACCGATGTACCAGCGCTTCTCTGGGATTTCGACAATCTCCACCAGATTGGCAGCGGGGTTGACACCCACGCACTTCATGCCCTTTGCCTCGTATTCCTCTTTATACGCATTGTTGAACTCGTAGCGGTGGCGATGCCGCTCCATTATTCTGCTTGGTTGCTCCTTCTCCGAATATGCTTGCGCAACCTTGCTTCCTTCTCTCAGTTCGCACTCGTATGCACCCAATCGCATCGTGCCGCCCATCTGGGTGATGTTTTTCTGTTCCTCCATGATGTCGATGACGTTATGCGGTGTCTTTTCGTCCATCTCTGCGCTGTTGGCATCCTTGTAGCCCAATACGTTTCGGGCAAACTCAATCACCATCATCTGCATACCTAAGCAGATACCGAAGGTGGGAATATCATTGGTGCGACCATATTCCGCAGCAATAATTTTACCTTCTATGCCACGCTGTCCGAAGCCTGGACAAATGACAATACCCGCCATGCCCTCCAGTCGCGTGGCGACGTTTTCCGTCGCCAACTCCTCGCTATTGACGAAATGTATTTTTGCCTTCACATCGTTATAGATACCTGCCAGGTTCAGACTCTCGCGAATGCTCTTGTAGGCATCCTGCAGGTCATACTTACCCACCAGTCCGATGTGTACTTCACGCTTGGCATTGCGCTGTTTGTCGAGGAAGTCATGCCAGGGTTTCATGGCGGGTGTCTCACCAACAGGAATGCCAATCTTACGCATGATGGCAGCGTCCAGACCCTGCTTCTGCATACTGACGGGAACCTCGTAGATGCTGGGCATGTCCTCGCTCTGCACCACGCACTCCAAATCAACATTACAAAACGATGCCACCTTCATGCGCACGTGGTCATCGAGGTGGCGTTCCGTCCTGAGGACAAGTATATCTGGCTGAATACCCATCCCTTGCAGCTCCTTCACGCTATGTTGTGTAGGCTTCGTTTTCAGTTCGTCGGCAGCCTTCAAGTAAGGCACGTAGGTCAGGTGTACACATACTGCGTCACGTCCCAGTTGCCACCGCAGTTGTCGGATAGCTTCCATAAACGGCGCACTTTCGATATCACCGATGGTACCGCCGACTTCGGTGATGACGAAGTCAAAAGACTTTCCCTCTGCCCCCTCTCTCAACATCCGTCGCTTAATCTCATCCGTGATATGCGGCACCACTTGAATCGTCTTACCCAAATAGTCGCCGTGTCGCTCACGGTCTATCACCGTCTTGTAGATGCGCCCTGTCGTGATACTATTGTTACGCGTGGTGTATATCCCCGTAAACCTTTCATAATGTCCCAGGTCAAGGTCGGTCTCAAAACCGTCCTCCGTCACGTAGCACTCGCCGTGCTCGTAGGGGTTCAGCGTCCCCGGGTCGATGTTAATATACGGATCGAACTTCTGAATCGTGACCTTGAAGCCACGAGCCTGCAGCAACTTACCGATGCTGGCGGAGATAATTCCCTTGCCTAATGAGGAAACCACACCGCCAGTAACGAAAATGTACTTTGTGTTCATTCTTTCCACCTTTTCACTATTTTAACTTGGATTATTCATTCTTTTTTCAACAACGGATTTTACGGATTACACGGATTTTACTGATTATAATGGATTTCACAGATTTCTTCCAAATTCGATGAGGAGATTTAAATAATCCGTGAAAATCCGTGAAATCAGTTTTAATCCGTTGTTTTATCAATTGCCATGAATAATGTAGATAACTTCTTTTAGTTGATTATTATTTGTTTTTCTCTCGGATGTGCTCTTCGTATTCTGCGAGTTCTCGTTCTCCGATGTGCGCCAGTCCGTAGTGTTCGTCGTGCTGAGAGAAGTCGAGACCGACCTTTTCGCTGAATGCTGAGACGCGCATGGGGATGAGCATGTCGATGAGTTTGTAGCCCGCCCAGCTCATGGCGAACGTATAGACGAACACGATGACGATGGCCAGCAGATGGTAGAGGAAGATGACAAAGCCTTCCCACGTGCCTGCAATCAGCCCCTCTTGAATGAAAATGCCCGTCAGCACCGTGCCGAAGATACCACCAGTACCGTGCGTCGGGAACACGTCGAGGGCATCGTCGATGTTGGAGTGCGAGCGCCAGTAGACGGCAATGTTACAGATGAGCGTGATGACAAAGGCGATGAAAATGCTCTGCCCCACGGTGACATAACCTGCCGAGGGCGTGATAGCCACCAGACCAACCACGCAACCCACGGCAGCACCCATTGCCGACGGTTTGCGACCGCGCAGACAGTCGAAGAATATCCATGTCATCATGGCCGTAGCCGAGGCCGTATTTGTGTTGAGGAACGCCTTGATGGCCTGTCCGTCGGCATGGAGCGAAGAACCCGCATTGAAGCCAAACCAGCCCAGCCACAACATGGCAGCTCCCAGAAGTACAAAGGGGATGTTGGCCGGTTCGCTCTTACGGGTCTCCGCCTTACGCCGTCCAAGATAGATGGCTCCTGCGAGAGCGGCCACGCCACTGGAGGCATGCACCACGATACCACCCGCAAAGTCGATGACGCCCCACTGCATAAACAGTCCCTCAGGATGCCACGTCATGTGGGCCAGTGGGCAGTAGATGACGAAGAAGAAGAACATCATGAAGAACATGTAGGCCGAAAACCTCACGCGCTCGGCAAACGAACCCGTAATCAGCGAAGGGGTGATGATGGCAAACTTCATCTGGAACAAGGCAAACAACGCCAGCGGGATTGTTGCACCGCCTAATACGTTACCCGCAGGCGTGGTATAGACGGCTCCGCCTACGTTATGAAACATGGGGAATGTCAAGGGGTTGCCGATGATGCCGCCTATGTCGTCGCCAAAGCACAGCGAGAAGCCGACGACCACCCACAGCACCGAAATGAGTCCCATAGCGATAAACGACTGCAACATCGTGCTGATGACATTCTTCGCACCTACCATGCCGCCATAGAAGAACGACAAACCGGGTGTCATCATCAGCACAAAAATGGTGGCGGTAATCAGCCACGCCACATCGGCCGCGCTGATTACCGACCAGTCACACTCAAACGTAGGTTCCCCTACGCATAGCCCTGCAACGGCTATCAGCGTCATTGCCGTCATCAGGATTTTCCAACGCTTTTTAATCTTCATACCTTATAACCTATTTAGTATTTTACACATTGCTACAAATCGGCTGCAAAGGTATATTCTTTCGATGGTTATTCAAAAGGATTACTTACGTTTTGATTGTTAAAAACGCGTACAAATATCAAAGTGTAAATGTTTTTGTGTCCATAAGTTGCATTTTGTTATCATTTTGACTTAAAAGTACCACGTATAGTTACAAAATGATAGTTGCTGGTTGATTAAGGATTAAAAAAGACAGAATTTCTTTGTGTATACAAGCAGTTTGCATTACCTTTGCAGCCGAAATCAGACAAAGAGAAAGTAAAAGTAAGGATAATATGACAAAATGTAAACTTCAAACAACACAGAGCACACAGGGCGAACAGAGCGCACAAGGTTCGCAGAAAGGACTTTATCAGAGCCAGTACGAGCACGATGCCTGCGGCGTGGGAATGGTAGTGAACATCCACGGCGGCAAGAGTCACGAACTAGTGGACAACGCCTTGAAGGTGCTGGAAAACATGGAGCATCGCGGAGCCGAGACACGCGACAAGACTGGCGACGGTGCTGGTATCATGGTTCAGATTCCCCACGAGTTTATCTTGTTGCAGGGCATTCCCGTGCCTGAGAAGGGAAAGTATGGTACTGGATTGGTGTTCCTGCCGAAGGACGAGAAGTCCCAGCAGGAAATTCTCTCCGTGATGATAGAGGAGATTGAGCGCGAGGGACTGACGCTGATGCATCTGCGCGCCGTGCCTACGAACCCAGAGGTGCTGGGGGCTGGGGCTCGTGAGGTAGAGCCAGCCATCAAGCAGATTTTCGTGAAGAGAAGCCTTAACCCTGGCCCCTCTTCAAGGGGAGAAGGAAGTGATTACAATCCGGACGAAGAGGAAAAGGCTTTCGAGCGTACATTATATAAAATAAGGAAGAGGATTGAAAACCGCATCTTTAATGAGGATTTCTATATCTGCTCGCTTTCGAGCAAGAATATCATCTATAAGGGTATGCTGACCAGCGGACAGCTACGTCGCTACTTCCCTGACCTGTCTAACGAATACTTTACAAGCGGACTGGCGCTGGTTCACTCCCGATTCAGCACAAACACATTCCCCAAATGGAAACTGGCCCAGCCTTTCCGCTTGTTGGCTCACAACGGCGAGATAAACACCATTCGGGGTAATCGCGGATGGATGAAGGCCCGTGAGAGCGTGCTGAACAGCGAGGCACTGGGTAACATCAAAGACTTGAGGCCGATTGTACAGGAGGGCATGAGCGATAGTGCTTCGTTGGATAATGTCTTTGAATTCCTCATGTTGAGTGGACTCTCGTTGCCCCAGGCGATGGCCATTCTGGTGCCTGAGAGCTTCAACGACAAGAACCCGATTAGTGAGGACTTGAAGGCGTTCTACGAGTATCACTCCATTTTGATGGAGCCTTGGGACGGCCCTGCCGCCCTGTTATTCTCCGATGGTCGCTATGCAGGAGGAATGTTGGACAGAAACGGTCTGCGCCCCAGCCGTTATACCATTACGAAGCAGGGTATGATGGTGGTAGCCTCGGAGGTTGGCGTGATGGACTTCGAGCCAGGCGACGTGGTGAGCAAAGGTCGGTTGCAGCCAGGTAAGATTCTGCTGATTGACACGCAGGAGGGAAAGATTTACTACGACGGCGAGATAAAGGAAAAGCTGGCCAAGGCTCATCCCTACCGCGAGTGGCTGAGCGAGAACCGTGTTCAACTGGAGAAGCTGAAGAGTGGCCGACACGTGGAGAACGGCGTAAAGGACTTAGAGCAGAAGCTCGTCACCTTCGGTTTTGGTCAGGAGGATATTGACAAGACCATCATCCCAATGGCCACAGCCGGTCAGGAGCCTGTAGCAGCTATGGGTAACGACACGCCGCTGGCAGTTATCTCAGACCGTCCACAGGTGTTGTTCAACTATTTCCGTCAGCAGTTTGCACAGGTCACCAATCCTGCCATCGACCCCATTCGCGAGGAGCTGGTGATGAGTCTGACGGAGTACATAGGTGCCGTAGGAACCAACATCCTGACGCCCGATGCCTCGAACTGCAAAATGGTTCGTCTGCCACAACCAGTATTGACCAACACGCAGCTGGATATTCTTTGCAACATAAGGTATAAGGGATTCAAGACGAAGAAGCTGGCGATGGTCGCCTCCCCTGGCCCCTCCAAAGGAGGGGAGCGGCTGCGCAATGCTCTTGACAAATTATGTAAGGATGCGGAGGCTAGCGTGGATGAGGGTGTAAACTACATCATCCTAACCGACAAGGTAGAAATCACCCCTCCTTTGGAGGGGCAGGGGGAAGGTTTCTACATCCCATCCCTCCTGGCAGTCTCTGCCGTCCACCACTATCTGATTAGCGTAGGCAAGCGCGTACAGACCGCCTTGATTGTAGAAAGCGGCGAGATTCGCGAGAACATGCATGCGGCTTTGCTGCTGGGCTATGGTGCCAGCGCACTCTGTCCGTATATGACCTTCGCCATCCTCGACGATTTGGTGAAGAAAGGAAAGATTCAGGAGGAGTATGCTACGGCAGAAAGCCACTATATCAAGGCGGTGGATAAAGGCCTCAAGAAGATTATGTCGAAGATGGGTATCTCGACCATCCGCTCATATCGTGGAGCTAAGATTTTCGAGAGCATCGGACTGAGCGAAGACCTGCTGAGCCGTTACTTCGGTACAGAGGTGAGCACCATCGGCGGCATCGGGCTGAAGGAGATTGCCCGCGATGCTATCCGACTGCAAGAACAGGCTAAGGAGCAGACCATGCTGAAGAACCAGGGACTGTTTGCCTGGCGTAAGGACGGCATCAAGCATGCCTGGAACCCAGAGACGATAGCTCAGTTACAGCTGGCCACCAGACAAGGAAACTATGAGAAGTTCAAGCAGTGGGCAGCCATCGTTGACGAGAAGGAATTACCTATATTCATCCGAGACTTCTTCAAATTCAAGAAGGCTGCCAAGCCCACACCTATCGACGAGGTGGAGCCTGTGGAGAGCATCGTGAAGCACTTTGTTACCGGTGCCATGAGCTTTGGTGCGCTGAGCATCGAGGCCCACGAGGCTTTGGCTCTGGCCATGAACAAGCTGGGCACACGATCTAATACTGGTGAGGGTGGTGAAGATAACGCCCGCTATCACACAGAAGTAGACGGCGTTAGCCTGAGCTCAAAAACCAAGCAGATTGCCAGTGGGCGTTTCGGCGTGACAGCCGAGTATCTGGTGAATGCTGAGGAGATTCAGATAAAGGTGGCACAGGGTGCGAAGCCTGGTGAGGGAGGACAGCTGCCTGGCTTCAAGGTCAACGAAATCATCGCCAAGACACGTAATGCCATCCCCGGCATCTCGCTCATCTCGCCTCCACCTCATCACGACATTTACAGTATCGAGGACCTGGCACAGCTCATCTTCGACCTGAAGAATATCAACCCAACCGCCGCCGTGAGCGTGAAGCTGGTAGCCGAGAGTGGCGTAGGAACCATCGCCGCTGGTGTGGCGAAAGCCAAGGCCGATCTTATCGTCATTAGCGGCTCAGAGGGCGGTACGGGTGCCAGCCCGGCGTCGAGTATGCGCTTTGCGGGTATTTCGCCCGAGATTGGTCTCGCTGAGACGCAGCAGACACTTGTGATGAACGGTCTGCGCAATCAGGTGCGCCTACAGACCGACGGACAGCTGAAGACTGCCAAGGACGTGATTATCATGGCCATGCTGGGAGCCGACGAGTTCTCGTTTGGCACGCTTCCACTGATTGTGCTGGGTTGCGTGATGATGCGTAAGTGTAACACCAATACCTGTCCGATGGGCGTGGCCACTCAGAACCCGGAGTTACGCAAGCACTTTGAAGGTCGTGCTGAGTACGTGGTAAACTTCTTCACCTTCCTGGCCCAGCAGGTGCGCGAGTACCTCGCCGAAATCGGTGTCCATTCGCTGAAGGAAATCATCGGGCGCACAGACCTCATAGAAACCACCGTGCCAGAGGCATCAGCCTCTGGAAATACCGCCGCCGCCGACAAATGGCGCACCATCGACTTCGCCCGCCTGCTGCATCAGCCCGCAGTAGCCCACGCTTCCCAGCGTGGGAGCACCGACCCCGTTGCCACGCAAGGAAGCGTGGCCTACTACTGGGACCGCGGTCAGTTTACGAAGGTCACCGGCGTCAAGGACGAGGAGATTATCAAGGCTGCGGCAAAGGCCATCGACAACCAGGAGGAGGTGACACTCGACTACGCCATCAAGAATACCGACCGCGCTGTCTGCACCATGCTCTCAGGCATCATCGCGAAGAAATACGGCGAGGCTGGACTGCCCGACGGCACCATCAACATCAAGTTCAAAGGCTCGGCGGGCCAGTCGTTCGGCGCGTTTGCAGTCAAGGGTGTCAACCTGAAGCTCGAGGGCGAGTGCAACGACTACTTCGGCAAGGGTCTCTCTGGCGGTCGTATCTCGATTCTTCCTCCTGCCCGCTCTGGTGAGGACTTCCATGCCGAGGATAACATCATCGCCGGCAACACCGGCCTTTATGGAGCCACCTCCGGCGAGCTCTATATCAACGGAAAGGTAGGCGAGCGCTTTGGTGTGCGCAACTCAGGTGCCATTGCAGTCATCGAGGGTGCTGGCGACCATTGCTGCGAGTACATGACTGGCGGGCGTGTCGTCGTGCTGGGTGAGACGGGCCGTAACTTCGCCGCTGGTATGAGTGGTGGTGTAGCATACGTCTGGGATCGCAAGCACAATTTCGACTACTTCTGCAATATGGATATGGTGGAAATCAACCTCGTCGAGGACAGCGTCAGCCGTAAGGAGCTGCTCGAGCTTATCCGTCAGCACTACCTGCACACAGGCTCGGCCTTGGCCGGACGTATGCTCGATGACTGGCAGCACTATGTCTCAGAGTTCATCCAGGTGGTACCCATCGAGTACAAGCGCGTGCTCCAGGAAGAGCAGATGAAGAAACTGCACGAGAAGATTGCTGATATCCAGCGCGACTACTGATTTATTTGACAATTAGACAATTGGCAAGAAAATAGTAAATAGTGAAATAGTAAAATAGTCAAATATAGCAATGGGAAATCCGAAAGCATTTTTAGAGATACACCGCCAGGAGGCTGGTTATCGTCCGATACAAGATAGAATCCACGACTTCAGTGAGGTCGAACAGACGTTGAACACCCGTGAACGCAAGCTGCAGGCTTCTCGCTGCATGGACTGTGGCGTACCCTTCTGCCACTGGGCCTGTCCGTTGGGCAACAAGGCCCCCGAATGGAACGATGCCCTGTATAAAGGCGACTGGGAACTGGCTTATAAGCTCCTTACCTCGACCAACCCCTTCCCAGAGTTCACAGGCCGCATCTGTCCTGCCTTGTGCGAAAAGGCCTGTGTGCTCAACCGTTTCAACCACGAGCCGACAACCAACCGCGAGGACGAAGCCGCTATCATCGAAGCTGCCTTCCGCGAGGGTTATATCCAGCCGCGCACCAACATACAACGTAACGGCAAGAAGGTGGCCGTGATTGGTGCTGGCCCCGCAGGTCTCGCCGCCGCCAACGACCTGAACCTGATGGGCTATACCGTCACCGTCTTCGAGAAGAACGAAGCCGCCGGCGGACTCCTCCGCTATGGCATCCCCAACTTCAAGCTCAACAAGGCCATCATCGACCGCCGCATCAAGCTGATGGAGCAAGAGGGCATCGAGTTCCGCTACGAGACCCCCCTCCAGCTCCCCCCGAGGGACGGAGGGCTTGATTACCTTTCTATCGAGGAATTCAACAAGGCTCTGGGTGACCAAACGCCCCTCCCCTCGGGAGGGGATGGGGGTGGGTTTGCCGTCGTGATTGCCACCGGCACCCCCACCGCACGCGACCTCAAAGCTCCTGGTCGAGAGCTGAAAGGTGTTCACTTCGCCCTCGAACTGCTCTCTCAGCAGAACCGCGTCCTCGCCGGCATGGAGTTCTCCAAGGACGAACGCATCACCGCCAAGGGCAAGGATGTCCTCGTGATTGGTGGCGGCGACACCGGCTCCGACTGCATCGGAACGGCTCATCGCCAGGGCTGCAAGAGCGTCACCCAGATTGAAATCATGCCCAAGCCCGTCGAAGGCCCTGAAGACCCGCAGAACCCTTGGCCCAACTGGCCCCGCACCCTCAAGACCACTTCTTCGCACGAGGAAGGCTGCACCCGTCGTTGGAACATCAACACCCTTGAGTTCCTCGGCAAGGACGGCCATCTCACCGGTGTCCGCGTCCAGGAAATCGACTGGCAGCCCAACCCCGCCGGTGGTCGTCCCATCATGGTCGAGAAAGGCAAGCCCGAAATCATCAAGGCCGAGCTCTGTCTGCTCGCTATGGGATTCCTCAAACCAGAACACCCTGCATATCCAGAGAACGTCTTCGTTTGCGGTGACTCCCTGAATGGTGCCTCCCTCGTAGTCCGTGCTATGGCCAGCGGCAAGCAGACCGCTCAAAAGGTTGCTGCATTTCTACATCCGTAACTACGGCTTCGCCGCAATTAAATGCCTGCCCCATGCCCCTAATATCCGTGTGATTTTTCTCACGGATTTTTTTTGATTTCACTATACATTCCTACATTTTTCTCGTAACTCACATATATACAGAATGTTAGATTATGTATGGACCATACATTTTATGGTGCCTCTATACATAGGCAGTAATCAGTCTTTTTCAACAAACATAACGGAGGAAAGTAGCAACAATAACCGGCCTATGCTTCAGTTTCCTCCGTGGAAACTGTTTGTTTCTCCCGTGGAAACAATTTGTTTCTCCCGTGGAAACAATTTGTTTCCACGGGAGAAACAAATTGAAACAAACTGATTCTCCGATACTTAAATACGTTATTGCGGTCACTATCCTACGTCTCTTCTCAATGAATGTATAGTGCCCAACAAAAATGTATGCTCTATACATAAGCTAATTCGTTTATATTTAGTCTATTACATTAAAAATGTAGGAATGTATGGTGTTTTTAAAAACTTTTATCGAGAAAAGTGTATGCATACCGCCAATGTAAGGGTTGGCACAGGATATGTCCCCTGCTTCTTGACCATAATGATAATATCAGCGCCAAAGGTAGGACAGACTATTCTGCCACCCCTTTGGGGGGCTGACCCGCACCAGTCGATTTTTTTCGACTTTTTATTTGGCAGATTCAAAAATAGTCTGTACCTTTGCACCGTCGTATGTGAAAACTATCGACCCACGCACCGAGAAAAGTGCGCGGCTATATGCTGAACTTGTTAAGCGAAACGTGGAAAATTTCAACAGACAAGAGAGCATAGTGATTACTGTACGCCTAAGTACGGGCGTGGAGTGTGTCGCTATATTCTTTCTGTAAAGGTAAATTTCCACGACCTCGCTTAAGAGAATTAGAGGTTACTCCACGCCTTGTGTGGGTAACTCTCGATGGATGCTGAGGAAGAGGAAACTATTGTATTCACACATTAATAATTTAATCTTAATTTATTATGAGACAAAAACTATCTCTATTAACGAAAACAATGCTCCTGCTGGGTGCCCTAATGGCAGGAAGTGGAAGTGCGTGGGCAGATGAAGTTGAATTTACCAAATCCGATTTTGGATCAGGCCAATCCATTTATTCTGCAACGAAAAATGGTGTAACTGTAAATTATACAGGAGGCTTGAGTGATGAAATTCGTATTTATAAGAATAATACCATCACAATATCGTCATCCGACGATATCACTTCTATCGTTTTTACATGCACAAAAAATGGAGCTGCCCAGTATGGCCCAGGTTCATTTGGGACTGGTGCCCCCAATGGTTACACATACGATTCATCTGGCCCTACTGGAACATGGACAGGAAAGGCAAAATCGGTGAGTTTTACGGCCTCTGACAATCAAGTGCGTGCTACCTCAATTGTAGTCACCATCGATAATAAGAAGGCAATTGGAACATTTTCTTCTATTAGTGATAAGAGTATTGCCAAAAATTCATTTGAGGCCTTTGATGCTTCAACATATTTCACTAAAGACACAAACGCATCGTCAGATGTAACACTTACAGTAACCCCAGGCGAAAGCGAGAGCGATATTGCCTATTATAAAAACGGCAATATCTTTGCTGTTGGCTTTGGTGAGCAGGAGTTTACAATAACGGCAACACCCACATCGACCGATGTTGACAATTATAATTCAGTTAGTCAGACGTTTACTGTTAATGTACCAGATACACGAACCGTGGTAAATGTCACAGGTGTGACTGTAACCCCTAGTACGATAATTGTTGACGGTACAGCCGCAGCATCTGCAACTTTAAACGTTGAAAAGCCTAGTTCTGCAACTATTACTTACGAGTCTCTTAATACAAGTATTGCGACATGTACTGCCGCAGGTGTAGTGACAGCCGTTGCAAAAGGAACGGCCACCATTCGGGCAACAGTGAGTATTCCCGCAGATGACTCCAATTACAAAGTTGGAACAGCGACGGCTACTGCTGAAGTGACTGTGAACAATCCCCACAGCGTCATTTTCTCAGTCAACGGCAAAGAGTCTGAACCTGCGTCTGTAGAAGAAGGCGAAGCAATAGTTTTCCCAACAAATCCTAGTGCGCTTGGAGGCAAGAATTTCGTAGGATGGACTACAGCACCAATTGATGGTACAGCACATAGCGCAACGCTTGTTGATAAGGCCACAGAAACTATGGACGACAGCGATTTAATTTATTATGCTGTTTTTGCTGATGGTGGTGAGACGGAAGGTTGGCAAAAAATGACGGCCAGTAGTGTTACAGAAGCAGGTGTTTACGCATTACTCACAACAGATGGTCACGCATTCAATGGTACTATGGATAATGGTCATGGACAAGTAACAGCCACAGCATTCTCATTTACAAATGATTTTGCAACAAGTGCCCCCACTGGAACTTGTGAAATTACATTTGTATCAGTTACTGGTGGTTTCAAATGGTATAATGCCGAGAATGGATATTTGTATGCGAAAGCTGCTTCATCGAAGAACTTAGCATGGCATGCAACCGAAAGCAGTTATTGGAAAAGATCTGGCTCCAACTGGGTATATAATTCTAATTCTGCCTATTTGAGAAGTTATAGCAACAATTCATTTAGAACCTATGCTGGTACAAGTGGCAGTGAATTAGTATTTGCCAAAAAGACAACCATATCAACATACGACAACTACTGCACCAGCATCACAGAGACAGCCACAGTAACCACTGCCGGCTGGGCTACCTACGCTCCTGAATATGCAGTATCATTCCGCTCTGGCACAAAAGCATATATCATAGAATTGGCAGACGACACAGAGACTGTGCTGACTCCAGTAACGAGCGTTCCTGCCGGTACTCCTGTATTACTTGAAGGCACAAAGGGGAGCGAGGTAACCCACACGATGGACGTAATTGCCAGTTCCTCAACCAATGTGAGCGGCAACTACTTGCATGTGAGCGACGGCACGGCCAAGGATGGCATCTATGTGTTGGCTAGTGGGAAATACGGTGTAGGATTCTATCTATGGACTGGCAGTAGTGCTCTGACAGCAGGAAAGATATACATGCAGATTCCCAGTCCGTCGCGCTCGTTCATTAGTCTGCCTGATGAGACAAACGGCATTGACGCTCCGCTAACGAAGAATAAAGAAGTAAAGAGTGAGGTCTACAGCCTCAGCGGCCAGCGCGTGGCACAGCCTACGAAGGGTCTCTACATTGTGAATGGAAAGAAAGTAATCATCAAATAAAAAAGGAGAACAACGATTATGAAGAAACAAGCATACATAGCACCCGCTACAGAGGTGCGTAAGATTAAGTTACAAAACATGATCGCATCATCGCCCGGTCCTCAGCATGTTTACTCAAATTCAGCAGACGGCATTGATGACGAGAGCAAAATCCTCTCGCGCCAGAGCAACAATCTTTGGGACGACGAGGAATAACCCCTTAACGACCGGCTCCCCTGTCTGTAGTCTAAAGTCTGAAGTCTATGGTCGAGGGTACCGTGGTCGTAACACCGCACCCCTGCCGAGGGCAAAATGCGGCGGGGTGTAATAAGTAAAGTTTTTTAGGAAGGTCTCTGGTGCGTGAGCATCGGCGACCTTTATTAGTGTTTAATTAGTGTCATATATCTATATTATCTTCTTTCGGACGTATCGATAATGAGTCGTTTTTTACTGTTTTTTATTTGAAAAATCTCTCAAAAAGGAGCGGATTTAGAGAAAAACTTATAAAAACTTGGCTTTTTTCTTGGAACTTTCAGAAATAATGTCTATCTTTGCAGCGTCAGAATATATGTTCTGGCTATCCGGTAAACATGTGAGGCCTTAGGGGCTGAGAATGCCGAGAGGAGTAAGCCTTCATCGACCCTGCTCCATTTAAAAGTCACCTGCGGGTGGCTTTTATCTTTCATACAGTTTCTTGAATTCAGTATAGAAACGGTCTGACAAGGCAAATCTTCTGAAGACGGACAACTCATGCTTTCTTCTGAATATCAGCACTTCAAGTGCCTTGTCGTTTGATTCGAAATAGTTCTTGATATCTGCTGCCAACATGCGGGTGTTGTATTTCGCTGGCATATTCAGAAGTGCACGGTTAGCCTGGTTGGCAGACTCATTCAGACGAGTAAGCACGATATTCTTTCCGCTGATGTTCTCATTGTTGAATGACACCTGTACTTTCTGCCGCATAGCGAAATGCACTAAAAGGATGACGTTTCTCCAAGGCATGATAGAGTTCTTTCGTGATTCGACTGTTGGCTATGCTGTCAGCAAACTCCTCCATCAGATGAAATGCCTCCCATGAAGGAGTCTTGTCCACAAAAATAACTTCATCGCCCTCCGCAGGCCATTTCTTCCCCCAACTATAGTCTTCTCGCAGGATGACTGACAGATTCTGCTGTGTCAGGTTCAGATACTGCTCTTCCTGGATGTCATGATTGCTCATTGCAAAGGCTAATTCACTGATGAATGATTCACGTGTACTATATCTGCTTTTTATTTCTTCCATCTGTTCTTTGTCTTTTTTATTATTTTACGAATCGAATGATATATGGTCCAACTCATCTACCAGAGCACGACAACGACGGTATTTTGTGCGGAGGTCTGTTGCTGCCTCAGTTGCCAGATTCTTTGCTCCGTAGCTGCTGATATGACGCAAGTGGTTGCATATTTCCCGATAGGTTTCGCGTCCTCGCGAATACTCCATCAGCCGATAGATGTAGTGTACGTAACATTCTATGATTTCGTTGCGATGGTATGGGAGCAATTGCTTTTCATACTCTTGCAACAATCCGATGCGGGATTGCCTACGCACGAAATCCATCAGTTCCTGACGCCAGCCCTCGCAAGAACATATTTCGGCATAGCGCTCTGGTGTGCTGCTCTTCAACACGTCGTCGGCCAACTTACGGACAAAAGGTTCCCATTGCTCTTTGGGTACGTTATCCTTGAGTATGGCGTAGAAGTCTCCCTCTTCGTAATATGGCTCAATGTACAGATGACGGGCATAGTCAATAGTTTTCTCGCGATTGTGTTCAGCTTGTGCCACTTTCAGTAGACAGTGGTTCCAAGTACTCACTCGTGATGGTCGATGATCTAAATCCAAAGCAATACCTTCTTCCCCCAAATGGTATGCTCTGGCAAAATCCTTAGCCTCGACGGCCTCTGTGATGGCTTGGCGGCGGAAGTCCTCTATGTGAAGGTTGTTCATCATCAGTCGTTGGGCAGCCTCTTTGCCGTCAGCTTTCTCTGTCAGCCGAAGAATGAGTTTCATCCGACGGTCAGTATTGTAATCCTTTGCCAGATATTCGTCGCTTTCAATGCGTTTGATGAGTTTTCTGGCTTCCTTTGGTGTCTGTAAAAGGGCTATCAGACATTCGTATATGTCGAAATCCCAATCCCAACCGCTAAGAATTTTCTTTTTGAGACAATCCTCGCAATAGTCTTGGAATAGTTCACGGCAATCGTCATCAAGTTCAAGTTTTGACACATCGTGCAGCAATTCCAAGCCAAGCCTCATGATGGTTCCTAAATAACCACAACTGTCATCGTTATGGTTGATGAGGTCGATGCCGTTTTCTATAATGGTAAAGCCTATTTCGATGGCTGGCTCAGGATTGCCTCTTGCTATGAACTTGCGTGCCGTTTCCACCACGTCATATATTTCACTGCTCAAGCGGCTTTGGGCACTGAAGTTTACCCAATCGCCCTCGAGGGTCGCATCCCAGAAAGCATCCTGCACCTGTTCCACGTATGCATCGCCCGATTCCTTCTCTACGAAAAAGTCCTCAAAATGTTTTAAGAAAGCAGCTTGGAACTTTTGGTTCTTTCCTGTCTGCATCTCCACAAACTCCCGTAGTTCTTTGACGGGAATCTGCTGTATTGCCTTTTTGATGTCAATGTTCTTCTTCATTATTTTTCTTTTAAGAGTGGTTCTATAGGCTCTTTCCGTGGCACTTCTTGTATTTCAAGCCACTACCACAGGGACATGGATATTACCCCATAATTCCGTTGCTATCGGATGCAGAAATTAGCCGATAATCGGATGAGTATTTATAACTGCAGGTTTGTAACAAATCATTAATAATCAAAGCAATACATATTTTATCGGCTAAATATCGGCTAATTGTTAGCCAATACTACATACCTTGTAGCAGGACCAGAACCATCTTTCCGACAGAGGCGCGCATTTACCATCTGTTGCAGGTCGTTTTTGGCAGTCGGATCGGAAATCTTATAATTCCAATATTGCAGATAGTCTTGCTTAGAGAAACATCCTCCT
>JAFVFY010000073.1 GCA_017475265.1 Prevotella sp. | reverse complement strand
GATATGGTCTTGTACTACAAAAGATATGGTCTTGTACTACAAAAGATATGGTCTTGTACTACAAGACCACCTTTTTCGGTAAAAACCGACTAAAACGAAACAGTTTTAAGGGTCAATCAGCCCATAGCTGAGCAGTAGCGTGATAAACGCGGAAACGACCCCTCTCAAAACTGGCTCATACGCAATCCGCCAAGGAACTCATTCAAAAAATCGAATTCTCAGAGGGGTCAATGTAAAGATTTTTCAGCACGAGCTTTGTTTTCTAACCTGAATTATTCATGGTACCGCTTCGCGGTGTTAGACAAAACACCATAAAACAAAAAATAAAGCCAAATAAAACCTATATTAAATTGTTCTGCTATAAATTCAACAGGCGATATTTCGGTGACAGAGTGTTTGACAGGGTTAGTCATAGCTGCCGTTTCCTACAGACCTACATTCGAGCATCGGATGTATGGGAGCGCGTCACCTGAATGCGGATAATCATTTCAGCATTTATAATGCGAGACAGCTCTTTTATCGGATTGCAAATCCTTATACTCACAGCAGTCGGATTGCAAATCCGACTGAGCCCATTATTTCCCTGCCATGATGTCAATGATGTTGGCAATGTCAGCAACATCTACTTGCCCGTCAATGTTCACGTCACCCCATAAAGCACCTTCTCCAGCATCAACTTTGACGAAGCCTTGGAACACAGGAGAGCCATTACGCCAGCGGATAGTAGCAGTGGCCACGTCGCTGTTCTCAAAGCCTGCCTTCATGGCATAATAGGTAATGGTGTAGACAGGGTTTAGCTCCACCCTGTTGCCATCAGCAACGCCCTTCTTAACGTCCGTGTTCTTTATCTCGTAGGAATACTCCACGTCAGGGGTCTCACAGTTGAACACCAGACCACTCTTGTCGAAGGAAATGGTGGGAGTGGAGCACTTAGGCAGCTGCTGCTCCTCTATGGTCTTAAAGTTCTTGAAGTACTTCCAAGGCTCTTTCGTCTTGTAGTAGTTGATGAAGGCCGCCGGGACATGAAGAGTAGCATATTCTATATAGGAGTCTTTGAAAGCATCTGTACTTGTGTTTGGAAACATCTCTGCCAGACAATACACGTCAGTCAGTTCCTTGCAGGAGGCAAAAGCCTGACTGTAAATCCTCTTCACCCCACTACCAATTGTGATAGAGGTCAGGCCGCTGCAACCATGGAAAGCACCTTCTCCTATGCTCGTCACGCTGTTGGGAATCGTGACGGAGGTCAGGCCGCTGCAACCATAGAAAGCATAGTCTCCTATGCTCGTCACGCTGTTGCCAATCGTGACGGAGGTCAGGCCGCTGCAGCCACGGAAAGCATAGCCTTCTATGCTCGTCACGCTGTTAGGAATCGTGACGGAGGTCAGGCCGCTGCAACCACAGAAAGCCATATATCCTATGCTCGTCACGCTGCCCGGAATCGTTACGGAGGTCAGGCCGCTGCAATTCATGAAAGCAAAGTCTCCTATGCTCGTCACGCTGTTGGGAATCGTGATGGAGGTCAGGCCGCTGCAACCCTCGAAAGCATACTTTCCTATGCTCGTCACGCTGTTTGGAATCGTGATGGAGGTCAGGCCGCTACATATATAGAAAGCATACTGCCCTATGCCAGTAACATCGTAGTCTACTCCGTCATAGGTGACTGTAGGGGGAATGTCCACACTCTCTTTATAGCTTCTATCACCATTGCTATCACCCCCCAATCGATTTGTCACTTCGGCCACTTTACCCTTTGCAATCAGGTTGTACCAGATACCGTCAATCTCCACGGTCTCTTGTGCCCGCGCCACCATCGGCAGGAGCATCATAGCTAAAAGAATAATTTGCTTCTTCATCGTTGTTTTGTTTTGAGTTTTCTTACATTCTGAGCACGTCTTTTACAGAGTATATCTTGCTCATGGCTTCGAACGAGAAATACTGGTCGTCCATTATCATCCAGTCCTCGCGCTGCTTGAGCGTGAGATGCTTGATGTCAGGGAACATGGAAATGGGGACGATGACTTCCCGCCCATCGGTCAGATAAACAGCCATAGTGCCACGTTTCTTCTTGAAGTCCAGCTTCTTTATCCCTAAGTTCGTGTCTTTGTACTTACACATAACAGTTTCCCTCCTTTACTTTATTAAGGGTAAAACATGTTTACGGCGGCAAAGGTACTGATATTTTCTGACTCCTGCAAATAAAAATTGGGGGATAATTTGGCGGTATCGGAGAAAAAAGTTAATTTTGCAGGCTGAAATGTAGAATTGTAAACATGGCACGCGAAGAAAGAAACGTCATTGGCTATACGGTAGGGCTCATCAGCGAGTTTGCCAAACGCTTTGGAATCCACCCCCGTCAGGCCTATGCCTACTTAAAACGCTTCAAGGGTATGGAGCACTTGCGTGAGCATTATGGCGTGCTCCACACTCAGTCGTTTCCTGATACGGTGGAGGCTCTGGCACAGGTTTGTCAAAACAATGGAGGACAGCTGAGATGATCAGACTCTATCACGGCTCGAACATGAAGATTGAGGCTCCTGACCTTGTCCACTCCAAGCCCTTCAAGGACTTTGGCAGTGGCTTCTATCTCTCGCCTGACAAACAGCAGGCTTGGGACATGGCCTTCCAGAAAGTCAGTCAGACCAAGGAGGGGAAGGCTGAAGTGACGGAGTTCCTCTTTGATGAGTCGGTGATGTCGTCAGAGCAGTTGAAGGTGCTCAGCTTTCCTGACTATTGTGATGAATGGGCACTTTTCGTATTGGCTAACCGCGACAAAAGGGCCATGCACCCCATCCATGATTATGACATTGTCTATGGCCCGATAGCTGATGACGGTGTTACTTATCAGTTGCGTCGCTATGAGGGGGGAGTCATTTCCTTATCCCGCCTGGTAGAGGAATTGAAATATGCCAAAGGCATCACCTTCCAGTATTTCTTTGGCACTGAAAGAGCATTACAACAATTGAAGAAGCTATGACGAAAAGACTGACAGAGGAACAGATACAGCTCATGAAGGACGACCTGTGCGTAGAGCTGGCAGGATTCTTGGTTGACGACTACCACTACAGTCCTGAGGAGGCTATTGAGGTGCTTTACACTTCGGAGACCTTCGAGCGTCTGCAGGAGGACGAGACAGGGCTATACTACCAGAGTGCGGGCTATGTGTACTCATTCCTGCAGAATGAGCTGAAGAAGGCCAAGGTGGCATAACTGCAATGAAAGATTCGTTTTGACTTTTGCACCAAATAATTCAGATATGAAGACAGACATACAGATAGCACGGGAATGTGAGCTGAAGCCTATTGGCGAGATAGCTGCGGAGTTGGGGATAGCACCCGATGAGATTGAACCCTACGGGAGGTTTATGGCTAAGGTGCCAGTGGACCTCATCGACGAGGAGAAGGTGAAGAAGAGCCGACTCATACTGGTGACGGCTATCAGCCCTACAAAGGCTGGAATAGGAAAGACGACGGTGAGCATCGGTCTGGCTCTTGGACTCAACAGGATAGGCAAACGTGCTGCTGTGGCACTCCGTGAGCCTTCACTGGGTCCCTGTTTCGGCATGAAGGGTGGTGCTGCAGGAGGAGGATATGCTCAGGTGCTGCCTATGGAGAAAATCAACCTCCATTTCACAGGAGACTTCCATGCCGTGACCTCGGCACACAACACCATCAGTGCGCTGCTCGACAACTACCTCTACCACCACCGTAAGGAGGGCTTTGCCTTGAGGGAGATATTCTGGAAGAGGGTGCTCGATGTGAATGACCGTGCCCTGAGAAATGTGGTGACTGGTCTGCGTGGCGATGGGGTAGTGGCTGAGACGGGCTTCGACATTACCCCAGCCTCGGAACTGATGGCCATCCTCTGTCTGGCTACCAGCGAGGAGGACCTGAAGCGTCGTATAGAGAATATTGTACTGGGTATCACGGCCGACGGGAAACACTTCAAGGTGAAAGACCTGGGAGTGGCAGGAGCCATCACTGTGCTGCTGCGCGATGCCCTGAAGCCAAACCTGGTGCAGACCACTGAGCATACACCTGCCTATATTCATGGTGGACCGTTTGCCAACATTGCCCACGGCTGCTCCAGTGTACTGGCTACGAAGTTGGCCATGACCTTCAGCGACTATGTAGTGACTGAGGCAGGCTTTGGTGCCGACCTGGGAGCAGAGAAGTTCTTCGACATCAAGTGCCGTAAGACAGGTCTGCAGCCCCGTCTGGTGGTCATCGTTGCCACTACACAGGGTCTGAAGATGCACGGCGGTGTGCCCTTGGAACAGATCAAGGAACCCAACGCCAAGGGACTGACTGAGGGACTGAAGAACCTGAACCGTCATATCCGTAACATGCAGGGCTTCGGACAGCCTGTAGTAGTCACCCTCAACCGTCATGACACTGACGTGGAGCAGGAGATAGACATCGTGCGGAAGAACTGTGAGGACCTGGGAGTGGGCTTTGCCGTCAACGAGGCCTTCCTCAAAGGAGGAGAGGGTGCAACTGAACTGGCTCAGACCGTTGTAGACACCATTGAGAGGGTGCGTCCTCTGCCCATACGCTTCACCTATAAGGAGGCCGACCAGCTGGAGGACAAGATAGAAAAGGTGTGCAAGGGCATCTATGGAGCCTCGGCTGTGGAGTATAGCAAGACGGCCAAGAAGAAGCTGGAGGACCTGCGTGAGGCCTTTACCGACGAGGACGGTGCCATCGCCCACTACCCCGTCTGCATCGCCAAGACACAGTTCTCCTTCTCGGCCGACAGCACCCGTTACGGCTCGCCCGAGGGCTTTACCATCCGCATCCGTGATGTCATCCTGAACTGTGGCAGCGAGATGATTGTGGCCATAGCAGGAGACATGCTCCGCATGCCGGGACTGCCCAGAAGTCCTCAGGCAGAACGCATCACCATAGTAAACGGGGAGATAGAAGGACTCTCGTAAAGACACCATCACTAAGAGCCATGAACGACAAAAAACAATATAGGCTGCCAGCCGAATGGGAGCCGCAGAGCGGCGTGCAGCTGACCTGGCCTCACCGCAACACCGACTGGGCACCGATACTCGATGACGTGCTCACCGTATACCAACAGATAGCTCGCGAGATAAGCCGCCGCGAGCGACTTCTTGTGGTGGCTCCAGAAGGCTGTGCCCCCGGAATGGTCTATGTCACCTGCCCCACCAATGACACCTGGGCACGCGACCACGGGTTTATTACATTGATACCCCACCTCCGAACCCTCCCCTACAAGGGAGGGGAGAGCGGCGGACGTCCCCCACTGGGCGGGGAGGATAGCGCGGGGGGCACTCACCCCCAACAGAAGGAGGACATTCTTCTCGACTTCTGCTTCAACGGCTGGGGCGAAAAGTTCCCCGCCAACCTCGACAACGCCATTAACCGCTGCCTCTACGACGTGGGAGCCTTGCATGGCGAATATGTAGACCACCTGGACTTCGTCCTCGAGGGCGGCTCCATCGAGAGCGACGGCAAGGGCACCATCTTCACCACCTCCCAGTGTCTCCTTGCCCCCCACCGCAACCAGCCCCTCACCCGCGACGAGATAGAGCAGCGCCTGAAGGACTACCTCTGTGCCGACCGCGTGCTCTGGATAGACCACGGAAACTTGGCTGGTGATGACACCGACGGCCACATCGACACCCTCGTCCGCATCTGTCCCGACGACACATTATTATATATAGGATGTGACGACCCCTCCGACGAGCACTACGACGACCTGCGGCTCATGGAAGAACAACTGCGCACCTTCCGCACCATCGACGGACGGCCCTACCGTCTCATGAAGCTCCCCATGCCGAGACCCATCTATGACGGCGATGACCGTCTGCCCGCCACCTACGCCAACTTCCTCGTCATCAACGGTGCTGTCCTCGTGCCCACCTACGCCCAGCCCGATCTCGACGCTGAGGCCATGCGCATCATCGGCCAGGCCTTCCCCGACCGCGACATCGTGGGCATCGACTGCCGTCCGCTCATACGGCAGCACGGATCCCTCCACTGCTGCACCATGCAGTTCCCTGAAGGGGTTCTGGGATAGACAGACCCACCTGTTGTTCTTTTTTTCTAAAAGATTCTAGGCTTTTTCTTGCAAGTTCCAAGAAAAAGCCTTATCTTTGCACCTGTATTTACTTTGTTAATCTATTATGGTAGGGAGAATCATCTTTTTCAGCCTACTGTTCGCCTTGAATGTAGCAGGACAGGAACAGGACTCCATTGTGGGAAACGCATCCGAGTTTTCCGAGAATGTCCTAGACACCGTAAGTACACAGAAACACGTACCAACCTTGATAAGACGGTTTCATCAGTTGCGGGAATACCTGGACTCTGCCGCCATGAGAAAGGTGGACCCACACTACATCGAAGTTCCCAAAAAGCCATGGAGAATCATCCTTCGTGAGAAAGAGAACATGGTCGATGTGGACTACTACAGCTATTTTGAACAACCAGGGACTCATGACGTTTCAGACTGGCGGATGAGCTTCGAGCCACCCACAGCAGCTTCCATCGGCTTCTGGGTGGGCTACCGAGGCACGGGAATATCCATCTCCAGGCCACTTACCAAAAACTCCGGACGCTATTTCTCCATCAGCAGCACAGGCGCAAAGTACGGGTTTAACTTCAGGCTCAGGCGATTCAGCACGAGCGATGTAAGCATATCCTCCACAGAATACAAAGACGGGAAGGTCGTTGAGGATTTTCACACGGACACTTTGATGTATGCCCCGGTATGGATACGTTCCGTCTATATCAACGGATACTACGTGTTCAACGGTCGTCGCTATTCTCAGGCTGCCGCCTACAACCAGTCCGTGATTCAGCGCCGCTCCGCAGGCTCCTTCCTTGCCGGCGTCACCTGGTATCAGTCGTCTTTCGACTACTCCGACCGCTGCAATGTGGTGTATGTGCTGCTCAGCCAGAACACAGGTCGCATCAAAGTGCACCAGGGCAACATCGGTTTCGGCTATGGATACAACTGGGTACCCTTCCGTGGCCTCGTCGTCAATGCCATGGCCATGCCCACCGTCAGTGTCTATAACCGCGTGAAAGTCTACAAGTTCGACTGCAACTTCGACCTGTCGCCCGCGGAAGAGATAGACGACTATGGGACGTATGACCCTGTGGCCAGAAAGTGGGAGAACGGAAAGGCAGACAAGCCTGTTTTCATGATTAAAGATGGAGACCAAGCCTATTACTGGGATGCGGGCGAAGAGACCGAATACAGCTGGCTACGCCTCAACCTAGACCTGCGGCTTGGCATTGCCTACAACTGGAAAGACTTCTTCATTGGCCTCCAGGCTCAGTACAACAATTTCATCTATAGGAAGGACCAGAACAAGGTCAAGATCTACGATGCGTATGCACGGTTGTCACTGGGCGTGAGACTATAGAACATACATCAGAACTTAAATACCAACTCAACAACTAATTAACTTATCTCTAATTATTCATCAATTTAATTATCAATGAAGGACTTTAATTTCTATGCGCCGACAGAAGTGGTGTTCGGCGAACAATCTGAGGAGCAGGTTGCTGCCCTAGTGAAAAAATACGGAGGCACGAAGGTGCTGGTACATTATGGTGGTCAGAGTGCCATACGCTCCGGCTTGCTTGACAAAGTCTGCGGACTGCTCACCGAGGGCGGCATCCCATTCGTCAAACTCGGCGGCGTCGTGCCCAATCCACGTCTTTCGCTGGCCAAACAGGGCATCGAACTGTGCAGGAAAGAGGGCATCGACTTTATACTGGCCGTGGGCGGCGGCAGCGTCATCGACTCGTCTAAGTGTATCGGCTACGGCGTGCCCTACGACGGTGACGTCTGGGACTTCTATCTCGGAAAGGCAGAGCCCGTGCAGGTGTTGCCTGTGGCTGCTGTGCTAACTATTCCCGCTGCCGGTAGCGAGATGAGCGAAGCTAGCGTCATCACCAACGAGGACGGCGACGTGAAGCTGGGCTACTCTAACAATATCTCCCGACCGAAGTTTGCCATCATGAACCCCCGCCGCACGTTCACCCTTCCTCCCTATCAGACGGCCGCCGGCGTGACGGACATTATGATGCACACCATGGAGCGCTACTTCAACACGGAGTGCGATATGACCCTGACCGATGCCTTGGCGGAAACACTGATGCGCACGATGAAGGAGTGCGTGTTCGCCGTGCTGAAGAATCCAGAGGACTACCGCAACCGGGCCCAGATTATGTGGGGCGGCAGCCTGGCTCATAACGATGTGACGGGAAAACGCAACAACGGCGACTGGTCTACCCACCAGCTGGAGCACGAACTCAGCGGTATGTTCGACGTCACCCACGGTGCCGGTCTTGCTGCTGTCTGGCCGAGCTGGGCACGCTATGTCATGCACGAGAACCTGAGTCGCTTCGTACGCTTCGCCGTCAACGTGATGGATGTGCCCAACGACTTCACCGACCCCGAAGGCACCGCGCTCAAGGGCATTGAAGCCATGGAGCGGTTCTACCACGCCATCGGCATGCCCATCAACATCAAGGAGCTGATTGGCCGAGACATCACCGACGAGGAAATCAAGGAGATGACCCGCAAGTGCAGCCGCGACTACGAGCGTACCTGCGGATGCTTCAAGACGCTGGCCGCCAAGGATATGGAGGTCATCTACCGCATGGCACGAGGATGAGAATCCGACGCTCTGGTGTTGCGCAACTAGCGCAACGCTTTGCGTGTTGTTTTTGAAAGAAATGTGTTGGACTGTCGCGAGATTATTCATAACTTTGCAGCGTCTGATTCAACACAAAGACTTTTTATCATAGCATTTTGCGAAGCCATCTACCTGTGAAGGCAGATGGCTTCATTCTTTTATTACGTTACGCAACGCATTGCGCAACATTTTTCCACCCGTTGCGTTAAAATATAATGTAAAACCCATACCTTTGTAAGGAAAAACGATGGTCAATAGATGAAACGGATTTCCCAGCGCGACATTGCCCGACAGCTAGGCATCAATGTTTCCACCGTGTCAAGGGCACTAAGGGGGCTTGACGGTGTCAGCCCAGAGCTGAAGCAACAGATTGAGCAACTGGCCGAGGAGGGCGGCTACAGGCCGAATCCCTTTGCAGTGAGTCTACGTTTCGACACCACGCGAATCATAGGTATCGTAGTGCCCGACGTGGCTTTCACCCACAATGCCCACATCGTAAAGAGCATTGAGGCGGAAGCCCGCAAGGCTGGTTACATGTGCATCATCACCGACTCGAACGACGACAGTGAAAAAGAGGCCGACTGCGTGGAACTGCTGTTGAACATGCACGTGGAGGGTATCATCATCTGTCCTGCACAAGACACCACTGACTTTTCCCGCCTGCTGCAACTACGTCAGGCACACATGCCGATTGTGTTCTTCGACCGCGCCCCCGACATGGGTATCTCGTCGGTCATCATCAACGATGCCGATTCTGCCCATAAGGCTACCAACAGCCTCATAGACGGTGGTGCACGGAACATCGCCTTCCTCGGCGGGTCGAACCAGCTAAAGCAGACAACAGACCGTAAGCACGGCTATCTGGAGGCACTGCGCGAGCACGACATCCCCATCCGCCCCGAACTGGTGAAGTGCCACCACATCAGCTTCAACTCCGGCCTCAGCGACACGCTCGAACTGCTGCGACTGCCGGAACCGCCCGATGCCATCCTCGCCTCGCACGGTCTCCTCGCCATCTCGGCACTACAGGCAGTGACCAGCTACGGTCTGCGCATCCCTGAAGACGTGGCCATCATCGGCTACATAACTGATTGGGTATCGGAGATGTCACACCCCCGCACCTCGTTCGTCCGCCAGAACCTGAAAGAAATTGGTGTGAAAGCCTTCCGCCTGCTCCTCGACCAACTGAATGGCGATGACAGTGTGCAGCACATCGTGGTGAATGCACGGCTGGAGTTGAGGGACAGCACACGGAAATGATGATGGATAGACAAAGGGCAGAATGACGGGATAATGAAATAACAAAGAGTAATGAGACACCTATATATATTATTAATATTGTGGTCGCTGACCGTGGTTGCGTTCGCGCAGAACGATGAAGACCGTGGACTGACGGTGAGCGGCTGTGTGATGGACGCAGAACTAAAGGAACCTTTGGTTCAGGCTACTGTGCAGCTGTTCAGACAGCGCGATTCAACATTTGTGGGCGGTACCGTGACCGACGTTCGGGGAAACTTCTCTGTGGAGGCTCCCGCTAATGGCATCTACCGACTGAAAGTGTCGTCGGTGGGATTCCAGTCCATCGAGCGTGAAGTGACGTTGCGGCGCAATCAAAGTCAGGAGATGGGCACACTCCTGATGTCGAGCGACGCAGTGCTGCTGCGTGAGACGGTCGTCACAGGCCGGGCGGCACAGGTCACGGTGAAGAAGGACACACTGGTGTACAATCCCAACGCTTACCGTACGCCAGAAGGTTCAGTGATAGAGGATCTTATCAAGCGCATCCCAGGCGCGGAGGTCGACGATGACGGCAACATCACTGTCAACGGCAAGACCGTGGAGAAAATACTGTTGGACGGCAAGGAATTCATGCTCGGCGACGTAGAAACAGCGCTGAAGAACATCCCCGTGAGCATTATCCAGAGCGTAAAATTCTACGACCAGCAGAGCGACCAGGCACGCATCACAGGGATAGAGGACGGCAACAAGGAAACCGTACTTGACTTCACCATCAAGAAAGGCATGAACCGTGGCTACATGACAAACCTCGACATTGCAGGCGGCACCAAGCACCGCTACGCATCACGCGGGATGGGGAGCATGTTCACGGACAAGACACGTTTAGTGCTGCTTGGCAATCTGAACAACAAGGAGGAGAACGCCGGCTGGTGGAACCGTCGTGGACTGAACGCCCGCAAGATGCTGGGCACTAACCTGAACTACGACGACGGCGAGAAGCTGAAGCTCGACGCCTCCGTGCGCTGGAACCACCGCGATGGCGACAACGAGAACGAGAATGCGAGCGAGAACTTCTACTCAGAGACTTCAAGGACGTTCTCGAACAGCCGCTCGAAACAGATGTCACGTAGCAACAACTGGTCGGGCAACATCCGCGTGGAGTGGAAACCCGACACGCTGACGAATCTGCTTATGAGAGCAAACGGAAGCATAGGGACGAACGACGGGACTTCGACATCGCTATCAGCAACATTCAGCGACGACCCGTATCTCTACTCTGAAGACCCATTAGCCCCATTAAGCCCATCAAGCTCATTATACCCCTACGCCGTTAACTCCAGCCACGGCGCGAGCCTCTCCTATGGCGAAAACAAGAACGCCTGGGCGATGCTGCAGTTCTATCGCAAACTGAACCAGCGTGGCCGCAACGTAACCCTGCGCGTGGAGGGATCTATCGGCGACAGCGAGAACCAGAACGCGTCGGACAACGAGGTCGACCTGCATCGTGTGAAGAATCAGGCCGGCTTAGACTCCACCTACTTCACCGCACGCTACAACACGACACCAAGCGACAACAGCGGCTACGTCCTGTCGGCACTCTACAGCGAGCCACTCTGGAAGGGCGCACACCTGCAGGCCAACTACGAGCTGCGTTACAACCAGAACAAGAGCGACCGCCAGACCTACGACTTCAGCCACCTCTCCCTGAACCCCTTCACTGGCGTCACCCCCGAGTACCGCGAGTGGGATCCGTGGCTCGACCCTGTCTCGACCGCTTCCGGCGGTTTTCCCGCCGGAGAAAGCAGCGACCCACTATCCCCATTCCTCGACAAGAACCTCAGCCGCTATTCCGAATACAAGAACTACACCCATAACATCCGACTCACGCTGCGCCACTGGCAGAAGGAGTACGACTACAACATCGGTTTCCTTGTGCAGCCGCAACACTCGAACTTCATCCAGGACTATCGCGGCATCTACGTCGACACCATACGTAACGTCGTGAACCTCACGCCGACTGTCGACTTCCACTACAACTTCAGCGACCAACAGAGCATCCGTCTGACCTATCGCGGCGACACCCGCCAGCCCGACATCACCCAGCTGCTCGACATCACCGACGACTCGAACCCGCTCTACATCACACAGGGAAACCCTGGTCTGAAGCCGCAGTTCACGAACACGCTGAACCTCTATTACAATAATTATATACAGCGCTACAAACGCAGCATCGTCGTATACGCCAACTACCGCCATATCCGCAATGCCATCTCGAACCTCGTTTACTACAATGAAGAGACCGGCGGTAGCATCTCGCGTCCGGAAAACATCAACGGCAACTGGAACGCCGACGGCGGCCTGAACCTGAGCACCGCCCTTGACAGCACCGCCCACTGGAACATAGGAACCGACACTCGTCTGCGCTATAACAACTACGTGAGCTACGTGGCACAGAAAAAAGCCGATGCTGCCGAGAACACGACGCGCACCACGAACTTGCGCGAGCGCCTGAACCTCAGTTACCGCAACGACTGGCTCGAAATCATGCTCGATGGTAGTGTCAACTTCCAACATTCCCGCAACGAGCTTCAGCCCAGCGCCGACCTCGACACGTGGCGTTTCGACTACGGCGGTCAGATTATGGTGCGGCTGCCAATCGGCCTGGAAATCTCCACCAACCTGCACGAGAACAGCCGCCGAGGCTACAACGACCCGTCGTCGAACACCAACGAGCTCATCTGGAACGGCCAGATTTCGAAGGCCTTCCTCCGCACCAAGACCCTCGTCGTAGCCCTTAACTTCTACGACCTCCTCCACCAGCAGTCCAACTACGAGCGCTGGGTCAATGCCAACGGCCGCAGCGACACCCGATACAACAGCATCAACTCCTACGCCATGCTTCATGTGCGCTATCGCCTCAACATGTTCGGCGGCAAAATCGATACCGAGGGGCGCTACGACAAGAAATGGGGCAACCAGGATCGAAGGGGACAGCGATGACACTAAATGATACTCACCTAACACAAAAGAAAAAACAATGAAAAGACTGATTGTATTGACCGCCCTTGCAGCGCTGATGGTGCTGTCAGGCTATACTCAGGAAGTGAGCCAAACAGCCCCACCCTCATTCAATGACGTACTAACCACCCGTCGTAGCATCCGCAGCTACGATGCCACGAAGAAAATCTCAGAGGAGGAAATCCAGGAGTTGATGGTCTCCGTTCAGGAGGCACCGTCGTGGGCCAACCAGCAGCCCTCGAAGTACTACGTCGCCCTGTCGCCCGAAAAGCTTGCCGCCGTGAAGGAGCTCATAGGCGACAACAAACGGAATGTGCAAGATGCACCCGTGCTCATCGTCTCGACCTTCGAACGTGGAAAGTCGGGCTTCTCTCGCGGCAACCCCGCCAACGAAGTGGGCGACGGATGGGGCGCCTACGACAACGGACTCTCCAACTGCTACCTCATTCTGAAGGCCCGCGCCATGGGTTTCGACACGCTCATCATGGGCATGCGCGATGCCGACAAGCTGCGCGAATTGTTCTCCATTCCTGAGAACGAGACCGTCATGGCCGTCATCGCCCTCGGTTATCGCGCCGCTGAGCCCCGCCATCCCAACCACCGCCCATTGGAGGACATGGTGAAGTTCTACTAAACAGTATTATTATGTCGCTATTACAGACCGTCCGCACATCGTTCACCACACAGCTGACACTGTGGGTGGGAGGCTTTGTGCTTGTGACGGCTGGTGTGACTATCTTCCTGTTAGGAAGTTACTCACAGGGAGTCATCCACGATGAAACGCTGGACGCGTTGCAGCAGACGCTTGAGAACGCGGCATTGCGAACGGACAACCAGCTGCGGCAGATGGAGATGACAGCACGGCTGGAGCGACAACCACTGACAGTTGACCGCGAGATGATTGAGCAACTGGTCGAGGAGAGCGGATACAAGGCCACGATGATACAGTCGCTGCCGAATGCACGACTGGAGGTGAGCCTCACTCCCGACACCTCTCTGGGCGTAGAGGACAGCGATTACTCCATCTACGAGCCCATCGGCAATCGTCCCATTGGCCTCCTCGTCACCTTCCCGAAAAGCGACATCAGCAACAAGTTCCAGCGCATGCAGTCGTTGCTGCTGGTCTGGGGAGTGATTGGGGTCGTGACGTTGTTTGTTGTGCTCTATTTTGTCGTGGCCCGCCACTTGCGTCCCCTACACCTTCTGGCCGATGCGGCGCAGAGCATTGCTGAGGGGAATTTGGAAACGCCGATACCTGATGCTCACCACGACCATGAAGCGGGACGTCTGCAGAAGAGTCTGAAAAAGATGCAGCAATCGCTGAAGGCATACATGGACGAGATGCAGCAGAAACAGGCAACACTGAGTGCGCAGAACGCCGAGCTGCAGACCGCTTACGATGAGGCGAAGGCATACGAAGAGATGAAGGCGAAATTCCTGACAGACATGACGACCCAGATGACAGCCCCTGTGGTTCAGGTGTGTCAGAGCACCGAAGAAATCTGCCGCGACTACAATACCATGACGAAGGAACAGATGATGCACCGACAGACCGACATCCTTCAGGGCACGGAGACTATTACACAACTGCTTGACGAACTAATGGACAATTGAGTATGAAACGACTGTTCCGCTACGTATGTCAGCACCTCTCGCTGCGCCTAGGCCTTACCATCACGCTCATCATCGGCGTGGTATTCTCGCTGCTCTTCCACTTCCTCTTCTATCGGTGCCGAAGCTACATCCAGCGCGCCGCCATCGAACGCGCCACCCAGCTGCTCGACAACACGGCCGAGCGCATCAACGGCATCATGGACGAGACGGAGACCATAACGAACTTCATGGCCCTTACCACGCCACGACACCTGAAGCCCGACTCACTCCTGGCCTTCACCCATCGGACGGTACAGGAAAATTCTTTCCTCACAGGCTTTGCCATCTCCATGGAACCATACTTCTTCCCCGAAATGGGACGCTACTATTCAGCCTACTCGCTGCGCCAGGCCGACAGCATTACCACCGTGCGTGAGGGACCGTTTGAATATTTCGAAGCACCATGGTACAAGGCACCGCGCACGCTAGGCCGCTCCTGCTGGATTGATGCCTTCGACGACTATAACGAGGGGACACTCTCTTCCCCCGACATCCTTACCTCCTACTGTTGCCCCATGCGCGACGCTGACGGACGTTACATCGGTTCCATCACCGCCAGCCTCACCCTCAAGTGGCTGTCACAGATGGTCACCGCCATCCCCGCCTATCCCCATTCCTCCGCCATCATGATAGGGCGCGACGGTACCTATCTCGTCCACCCTGACACCACAAAGCTCTTCCGACAAAGCATCTTCAGCGATGCAGACCCCAAAGTGAAGCGCCAAATCGATGCCTTGGGCTTCTCCATGATTGCAGGGCGCAGCGGTATGGTCGAGACCATCGTCGATGGGGTCGATGCCTACATCTTCTATCGCCCACTTCAGCGCACTGGCTGGAGCATAGCCATCGTCTGTCCACAGAGTGATGTCTTTGCTCGCTATAATCGGTTGCTCCTACTCGTATGGTCAATCATCGGCATCGCACTCCTTCTTCTCCTCGTCCTCTGCTACCAGATTGTGCGCCGTGCCGTGCAGCCGCTCAGGCAACTTGACCTTCAGGCGCAGCGCATAGCCAACGGACACTTCGACCAGACACTACCTCACAGCAATCGCCGCGACAGCGTCGGACGCCTCACCAACAGCTTCATCAGCATGCAGCAGTCCCTCCACGACTCCGTCAACGCCATACAAAGCTCCAACGCACAACTCTCAACCCTCAACGCTCAACTCACCCAAGCCTATCAGCTCAAGCTTGAAACCAATCGCAAGAAAACCGAGTTCATACAGGCGATGTACCACGCCATCCGCACCCCGCTCAATATCATCAGCGGGTTCACACAGGTTCTCAACGCCAGCCTACACGAGTTTCCCGCCGACGAAATCGCCGACATTACTGCCCGCATGAAGCAAAGTGCTACCGACCTTGACCGCCTCACCCATGAGCTCGAAGAGGCCGCCACTCGGCCCAACGGGACGCTTGCCCAAGCAGACCCATTAGCCCCATTAAACCCATTAGCCCCATTAAACCCATCTAGCCCCATTAAACCCATCTAGCCCCATTAAACCCATCAAGCCCATAGAACTATAAACTCTAAACAATTATGCGAGTAGGAATTATTGGAACGGGATGGATTGCCGATAAGGCGGCAACCACCCTCAACGGACTGAAAGACTGCGAGGCCTACGCCGTGGGCTCGCGGAAGTTAGAGACGGCGGAGTCTTTCGCCAAGAAGTGGGGCATCGAGAAGGCTTACGGCTCCTACTCGGAGCTCATCAATGATCCCGATGTGGACTTGGTATATGTAGGCACCCCTCACTCCCACCATTTCGACGTAACGCGAGAGGCACTCATGGCCGGAAAGCCCTGCCTCGTGGAGAAGGCCTTCATGGCCAACGCCCAGCAGACCCAGAAAATCATTGAACTGGCATATAAACGGAAAGTGTTCCTCGCAGAAGCCATCTGGACACGATACCAGCCCGCCGTCGCCATCGTCCGTAAGCTCATTGCCGACGGCCGCATCGGCACGCCACACCTCATCACCGCCACCCTCGGCTACTCCATGGGCGATAAACCCCGCATCATGCGCCCCGACCTCTGCGGAGGTGCACTCCTCGACCTCGGAGTCTACGCCCTCAACTTCGTCCGCATGTTTTGTGACGCAGACATCCAGACCATCGACGGCTACTGCGTGAAGTCCACCACTGGCATGGACCTCACCAATGCCATCACCATCATCCTCAAAGACGGCATCCTCGCCAACGTCCAGTCCTCCGCACAGTGCGTCGGAGACAACATCGGCGTCATCGCAGGCACACAGGGCAACATCATTATCGACAACATCAACAATCCACAAACCATCACCCTAAACGGCCCCAACCGAACCTACGTTGAGACCATCCGCGTGCCGCAGCAGATTACTGGCTACGAGTATCAGTTCCTCGTCTGCCGCGATGCCCTCGCCCAAGGACTGCTCGAACCCCGTGAGATGCCCCACCACGAAACCCTATACATCATGCAGCTCATGGACCAGCTACGCCAGAAATGGGGTGTCAAGTACCCAATGGATAATTGACCGCTCGGCCAAAAGACGCTTGCGCAAGCACACCCATTAGCCCCATTAAGCCCATTAGACCCATTAAGCCCAGCAAGCCCATAGAACTCTAAATCAACTTATTTATGAAAACACCCTTTACTCTCAACTCTCAACTCTCAACTCTCAACTTATTTGTCATAACCGCCCTGCTCTGCCTCTGCCTGAGCACCAACGCGCAGCCCAGCGAAAGCATCCGTCGCAACCAGGTCGGCTACTACCCCCAACAGGAGAAAGTCATTGTTGTCGAAGGCCTCAACCCTGGCAACAAGCTACGCGTGACAACACCCGACGGGAAGACGCTGAAGCCTAAAACCAAGGTGCGCAAGGCTGTGTCGCCCCTGTCGCAGAAGACGCGCTACGTCATCACCCTCGACGAGCTGTCGGCTCCAGGTGACTACCGTGTGAGCCTCGGCTCAGAGTCGTGCGTGCTGCACGTCAGCGAACGGCCCTACCGCGACATCGCGACGGCCTCGCTGCGCCTCTTCTACCTCATTCGCTCCGGCGTACCCATCATCGATGCCGTCTACAGCCGCCCCTTGGGCCATCCCGACACGCAAGTGCTCGTCCACAACTCAGCCGCCTCGCCGCTGCGCCCTGCCGGCACCGTCATCAGCTCGCCCTACGGCTGGTACGACGCAGGCGACTATAATAAATATGTGGTGAACTCCGCCTTTAGCATCGGCCTGATGTTCGCCGCCTACGAACAGCAGCGCGACTATTTCGCCCAGTTGAGCACCAGCATCCCCGCCACCGTGTCCGAAGCATCCGCTTCAGGTCCCAACGCAACACCTGACCTACTGGACGAGATTATGTTCAACCTGCAATGGCTGCTCACCATGCAAGACCCCTACGACGGCGGTGTCTATCACAAGCTGACCACACCCAACTTCGAGGGCTTCATCATGCCAAAGGACTGCCGTCAGCAGCGCTACGTAGTGGCCAAGAGCATCACCGCCACCCTCGACTTCGCCGCTGTCATGGCCGATGCCGCACGCCTCTTCGAGCCCTATCAGCAGGACTATCCCGGATTCTCGGCGCAGGCTGCAGCAATGGCCGAGCGTGCCTACCAATGGGCGAAGGACCATCCGAATGCCTTCTACATGCAGCACACATTGAAAGACCCCGCCATAACCACGGGCACCTACGCCGACATGAGCGCCCGCGATGAGTTCTTCTGGGCGGCAACCGCGCTCTGGCGACTGACAGGCAAGCAGACCTATCTCGATGACGCCCACCAGAACCAGCCACAGCAGTTTACCACACCTTCTTGGGGCAACGTCGCCTCGCTCGGCGCCTTCGAGTGCCTGGCCGAAGTCCCTCAACTCTCAACGCTCAACGCTCCGCTCGGCCCAACGGGACGCTTGCCTAAGCAAGAACTCACACCCCTGCGCGACACGATGCTCCATCAGCTGAACGACTTCTGCGATAAAGCCATCGAGGGCGTTGATCAGTCATCCTTCCAGTCACCCTACGGCAACAGCCCGAGGGATTTCGGCTGGGGCTGTCTGGCCGAGCATTGCTGCTGTCAGGCCTTCGCACTGCTCTATGCCGACAAGATCTCGGGCAATGAAAAGTACCGCCGCTATGCCCTCCAGAACGCCGACTACCTCTTGGGTCGAAACGCCACCGGCTATTGTTTCGTCACCTGCTTCGGCGACAAGTCGCCCCTCCATCCCCACCACCGTCCGTCGGCCGCCGATGGCATCGACGCGCCATTCCCTGGTATGCTTGTCGGCGGCCCGAACCCCGGCCAGCAGGACAAGCGCGATATGAAGAACTCCGTCTATCCCTCGAACGTACCCGACGAGTCATACATCGATGATGCCGAGTCATACGCATCTAACGAGATTGCCATCAACTGGAATGCCTCGCTCGTCGCCTTCATATCCTGGATTGACGCGCTGGCAGACCCATTAAGCCCATTAAGCCCATCAAACCCGTAGAAATCTCAACATTATGAAGATATTGATTATCGGTGGCACCGGCACCATCAGCTCGGCCATCACCCGACAGTTGGCAGCGAGCGGCCACGACCTGTGGCTGCTGAACCGAGGCACCCGCAAGGACGAAGTGCCCACGGGTGTGAAGCAAATCATCTGTGACATCGACGACGAGAAAAGTGTGCTCGATGCCTTGACAAAAACTGAACCTAGAGCACTCGGCGGTTCGCCCGCCGAGACCCTCGACGCCGTCTGCGAGTTCATCGGCTTCCTTCCCTCGCAGGTGGAGCGTGACCTCCGGTTGTTCCGCGGCCGCACGCGCCAGTACGTCTACATCTCCTCTGCCTCAGCCTATAGTGGAGGGAGCCGCGTCATCACTGAGGGCACGACCCTTGCCAACCCCCATTGGGAATATTCGCGTAACAAAATCGCCTGCGAGGAACTGCTCATGCGCGAGTACCGCGACAACGGTTTTCCCGTAACCATCGTCCGCCCGTCTCACACCTATTGCGAGCGCGGCGTGCCCCTCAGCGTCCACGGCCCTCGTGGCTCATGGCCTGTACTGAAGCGCATGCTCGACGGCAAACCCGTCATTGTCCACGGCGACGGTTCCTCCCTCTGGACACTCACCTGGAATGAGGACTTCGCCCGTGGCTTCATCGGCCTGCTCGGCAATCCGAAAGCCATCGGCGAGGCATTCCAGATTATGAGCGACGAGCAGCTGACATGGGACCAAATCTACCAGACCGTCGCAGACGCACTCAGTACCCTCAACGGTTTCCCCGTTGAGTTCAAGCCCTATCACGTCGCCTCCGACTTCCTCGCCACCGTCTGTCCTGCCGGCTACGACCTGGAGGGGAACCTCCTCGGCGACAAGGCCGCCACCGTCATCTTCGACTGCTCGAAGCTAAAGCGCGCCGTCCCCGGCTTCTGCGCCACCACACGCTTCGACGAAGGCGTCCGCCGCTGTGTAGCCTACCTGAAAGAGCACCCTGAGCTGCAAGTCGAAGACCCTGAGTTCGATGCCTGGTGCGACCGCGTCATAGCCGCGCTAGAAGAAGCAAAAACAAAACTAAACTAAACGAACTATGAAACACAGACTATTCTTACTGGCCTTCTTGCTGGCGGCCATCTCTCAACACTCAACGCTCCGCTCGGCCCAACGGGACGCTAGCTCAAGCAAGAACGCTCAATTCTTAACGCTTAACGACCTCGAGTACTTCGAGCGACAGGGCGTAAACCTACTGGTGTTCAGCAACAGCTTCAACGGCGGGTTCAACGACGAGAAGAACTCGGGCATCGAGGTGATTCACCACGGTGTGCGGACGGTGCAGGGCGGTGCCGTGAGGCTGAACAAGACACCAGAGCAGTGGGACCTCGTGCCGAAGATGATTGACCGGAAGGTCGATAGAGAAAAGGGCAGTATCGAGGTTACGTTGCGCTATGACGACTATGACTTCGATTCCCGTGTGGTTGTCACGGCAAAGGGGGCGGCGGTCGAGATTGCCGTCTACTTGGACAAGCCAGTGCCAGAGAAACTGGCAGGCGAGGCGGGCTTCAACCTGGAGCTGCTACCATCGCAGTACTGGCTGAAGACGTTCACCATGGACGGCCGGCTGAACCGTTTCCCACGCTACGCAACGAGCCTGACGACGACGCGACCGAACGAGGAGAAACCCCGGCAGTTCAAAGGTTTCAGAACCTACGATGACCGTGGTACGGGGCGCTTCGTCGACCCGCTGCCCCTGGAGACGGGCCACCGCCTCGTGGTGGCGACCGACGACCCCGAGCGTCTCATATCCATCAACAGTGATGATGCCCAGCTGGATCTCTACGATGGCCGCATGCTCGCCCAGAACGGCTGGTTCGTGGTGCGCAGTGTCCTGCCCTCTGGGAAGACCGGCCGCGTGCTGACGTGGACGGTCGAGCCCCACGCTATCCCTGGCTGGATTCGTCAGCCGAATATCGGCTTCTCACAGATAGGCTACACACCGGAACAGCCGAAGGTCGCCGTCATCGAGCTAGACAAGAACGACACGCCCCAGGCCACAGCCGCGCTTATGCGCCTCAACCCCGACGGAACGACCACCGAGGCCTACCGCTCGCAGCTCACCACCTGGGGTCCCTACTTCAAATATAATTATGTCAAGTTCGACTTCACCTCCGTGAGCCAGCCTGGTGTCTACTTCATCCAGTATGGAGCGACACGCACCAACGACTTCCTCATCGACGAACACGTCTACGACCGCATCACTGATGCCACCACCGACGTATGGGTGCCTATCCACATGAACCACATGTATGTCACTGAGGGCTATCGCACCTGGCACGGGGAACCCTTCAAAGAGGGCTATCTCCAAGCTCCCGAGAGCGACCACTTCGACCTGCACCGCCAAGGTGCGACAACCGACACGAAGTACAAGCCCTTTGAACTCATTCCCGGCCTCAACGTCGGCGGATTCTTCGATGCCGGCGACTTCGACATAGAGACAGGCTCGAACATCAACGTCGTACAGAACTTCATCCGCACATGGGAGTTGTTCCATCCGCAGCGCGACCAGACCTTCGTCTCACAGGAACAGCGTTACGTCGAGCTACACCGCCCTGACGGCAAGCCCGACATCATGCAGTTCATCGAGCACGGCACACTCAACCTCGTCACACAGGCAGAGCAGATTGGCCACATGGCCTCCACGCTCTCGAACTCAGTCCTCGATAACTACCACCACCTCGGCGATGCCGCCAGCATCACTGACGGTCTCCACTACGACCCCTCGCTCAAGCCTTACGAGGTCAGTGCCGACGGCAAGAGCAGTGGCACGCCCGACGATATGTGGGCCTTCACCACCCGTAACCCAAGCCTCGACTTGCAGGCCGCCGGGGTCTTCTCCTCCGCCGCACGTGTGCTCAGAGGATATAACGACGAACTCGCCAATCGTGCCCAGCGACAGGCCGACCGCCTGCGTAAAGAAGCCGAGGAGTTGCTGGCACAACGCAGGCGTCCCCGTGACAGACAGGCAGAGGCAGACAACGACTGGCTCACCGGAACAGGCGACGGCAACTACCGCAATATAGCCCGCAACCTCCAGACCATGCTCGACAGCATACCCATGAAGGACGAGGCCTACAAACAGAAACTACGCCCAATGGTAGAGCAATACGCCGACTACATCCACTCCTTCGACCAGCAGAATCCCTACGGCGTACCCATCGGACTCGGTAACTGGGCGGGGGTCAACGCCGTGCTGAACTTCGGCATCACCGTCAACTACGCCCACATCTACTACCCCGACATCGTCAAGAAGGACGAGGTCTACCGCGTCGCCAACTGGCTCTATGGCTGCCACCCCTATCACAACTACTCCTTCGTCGCCGTCGTCGGAGCCACCCGTCCCAAGCAGGTCTTCTACGGCAACAACCGCGCCGACTTCTCCTTCATCCCCGGCAACGTCGCCCCCGGTCTGCTGTTCCGCAAACCCGACCACTTCGAGAACTATGATGACTGGCCATTCCTCTGGGGACAGAACGAGGGTACCATCGCTGGCAACACCCAGTACATCATATTCGGCTCCGCGCTAAAGAACATCGTGACAAACCAATGACAATTATGAAAAGAATTGTATTATTGACAGCCGTAGTCACTGCCTGTCTGCTAACGGTCTCGGCGCAGCACGGCCCACGCCTCAGGAAGGATGTGCCCCTGGACTCCATCCGTCTGAGCGACCCAGCGATTTTGGCCGACAAGAAAACGGGGATGTACTACATGACGGGCACAGGAGGGATGATGTGGCGAAGCCCAAATCTGCAGCTGTGGGAGGGACCGCATCGCGTGACAGAGTTCAAAGCCGACTCATGGATGGGCGAGCACCCGATGATTTGGGCAGCAGAGTTACATCAGGTAGACCCAACCTCTGACACTTCCCCTACAGGAGTGGGGAGCTGGTACTATTACTTCGCGACGTTCACGAATCAGGCAGTGAAGATTGATACCGTCCGTGGGAATGTCATTGAGCGACGCGCCTCGCAGGTGCTAAGGGCCGACAATCCCATGGGACCCTACAGGGCCTTCGGCGATGCCACCTACCTGCCTGCCGACCGCCCGACGCTCGACGGAACTTACTGGAAGGACAGCGACGGCAAGCCATACATGGTATTCTGCGGCGAGTGGCTTCAGAACTGGAACGGAACCATCGAGAAAATTGAGTTGAAGCCCGACCTCAGTGGCACCGTGGGCGAACCGAAAGTACTTCTCCGAGCCAGCGACTCCCCGTGGAGTCGTGAGAAGAACGACAAGGGCGAGGTGACTTGGAACAAAGTCACTGACGGGCCGTTCCTTTTCCGAACGGGAACGGGACGCCTTGGCATGCTGTGGACATCATGGGTCTTCGATGTCTACACGCAAGGCGTGGCCTACAGTGAGAGCGGCACCCTCGACGGCCCATGGACGCAGGAACCCGAACCCATCACACCGCCGGGCTACGGCCACTCTATGCTCTTCCAACGTTTCGACGGCCAGTGGATGATGTCCGTCCACTATCACCAGAAAGATGCCCGCGGCCGGACTATCCGCACGCCCCACCTGTTCGAAGTGGACTTGAGCGGAGACAGACTGATAGTAAAAACAAAATAAGATGAAACAACTAATCATTATCCTTGCCTGCCTCCTGGCCTTGCCCACGGCAGCGAAAACCAAACGGGTGCTCACGGAGAAAGACATGGGCGCCTATCTATTCACATTCTTCAGCGACCCAACGCACGCGCTGTTCATGGCCATCAGCTACGACGGCTACACGTTTACGCCCCTGAACAATGGCGAGCCAGTCATCTCGGGCGACAGCATCGCCGAGCAGCACGGCATACGTGACCCGCACATCTACCGCGCACCCAACGGCAAGTTCTACATCGCCATGACCGACCTCCACATCTTCGGAAAGCAGAAAGGCATCCGCACCACACAGTGGGAACGACCCGAGAAGTTCGGATGGGGCAACAACCGGGGACTCGTGCTCATGGCCTCTGAAGACCTCATCCACTGGACTCACCACGTGGCGCGCATCGACAAGCTCTTCCCCGAGCACTTCGGCGAAGTGGCCTGCGCATGGGCGCCCCAGACCATCTGGGACCCAGCCATGGGCAAGCCGATGGTCTATTTCTCCATCCGACAGCAGGCGGGAGACCGCACGAAACTCTACTACAGCTATGCCGACGAGGACTTCACCACCCTGGAGACCGAGCCGCAGCTGCTTTTCGAATATCCCGACGAGGAGACACAGGTTATCGACGCAGACATCATTGAGATTGACGATTTACAAATTGACGATTTACCATTTAGCAGTGGCAGCAAATCCGTAAATCGCAAATCCGTAAATCGTAAATATTTCATGACCTACGTGTCGCAAGACAATCCCGCTGGTATCAAGTACATGATTTCCGACCGCATCAACCACTTCGATGACTTCCATCCCGAACAGATTGATGCAGAGAGCGGCGCTTGCGAGGCACCCAACGTGTGGAAACGCATCGGCCAGAACAAATGGGTCATCATGTACGACATCTACAGCATCCGCCCCAATAACTTCGGCTTTGTAGAGACCTCCGACTTCAAGACCTTCACCCCCCTCGGCCACTTTGGCGAGGGAGTGATGAAGATGAACAACTTCACGTCGCCAAAGCACGGCTCAGTCATCCATATCACGAAGGCCGAGGCCAAGCGATTGGAGAACTACTGGAACGAGCAGCAACGGAAACCGAAAACCATCCGCAGCGGCGAACTGTGGCGCGATGACAGCGGCCGCCACATTAACGCCCACGGCGGTGGCATCCTGAAGTACGGCGACACCTACTACTGGTTTGGCGAGCATAAGAGCGAGCGAACCAGCGACGCCCTCGTCGGCGTAATGTGCTACGCCTCCAAGGACCTGGTCAACTGGCGCAACTGCGGCGTGGCACTGAGCGTCACACCATCACTCAACTCTCAACCCTCAACTCTCAACTCTCAACTCTCCTCTGACATCGAGAGCGGCTGCATCCTCGAGCGTCCGAAGGTGATATACAATAATGTGACAAAGAAGTTCTGCATGTGGTTCCATCTGGAGCTCAAGGGCCAGGGATATAACGCCGCACGCTACGGCGTAGCCGTGGCCGACCGTCCCGAGGGTCCATACAAGTTCCTCTACTCCCAGCGTGCCAATGCCGGCACATGGCCAGTAGAGTTCAGCGAAAAAGACATTGCCGTTGCTGACACGCTCGTCCCCGCTAACTACAAGGAATGGACACCAGCCTGGCGCAAGGCCGTAGACCAAGGCCTCATCGTGAAGCGAGACTTCGGCACAGGTCAGATGTCACGCGACATGACACTCTTCGTGGATGACGACGGCAAGGCATACCATATCTTCTCTTCTGAGGAGAACCTGACGCTCCATATCGCCGAACTGACCGCCGACTATCTACACCACTCCGGACGCTATACACGCGTGGCACCCGCCGGACACAACGAGGCTCCCGCCATCTTCAAGCACGACGGCACCTACTGGATGATTACCTCCGGCTGCACCGGCTGGGAACCCAACGAGGCCCGCATGTTCTCCGCACCCAGCATCTGGGGACCATGGACTCAACACCCCAATCCATGCCGGGGTCCCTTGGCCGAGAAAACCTTCAACGGACAAAGCACCTTCATCCTCACTCTCAACTCTCCGCTCGGCCCAACGGGACGCTTGCCCAAGCAAGAACTCTCAACTCTCAACTCTCAATTCATTTTCATGGCCGACATCTGGCGTCCCCGTCATCCCATCGATGCCCGCTACATCTGGCTCCCCATAGAGTTCGAGGACGGAAAGCCCGTCATACAATGGCGCGAAGAATGGTCAATTGACATTTCTACGGATTATAGAAATACAGGAAAATACAAGAAATACCGAGAAAAACAAGAATAATGGTTTTTATCTGTATTTGTTGTTTTTATCTGTTTTACTAAAAACATCGTTTAACTCTCAACTCTCAAAATACTATGACAAAGAAAATGTTTTTAGTGCTTATGGCTTCAGCAGCCAGCACTCTTTTATTCGCAGAAAGTTCGAATCGCTCAACTGACAATTCTCAATTCTCAACTCTCAATTCTCAATTCGTCTCGGACTCCCTGGCACTCGAAGAAGTAGTAGTAACCGGCACGCGGACAGCGATGGACGTGCGCCATCTGCCGATGACGGTGACCGTTATCGACCGCGACCTCCTCACCGCAGAACACCAGACCAATGTGTTGCCCACGGTGATGCGCGAAGTGCCGGGACTCTTCGTGACGAGCCGCAGCATGCTGGGCTATGGTGTCAGCGGCGGCGCTGCGGGCGGCATCAACCTTCGCGGCATCAGCGGTGGTGCCGGCCAGTTGTTGGTGCTCATCGACGGACACCCACAGTATCAGGGCATCTACGGACACCCCATCGCTGACAGCTACCAGACGATGATAGCCGAGCGCGTGGAGGTGCTGCGTGGCCCAGCCTCGATGCTCTATGGCTCGAACGCCATGGGCGGCGTGCTGAACATCGTGACGCGCCAGGCAATGGTCAATGGTCAACGGTCAACGGTCAATGTTGGCGCGGGTAGCTACGGCACCGTGCAGGCTGAGGCCTCAAACCAGGTGCGCTCCGGGAAGTTCTACAGCACGGTAGCTGGTCAGTATCAGCGCTCAGACAACCACCGGCCGCGCATGGGATTCGAGCAGTATGGCGGCTATCTGCACCTGGGTTACGACATCAGCGACCACTGGAATGCCTACATTGACGGCAACCTCACGCGCTTCAACGCCTCCTATCCAGGAGCTGAGACATCGCCACTTTACAATGCCGACCAGTGGATTACACGTGGCGTCGTCTCTGCCGCCCTCGAAAACCACTACGGGCGCACCAGCGGAGCACTCTCCGTCTACTCAAACTTCGGCCGACACAAGATTGATGATGGAACCGCCGACCCCGCCAAGCCCACCGCCCGCTTCTTCCGCTCGAAGGACGCGCTCACAGGCGTATCGTGGTGGCAGCATATAAATCTCCCCCTCCTTGGGAGGGGGTTGGGGGGAGGTCTCACCCTCGGCGTCGACTACATGCACATCTACGGCAACGCCTACTACACGTCCAAAGCAACTGGAGAGATTCTCGACACACCGAACAAGCAGAGCGGACGGTCCTATCGCAACGAGATTGCCGGCTACGTGGACTTCCGCCAGGATCTGCTCGAATGGCTGACCGTTGATGCGGGCGTGCGCCTCGACCATCACTCGATAACAGGAACAGAATGGGTGCCGCAGGCTGGTATCGTCGTGAGGCCCATCACTTCGGGCGAAATCAAGGCCATGGCCAGCAAGGGTTTCCGCAACCCCACTATGAGAGAGATGTACCTCTACCCGCCATCGAACACCGACCTCGAACCAGAACGGCTGTGGAACTACGAACTGTCGTGGCATCATCGCCTAGGGGGAGGCTTCACCTACGGCGCTAACATCTATTATATAAAGGGCGACAACATGATCCAGACCATGCCCGTCGATGGTAAGCCACGCAACGTCAACACCGGCGAAATCGAGAACTGGGGCTTTGAGCTCGAAGCAAAATACCCCATCGACCCCCATTTCAGCGTCAGGGCCAACACATCCTATCTGCACATGAAGAACAAGATCATAGCCGCCCCAGTATCTGCCAGTTACCTCGGAATGGATTATCGTCAAGGAAAGTGGTACGCTAGCCTCGGCCTACAGTACATCAATCACCTTTACACCTCCGTTGGCGACAACGAGACGACAGAGAACTTCTTCCTGCTCAACGCCAGCGTCACCTACGCCGCCACCAAAGCACTCAGCCTCTGGGCACGCGGCGAGAACCTCTTGGCACAGAAATACGAAATCAACCTCGGCTACCCCATGCCCCGCGCCACCTTCATGGGCGGCCTCAGTCTAAACTTTTGAACGAATAAATACCTGAACGATCTGATTTGTGCGTCATAAAGCCAAAGATAGCCGCCCAATTGGACGGCTATCTTTTCCTATTCGTCAATCTCTTTCTGTTCCCTCGCCCTTGCCGCCATCTCGCTGATGATAGTTGCGATGTCGGCAACGTCGACCGCACCGTCCTTGTTCACATCGCAGTTGTCTATGGTGAGGGTCATCTTAACAGGGTCGGAGTCCTCATAACCCTCAGCTGAGGCAATCACGGTGAGGGTGTAGATAATGTCGCCACCCGTGAACACCATCTCGCTGCCCTCAAACTCCAGCTCCTCTACATTTGGTGTCAGCTTGCCCTTAATGGTAGCACCGGGAGTTCCGCACTCAAACCAGAACTTGTTGCCCTCCTTGATGATGCTCGGTTTGTCACACTTCGGCGTCTGAGGAGTCTCTGGTATATCTTCGCCAGTAAGCGACTTGATTTCCTTGAAGTTCTTCCAAGGTTCTACAGTCCTGTAAGCTTCTATCGAGGCGAAAGGCACATGCAGCGTGGCATAGTCTATGTAGGAGTCCTGAAAGGCATCAATATTTGTGCTTGGCACAGCCTCTGCCAAGCAATAAACATCTGTCAGCTCCTTACATGAAGCAAAAGCATGGCTACGAATTTCCTCCACTCCACTTCCAATCGTGATGGAGGTCAGGCCGCTGCAGTTTTCAAAAAATGGTCTTTTGAATAACTTCGGCGTAGTTCAATTCTTCCGTGGATGCCTACCCTGTGACAACTGCCGAAAATAGTGCACAGACGATACATATTTTATAAAAAAGCAGTACCTTTGCCCCCATGGAAGCAAATAGTGAACTGCAACGATACACCATGCTGG
>JAFVFY010000135.1 GCA_017475265.1 Prevotella sp. | reverse complement strand
CTGCGGATTGTTTCTCAACCCACATTTAACTTTAGGGCACGAACATTCCAGATAACTCAGTTCATAAATCTTTCCTGGCTCAATCACCCTACCCGTATAGGACTTGCTGTTGTACCCTTCCGTATAGATCCTGTCAAAATCCCCTTCATACTTGGCATATATTTGCTGATGTATCTGGAGAACATGATCTTTTACACATTCGATGGCTTCTTCTCTACTTTTAGTTTCCATTGTAAATTCGTATTTTATCTTGAACGAGTTCCGTCAACGTATAGTATTTCTGAAACAGTTCTTCCTTATACGGAATGTTGAATTTATCCATGATGAGCATCATGTAAAGTCCTGAGGCATAATAACAGGAGTTGCTGTCGAGATTGGTCATCCACTCTATGTCGGTTATACCTTGCTCGCCTGCCAGACGGTATTCGATGTATCGTGCGGAACCTTCCACCGTCTCAATAATGGGATAGAATTCTATGATGTCAAGCCCTAATCGGCCTTTGACGGCCTTGAGCCGCTCATTGCGAATGGTATAGAAGTCTGTGAGAATATGACGGACCTCTGCAATGGTCGATGCCTCGTATGCCTTCTTCAGGAGAGCGTTCTCCTTCGATAGCATGTCACGATACCACTCATGATTCTGTCTTAATGCCTTTAGGGAGTCGCTTGTGATAAAGTCTTCTGGAGTGGATGCCAACACCTTGTTCCAGAAAGCGGTGTGCTTGTACTGGAATCCGTGGAAGCACTCATGCATCAGCATGGCATACCATTCCTCGTAGGTCTTTACACTCGGAACGGCCTGTATGGTTATCTCAGGCGAACTGCACTCCATCCGAGCCTGAGTATCGTCTTCCGCCTGGTCCAAATGCATGCGGAAGGGGCCATTCTCGTAATAGTTCATTTCCATGCTATAGGCAGGATCATTGTATGTAGGCCAGATTTCCTCATCTATTAGTTTCTTGAGTTCGTCCACATGTGCCAACACCTGTTCTTTCGATAGCCTGTTACTGTCGCTTATCAGCGTTTGCGCATGCAGGGAAATAGTTCCAGAAATCAGAAACGCCAGGAGTAATCTCATTGTCTTACATAAAATGTTCCCGTTCGGCCAATTGCAAGCGAGCTTGCTTGGCGCTCTCTTAATCACATTTTTCATATCTTCCAAACTGTTTTACCATTTGACGCTGCAAAAGTACATATAGTTGCAGGAACCGCCAAATAATTGGGATATTCTGCATAATTCTGTGACGAATGACTGTGAAAAACGCATAAAATGTGATAGATTGACGGCCATGGACTTTTTTGTGTGCCGTTTGATTTTGCGTACAGTCGAGGAAATTTTGCGTACAGACACAAGGTGTTTTGTGTATAGGCGCAAGGTATTTTGCGTATAGGCAAAACAAAGTTAGAGCGTACCTCCATACGGAGAAAGTCCGTTCTTCTACCCTTGAAGAACGGACTTTCGACCTCAGAAGAACGGACTTTCTCCAGGGTCGCCCCAGCGATGCCAAGAAGACAACGGAATATAGTACGCGTTCACTTGCCTATGACCTGAAGAGATACTTTTTTTCCATACGTGCAACTTTTTTGCAAGTTTTTTTGCGAGGTTGAGGAAAATTGTGTAATTTTGCATCTGCATTCCGCAAAGAGTGCAAGGACATATTGCTCAATAGTCACACAATCACCACCGTAGGAATACGAGCAAACCTTCATTATTGGGACTGCAACCCAAACGGGCGCAGCTTTCCCATATTTGAAGGTGGTTTGTGGTGAACCGTGTGACGTATGACGAATGTCTGCGCCTCTTTCGTTGGAAGCAGAATCTTATTAATTATCAAACATTTCTAATCAATGAAGAAAACAATCTTTACATTGCTGCTTGCCTCGCTCACGATGGGAGCAACAGCGCAGACAGAAAACCCACGCGGCATCTACAAGATGATGACGCTTACGGGAAAGATGGGCGAGGTGAAAGCTCCCTTTGAGCAGTACAAGGTATGCACCGACAGCATCACGCTGATGGTCTCGTTCAATGCAGCATTCTTCAGCATCAGCGACAACGACCACAAGGTATTTACCTATACAGGCGACCAGCCGAAGGACGAGAACGATAAGAGCACGCTTATCTATGACAGCAATGCCGAGCACTTTTCCATGAAGTGGTGGAGCCAGTACCCCAGCCACTTGCATTTCCCCAACAACGACTGGTGCATCGAGAAATACGAGTCGGGACAATACTCTGAGTTTGGCCGCATCGCTTTCGACGCACTGACAGGCAAGGCCGAAGTTGACTCGCGCAATCCTCTTTCTGGGACTTGGCGCATCATCGGCTATGTGGACGAGCTGCGCGATGTCAAGAAAGCACTGCCGAAGCTGCATGAGCAATACCGCACAAGCAAATACTTCAACAGTTTCATGGTGCTGTCTCCTGAGAATGTGGTACTTATTACTTCTGGACGCGGTGGCGGCGTTGACAGGGTAGAGTACGACGGCAAGAACGCCTACAAGATGGGCAACAAGACCTATCGAGTGAAGTGGCTGTCGAAAGACCGTATCGCCGTGGAAGAGCACATCGACTACCGTATCGACTGGCAGATTCTGGAGCGTGTTACCGATGGCCAGACACCACTGAGTTGTATCGCTAGCCAAAATATGCGTAGAAACAGATAAATAGTTTAGATTATTTTATTTACACCACGACGCCCGTGCGCATCACGTCATCGTAGAGGGGCGAGTGGTGTCCCTCTTCAAGCAGGACTGGCTCAATGAGAATGTTCACCTTGTCTACGTCGAGCCAAAGGTCGGTGGATACGGTCAGTCAGTCACCCTCTACACGGGGAACGATGACGGCCACGTCGATGTCTGCATTAGAACAGCAAAAAAAAAACTCCCCAGCCCGTCACAGGTGAGGGAGTACAACAATTTAAACTAATCTATACGCCATCACGGCGTAAAAACGACTTTTCTGCGCCCGTGGTGTTTGTCACCACGCGCAATCGGTTGCAAAGGTACTCACTTTTTTTGAATCCTCCAAACTTTCTGCAGAAAAAATTCACCGCCCCCACTTTCCTGACGGCTGACGGGTGGTATTGAGGCGATAGACGAGGGAGAGAAGGATCTGAACTACATTCTCGCCTTCTGCTTCTCGCCGGCACCACTTCCGCGATACTTCGAGCGGGCCTCGTTGAACTTCCAGTTGAGGTTGACGAGGAAGGTGCGGCGGGCGGGGTTGTCAGTCGACAGTTCGCGGATGCCATAGATGACGGCAGCGGTCTTGTTGGTGTTCAGGACATCAACGCAGCGCACATCGAGAGTCAGCTGTCCGAGGCTGCGGAGGTTGAAGTCGCGCTGCACGCCGAGTGTGAGGTCGAAACGCTGGGCGGTGATGCTGAAGTTGTTATAGTCGCCCTTCGTGGCCCACTGGGCGTTGGCAGTCAGGCGGAAGCTGTGGGGCAACTCGATGTCGTTGTTCCAGACGAGTGTGACGTAAGGGTCGTTGAGGGTCTTGATCGAGCCGTTGGCCGTCGGCGTCTTGTAGTTCTGGAATACGGTAAAGGCATACCACATCGGATGCCACTTCAATTGAGAATTGAAAATTGAGAATTGAAAATTAGGGCGTGCGGAGAGGCTCAACGAGAGCTGGTTGTAGTCCTCCTCGCTGTTGATGGGACGGACAAGGCTGATGAGCGGATCGGTGCTGCCGGGGAAAGGCTCGGTGGACATCGTCTCGCTGTTCTTCATGCGACCGTAGTTGACGGTCAGGTTCGCCCACTTATAGGCTGCGTTGAGCACGAGGCTGTGCGTGTAGGTTGGCAGCAGATAGGG
>JAFVFY010000072.1 GCA_017475265.1 Prevotella sp. | reverse complement strand
CCAGCATGGTGTATCGTTGCAGTTCACTATTTGCTTCCATGGGGGCAAAGGTACTGCTTTTTTATAAAATATGTATCGTCTGTGCACTATTTTCGGCAGTTGTCACAGGGTAGGCATCCACGGAAGAATTGAACTGCGCCCAAAAACCTTACCACCCACTACAAGATCATGTCGTCGTAAATTCACTTTTGGAGGCATCTCCCCCCAAAAGTGAAAAAGCAGTGAAAAAGTTTTCTAATTTGCCGAAGCCCTTGTCTGCAAAGGGTTTCGGCTAAATTGTTATGAGGCAAAAGTGAAAACGAGTGAAAAGATTTTCCACAAGTTATGGAACACCAAATAAAAAAAAGGAATAACTTTGCAGAGAACATTTTCATAATTCACATCATTAATTAATAAAATCTTCTATTTATGAAAAAGAGCAAAGCATTCTTCCTTAGCATGATGATGGTCATGCTACCATTATCTAATGTGGACGTGACTGCAAAGCCAGAAAATGTCCCTCTGCAAGTTGGAATTGTTGATCCTACGTACGATCAAGGAGAACGACCACGGTCACCTATTCCCCAAGTGAGCATCGAGGACTACACCCTGACCTTCTCCACTTCCTGCTATGGTTATACGTTGGAGTTGGTTGACGAGAATGACGTTGTGGCCTTCACCACTATTATTACGTCAGACACATTGCTTCTGCCTTCTACCCTCAGTGGCGAGTATCAGCTCCGTCTGATACCCAACGACGGCAACATTTATTTCTACGGATACGTAATGTTCTAAACTCTTTCAGGTCATGGTGACTGCAAGATGTCGCCATGACCATCTTTCTCGTCGGTACGGCGAGAGTTAAAGTTCGCCGTACGTGTTTTTGTATCAATAGAAAGACATTTCAACCATTTTAATTAAAGAGAATCATTATGAATACTAACAAATCAACAAATGAACTAGCAAGAACGGTGATTACCAGTGCTGCCCAGCTTGCCTCATTGCCAGCTAATACCGAAGCCGAGATTATAAGTGTGATAGATTTGGGCAATAGTGAAGTGGAGATTGCCGACGGGTGTTCGCTCTATTTTATCGGTGGAAGCCTCATTAATGGTACCCTCGTCGGTAACAACACCAGCCTTTATGGCGACGTGACGGTGGAGTGTCTTGCTGGCAGTTTTGCCACGCCAGTGAAAGCATCATACCTAACCTCTGGAGACTATAGTAACTTGTTGTCACTGCTAGGCCTTAACACTAAGACGGTGATACTTGACAAGGACTATACCCTGCCTGTCAGTTCCGTGAGTTCTATTAGCTGTCCTTACGTAAAATATCTGATAGGTGAGGATATAATAATCCGATTATCTGAAACGGGAACCATTTCGAGTCCCTTCTGTCTCATAGTAGCTAACGAGCTGAAATATCTGGGCGGCATTACTTTTGATGGCAAGAGCAAGAGCCTCTCCGGCTTCATTAAGATCATAAATGGTGCACAGGACAGCATCACTGTTGAGAACGTGGAGGTCAAGAACATCACGAACACCGTTTCGACCAGCAATATAAAGGGAATCTACATTGACAAATACAGTAATACATCTAGTCCGACAATTACCCGTGATTGCCGTATTGTAGTGCGCAACGTATGTATGAGCAACCTTTATCAGCGAGGCAATGGCATCATCTCGGACGGGCCTGGCTCAGTTACCTCCTTACAGATTTACGTTGATGCCGGTTCATACGTCAGTGTAGATGTTGACAACTGCCGCTTCGACAATATCCACTGCTATGGTTCAGGGGGAACGTCGGACATCATGTATGAAAACGCAGCGGGCCTGTTCGTCCAGTCCGCTTTCTGGAACAACTACGCAGGTGAGGCCAATACCTTAGTGGAAATAAGCAACATTCATGGACACAATTTCGGCAAGCGTTTGGTGATGACCGACTGCGCAAACGTGAACGTGCGAAATGTATTCGGCACCAATAATAATACAGACTTCCTTTGCCTAGTGGGTCTTAACGGGTCTGACAGCCGGTTTAAGTATGCCAGCATTGAGAACATACGTTATGAGGGTGTCGTAGGCTATTCAAGCAATAACGGGTCATTCACGTTTGAGACAGCCATGAGATACACCACGGCGGAGAATATCGTAAGTAAGGTTACTGGAATTACGCCCCGTACTCCTGGAACCGAAGAGACTGGAACAAACTACCCCACCTTCTACCCCGTAAGCCTTCAGGCTGACGATGTGACCATACGGGGCGTGCACATGATTGGTGCGCAGACAGTCTTGTTGCCCGTCAAGGAGAACATCAGGCTTGAGGATGTAACTTACGACGATACGGAGGGTGTCATCAACAGCTATTCCGACGGGATATTCATGCCGATGCTCGGTTCCTCAGTCGTCATTGACGGGTTGAAAGTCAAGGCACATCACAAGAGAAGGCTCGTAGGCTGTAATTACAAGGATGCGAACTTCACCAGCAGCAACATTTTCATTAACGATGCCGATCTGGAATTTGCCGAATCGCCTTCCAGCTCATCCTATAAGACCACGCTTATCGAAGCTCAGGACTGGGGAACCGGATCGGTGGGTCACCGGCTTAATTTCACGCTGAAGAACTGCATTTGCCGCCATTCGGAGAATTTCCAAAGATACCCGTTCCGTAAGTTCCTCGGACAGTGGACGCTGGAGAACGTTAAGTTTATCTATGATACCCTTCCCACGTCATCTGACCATCTTTATTTTGGCGGATGCTTCGCCGTCTACAATGACATTAAAGAAGCCCTTACGCTAAAAGACATCACTGCAATTTGTCCAGAAGGCACGTGTGTTGATAAACCCGTGCTATATTTGGCAGCTTACACATCAGGAGTGGTTGGAACCCAAATCCATCTGAGCAACATAAGGTCAAACTGCTCCAACTATGAGATATTCATGGCAAACGTCTGTTGGGATGAATATGTTGACACAACAGTTAACAGATACCAATATACTCAGTTCGGTACTGCACAGAAGGGATTCATGGTCAAGGACTACAGTGCTGGTGTAAAGTATGTGTGGAGTGGCACCTCGTGGGTGGCACTGACAGTGTAACATCTTGTGTGCATTTGCGCCGAGACTAATTTATGAAATTATTATACATGTAATTCAGCATATAAAAAAAGAAAGCACTATGGTCGTCAAGAACACCCAAATAATTATTTCAAACTCCACTGATTTGAAATGCAACATTATAGGAACTGAGTCAAGAGATTCAAATCAACATGCTTACTTGTCAGAAAACGCAGATTATGTCATTAATGGAGACATTGACCTGAACAACCGTCTGCTTGAAATACCAGAAACAAGTTCCTTGATTTTTAAGAGAGGCGGTTTCTATAATGGAACCATTAAGGGAAACCACACGAGTATGACAGGTAATGTGAGGGTGGAACGCCTTGAAGGGAGTTTCTCAACTGCAATCAGGTCATCATACTCCACCATGGAAACCGATGTAGATAAATTAAAGGTAATGCTCTCACTGAATGTACCTACACTCATTCTGGATGAGGACTATTCACTGTCTTTTCCAAATGGCAATGACAAAACCATTTATTGTTCGCATATTCAACATATCATTGGGGAAGACATTATTATCAGTGCCACAAATTCTGATGCTCCATTTGTACTCATATCAGCATCAGTGCTGAAAGAACTATGCGGAATTACCTTCAACGGAAACAACACTCCATTTTCAGGTTTCCTGACCATCAATAACAGCGGTCAGGACTACATCAAGATAGAGAATGTGAATGTTATAAACATCATCAATTCCATCAATACTAGTAACATCAAAGGGTTTTATATTAACAAATACAACGAAGTGGGCAACGACCCCACTAGCTGTAACTGTGATATCTCCATCAAGAACGTGCGCCTGAGCGGTCTTTGGCAAAAAGGGAATGAACATATAACAGATCCGGAAGGGTCTGTGACAGGAATTCAAGTATATATGGATGCCGGCGCAAAGGTCAATGTGAAAATTGACCAATGCAGATTCTCAGACATACATTGTTATTATACTGTAGCAGATGCGGAACACATCATGTACGAAGATGCTACGGGTCTCTTCGTCCATTCTGCATTTAAGGAAGGTTATAACGGCGAGTCTAATAACCACATTGAAATCACAAACATCCAGGGACACAATTTCGGAAAGCGCCTTGTAAAGACAGACTGTAGTAATGTGAACATAAGGAATGTTTTCGGCACAAATGAATACCTTGATTTCCTCTGTCTGGTGGGGCTTAATAATTCATATAGCCGGTTCAAGCATGCCAGTGTGAAAAACCTACACTATGAGGGTGTCGTAGGCTTTTCCAGCAACAACGGGTCTTATACGCTTGCGACTGCTATGAGATACACAATGGTGGAGAACATTATCAGCAAGGTAACCGGTATAACGGCCCGGACTCCAAGCGATCAAGAAACGGGAACGAACTATCCCACCTTCTATCCTGCAAGCATTAATGCAGACGATGTGACCATACGAGACCTGCACATGATTGGTGCTCAGACGGTTTACCTTCCCGCAAATGAGAACATCAGGTTTGAAAATGTGACATACGATGATACGGAAGGAGCTATAAATAGTTATTCTAATGGCATATTCATGCCGATGTACGGCGCTTCATCCGTCATTGACGGACTTAAGGTTAGGGCACATCACAAGAGAAGGCTCATTGCCTGCAACTATAAGAATAAACATTTTCCCAGCAGTGACATTCTCATCAACGATGCCGACCTCGAATTTGCAGAGCCGCCTGCTACTTCAACAATAAAGAACGTCCTCGTAGAAGGGCAGGATTGGGGTATCGAAGATGATGATTGTGAGAAGTTTATCCATATCCTGAACCTGACGATGAAGAACTGTATCTGCCGTCATGCAGAGAATTTCAGTAGGTTCCCGCTCCGCAAGTACTTGGGGCGGTGGACTCTTGAAAACATAAAGTTCGTATACGAAACCATCCCTGAATCTGATGATTTTAAAAGTCTCGGCGGTTGCTTCTATGTCTACAACGATGTTGCAAAAACACTTGCATTGAAGGACATCACTGTCGTCTGTACTAATATCACAGGCAGTAATTTAATTTATAAACGTGCAATATATCTGGAAGATCGCGTTCCTGGAATGGTGGGCACCCAAGTCCACCTATCCAACATTCGGTCGAATTGCACCAACTATGAAGTATTTACTGTTAATGTCTGCTGGGGTGAATATATTGACTCGACAGTATGCAGGAAACAGTATGACCAGTTCGGTGCTGCGCAGAAGGGATTCATGGTCAAGGACTATAGTGCTGGCATAAAGTATGTGTGGAGTGGCACCGCGTGGGTGGCACTGACCGTTTAAAAATCTGCCATCTGCTTGGCATCTTTAACAATCGTTAGTGAAAATATTAAGCCATAATATTTGGCGGTGTTATGGAAAAAGCGTACCTTTGCGCCAGAAAGTGTGTCACGCAGAAGCCTTATCGTTGAAAGAACGACTTACAGTAATGTTTTACCATAATAAATGTTATAAGCTATGAAGAACTGGAGATTATTTGTTTTTATCTGCACCTTGCTCATCCCGTCGCTTTTGAGTGCACAGGAGCAATATTACCACGAAACATATTGGCAAAAAAACAGCCAGGAGGTGTGTTTTTATCAAGGCTTTTCCTATCAGGAGGGAAATGGCCTTTTTGTCACACCAAATCAAGTGCATTTTGACAGCTTTCTTCGTTATATTATATACTTAGAAGAAAACAGAGCCACTTTAGATGGTGTCATGGAGTTTTATGGCTTCAATCTTGATGGGGTACTTGAAGTACCTGACCACATTCAGTATAAAGGTGTGGATTATCCTGTAACGGAAGTGAAACGAGTCTCGCAATCCCAAAAACTTAAGACCATCATCTGTCCGGCCACAGTCACCTTCTTTGGAGGAGTCAGGAGTCAATACAATCCGGAGCTGCAGTCTGTCATACTAAAAGGAGTCAGGAAAATCGGGTATGAGGCATTCAAGGATTGTACTTTTTCCATAGAGCTTCCGTCAAGTCTGGAAATAATTGCAGAGCGTTCTTTCGAAGGCTGCACCAGCATCAAGGACCTTTCACTGGAGCGTGTTGACCGTATTGAAGAGGGGGCTTTTACCAATTCGTCCTTAAGAACCCTTTCGCTGGGTTCTGTCGGGTGCATTGAGAATAATGCCTTCACCAATGCCGACTCACTCGAAAGCGTGAGCATTGCGGAGTATACTACAGAGAAACTTAGCGAAAAGGCTTTTTACGATTGCAACAGCCTGAAGTCCGTGTCGCTTGGCGAAGGACTGAAGACAATCGGTCAATATGCGTTTGCAGGATGCCAGAGCCTTGAGGAGGTAAGCCTGCCACAGTCGCTGGAAATCCTTGAAGATGGGGTGTTCTTTGACAGGTGGACTGGTCGTCAATGCCCGGTCCTTAAGAAAATCAATTTCCCAAAAGGCCTGAAGAGCATCGGCGAGGCAGTATTCCGCTATACAGCCATAGAGGAGCTGCCACTCTTAGAGAGACTGGTGGATCTGGGCAGGTATGTATTTGCAGAAACGTCACTGAAATCTGCCAAGCTGCCGGAGTCGCTTACCTATATACCTGAATGGGCCTTTTATGAATGTACAGACTTGGAGGAAGTCAATATCCCTACAGCTTGTACAGACATAGGTGCTGGAGCCTTTCAAAGATGTAAAAGAGTTAAGAGCTTCGACATTCCCCCTGGAATAACTGCCATCAGGTACGATACGTTTTGGGGATGTGAAAGTCTTGAGACGATAGAACTGCCAGGCAGTGTGGAAAAAATAGAAGACCGCGCATTCAATGCTTGCCGGTCTCTGCGGACATTCTCATTCCTGTCATCACCTGACATGCCTTCAATGTTGAATAAAATTGGGGAACATGCGTTTTCCAATTGTTACAGCCTTCACGAGATTTATCTGCCTGAAGGAGTGGAAACGATTGGTCGGGGAGCATTTATCAACTGTGAAGCATTGGAGTCCTTTACATTTCCTGCCACGATGAAAAAGCTTGGCTACGTAGCCTTTCTTGGGGCGAATAAGTTAAAAGACATCTATTGCCGCTCTTTTTTTGAGGCAGAAATCCAAGATGGATTTGGACATACTCCTTTCTTTTATAAAGACAGCCCCCGAACAGACATCATCCTGCACGTTCCTAATGAACTCAAGCAGCTGTTTCACGACACCTATCCCTGGTCTTATTTTACCATTGTGGATATGGAGACAGGCGAACCTTTTGTTCCATCTGAGAATCCGTCGGAGAAAGTCTGTGCAAAGCCGTCCATTGCCATTGACAATGGCGAACTGATTTTCACGTGCGAGACAGAGGATGTAGAGTATGTCACGACGATTACCTGCGATGATGTTGGCACGCTGGTACATAAGGAGAATATCAAGCTGGCTGCATCCTACATCATCACTTCCTACGCCAAGCGTGAGGGTTATAAGAATTCGGAGACTGTGAAGGCCACGCTCTTCTGGCTTTCCAAGGGAATTGATGAGGAAATCGGCATCGACGAGGCGGTAATTTCTTCCCGGCCTGTACTGATAAGCAGCGACGGCGGAACGCTGACCATTCAGGGCACAGAAGCGGGCGACATGATAACGGTCTGTGACTTGTTGGGCCGAAGGCTGTCATCGGCGAAGGCCAACGGCGCAGTGACCTCCATCGCCACTACGCTGAAGAAGGGCGACACGGCCATTGTACGCATAGGCGAAAAAAGCATGAAGGTGCTGATAGATTAGCCCTTACATTGGCGGTATACGTACGAAAAAACTGTGGAAGAAAATGCACTTCCAAAAACGGCTCAAACCCTTGCTTGGGTCTGAGCCGTTCAATTTCTGAGACTGTTCCTAGGAAAAGTAAGTCCCTACGGATTAATCCTCCTTCTTGGCAATTCCCGAACGCTTCTCCTTGATGCGTGCGGCCTTGCCGGTGAGCTTACGGAGGTAGTAGAGCTTGGCGCGACGCACCTTACCTACCTTGTTCACTTCGATGCTCTCGATGTTGGGCGACTCCAGGGGGAAGATACGCTCCACACCCACTGTTCCCGACATCTTGCGTACGGTGAAGCGCTTCTTCTCCTGATGTCCGCTGATCTTGATGACGACACCACGGTAGAGCTGGATGCGCTCCTTAGAACCCTCGATAATTTTGTAAGCGACAGTCACCGTGTCACCAGCCTTGAACTGGGGGTGCTTCTTGCCGGTTGCAAATGCTTCTTCAGCAACTTTAATTAAATCCATTTTAATCTTAAAACTTTAAATTTTTGAATAGTGCTGTATCGTTCCATGCGCAACATAACAGGCAACTCTCCTATCTTCCTGCCATCGGTTACGCGGAAAGCGGCTGCAAAGGTACTTATTATAATTGAGATTTGAGAATTGAGATTTGAGATTTAGGGATAGTTTAACATTTTTTATTGGTAATGAAGGGCATGACGCTGTCTATGAGGGTCTGTTTGCGTTCCTGGAGGTCTAGTATTTGCTGTTCGAGGGTGTTCTCTGAGACGAAGCGATAGACGAAGACGGGCTGCTGCTGACCTATGCGGTGGGCGCGGGCGATGGCCTGCTCCTCGGCGGCCTGGTTCCACCAGGGGTCTATGAGCATGACGTAGTCGGCGGCGGTGAGGTTGAGGCCTACGCCGCCGGCTTTCAGCGATATGAGGAAGAACTGACAGGAGTCACTCTTTTGGAAATGGTCTATCACCTGTTCCCGCTCACGGGTGTGGCCGGTGAGCATGTCGTAGCTCCAGTCGCGCCGTTTCATTTCTGTTGCCAGACGGTCGAGCATGGAGACATACTCGCTGAAGAGGAGCACCTTGTGGCTGGTGCCGCGTAGCGACTCCAGGTGGTCGAAGATGGCGCTCATCTTACCTTCGCCATTGGCGATGTGGCGCAGGCGTTGTAAGGCAGCGAGGACGTGGAAGCGCTGGCTCTCAGTCAGTTGTGACTGTGTGGGGATGGTTCCAACGGGGGAACCGTCGGAGGCGAGCAGCTCGTTTCGTGCCCGCGACAGCTCTTCGGCGTAGAGGCTTTCCTGCTCGTCGGTCATGGGGCACACCACCACCTCGTCCTGCCGTGTGGGCAGGTCGGTAAGCACCTCCTGCTTCGTGCGCTTCAGGAAGTAAGGGGCTATGAGGAGGCGCAGCAGCTTGGTGCGCTCTTCCTCCATCTGGCGGGCGATGGGCAATACAAATGCCTTTTTGAAGTTGGCCTTGCTGCCCAGCAGGGGCGGGTTGAGCACGTTCATCAGGCTCCACAGTTCCATGAGGTTGTTCTCCACGGGCGTGCCGCTGAGTGCCAGTCGGTGTATGGCCTGTAAGCGTGACACGGAGCGGTGTACCTGCGAGGTGGCGGTCTTGAAGGCCTGGCTCTCATCGAAAATGACGATGCCGAATTGCTGTTCGGCAAGGTAGTCGATGTCGTTTACCATCGTGCGGTAGGTGGTGATGACCACGTCGAAGCGCATGAGGCAAGGGCGCTTATCGCGCCGGTTGGCGATGCTGCCGGTGTAGGTACACACGGTGAGTGACGGGGCGAAGCGTGTCAGTTCGTTGCGCCAGTTATGGACCACGGAGGATGGGGCAATGACAAGGGAGGTCTTACGGGGAATCTCCGACAGCATCGATGATGAGGATAATGGTTCGCCGCGCATCTCTTCTTCGGTGAAGAGCAGGCCGGGCTGCCTTTTCTCCTGTATCACCGTGCTTTTCTCCTTGTACTTTAGCAGCATAGCGATGGTCTGTACCGTTTTACCCAGACCCATCTCGTCGGAAAGGCAGCAGCCAGTCTGTGCCTCAAAGTTCTGCCACAACCATTGGAAACCCGTGAGCTGGTAGGGGCGGAGGGTAGCGCGTAGGGTAGGGGGAGGTGATGGGGGAGTATGAGGCTCATGGGGCTTACGGGGCTCATCGGGCATATAGGCCTCCTCATCGTCTGTTGCTGAGAGCTGGCTGCGGTGGCGTTGGAGGCTGTTGCCCTTAGGCGTTCCCAGGAGCAGCAGCCGGGAGTATCGTTTCAGCCATTCGGGCGGTATGAGGAGCAGTTCGCCCGTAGGCAACATGTAGACCTGCTCGCCTCGGAGGATGGTGTCGCGTAGTTGGAGGAAGGGCACACGTAGACTCCCGTTGTTGAGCACGATGGTGACGTCGGTCTGCAACCAGTCGCCATGCCAGGTGTCGCTCTGCTCCACGTCCAGTGGGCCGATGTAGTACATGCTGTCTGAGGGCTGCACAACGTCGAAGCCTCTCTCTCTCAGCTTGGGTGCATGCTCTCGCAGCCAGTCGACCATGTCCGTTGTGGAGTCGAATATTAAGGTGTGGGGTGATGCGGTGTTGCTGTTGCCACGCTGGGAAGCGTGGCCTACTAAAGCCAGCAGCTGTATGTATTGTTGCTCCTTCTCTCGGTCGCGCATCTGGCGAGTGAACCTGAAACCGCCGTCGTCGGTGGCGGTGAGCGTCACGCGACCGTTGGACTTGTTGTCGGGAGCATATTCATTATCGCCATAGTGGAACCGTAGCGTGAGCTGTGGCCGCCCGTCGATGGCAGTCTCTGTGTGCAGGCGTGGATGGGGTTCGTCGCCTGTGTCGCTGATGTCGAAGCCCTCGGCCTCTATCTCCACCTTTGCCACGTTGCGCAGGATGAAGCGGTGCATGTAGTCGTTCTCTATGCGGCGTGGTATCTCCACCGTGGCTTTCTTCGTGAAAGGCATCAGCAGCTTGCCGCTGAAACCGTCGGCGAGCACCATGAGTTGCTGGTCGATGATGAACAGTCCAGGTGTGTGACCCAGCACCGTGAGATGTCCTGCAAACGCAGTTCCTGTGAGTATTGTAGGGGTAGTCCCCGTGCCAGCCCGTAAGGTTGTGTCAGATAGTCGGAGGTTCATCGTGTAGCTGATGCCCTCCTCATGACGACGGAAGCACATCACGGGCATAGCCACGGCATCGGCTACGAAGGTCAGCCGGTCTTCGATGTGTAGCGTCGTGTTGTCGGTGGGTTGGTAGAGCATAGGAATGTCCAGCTCGTGTGCCAGCCGTACGGCCTTCAGCAGCCGTTCGTCACTCTTGTGCTTCACGTGTTGCTGTAGCGCGGCATTGTCGGCATTCCAGAAGTCCTCTATATGCTTGAATATCTTCTTGTTGGCATAGCGCGTGTAGATATTGTCAGCCTGCAGCTGTTCACAGACGGTGGCCAGTTGTCGCAGTTCCTCGTCCTCGTCGTCCACCCACTGCGCCTTGACGGCAGCTTTCGGTTCCATGTAACGCCCAAGGGCGGCCACGCGCCTCAGCTCGGCGGTGACGATGTCCCATTGGGCCAGCGGCCGCAGTATGAGTAGGATGTTGTTGTGCATGGGGTTTCACGACAGCAGCTGCGTGAGGAACACGTCGCTGAAGAGGATGAGGACGCTGCTGCAGACGACGGCATCGGTGGAGGCCTTTCCGACGTCTACGGAGCCTCCCTCGACGGTGTAGCCGAAGAAGGCGGGAACGCTGCTGATGATGAAGGCAAAGAACTGGCTCTTGATGATGGACATCCAAAGGAACCAGGGGGCGAAGTTGTGCTGTAGGCCGAGGGTGAGGTCATCGGGAGCCATGATATGACCGATGTAGGCCGTGCCGTAGGCTCCGATGATGCCCATCGTCGAGGAGAAGATGACGAGGAAGGGCATGATGGTGAGCAGACCGATGATTTTGGGCAGGATGAGATAGGAGGCGGAGTTGACACCCATGATGTCGAGGGCGTCAATCTGCTGGGTGACACGCATGGTACCTATCTCGGAGGCGATGTTGGAGCCAACCTTTCCGGCAAGGATGAGACACATGATGCTGCTGGAGAACTCGAGGAGCATGATTTCGCGGGTGGTGTAGCCGGCCACCCAGCGGGGCATCCAAGGACTCTCGATGTTCATCTTCATCTGTATGCAGATGACGGCACCGATGAAGAAGGAGATGAGGAGGACGATGCCGATGGAGTCGACACCGAGCTGGGCCATCTCCTTGACGTACTGCTTCCAGAACATCCGGAACCGCTCGGGGACCGAGAAGGTGCGGCCCATCAACATCAGATAACGCCCGAAGGTTGACAACCAATTTATAATCATACAGCAGATTCTTTAGCTTGGATTATTCATACTCTTTTCAACAACGGATTTTACGGATTACACGGATTATACAGATTATATATTGATTTCACAGATTTCTTTCAGATTCGATGGTAATATAATATAAAAATCCGTGAAAATCCGTGAAATCAGTTTTAATCCGTTGTTTTTCCATATTGCCGTGAATAATGTATATTAGAGGGTGACTCCGTTTTTGAAGATGGAGATTTCGCGGTAGTCGTTCTCTTCGTTGCGGGCTGGTTCGCCGCTGGCGACGGCGAGGACTTTGTCGATGAACTCGGGAACGAGCTCCTTCATGGTGCGGCCCTCGATGAGCTGTCCGGCGTTGAAGTCGACCCATGTCGGCTTGCGGGCAGCAAGGACAGGGTTGGTGGCAATCTTCATGGTGGGTACGAAAGTGCCGAAGGGCGTTCCCCGTCCAGTGGTGAAGAGGACGATGTGGCAGCCGCAGGAGGCGAGGGCGGTGGCGGCGACGAGGTCGTTGCCCGGTGCGGAGAGGAGGTTCAGACCGTTGTGCTGAAGACGGTCGCCATACTCCATGACGCCGCTCACGGGAGCACGGCCGCACTTCTGCGTGCAGCCGAGGGCCTTGTCCTCGAGGGTGGAGATGCCTCCGGCCTTGTTGCCCGGGGAGGGGTTCTCACCTACTGGTTCGCCGTGGGAGAGGAAGTAGTTCTTGAAGTTGTTAATCATCGAGACCGTCTGGTCGAAGAGCTCGCGTGTCTCGCAGCGGTTCATGAGGATGGTCTCGGCGCCAAACATCTCGGGTACCTCGGTAAGGACGCTGGTGCCGCCCTGTGCGACGAGCCAGTCGCTGAACTCTCCTACGAGGGGGTTGGCGGTAATGCCGCTGAAGCCGTCGCTACCGCCGCACTTCAGACCTACGCGCAGCTTACTGACGGGGACGCTCTCGCGGCGGTCGTTCTTACAGATATCGTAGAGCTCGCGGAGAATCCTCATGCCTTCTTCCACCTCGTCGCCGTCGACGCGCTGGGTGACGAGGAGGCGTATGCGCTCCTTGTCGTAGTCGCCGAGCATGGCCATGAAGTCTTCGGGTTGGTTGTTCTCACAGCCAAGGCTGAGGACGAGGACGGCACCAGCATTGGGGTGGAGGCAGATGTCGCGGAGCACCTTGCGGGTGTTCTCGTGGTCTTCGGAGAGCTGGGAGCAGCCGTAGTTGTGGTGCCAGGCGTAGACGGCGTCAATGGTTTGAGATTTGAGATTTGAGGTTTGGGATTTGAAGTTGCCATTTTCCAAACCAATTTCTTCCCGAAGCTGCTTAGCGAGTCGCTCGGCGATGCCGTTGACGCAGCCGACGGTGGGGACAATCCAGATTTCGTTGCGGACGCCGACGTCGCCGTTCTTACGGACATAGCCCTTGAAGGTGCGGTTCTCACGGGCGATGTTGAGCGGCTCGTCGACGGGCTGGTAGGTGTAGTCGAGCGTACCGCTGAGGTTTGTCTTGAGGTTGTTCTCGTTCACCCAGTCGCCAGCCTTCATGTCCTGTCGTGCATGGCCGATGGGGTAGCCGTATTTTATGATGTCCTCACCCTGACGCACGTCGCGGATGAGCACCTTGTGGCCAGCGGGTGTGTCCTCGCTGAGGGTCACGGTCTTTCCGTCAATCTCTATGATGTCGCCCTTCTTCTTCGGCTGTAGGCAGACGACGACGGAGTCTGCGGGGTTGATTTTCAAGAATGTAGCTTGTTCCATATTTTATCCATTAAGTTAGTGAGGTTGCAAAGGTACGCATTTTTCGGTTGTCAGAAGCAAATAATACACTTTTTAACCCAGAAAGGAAATCTTTTTGCCTTTTGTTTCGTTAGTTTGTAAAATAGTTAGTAATTTTGCAGTCTCATTTATGAAGAACATTGCAAGAATCCTCTTAAAGGTGCTATCCCTGTTGTGGCGCGGTGTAAGGAAATGCGCCCATTGGTATGGTAGTCTTTATCGTGGCCGTCCGTGGTACGTGAAGTGCCTTTCGGCCTTTCTGTCGCTCATCGTGGCGTTCCTGCTCTACCTGGGCGCCGTGGACATCAACCTCTTCAACCTCTTCGGCAAGTCGCCGAGCATGGCCACTATTCTCAATGCGCGTCCTGCCCAGGCGTCGGAGATATATAGTGCCGACAGCGTGATGATAGGCAAGTTCTTCAGCGAGAACCGCACGCCCGTGGCGTATGACGATGTGAATCCCGTATTCTGGCAGGCACTTATCTCCACCGAGGATGAACGTTACTACCAGCATTTCGGCATCGACTTCCCTGCCTTTGCCGCCGCGCTGAAGGACTATATCATGCACGGTGAGGCCCGTGGTGCCTCGACCATCACCCAGCAACTGGCCAAGAACCTCTTCCGGGTGCGCACCGAGTACAGCACGGGACTCTTAGGACAGGTTCCGGGGCTGAAGATGCTCATTATGAAGACGAAGGAGTGGATTCTGGCGGTGAAGCTGGAGAGCCATTTCACGAAGGAGGAGATCCTCACGAAATATGCCAATACGGTGGACTTCGGCTCCAATGCCTACGGCATCAAGACGGCATGCAAGACCTATTTTGGCATAAAGCCCTCTGAGCTCACCGCCTCGCAGGCCGCCGTTCTTGTGGGTATGCTCAAGGCCACCACTTTTTATAATCCCCGTCTGCACCCCGACAACAGCATGAGGCGCCGCAATGTGGTGCTCGACAACATGGTGGCTCACGGTTATTTGACCAGCGTGGAGTGCGACAGCCTGAAGGAAGCACCCATTAAACTGGAGTACTATGTAGAGAGTGCCTACGATGGCGATGCCGACTATTTCCGCGAGGCGCTGAAGAATAACATCCGTCAGTGGTGCCGCGACTACGGCTATGACATCTATACTGATGGACTGCACATCTACACCACCATCGACACCCGTATGCAGCGCTATGCCGAGAAGGCCGCCTTGGAACAGATGAAGGCGCTGCAGGCGACCTTCGACGAGCACTGGCGCGGCATGAACCCCTGGCAGGACGAGCAATACCGTGAGATTCCCGGTTTTATAGAGAACATCGCCAGCCGTCTGCCCATCTACAAGCATCTGCAGAACCGTTTCCCCGACAATCCCGACTCCGTCACCTACTACCTGAATAAGCCCCACACGGTGAAGCTCTTCAGCTACGACGGCCCCATAGAGCGGGAGATGAGCACGCTGGACAGCATCCGCTACATGGTGCGCTTCTTGCATTGCGGCTTTGTGGCCCTGGAACCCAATACCGGACAGGTGAAGGCCTGGGTGGGCGACCTGGATTTCAAGACGTGGAAGTATGACAAGGTGACGGCGCAGCGACAGCCGGGCTCTACGTTCAAGCTTTTCGTCTACACGGAGGCCATGAAGCGCGGTTGCACACCCTGCGAGCACCGCATGGACACTTATTTCGCCCTGAGGCTGGACGACGAAGACAACAAGAAACCGAAATACTGGATTCCGACGAATGCCAACGGATATTATACCGAAGCGAACATGACGCTGAAGGCGGCCTTTGCACAGAGCGTGAACTCCATTGCTGCCCGTCTGGGGCAGGAGCTGGGCATCAGCAACATCGCCGCTACGGCCCGTGACATGGGCATACGCAGTACGCTGGAGGAGACACCCGCCATGGTGTTGGGTGCCAGCGACGTGAACCTGCTGGAGTTGCTCAATGCCTATTCCACGGTGGTCAACGATGGCAAGGCCCACGACCCGCAGTTTGTGACCGCTATTCTCGACCGTGACGGCCATGAAATCTACCGTGCACCGGATGAGCAGCGCGAGGCCCTGAGCTACCGCACGGCATTCCTCATGCAGCAGATGCTCATGGCCGGACTGCGCGAGCCGGGAGGTACGAGCATGCGTCTGTGGCAATATATCCGGAACTTCTCTGATACAGACTTTGGTGGTAAGACGGGAACGTCGAACAACCATTCCGATGCCTGGTACATGGGTGTCTCGCCAAAACTGGTCTGCGGTGCCTGGGTAGGTGGCGAATACCGTGCCATACACTTCCGAACGGGACAGTTGGGACAGGGCAGTCGTACAGCTCTGCCCATCTGCGGACGGTTCTTCGAGCAGGTGCTTGCCGATCCGGCCTTCAAACACTACCGAGGCAAGTTCGCTCCGCCCCACGACGCTACCATCACCCCTGAAATGTATAACTGTATCGGCTATGAAGAACCGCTCATAGACTTTATCGATAGTCTGCACCTGGGCAATTTCTACGATGAATACGACGAACTGCCTGAGGGCGGGCAGGAAAGTATGGATAGTCCAGATAGCCCGGATGGTCGGGAGGTTCCGGAAAGTCAGGATAGTCCTGAGAGTCCGGAAACTCCGTAAATTCCGGAGAACCCGTAAAATGGAACTTGACTTGCAGAACAAGGAGTGGCAGGATGCCCTCCAGATAGTGAACTTCACCCGTCGCTCGCTCTTCCTCACCGGGAAGGCAGGGACGGGGAAGAGTACTTTCCTGCGCTATGTTTCTGAGCATACGAAGAAGAAACACGTCATCCTTGCTCCGACGGGTATTGCTGCCATCAATGCCGGTGGAGCGACGCTCCACAGTTTCTTCAAGCTCCCTTTCCACCCCTTGCTGCCCAATGATACTCGCTACGACCGTCGTCACATCAAGGAGACGCAGAAATATACCAGTGCCCAGCGTAAGCTGCTGCGAGAGGTGGAGCTGATCATCATCGACGAGATTTCGATGGTGCGTGCCGATATTATCGACTTCATCGATAAAGTGCTACGCATCTATACACGCAGCAGCGAGCCTTTCGGCGGCAAGCAGCTGCTCCTCGTGGGTGATATCTACCAGCTGGAGCCGGTGCTGAAAGAGGAAGACCGCCAGCTGTTGCGGCCTTTCTATCAGAGTGCCTATTTCTTCAATGCGAAGGTATGGCAGGAGATGCGGCTCGTCTCCATAGAACTGCGTAAGGTCTATCGCCAGAAGGACGACCAGTTTATCGCCATGCTTGACCGTATCAGGCAGAACAGGGCAACGGGCACCGACCTGGCAATGCTAAATGCGAGGGTACCCACCCCCAACCCCTCCCGAGGGGAGGGGAGTTTAAATTCTTCTTCCGCTGAAGATTCCGATGGAAAATGTTACCTATCCCCCCTCCCCTCGGGAGGGGTTGGGGGTGGGTTTCGCATCACCCTCGCCACCCGCCGCGACACCGTAGACTATATCAACGAGCAGCGGCTGGCCGAGCTGCCGGGCAGTCCCAGTATCTTCAATGGCATCGTAAAGGGCGACTTTCCCGAAACGGCCATGCCTACACCTATGGAGCTGAGCATGAAACCCGGTGCACAGGTCATCTTCGTGAAGAACGACAAGGACAAGCGGTGGGTGAACGGAACGCTGGGCACCATCACCGATATTGACGAGGAGGCTGGCATCCTTGGTGTGCAGACCGAGGACGGACGCAGCTTCGACGTGGAGCGCGAGGTGTGGGAGAATGTTCGCTATGTTTTTAACGAGAAGGAACAGAAGATAGAGGAGGAACTGTTAGGTACTTACACGCAGTTTCCGCTGCGCCTGGCCTGGGCTATCACCGTGCACAAGAGTCAGGGCCTGACGTTCCAGCAGGTGAATATCGACTTCACTGGTGGGGCGTTCGCTGGCGGTCAGACTTACGTAGCCCTGTCTCGCTGCACGTCGCTGCAGGGTATCACCCTCGTGGCGCCTATCCGTCAGCAGGACATCTTCGTCCGTGCCGAGGTGGTACAGTTCGCCAGCCGCTATAACGACCAGCAACTCATTGCTCAGGTCATGCAGGAGGGTAAGGCCGACCGTGAGTATCACGATGCCATCGTAGCTTTCGACCAAGGCGATTTCCAGGCGTTTCTAGACAATTTCTTCAAGGCCATCCACAGTCGCTATGACATCGAGAAACCCGTTGCCCGCCGCTATATTCGCCGTAAGCTGGGTATCATCAACCGCCAGCGTGAGGAGATTATCTCTCTGAAAGCCGACATCGCCAAAAGTCAGGAAACACTGAAGCGACTGGCCGCAGAGTATACCCTCATGGGCCGGGAGTGTGAGCACGAAGGCATGAACGATGCCGCCATCCGCAACTACGAGAAAGCACTCGAGCTATATCCCGATGCTGCTGATGCCAAGCGCAGGATGAAAAAGCTTAAGAAAAAGAGGTGATGTGTAAAAAGTGTGAAGATAATTGCACAGAAGAAATAATCTTCGTACCTTTGCCCCCGTCGTATGACATAAGAACATTTTTTGACAGAACTACATAAAGACATATTATTATTATGAGACAACTGTTTATTATAGCTATGCTGATGCTTCTGCCCCTGGCAGTTGCTGCGCAAGACAACACGTGGGAACAGCCGGAGAAGACTGCCACTGCCAGTAACCCCGATGCTAAATACTTGGCTGGAGCCGTTCCCGAAGTAGACGGTCGTGTGGTATTCACAACCACTATCAAGGCTCCCGGTAAGAGTGCCAAGCAGATTTTCGACCTGCTGAAGGCCGATTTCGAACGCATCACCAAGGAGAGCAACCAGTTTGAGCAGAGCCGCATCGCCCTTGCCGACTCCGTGAAGATGCAGGTAGTGGGTAACTACCAGGAATGGCTCGTGTTCAAGAACAAGCCGCTTAACCTGGACCGTACCCGTTTCTTCTATACCCTCATCGCCGACTGCCGCGATGGCGAGGCTACTATCCAGCTCACCCGCATACACTACCTCTACGACGAGGAGCGCTTGGCCCTGACCTACAAGGCCGAGGAGTGGATTACCGACAAGTGGGGACTGAACAAGAAACAGACAAAGCTGGCGCGTGTCAGCGGAAAGTTCCGTCGCAAGACTATCGACCGCAAGGACTATCTCTTCAACCGTTTCACTAAGCTTCTGGAGAAATGAGCGAGAGAATAGATGACGTGGTGGAGCTCTACGGGCCTCCGGTGCCAGACGTAGAACCTGACAATATTCCCCATCCGAAGCGCCACAATCTGGAGCCGTTTCGCGACTCCGCGAAGACGCGTGTGCTCCGCTTCTGGCTTAACATCATCTTCCTTGTGGGAGCCATCATCGGCCTCGTCGTCTATTTCTACACCGAGGAGAAGGAGCTGGCCTATTGGATTATACTTGGCTCATGCGTTTTTAAGTTTGTGGAGCTGGCGTTGAGGATACTTAAGATTTAAGTGAGAAAGGAGTAGTGAGAAATGATAAATATGATTACCTGTGCCCTCCCTTCTGTTAACTCCCTGCTTCGCAAGGTAATCATATTTCTCATTTTTCCTTTTTCTTTCTTCCTTTCTCCCTGTATGGCCCAGACTTATAACCAGATGGATGAGTTTGGGAACATCACCCAGCGCGACGAGCAGAATGGGAACTTCAATCCCCATAACCGCGACACCACGAGCAGTAACAATAAGGAGATACCCAAGGGCGTCTATGTCTGGACGGTAGACCGAAAGTTCGGCGACATAAAGCCCGCCGAGGTGGACACGCTGCCCCACCTCTATCCGCAGTCGACTTTCGCCACGGGACGCTTCATGCAGTTCAATACCACGGGGTCGAACTTCACGGCACGTCAGAATCGTATCTTCATTGACCGTCCTGTGGAGCAAGAGTTTATCTTCACCGATGCCTTCGACCAGGCTTTGCAGACACCTGACCAGTGGCATTTCACCAACACCCTCTCACCTATCACCAACCTGAGCTATGGTACTTGCGGTGACAAGACCGACGGCGAAGACCTTTTCGATGCCCGTTTTGCTGCCAATGTCAATAAGCGTCTCGGCTTTGGTTTCGACCTGAAGTATCTCTATGCGCGAGGATATTTCCAGAACCAGAGCATGAGCCACTTCAATGCCACCGTCTATGCCTCTTACCTCGGAGACCAGTATCAGCTGCACGCTCTCTACAACAACTACCACCAGAAGAATGCGGAGAGCGGCGGCATCACCGATGACGAATACATCCTCCACCCTGAGAAGTCGAGTCAGAACTATGCCTACAACGAGATACCCGTGTTCCTGGACTACAACTGGAACCGCAATGACCAGCAGAATTTCTTTCTCACCCATCGCTATTCCGTGGGTTTCTACCGCAAGGTGAAGATGACCGACGAGGAGATTGCCGCCCGTCAGTTTGCCGAGGCCTCAAAGAAAGCTAACGAGGGGCTAAATGATGGTGAGGGCAAGTCATCGCGTAAGTCGAAGCGTAAGGAAAAGTCCGAGAAGGCTTCTGAAACAGTCTTTGCTGGTCGTCCTGACGATGCCGTTGTCGTGGGCGATGTGCCGACGGTGGCAAAGTCCGACAGTGTGCCCGTCGATACCACACGTATCAGCGTAGAATCGAAGGCAGTGGCCGACTCACTGCTCGCCGAGAAAGCACGACAGGACTCTATCGACGCGACATTCAAGAAGGAGTTCGTGCCTGTCACCAGTTTCATCCACACCCTGGAGCTGATGAACAAGAAGCATATCTATCAGGCTTACGATTCTCCGGCCAACTATTATGCTGACCAGTATTTTGACAAAAATATTGATGGCTATGCCAGAGATTCTATTTACGACCAGACTCGCCTCTTCAACCTGCGTAACACCTTCGCCATTGCGCTCCTTGAGGGTTTCAATAAGTATGTCCCAGCGGGGTTAAAGGCTTTCATCACCCATGAGCTACGCCGCTACGACATGCCTGAGACCGATTCTACGGGCATCGCCTATCTGGGACGATGGAACGAGCATAACGTGAGCATCGGCGGACAACTTCAGCGCACACAGGGCACTCTATTCCACTATAACGCACAGGTTGAGACATGGGTCGTGGGCAGGGATGCCGGTCAGTTGAAGCTCATAGGTATGGCCGATCTTAACTTCCCTCTCTTCGGCGATACCGTCCACCTTGACGCTAAAGCGCACTTCTACCGCCTGAATCCCTCGTTCATAGAGCGGCATTTCCATTCTAAATACCTCTGGTGGGACAACGACGATTTGAGTAAGGAGACGCGCACCCGCATAGAGGGGGCCTTCACCTACGACAAAACCATGACGACGCTGCGGGTGGCCTTGGAGGAGCTACAGAATTACACCTATCTGGGTATGAGCTACGCATGTGCCGATGAGAAAAGGTCGGGCTACACAGCTGGTATCAAGCAGTATAGCAGTAACCTCAACGTGTTCACTGCACAGCTGGAGCAGCGTTTCCGCTTGGGACCGCTCAACTGGGAAAACATCGTTACCTATCAGTCATCAAGCAACCAGGACGTGCTGCCGCTGCCAAAGCTGAATGTCTTTTCCAACCTCTACCTGAAGTTCACCTACGCGAAGGTGCTACTCATAGAACTTGGAGGATGTGCCACGTGGTTCAGCAAGTACTATGCTCCCGACTTCTGCACGCCGCTGAACACCTTCGCCATCCAGCAGAATGAGGAGTCACGCGTGGAGCTTGGCAATTTCCCCTTCATTGACTTCTATGCCAATCTGCACTTGAAGCATGCCCGCTTCTTCGTGATGATGGCCAATGCCTTTGGTGAGTCGTTCAATAAGCGGTCGTTCCTCACGCCCCATTACCCCATGAATAATCAGGTGCTGCATTTCGGTATTTCCTGGAACTTCTTCAATTGAAGAAGCCTTGGGAACTTCCGAAACTCAGAAAAGCAAGGTTTCAGCGAAGAGAATAGCGAGACCGATGATATAGCCTGCTAGCACCTTGGGCGTGATGTTCTTCAAGTACCAGCCAAGGTGAATATGCTCCATCTTCATCAGCGCAACGCCGCTGATATTTCCGATGGAGAGCAGGCATCCGCCGACAGCGGTGCAATAGGCGATGACCTTCCAGTAAGTTCCGTTGCGGGCGTAGTCTCCGGCGTTCCACACATCGTAGAGCGAGATGTCACTGACTGCCATCATAAACGAGTCGACGACGCTGCTGAACAGTCCGCTGACGATGCCCACCACCCACAGGGAGTCGATGGTCTTGTCAATCCAGTCGGCGACTTCCGTGAGCACGCCGGTCTCCGTCACTACGCCGATGCCGAGCATGATGCCCATGACGAAGAGCATCTGCTGGATGGCCTGATACTGTATGACGCGCGGTATGCGCCGCTGCGACATCTGGTCGGCATTGTCAAGCTTACGGTTGAAAGCCTCGTTGACCACCCACAACACGGAAAGTACGCACAGTGCTCCAAGGAAGGCGGGCAGACGGGTGATGCTGAGGAAGGTCGGAACAAACCACAGACCGCCTATGGCCACAACAAGCATCAGTATGCGCTGCCAGCGGTTCAGTCTTGTATCATCACCTCGGTAAGGAGCCATCTGCCACTCAATGTCGATGCGCGAGGGCAGCTGATGGCTGATGAGCATCGTGGGCACCACCCAGGCGGCCAATGCAGGCAGGGCCAGATAGGCTGAGAACTGCGTGGCGGTGACGGCATCGTTGGCCCAGAGCAACAGGCCCGTGGGGTCGCCGATGACCGTAAAGCATCCGCCGCAGACGGCTGCCAGCACAATGGCCGAACCGATGAGCATGCGCTGCGGTCGACTTCTCACGATTTGGTGCATGATGACCAGCATGACGATGGTCGTGGTGAGGTTATCGAGGTTGGCCGAAAGGATGAACGTGGCCAGCGTGATGGTCCACAGTAGACGGTTGGGATTGCGTGTGCGTATCCACTCACTGACGAAGTCGAAACATCCGTTGTTGTTCAGAATCTCGATGATGGACATGGTGGCCAGCAGGTACATGACGATGGCGGCTGCCTTGCCCACGTGTTTCAGGAAAACGCTGTCGTAGATGAAATCCTTCACCGTCTCGGTGGTGGACTCCCGCCCGGCCAGGAACTCGGCATACTGGCCGGGGTGGAGCATATTCACAAAGTCCTGACCCCAGCAGATGTACACCACCCATCCAATGGCGGCGAGGAACATGGCAATAGCAGCCTTGTTCACCCCCGTCAAGTGGCCGGTGGCGATGAGCAAGTAGCTCAAAAGGAGCATCAGGACAATGATGAGAGTCACTTTAATTTACGATTTACGAATTTACGATTTACGATTTGGCTGCGCGAGAAACTAATTGACAATTTACGATTTGGCTGCGCGAGAAACCTTAGAAGAGGGACATTACTTGGTTTTTGTAGTGTCGACCTTTGCGGAAGCATCCTTCTTGTAGCGGCGGTTCATACCGTTGACCACCTCCTCGGTGATGTCATACTTACGGCTGGCGTGCAGGATGGCGGCCTTGTTGAGGATGAGGTCGTACTTCTTGTCGGCGTTGTAGTCGGTGAGGAAGTGGTCGAGGCTATCCTGGAACGCTTCAAGGAACTTCTGCTGCTCGTTGGCCAGCTCTGCCTCCAGACGCTGCTGCAGTGCCACGATGTTGTTCTGCTCGCGCTGCAGTGCTGCCTGTGCGTTCTCAGCCTGTTCGCGGCTGGTGAAACCATTGCTCTGCAACTTCTGCTGGAAGGCAGCGACGTTCTTCTCCAACTGCTGCGTCTTGCTCTGTATGGTATTGCGGGCGTTGGTACCCTTCTTCTCCAGTTCCAGCGTTGTCTGCTTGGCAAACTCGTATTGCGAGGTGAGCGTGTCAATCTCGATGAAGGCGATGTTCATGCCTGAGGTTATGTCGCCGTCTTCGGCAGCCACGGGCTGGTCGTCCATCTTCGGGGCTTGGTTGTTGCACGAGGTAATCAGTGTGGCCATAGCCACAAGCGTCATTGCGCGTAAAATGTTCTTTTTCATTTTTTGTTATTTGATGTTTTGTGGGTTTTATGGGCTGAATGGGTTTTATGGGCTTGAATGGGCTGAATGGGTTTGTGGATTGGATTATGTCCGGAGCGCTCTTTTCTCCCTCTCTTCTCTGTCCTGGTCTATGACGCAGTGAATACCCCTCTGCCTCATGGCTTCGGAGTCATGGATGTGCATAGACGAGAAATGGCTGCCTGGCTTGAAGATAAGTTTCACGCACAGGCAGACCATTCCGATGGCTAGCAGGAGGATGCTTACTAAGAGCGTTTCTGTCATATTGTTATTACGTATGCTTGCAATTCGGGTGCAAATGTACGCAAAAAGAACGAAACGGCCAAAGTTTGCTGTTAAACGATGTGTTAAAAATGAATAAGTATTCTTATTTCACCTCCCAGATGTCGTTTGTCTCCAGTAATTCCATGAAGTTGTGGTACTTTTTCTGTGCACTTACCTCCTGGATTTGCTGGTGTACAGCGTCGTTATAGGTGGGTGCTTCCACGTCGCGAATGACACCGAGAGCGATGGGGAATCCGTCCTCCGGGCTCATCATGGCGAGCTTCAGCTGCAGGGTGTTGTCCTCGCAGTGGGCATCGTGGGTGAGCACGTCGTCAAGGGTGTAGCCATCCTGGCCGATGGTGATGACCTTCAGGCCGAAGCCCTGTTGCACGAGTCCGAACTCGTTGTTCTCACCAAAGACGAGCTTCTCGCCGTGGCGCACGTAGATGGCGTTCTTCTTGCGACCCTCATTGTTATACACGATGTCGTGACAGTGGTCGTTGAAGATGACGCAGTTTTGCAGTACCTCGGTCACGGCTGCTCCCTTGTGCTTGTAGGCGGCGGTGAGCACGTCGATGGTTCCCTTGGCATCAGTTGCCACGCAACGGGCGAAGAACTTGCCTCTTGCGCCGAAGCACAGCTCAGCAGGGCGGAACGGATCTTCGACGGTGCCGTAGGGGCTGGACTTCGAGACGAAGCCACGGGGCGATGTGGGACTGTACTGACCCTTCGTCAGACCGTAGATGCGGTTGTTCAGGAGGATGATGTTAATGTCGATGTTGCGACGGTTAGCATGGATGAAGTGGTTACCGCCGATGGCGAGTCCGTCGCCGTCACCCGACACCTGCCAGATGCACAGCTTGGGGTTAGCCACCTTCGCGCCGGTGGCGATGGCAGCCGCACGACCATGAATGGTCTGCATGGCATACGTATTCACATAATAGGGCAGACGGCTCGAACAGCCGATACCACTGATGACGGCCATCTCGTGAGGGGCCACACCAACCTCGGCCATGGCCTTGTGCAGCGAGGCCAGGAAGAAGTGGTCACCGCACCCGGGACACCACCGCGGCTGTCCCTTCTTATAATCATTAAATGTGTATGTACTCATATCCTTTTTTGTTTTTACACGAATATTCTTGTTCTTTTACACGAATTACCACGAATTAAACACGAATTATTCATAAATTATTATACACGAATAACCATGAATTAAACATGAATTATTCATAAACTATATCGTCATCACCATAAGCATATTCTGGACGTATCAGATTCATGTCTTTGTCAAGAAGGATACATTCGTTTGTCTCTTCAATATATGCATATCGCTCGCCTTGTAGACTCTTCTGGCCAAAGTTTATGAGCAAGCCAATGGGCTTCTTTGTCAGTCGCAAATAGTTGAAAAGCTGTGCGCGGTGTGCAGAAAGAAGTTCTTTTATTGATTTCAATTCCACGATTATGTCACCAACAACAATATCCATCTTGTAGTATTTCTCCATCTGATGGTGCTTGTAATAGCAAGGAAGCAGTTTTTCACGGTCGTTCTTAATACCTTGGTCAAATAATTCAAGGTGCAAAGCTTCATTGTAAACTGGTTCTAATAATCCCCATCCTAATTCACTGTGCACTTTCATTGCTGAACCAATGACTTTATAAACTACATCCTTATATACTTTTGCATTCATTTCAATTTATGAATATTTCATAATAAACAATTTATGAATAATTCGTGTTTAATTCATGAAAATTTGTGTTTAAAAAGTATTCTTCAATTGTATATTAGTGTTTTGAAGTATTCCACCAGTTCGCTGACCACAAACGGTTGTCCCTTCACTTGGTTGAACTGTGCGGGGACGAAGCCGTCGACCTTTGAGCGGAGGTAGGCGGCAAGCTGTCCGAGGTTCTGTTCGGCGACTACCACCTTCTTGTACTTCATGAGCACCTCGGCGGTATTCTTCGGCAGCGGGTTGATGTAGCGGAACTGAGCCAGAGCGACCTTTTTGCCAGCTGCACGCAGCTCCTCCATAGCGGAGAAGAGGTGGCCGTAGGTCGATCCGAAGCCCACGATGAGGAGGTCGGCATCGTCCTTGTCACCCTCTACGACGAGGTCGGGCACAGGTATGCGAGCCACCTTCTCGGCACGCAGACGGCACATCTCGTCGTGGTTCTCCGGGTCGGTAGAGATGGCTCCGGTCTTGCCGTCCTTCTCCAAGCCGCCGAGGATGTGCGTATAACCCTCCTGTCCGGGGATGGCCCAGTAGCGCACCTTCGACTCCTCGTCACGGAAGTAGGGCGTGTAGTTACCCTTCATCTCTGGCGTGGCGTAGTGCGGCTGTATGGCGGGTAGAGCGTCCATCGATGCAGGGAGCTTGAAGGCTCCAGAGCCGTTGGCCACGAAAGCATCGGTGAGCAGCACGACAGGCGTGAGGTGTTCCAGAGCCATCTTCGCAGCGTCGAAAGCTGCGTAGAAGCAGTCGGAGGGGTGGAGTGCTGCGATGACTGGCATGGGACTCTCGCCGTTACGACCGTAAAGCACCTGCAGCAGGTCGGTCTGCTCGCTCTTCGTGGGCAGACCTGTAGAGGGACCGCCGCGCTGTACGTCGACGATGACCAGTGGCAGCTCGTCGATGACGGCCAGGTTCATGGCCTCGCTCTTCAGACAGATGCCGGGACCGGAAGTGCTGGTCACGCCCAGGGCTCCGGCGAAAGAAGCACCGAGAGCCGAGGCACAGCCTGAAATCTCGTCCTCACATTGCACGGTCATAACGCCGCACGACTTATGCTTTGACAGCTCGTGCAGGATGTCGGTGGCCGGTGTGATGGGGTAGGAGCCCAGGAACAGTTTCAGTCCGGCACGCTCGGCAGCGGCGATGAGACCATACGCCGTGGCCTTGTTACCCGTGATGTCCATGTATCGGCCCGGTTCCTTCACCTTCGTCTCCACACGATAGACGTTCATCGTCGACGAGTGTGTGTTGTGGCCATAGTCCCATCCGGCCTGGATGACCTTGATGTTGGCCTCGGCGATGGCGGGCTTCTTGGCGAATTTCTCGCGCAGGAAATTGTTCACCAATGAGAGGTCGCGGTCGAAGAGCCAGCAGACCAGTCCCAGTGCGAACATGTTGCGGCACTTCAGCATAGCCTTGTTGTCCATGCCACTGTCGGCCAGAGTGTCCTTCACCATCGTGGTGAGCGGGCACTGGATGACGCGGTCGGGGTCGATGCCCATCTCTCCGAGGTAGTCCTCGCTAGTAAACTTCGCCTTCTCCAGATCCTTCGGGCCAAAGCTGTCGGTGTCGATGATAATCGTTGCACCGGGCTTGGCGTAGCGGTACTGTGTCTTCAGTGCGGCGGCATTCATAGCTACCAGCACGTCGCATTTGTCGCCAGGCGTATAAATCTTACCCGCGCCGATGTGCACCTGAAATCCTGACACGCCCGTCAGCGACCCTTGCGGGGCGCGGATATCGGCGGGATAGTCTGGGAAGGTCGAAATGCCGTTGCCCACGGTGGCACTCACCGTGGAGAAAATGTTTCCGGCCAGCTGCATGCCGTCGCCGGAGTCTCCGGAAAACCGGACAACCACTTGTTCCAGTTCTTTTACTTCCATTTGTTTTGCAATTGTTTGTTTATATATTTGTTTATTGTAATCGGCGTGCAAAGGTCGTAAATTTTATGCAGACTACAAAACTTTTTTGGGAAAATATGCAAAAACAGCCCCAAAAATGAATATAAATGAATGTTTTTGCGAAAAAATTCAATAATAGCACCGTCTCACCAGTGGTGCTATGATTTTCGGTACCAGCCCCTCAATGCTTTTCCCTGCTTTCACCCGCTGGCGTATTTCCGTGCTGCTGACAGGCAGCAGCTCTGCCTCTACAAGGGTGACTCCGGCGGGCATTTCTCGTGAGTATAGCCTCTGTTCCCCTTCTCTTGGGTACACCATCACCTGGTACTCTCGCAGAATGTCTTCCGCCTTGTACCACTGTGGGAAACGCTGCCAGTTGTCCTCTCCAATAAGTAGCACGAAGGTAAATGACGGGTAGTCTTCTTTCAAGTGCTGTAGTGTGTTCCAGGTGTAGCTGGGTCGTGGCAGGTGTAGCTCGTAATCACTGGCTACGATGCCTTCCTCACCATGCAGGGCCAAACGGGCCATAGCATAACGCAACCGGTCATCAAGTAGGTCGCTGCTGCCCTGCTTCAGTGGGTTCTGTGGCGACACCATCAGCCACACTTCGTCAAGACCTGCTGCCTCTCTCAGTTGTCGTGCCAGCGTGATGTGCCCAGTGTGGATGGGGTTAAAGCTACCGCCAAAGATTCCAATGGTCTTTTTCATCGCTTTGCATTGTTTGTTGCGACTCAGTCGCAACATACTGTACCTTGGCAGTCGAAGAAGGCTTTCACCAGTTCCAGCGTCTCAGCCTTGGCGGTGGCCAGGTCGTCGTTCACCACGATATGGTCGAACTGTGGGGCGAAGGTCATCTCGTACTCAGCCTTGGCCAAGCGGTTCTCTATGGCTTCAGGAGTGTCAGTGCCACGCCCTTCTAGTCGGCGGCGTAGTTCCTCCACCGATGGTGGCTGGATGAAGATGCTCATGGCCCGCTCGCCGTAGAACCGCTTGATGTTCACACCGCCCTTCACGTCAACGTCGAACACCACGTTCTGCCCAGCCTCCAGCTGTCGTTCCACCTGTGCTTTAAGCGTACCGTAGAAGCGGTCTTCATATACCTCCTCATACTCTAGGAACTCGTCGTTGTCTATCTTTTGGCGGAACTCCTCCGGCGAGAGGAAGTAATACTCTACGCCGTTCTGCTCTGTGCCTCTTGGTGGGCGCGAGGTAGCCGATATAGAGAAGTACAACCGCAGCTCCGGATGCTCCTGCATCAGCCACTGTACTATCGTTGTCTTTCCGCTGCCAGAGGGGGCAGAGAAAATCAAAAGGTTTCCTTTCTTTTTTTCCATGGTCTATTATCCTTAACTCCAAATCAAAGAGCGTTGAGCACCTGCTCCTTTATCTGCTCCAGCTCGTCTTTCATCTGCACGACAATGTTCTGCATCTCAGCGAGGTTCGACTTCGAGCCGGTGGTGTTGATTTCCCGTCCCATCTCCTGGGCGATGAACCCCAGTTTCTTTCCCTGTCCGTGATCGTCGGACATGGTCTCGCGGAAGTATCGCAGGTGGTTGGCCAGTCGCTGTTTCTCCTCGCTGATGTCGAGCTTCTCTATATAATAGATGAGTTCCTGTTCCAGCCGGTTCTTGTCGTATTCCACGCCAGGTATCTGTAGCAGACCCTCGACGATACGCCCGCGAATCTTCTCTACACGTTGCTTTTCGTAGGGTTCTATCTCGGCCATCAACCGCTCAATGTTGTCAATCTTCTCGGCAAACTTACGTTCCAGCGCGGCACCCTCCTGCTTTCTGAAGTCCACCAGCGCGTCGATAGACTCCACCACGGCTTGCCGTGTCTTCTGCCATTCCTCTTCGGTGAGCACCTCGGTGTCGGTGCGTGTCAGTACGTCGGGCATACGGGTCAGCGTGAACATCCAGTCCTGCGGTTCGGGGATTCCCGTACGGGCAGCAATGTCTTTCAGCTGACGGTAGTAGTTGTACATCAGCGATTCGTTCACGGGCGTGGGGTCTATGCCCTCATCTTTTTCTATCCACAGGGCAAAGTCCACCTTTCCGCGTTCCAGGCGCGAAGAAATCATCTGGCGAATCTCCATCTCCTTCTCGCGATAGAGTGGTGCGATGCGTGTAAGTAGGTCCAGCTGCTTAGAGTTGAGTGACTTAATCTCGGCGTTGATTTTCTTTCCGTTGTAGACCACGACCGCCTTGCCGTAGCCTGTCATTGATTGTATCATAGTAACTTTTTTTATTTTGTTGCCGATGCTGTAATCAGCTTCAGCAGTTCTTCGGGCTTGATGTTTTCGTTCAGATAGTTTATCGTTGAGTCGGCCACGCGCTCTTCCTTCTTGGCGAAGACGAAGACGGGCAGTTTGTCTTTCCGTTCAGAGAGGACGATGGACACGGCGTTGTTCGCGTGATAGAATTGTGCGTCGGTCATTACGGCGCAGAAATTATAGTCGGCGGCGTGTAGCAGACGGTGCAGCGCCTGGTGCTCGGTGTCCACGCTGAGCACGCGGTAGGAGATACCTAGTGCCATGCGCACCTTGTCGTAAAGGGCAGCGTTCTGCGAGAGGAACAGCACTTTCGGCAGTACTACTCCTTCGCGGGTAACGATGCTCTTCACGTTCACCACCATGTGTGGAGTCTCGTTCATGCACACGAAGCTGCCGTCGATGCTCACGTCGATGTCAGACTCTGCCTTGTTGCTGTCATCAAGGAGCATACTGGCCTCCAGGTTGCGGAAGTCATCGTGCCGCTCGAACGACTTGCTGATGACGAAGCGCACGGGGCAGTGCTTGCATTGCTTGCCTTCGCCGCAATGTCCCGTCTCGTGCGAGTTCTTACAGTGGAGCACGTTGCCAAGCAGCCGGGGCTGCCCGTCAGCCAGCTTCACGTTCGACTCCTTCACCTCAAACGTCTGGTCGATGAGGAAGGTGTAGTTGTCCTGGTTGTCTACCACGACGCGCAGTTTGTCCACGTCGCCCTTCAGTTTCTTTACTTTCAAGAAGGCCACCGCAATGGCTGCCGCAGCCACAATTACAACAAAAACAATAATTCCTATCATAATTCTCAATTCTTAACTCTCAACTCTCAACTCTCAATTCTCAACTCTCAACTCTCAACTCTCAATTCTCAATTAGGAATCAGAAAGTTGATGATTTCGGGTTCTATCCTTATGTGGTATTCTCCGGTGGGGTGTTCGGCCAGTCGACCGTCGATGCCCACGCGGGCCTTGGCGCTCTCGCAAGTCAGTTCTCGGGTGCGGTAGGGATGCACGGAGCGGTGGTTGAGGAAGCGGCCGGTGAAGAGCAGCCACAGTCCTTCAAGGAACTGCCGTCCGGGCGGGTTATAGACCACGGAGACATCGAGCAGTCCACTGTAGGGCACCGCGCTCGGTGTCTGTCCGTAGCCTCGGGCGCTGCCTATGCAGACGGTCATCACCATGCGGTCTATCTCCTCGTAGTTCACTTGTATGCGCATCTTGTAGTCGTGGCGGTGGAAGAGCATGAGTACCAGCGACGAGAGAAAGGCCAGGTGACTACTGCCCAGCACCTTGCGTGCCTGCCGGCGCAGGTGCATGATGTCGGCGGTGAGGCCGATGTTCACGCAGTTGAGGAAGTAGCGGTCCTGATGTCCGCTGTCTTTACTGTCGTAGCTGATACGCCCCAGGTCTATCTTGCGTACTCGGTGGCCGATGAGCCAGTCAACGGTCTGTGCATCGTTCTTCTCGTCGAAGCCCCAGTAGCGGGCGAAGTCGTTCATCACCCCGTTGGGTATCAGTCCCAGGTGTACCCGCTCACGCACACTCTTCTCCTCATGCATGAGGCAGTTCACGGCATCGTTGAGTGCCGAGTCGCCGCCCACGATGATGATGGTCGTATAGCCGTTATGCAGCAGCATGGTCATCAGCCGCTCCACGCTATCGGTCGATTCGCTCTGCACAAAGTCGTATAGCACGCCGCGCTCGTCGAGTGTGCGTTTCAGCCGTTCCCATCGTCGGCTGCTCTCATGGATGCCTTTCTTCGGGCAGTAAAGCAGACCCCAGCGGTCGTTATTGTTCATACGTCAAAGGTCTTAATTGTAGCCACTTTCTCTTCCATCGGCAACGTGGCGTCTATCCAGTGGATGGTGAAGCCACGGCGTTCCATACCCCGGAACCAAGTCATCTGGCGCTTGGCAAACTGGTGGATGGCAATCTCGAGCTGGCGAAACATCTCATCGTAGGAAAGCCGCCCTAGAACGTACTCCGTCACATATTTGTATTCCAGACCGTAATAGATAAGGTCATTGGGGGTGATGCCTTCGTCCAGCAGACGGCGCACCTCATCGGCCATGCCTTCTTCCAGACGCGCCTTCAGTCGCCGGGTAATCTTCTCCCGCCGCAGCTCACGGTCTATGTTCACTCCTATTGTCAGCGAGTCCAACGCCTTCATCTGGCGCAGTGGCGTAGGGTGCTCCAGGTTATAGGTCTCTATTTCTATGGCGCGGATGGCCCTTTGGGCGGTGTCCACGTCGGTGGTGTTGTGCATCACAGAGCCGTTGCGCTCCTTCAGCTCGCGCAGTATCACCGTCAGTTCCTCCAGCGGCTTTCCCTCCAGCCGTTCCCTCAGCTCCGGGTTCTGTGGCACCGGCGAGAGGTTATACCCCTTGAGCACCGCCTCAATGTACAGCCCCGTGCCGCCGCAGATGATGGGCTGCCGGCCGCGCCTGCAAATATCATCGTATGCCTTGGCGAAGTCCTCCTGATACTGAAAGAGGTTGTATTTCGTCCCCGGCTCACAAATGTCAATCAGGTGGTAGGGCACGCCGTCGTATTCCCTCAGGTCCTTGCCCGTGCCGATGTCCATGCGCCGGTACACCTGTCGCGAGTCGGCGGAGAGTATTTCCCCGTCCACGCGCTTGGCCAATGCCACGGCCAGGCTCGTCTTTCCGCTGGCCGTAGGTCCGAGAATGGTGATGACTTTTCTCATTGTGCGGGCAAAGATACTACTTTTTCTTGAAACGACAAAGCAGTTGCAGGAAAAAGTTTGAAGAACCCAATAAGAACAAAAGAAAACGGTAGCACGATAATAACTTTCTACTAAAATTCCCACGGTGGGAATGGTTTGTTCCCACCGTGGGAATGAAACGTTCCCAGTATGGGAATAATGACAAATCCCTAACATCTGGTATGCATAAAATAAAAGAATAAGTGGTTTTTCTTTGGAGTATTCGCTAAAAAGTTGTAACTTTGCACGCCGAAGGAATTATTATCCATGAAGAAGAAAGATGTAACTGAACTGTATAAGCTGCTAGCTCATGGCAGTAATGGCAAGCTTAACCTGGTGGCTCACAAGGAGGGCTTCTGCACGCTGGAAGCCAAGGGACTGGTGAAACGCTATGGCAAGCGTACGGTGGTCAACGATGTGAATTTCAACGTCACGCAGGGTGAGATTGTGGGTCTGCTGGGGCCGAATGGTGCTGGCAAGACCACCTCTTTTTATATGACCACAGGTCTGGTGCTGCCCAACGCCGGACGTGTGTACGTGGTTGACGAGGCCAAGGATGATAGCGACCCGCAGAAGTGGAAGGAGATAACCGACTATCCCGTCTACAAGCGTGCCCATACCGACGTGGGCATCGGCTACCTGGCGCAGGAGGCATCGGTATTCCGCAAGATGAGCGTTGAGGATAACATCTTCTCCGTCCTGGAGATGCGCAAGCTGAAGAAGGACATCTCGCAGGAGACCATCGACCACCTGAGTGCTCTCTATGACAAGCCAGAGCTGAAGGAACAGTTGGCAGCTTTCCCCCGTCCGGAGAAATTCACAGAGTATGACTGGAAGCGGCTGATGATGGAGGACCTCATCCACGAGTTCCGTCTGAACAAAGTGCGTAAGAACCTGGGTGACCAGCTCTCGGGTGGTGAGCGACGTCGTTGTGAGATAGCCCGATGCGTGGCTATCAGTCCTCGGTTCATCATGCTCGACGAGCCGTTTGCTGGTGTGGACCCCATTGCTGTGGAGGATATTCAGTTCATTGTCTGGGACTTGAAGCAACGTAATATCGGGATACTCATCACCGACCATAACGTGCAGGAGACGCTCTGTATCACCGACCGTGCCTACCTGCTTTTCGAGGGACGCATACTCTTTGAGGGACGGCCTGAGGAACTGGCTGCCAATAAGGTGGTGCGCGAGAACTATCTTTCTAACTCGTTTGTCCTGAAGAAGAAAGACTTCGCCAAGATGTCGGAGGAGAGGCACAAGAAGGACAATGAACAATAAACAATAGCCAATAACCAATAAACAATAACCAATAAACAATAAACAATAACCAATAAACGTATAGTATTGGTGCTGGGATGAAAATGTGTGGGGAGGGGTTATCCCAGCAATTGTTCTATGTCTTTTTGTGGCAGGATGGCGATGATAGCGTGGCCATCGGGGGTGTAGTTCACGTTAGAACAGGCAAATAGTTCGTTTACCACGCGCTCCATCTCCTCATTTGAAAGCACCTGACCTTGTGGTATGGCAGCTTGACGGGCCATGGAAAGAGCCATAGCTTCGTGGAGTGACTGCGATGACAGCTGTAGCGAAGCGGCGGCATCTGACACAATATTTCTTACCAACATGACTGGATTCATACCGTCAAGGTCGGCGGGCACGCCACTTATGGCATAGCTGCCGCCGCCCAGGTCGCTGATTTCAAAGCCCAAGGCCGACAGTTCGGGTAGTGACCGTTGCATGGCCACATTGTCGGAAGGCGAAAACTCAATCATTTCGGGGAAGAGAACACGCTGGGTCTTCGGCGTGCTTTTCTCGCGTTGCGCCATGTAGCGGTCGTAGCGTATGCGGATGTCGGCACGGTGCTGGTCGATAATCATCAGGCCCGACTTAACGGCAGTCATGATGTAGCGTCCCTTGTACTGGTAGTGCGCGGGCGACTTGTCGCTGATGATGCTCTCTGGAGCGGTGGGGAAGAGTTCGGGGGAGTCCGTCTGTGTCCCTTCCAAAGAGTTACTGTTATCGGAAAGCGCGCCTTCGTATAGGGTCTGCCAGTCGGCAGGGGCTTTGCTGGCTCCATGAGGCTTATAGGTCTCATGAGAACCGTTGCTTGCAAAGGGATTATAGTTAGGATTATAGGTGACGCGGGGCATCGCGATGTTGTCGCGGCTAGGGTCGAAAGGCGGTATTTCAGGACGACCCTCCGTGTCAAAGTCGATGGTGGGAATCTCGCAGAAGCGGCCGATGGCATCGCGCACGGCGGCGGAGAGAATCTGCCAGATGGCCTGTTCGTTCTCAAACTTTATCTCCGTCTTCGTGGGGTGGATGTTCACGTCGATGTCGGCGGGGTTGACGTCGAAGTAGATGAAATAAGGCACCTGCATACCCTCCTGCACAAGCCGCTCAAAGGCGTTGGCCACGGCCTTGTGGAAATAGGGGTGGCGCATGTAGCGTCCGTTGACGAAGAAGTTCATCGAGGCACCCTTCTTCCTCGCCGACTCAGGCTTGCCTACGAAGCCGGTAATGCGGCAGAGCGACGTGTCTACCTCTACGGGCAGCAGTTCCTGGCTGAGTTTCTTGCCAAAGACATCGCTGATGCGCTGGTGCAGGTTGCCTGGACGTAGGTTCATCAGTTCCTGTCCATTGCTGAAGAGGGTGAAGGCGATGCTGGGGTATACGAGCACGATGCGCTCGAAGGCCGTAAGGATATTGTTCAGCTCCGTAGTGTTGCTCTTCAGGAATTTGCGTCGTGCGGGGACGTTGAAGAAAAGGTTCTCCACCTTGAAGTTACTGCCCACGGGACAGGCTACTGGTTCCTGACTGACGACGCGCGAACCTTGAAGCGTGAGTCGTGTGCCGATGTCATCGGTAGCCATGCGTGTGGTCAGCTCCACCTGTGCTACGGCAGCTATCGACGGTAACGCCTCGCCACGGAAGCCCATCGTGTGAAGGGAGAAGAGGTCATCAGCCTGTCGAATCTTCGATGTGGCGTGACGCTCGAAGGCCAGACGGGCATCGGTCTCGGACATGCCACAACCGTCGTCGATGACCTGTATCGTCGTGCGCCCGGCATCGATGATGACCACCCGGATATTATTAGCTCCCGCATCGACGGCATTCTCCACCAACTCCTTGATGACCGATGCAGGCCTTTGTATCACCTCGCCGGCCGCAATCTGGTTGGCTACGCTGTCAGGCAGAAGTTGTATGATGTCGGACACGGAATACTAAATTACGGATTTCGGAACCCCCGGATTACTAGCTTTGGAGTGCCAGCTCTATCTGGTGCTTCTTGGCCATGTGGCGCATGTTGATGAGCGCATAGCGCATGCGTCCCAGCGACGTGTTGATGCTCACACCCGTCAGTTCGGCAATCTCCTTGAACGACAACTGCTGATAGAAACGCATGTAGACCACCTCACGCTGTGGCGCGGGCAGGGCCTCCATCATCTTCTTCACATCGCGCAGGATTTGCTCGTTCACCAGTTCCGACTCATGGTCGATGTCGAGCACCGAGGCCCCTTGCAGGTTCTCCAGGTTATTGTCCTCGTTGGGCTCCACCAAGTGGCGGCCCTGCTGCGTGCGATACCAGTCCATAATACAGTTATGGGCTATGCGCGTGAGCCAGAAGATGAACTTTCCGGAGTCGGTGTACTGTCCCTGCTGCAGCTTCGTGATGACCTTAACGAAGGTCTCCTGGAAGATGTCATCAGCAAGGTCGTGGTCACGGACTACGAACATGATGTAGGTGAATAACTTGGTCTGGGTACGGGTTAATAACTCGTCGAACGCACTGTTATTGCCTTTTACATAAAGGATGGCCAACTGCTCGTCGGTCAATTCTTCAAACTTTTTCATTGCTCTTTGTTTTTTACTTTTTTATGAAGTAAAAAGTGTTCCGATAGGCAATAATAGTTGGTTTTATGAGTTATTATTATGGTTTATCGGCTGCAAAAGTAAGATAAATAATTGTAACGACCAAATTTTTTGTCGTCTTTTTTTGCTTTCTCGTGTCTTTTTGTCTTTTTTTACGTTCCTTGGGCTGCTATTTTGTCTTTTTCCGCTTAAATTCTATTGTCTTTGGCAATTTCAGCCATTTTCCCTTATTGGGTACTTTCAGCGTTGAGCCGCTAAGGTGGTGGAGCACGTAGAGCGAGTCTCCCTGTACGGTCAATTCTGCGGTCAAGTCCTCGCTGCCATAGTCGTTGCTCATGATTAACTTGGCCTTGTTGTCCTCCACGTCGGCCTTCACCATGAGCCAGCAGTAGGTGCTGCCGTCCTTTGTCAGGTAGCCAGCCATCTGGCCGAAAGCCTCCTGGCCGGGGATGGTGATGTCCTCGTCGTAGAAGTTAATGTGCATCCTCAGCTGGAACTCCTCATTGTAGAGGCTGGTGCGAAACGGGCCGTCTGCCTTCTGGGCCATTATTGCCAAGGGGAGCAGGGCGAGCAGAAGTGTAAGGAAGAAATTTCTCATCATTTGAATCTTTGGTCTTATAAAATTAATTGGAACGATAAGAACCAGCTTGGTGTGTATTCTTATCGTTCCAACCTTGAGCCTTACGGCTTCATTGGTGAGCCTCTTGTCGGATTCGAACCAACGACCCCGAGATTACAAATCACGTGCTCTGGCCAACTGAGCTAAAGAGGCGGGTGGGCAAGCGGTCTGCATCGCGCCGCTACAACCAAGTACCTTTGCTACGTTCCCGTCCTGGAGGATTCCCCGGGAGCTGGCCGTACAGGACTTGCCCATGTTTCAATGTTTTTGTCGCTTCACCAGGGACGCTTTCCCAGGCTTTTCTTCAAAAGCGGGTGCAAAGGTAACAATTAATGTTTATATTCCGTGCCTCTTGTCCAATTATTTTATGGTTTTTAACCATCTTTTGCAAGTTTGCCAATAAGAATGCTCCGTCCTCTCTGGGTGAGAGGACGGAGCAAAAGCTTGGTTCAATTACCTTAGAAGTTCTTCGTCTGCTCAGCCACCTCGGCGTTAATCTTGTCGATGAACTCCTGGATGGGCATGGTGCGCTGCTCGCCGCCACCCTGCTGACGCATGGAGACGAGACCCTCAGCCTCTTCCTTCTCACCTACGATGACCATGTAGGGGATGCGCTTCAGCTCGTTGTCGCGAATCTTGCGGCCCAGCTTCTCGTTGCGCAGGTCGATAGTTCCACGCACACCCTGCAGGTCGAACTGCTTCAAGACCTTCTGGGCATAGTCGTTGTACTTCTCCGACAGCGGGAGTATGGCCACCTGGTCGGGCGTGAGCCACAGGGGGAAGTGACCGCTGGTGTGCTCAATGAGCACGGCGCAGAAACGCTCCATACTTCCGAAGGGAGCACGGTGAATCATCACGGGAGTCTTCTTCTGGTTGTCCTCGTCGGTATATTCCAGCTGGAAGCGCTTCGGCAGGTTGTAGTCCACCTGGATGGTGCCCAGCTGCCAGCGGCGGCCGATGGCATCCTTAATCATGAAGTCGAGCTTCGGGCCGTAGAAGGCAGCCTCGCCATATTCAACTTTGGCGTTCAGACCCTTCTCCTGACAAGCCTCCTGGATAGCCTTCTCGGCCAGTGCCCAGTCCTCGTCAGTACCCACGTACTTCTCGTGGTTATTGGGGTCACGCAGACTTATCTGAGCCTCGAAGTTGAAACCAAAGGCAGAGAGCACGATACCGATAATGTCCATCACGTTGAGGAACTCTTGCTTCACCTGGTCCTGACGACAGAAGAGGTGGGCATCATCTTGAGTAAATGAACGCACGCGCGTGAGGCCGTGCAGCTCGCCGCTCTGCTCGTAGCGGTAGACGGTGCCGAACTCAGCAATACGCAGCGGCAGGTCCTTGTACGAGCGGGGCTTCCAGGCGAAGATCTCGCAGTGGTGGGGGCAGTTCATGGGCTTCAACAGATACTCCTCATCCTCCTCAGGAGTATGGATAGGCTGGAACGAGTCCTTGCCGTAGTGATCCCAGTGTCCGCTGGTGACGTAGAGGTTCTTGGAACCGATATGCGGAGTGATTACCTCCTGATATCCGAAACGCTTTTGCACCTTGCGCAGGTGATCCTGCAGACGCAGACGCAGCTCGGTGCCCTTCGGCAGCCAGATGGGAAGTCCCTTGCCCACCTTGTCGGAGAACATGAACAGTTCCATCTCCTTGCCAATCTTGCGGTGGTCGCGCTTCTTGGCCTCTTCGAGCATGACGAGATATTCGTCGAGCATCTTCTTCTTGGGGAACGAGATGCCGTAGAGGCGCTGGAGCTGCTGCTTCGTGGCATCGCCACGCCAGAAGGCTCCGGCCACAGCGGTAAGCTTCACGGCCTTAATCTCGCCAGTATCGACGAGGTGCGGACCGCGGCAGAGGTCGGTGAAGTTACCCTGCGTATAGGTGGTGATAGAGCCATCCTCCAGGTCCTGGTCGATGTGCTCGCACTTGTAGGTCTGGCCTTGTGCGGCAAAGGCCTTCAGGGCCTCGGCCTTGGGCACCTCGCGGCGCACCACCGGCTCCTTCTTGCCAGCCAGCTCCTTCATCTTTGCTTCAATAGTGGGGAAGTCACTCTCCTTGATGCTCTCGCCGTTGGGCAGGAGCACATCGTAGAAGAAACCGTTCTCCACGGCAGGGCCAAAGCCGAACTGAATGCCAGGATACAACTCCTGGAGCGCTTCAGCCAGCAGGTGGGCACTGGTGTGCCAGAAGGTGTGCTTGCCCTGCTCATCGTCAAACTTATAGAGCTCAATCTTTGCGTCCTCGTTGATGGGGCGGTTCAGCTCTACGGTCTCGCCATTCACTCCGCAGGCTACTACGCTGCGTGCCAGAGCCGGCGAAATGCTCTCGGCAATCTGAAGCCCGGTGACGCCCTGCTCATACGAGCGAACAGAACCGTCCGGGAAAGTAATGTTAATCATATCTACAATATATGTTTGGTTTAAAAACGGGTGCAAAGGTAAACATTTTCCACAAACTGAACAATAAAAGCGTGGAAAATGTTTACCTTTTGCAGCGATTTTCTCTATGGTGCGAGCTGCGCCACAGTCAATTCGGGGCTCTTACCTGGTTCGGGCGCCGGCCGTGTTGTAGGTCTTTCCGTCAGGCGTGACGATGATCAACTTGCCATCCTTCATCATCAAGTAGGCACCTGCGTTGGAGGGGAGCAATCCCTGACTTGCCATCTTTCTGATGTTGATTTCGCGTATGCCGACGGGCACATCCTTCATGTCCTTGTAGAATATATCCGGGCAGAAGAATGTCTTGCACTCCAGATATACCTCACCCTTCGGGATAACCTCGCCTTCAGGAATCAGTTTGAAGTAATAGTTGTCGGCCATGCCTTCAAACTTGTAGCGCAGTGGCTGCTTGGCCACGGCGGGCAAGCCCACCTGGGTGCCATCTGAGACATAGAGTATGCTGAGGTCTGCAAAGGCATCGTCGGCACGTGTCAGAGGCAGGTTGTAGATGGCGCCGGGCTGGTCTGTGTTAATCAGAATGATTGACGACTGGCGGCCTTCCTCCAGCGGGTACATATTGATAATCTGCTCTACCTCGTCGACACCGTTCACGGCGTAAGCGTGCAGACCCACCTGCTTCTCAAGGTCGAGTGCGCCCTTGGTCACGTATGCTGCCCAAGTCTTACCCTCGCCACAGGTCACCGTCTCGCAAATCACGCCGGCGATGGTGATGGCATTGCCTAACGCAAACTTGGCATCGGCACCGTATGCGAATATCTTCATCGTCACGTCGCCCTTGAGATATATGCCTGGGTCGGCTGTGGCAGTCCTCTTCGGAGCCGTCACGGTGAGCGTGCTCAGAGAGTCGGTCTTAATGGTGCTGAAGATGGTGTCCAGCTTGTTGCCGAAGCCATCCTCTATCAATACTTCGATTTTCGCCGTAGTGCCGGCGCCGACAGGAGCCACCGGCACGGTTATCGTTCCCACGTTGAAGGTGAAGTCCTCGGCCATCTTGAAGCCCACCTGCAAATACTTCGTCTCGTCCTTAGCTGCCAGCATCTGTATGTGGGATGTCAGGGTGTCGCACAATACCGGGGTCACCGTGAGGCCGCCCACGTTCTGTATGTCGGTCATGCCGGTGAGCACTTCGCCAGCCTCACCAGTCTTCGATGCCGTGTTGATGGAGCTTTCGGCAGTCTTGATGCTGGTGTTCCATGTCAGCGTGGTGTTTCCGCCGGGATACGACGCACTGATATACTTGATGTACTGGTCCTCGCCAATCACAATGTCGATGGAGTCCTTGCGGGGGTCGGATACAGAGAGAAACGCCGTATGGTAGTCGCCCTCCATGCCCTTCTCAGGCGTACGGTCATTGATGGTGGTGGCAGTGAACTCGTTGGTGCCGGCAATCTTAAACACGGCACCATAGACAGTAGGCAGGCGGAACATCGTGCCGGCCTTCACGTAGGTGTTTCCCATGCCTGCGCGCTGGGCATTGTCAAGCATACCCTTAGTGGCATCGCATTTCATGCACACATCGGTGTAAGTGGCATTGAAGTTTGTCGGCTGGACATAGTGGCACACGCCAGTGAACTTGGTGAACGTGGGTACGCTGTCGGGTGCAGAGAAGTTCCACACTGCCAGAGCCGTAGCATCGCCCAGGTCGTTGCCGTTGTCCACGTAGGTCGGCTTGAGCACCACGTTGGCCTCCAGCGTGTCCTTGGTGAACGTGGTGTCGTTGGGCACGTTGTCAACGTTATAAGTCACGTTCACCGTCTTACCCTTCTTCACGGCAGAGCCGGTCCATGCAGAAACGCTCGTACCGTAGGCTCCGTTCTGGGGACCTTTGTAGTGGTAGAAGTTTCCACCCACATAGATATGTCCTTGCCTGTTGGCATACTTCACGAACGGTGTGCCCTCGAAGATAAACTTGAAGCACTCCACGTAGCGTGCCTCTACCGTAGCGTCGCCAGACACCGTCAGCGTGTAGGTGAAGTCCATGGCACTCTCGTCCTTGACATTGTTGACGTACCAGTCGACATAGTAGCCCACACCCTTTGGAGCGGTGAACACCACCTTCGTACCGTCGGCAACAGCCTGACCATTCACCACAGCCTCGCCACCTTCTGTCTTGGCAGTGAGCGTTCCTTCCCATAACTCAGGCATACCCGTAGCCGAGAAAGACATGTTACCAGCCAATGCACCCTGTGTCATACAGAGCAGCATGAGCATCAAAAAAGTAGATTTTGTTTTCATTATTACTTGTTGTTTTAGTTAAGTCGGTGCAAAGGTATGGAATAATTATGAAATTCAAAAAATTATTAAAGTTTTTTTTGTAAAAACTTGCTCAGATTCACTCCCCGATGGCAATGACATACTCGCTCATGAACGAGGCACCGGGCAGCAGGTGGTTGATGAGGGGCTTATCCTTGAACTCACCCTTGTAGCCACGAGGGTCGCCAACACCGTACCAAGGTTCGAGGCAGACGAAGGGAGCGTTCTTCTGATAAGGGCTCCAGAAGGCGATGATAGGACACTTGTACGAGAGGCTCACGGCTACCGAGCCGTCGGGGTTGAGCAGCTCCACCTTGCTGGTCTGGTTCTTGTGCAGCTTCACAGAGTCGTGGGCGAAAAACTCATCGTCGAAGCGGATAAGACCGTCCTGTGAAGCAATATCGACCTCGTCCATCTCTACCGAACCGTCAATATGGCTCTTCAGACCCTGCAGCTTGCCGGGATTGTCAACTCTTAATACACCCTTCAGCGGTTTGCCGGCCTCGCAACCGGGAGCAAAGAAAGCAGGGTGACCGCCAATCTGGAAGTGCATCTCACGCTTGTCCGTGTTCTCCACGTGCCATACGACGTGAATCTTGTTGCCGTCCAGGCGGTAGCTCACGCCCAGGTTAAAGTGGAAGGGATAGACCTTCAGCGTCTCCTCGCTCTCGTGCAGGGCAAAGACCACCTTCTCTTCCGATTGCTTCACCAGCGTGAACTCCGTGTCGCGGGCAAAGCCGTGACGCGGCAGGTGGTACTCCTTTCCGTCCACGTAGTACGTGTCGTTCTCCACGCTGCACACAATAGGGAAGAGAATCGGCGAGCGCCGCGGCCAGTACTCCGGGTCGGCCTGCCAGAGGTACTCGCGTCCCTCATTGTCAATAATACTCTGGAGCTCAGCTCCCATCTCTGCGACCTTAACGGTCAGCTTTTCATTTTTCAGTTCAATCATAGTTATATTCTTTCTTGATTATGAGTTTCAGAATACAGCAGCAACCTTCCTGATATCTTTGAGTATATTCAATATGGAAGAATCCTTACGTGCAGTCTGCATATTGTACTTGGTCTGAAGATACATCAAAGAATCTGCCGGTACGTCGAGGGCGGCCTCAAACATCAATGCTGTTTTTGCGGTCAGAGGCCGACGGGCATTTAGTATCTCGTTCACCACAGAATATGTCAGCCCCATACTTTCGGCTAACTGACGCTGGCTAATGCCGCGCTCCTCAATCTCGTCTTTGAGCACCTCGCCTGGATGTGTGGGAAATGCCCCATAACCTAAGTTTCCCATAATATGTTTCACATAGGGCGCAAAGGTAATACATTTCTTTGATATTCGCAAATTTTGCGAACCTTTTTCTTACAATTTCCCTCAACTATCTTGTTTCCTTCCCATATCTCTCATTCTCATAGGTACTAAAAACTCCCACCGAAGCGGGAGTATAGGTTTTACCCTTCGGCAGTAGACCACGCCTAAGTAGCATACTTAGTACGCCTAAATGGCATACTTAGCACGCCTAAGTAGCATAGTTGGTACGCCTAAGTAGCATAGTTGGTACGTCTAAGTAGCATGGTTGGTATGGAGGCACCCGCTCAGGCAACGGTCACGGTCACAGCTGTGACCATGTGACCGCAGACGTAAACAAAGCTAAACAAATTGTAATTAACAAGCTAATTATCAATCGTTTGTAACCCAATCGGAGGCGTACGGGAAGGCTGATGGTCACATGGTCACAGCTGTGACCGTGACCGTTTATATGGCAAAATATAAAGATTTTAGTTTCGGAAGGAAAATCAGCGCTTACCATCTAATCTGAAAGAAATCTGTGAAATCCATTATAATCAGTATAATCCGTAAAATCCGTTGTTGAAAAGAGTATGAATAATCCAAGTTAACTATACGAGAAATAGAAAAGCTGCATCTCTTATTGATGCAGCCTTTATTCAAATGGAGCAGTATCTGTAAAGCCTTACTCCCCGCACTCAGCGGCGTAGCCAAACTTGAAGTTTGACGCTGCAAAGATAGCAACTTTTTCGGAAAATACCAAATTTTTCCTGAACTTTCTTTTCCGTTTCCCAAATATTTAGTAATTTTGCAGCCGTATTGCCCGGACATGGTTCCAGTCGAGGTGCAACAAACATACTGGGCAAACACTACATAATGGAAAAGCGTCACACGATGCTTTGTCGATTGGCTAGTTGAAATTACCACTAAACAATGCATTCCAAAGACAATGCAGAGTTGATGTCACGGGAATGCTGATTACGTATCCCCGTTGTGTGCATGAAGGCTAACCATGCCTTCATAGCACACTTTCGGGTGTATCAGCAATTCGGTCGTGGGTATCTCTCTGTTCGTCAGCATGCAGGGCTGTGGTAGGCCTCAACTAGCGGATGAGCAGAAGGTGGATACCCACGTTTGAGCCAGAATTATGTTTTGTTGATATTGATTATCAGTATGTTACAGGCGACCACTTGATGCACTGATGCCATAATGTTCCCAAACTATAACACCTCTGGCAATTGATGTTCAAGGGGCTACAATGAGATTTTTTTACGACGGAACACAATTTGCAGTTGTTAACACATCGAATTACCGTTATGCTGTTATCACTTTTGAATCTGTTCTTGCGCAATTGTGATTGCATCCTTGCTAAGTTCATCATCGCCTACAGCATCAAGAACTTTATCTGCCAACCACAACGTCAGCATTTCCTTCTCGTCTTGATGCAAGTATTCTGCAAGCTTGATTACATGTTCGCGCTTTGCCCGTCTGTCACCTCGCTCTATCTTGCTGAACATCGGCGTATCAATCTCTAATAGTGCAGCTAACTGTCGTTGCAGCACTCCTTGCTCATCTCTGAGCTCTCTTATTTTCTTTCCAAATATCATATCTTTACACTTTTTACTCATCAAAGAAAATGAATCCGTTTCTCATCACAAGATGATTGAAAGGATTGTTATCGGCAATCTCCTTCAGAGAGAAATCTGGGTCAAAGACGTTGCTTATCTTCAGTAAGTCCTTGATGACTCTCGATTTCTGTGCTATTGTTGAGCCGCTTGCCCCAAAATGGTCTGCGATTTCGGCGGATGATGTATTCAGCCGAGAACTTTTACTGAACATGAAGTTGATGCTACAGATGGTATATACAGAAGCGGCAGCCCATATCTCTACTCTTCCAGACTGTAATGGGCAGGAACGCTTACGTCCCAATTTCTGCACAAGTTTTGTACACAGTTCAGCGCACTCATCATCCAAGTGCTCTTTGCAAAATGCTGTGGCAAGTTCTATAACCCTTGCTTCTCTTTCTTTTAGTTGTTGCTTATCCATCAGTATTTTGTTTTCTCGTTTTATACTTCGACTAAACGAAGTTATGAGTTCGACTAAACTATCGAAAAATGACTACTTTTACGACTAGAAGCCTCCGACTAGTCATTTACTAGTCGTTATTAGTCGTGTACTAGTCGTTGTTTTAATCTTTACTAGTCGTCGCATACCAATTTCTATCCTTTTGTATAACTAAACCTTCATTACTCATTTCTGCCAAGATATTACCTACTAATCTTTGATTTTGTTCCTTTGTATTTCTTGCAGGAAGAGCCTCTCGTAGGTATTCAATGACAAACTCTCGTCGGGTACCTTCCTCGTCAGCGTTCTGGATGAACTGCAAAGCCATCTGCTTTATCTTGTCACGTTCAAGTCCTTTCACTTTGGTGTATTCAGGCAACTGTTTCGTTTGCCTTGCAATACTCAGGGATATGGTAAGGTCAGGATATTCACCCTCTACCAATCCGCGTTCCAATAGGTTCTTGGCATCAATTTCGCTCAATCGGTGCCCTTTCTGTACTGCATCAAGCAGGATGCAGTCCTCCAACGTCAAGTCTTTGTTCTCTTTCAGAAGCTTGGTGTACTTCTCATTGATGGCGTTACCATACAGACGGACGGCAACCTCCTTATTGGCAGCGTCAATCTCATAGTCAGGCATGGGGAAATGGCGTTTCCACTGCTCATTAAAAATCTTGCGGATGCCTCGTCCAACGATGTCAATCATATTGAAATTCACCATTGCATTACAAAGACACTCGTTGCGGTAGTGGCGCTGTGGGCCATGTGTAGCCAAAGCCTTTTGCAGAGATCCTGGAATAAAGCTGCCGCCATTGGCGTAGTATAGGAATCCTGGATTCTCCACCAGATTGATTCTCTCTTGCAGTGTATAATCCTGATGTGCGATGCAGTTATGAAGCACTTCGCGCATGGAATAGTCATCGTATTGCTGCATCACATCCGGGAACATCGTGCCGCCTGGCATCTCACGCATCGTTAGGTTATGCACCTTGGCGAGTATCTGGTCAACTGTCAAGATGAATGGTGCAGTGAAGTGTTCATAGTCAATTACATCTTCGTGTTCATCACGTAGTGACCAAGTAACTCTCACTACGGCAGGACGGAGTTTGAACACGGAAACAGGCTTGCCCAGCAAAATAATAGCTGCACGAGTAATACCACCATCTATCATCACTCCTGCATTACTCAAAAACTCCTCTACCGACCACGCATTCACCTCTGCTGCAGGAATACGACTGTGCACCTTCTTGAACATTACCTTTGCCTTGGCAATGGCCACCTCATCCAAATCATCAATCGTGGCATTGGGCACGATTACGGCTGACCAGTCGGTATCTGTGAACAAAGGCTCATCCAAGATGGCATTCAAACGTTCCTGCGTCAGTTCCACTAATGAGTCCTCTATCCGTTGCCATGCCTTATCGTGAGCATAGACAGGACGTTTGGGTTGATGTTTTGGAATATGAATCACCCACACCACCTTATGGGTGTCATCTGTGATATATTCCTCGATGTCCAGTCCCTCGCTCGACAGGTTCGTGCATCGTTCCGTCAATCGGAGGATTGCTTTCTGGCGGTCATAGTTATAGGTGTCTGTGCCGACAATCCCCAGAGTCTTGTCATGTACACCCACCACAAGAAAACCACCCTCCATATTGGCGATAGCCGACACGTAGGAAATCACATCATCCTTCTCGTCCCCACAGAACGAGTTCTTCAGATTCTTAAATTCCTTCCACTCACACCGCGCATTCGCTTGCGGGTACTCGCGGAGCAGGTATTGTTGTAATTCGGGTTCGGTCATAATTCACTTATCTATTACCCATTTGCCGGTTTTGCTAGGCCCTTCGTAGCGTACACCATATTGTTCTTTCAAAATTCGGAGATCATTTTGTATGGTAGTATGACCTACACCAAGCATATCTTCAATATCCTTACGAGTAATTCGCGGGTTATTTTTGATAATAGCTATAATCATATCAAGTCGTTCCTGCGGAGACAACTTTTTGGGGTCACTTTTTCTGTTTTTGGGGCCACTTTTGGGGCCACTTTTGGGGCCACTTTTGGGGCCACTTTTGGGGCCACTTTTGGGGCCACTTTTGGGGCCACTTTTGGGGCCACTTTTGGGGTTGCTGCCTTCAATTCTTTTAATGGGGAGCACCAAGGCGACCTCATCCACATCCAAGCGGTTGTCCAAAATAGGCTCACCCCAACCAGCCTCTTTCCAGGCACTAAGTATCATTGGGAAGCCAGATCCGAGGTTCTCACCATAGCCAATCATCCTTAGCATATTCTGCATCTTGGGGTTACGGGCTTTTGATACACCGCCTTCATAGATGTCCTTCAGGGGCAGCATCAGCAACCCAGGATTGCGGAAAACCAGTCGGTCTTCATGCTTCTCTATCCGCAGCACCCCCGCCTCCAGCATAATATCAGCATGGATAATGGCGTTGGTAAATGCCTCACGCACTGCTTTATGCAGGGGCGTGTCATCTACTCGCTGAATACCTTCCATCCGGAATGGACGCGGAAGGTCGAAGGTTACTTTTGGAATCACGCGGCTAAAGAACTGATACAAGTTGTTCTCCCAGCGTCCATCGTAGGTCAATCGGTCGCTATAACGCTCTTCACCTATCAGATTGCAGAAGTCAATGTAGTCCATTCTGAAGTTGGCAAACCGCTCTTGTATCGAAAGCCCCTTGCCAAACATCATCAGGCCTGCCATTGTCAATCCCTCTTTTCCAGTTTCACGGTCAACGATATAGCCACCAAGATTCTTCAGGAAGGTCTTGTCATCCACTTCATTCCAAACATGTCCTTCATTTCTGAATTGAAATAATGTGCGGTATCTACGCAGCGTGTCTGGATCAATGTCATCCATGTCGTAATGCTCCATCAGAGCTCCGTCGTTTCCTCCCTCGTAGGAGTCACGAATCATTGCCCTCACCTGTTGTTCCGTGCAATGGAAGTCACCCTCATGATTGCGCTTGTACGTATTCTTATAGACATTCTCATTCAGATAGACAGGTTTTACATGCCAATCTGCCATCGGCACATGAATACATACAACATACTTACCATTCACATCCACAACTTCTACGTCATTGTCCGTCAGAATGTTGTCGCTCACCTTATTACTGTTGATGGTATTCCAGAAGTCTTTACGAATCTTTTCGGCATCATCAACACCTTCTATCCGAAACCTCTTTGACGGGTCTTTCTCCTTCAAATCCTCAAAAACGCCCAACAGAATTGTTCCGCCCATCGTATTTGCGAAAGCTGAGTAACTCATCCAAACCGACTTAGGCACATCTGTTTTAGCCAGTTTAGCCTCCAGTGTCAACCGCTCGCCCTTTTGTAACAGTTTCCTTATGTCACTCTTGTCCATATCTCTATAACGTTACGCATTTATCAGATAGTATCCAATGCACTGATGTCCTCACCAATCATGTGCGGCTCATCATTGTTATGCTTAAACTCCACCCATCCCGTTTCGTCTGGGAGTTTGCAGAGTTCTTTTACAAATAAATCTAAATTCTCCATATCTTATTTACGCATATACTATGTACTTTGCATTCACGGAATGGCAACATTATATTTTTAACCAATGAAGACCTTAAGCAATAAGATTGAAACAACAACAATATTTACAAATAACAAATAGATAACTCGTTTTTGCCATTTTGCAGTATCGATAAAATATTGTTCCTGCTCTTTCATCTTCTGACTAATAACTTCATTGAATGTCGCAATAGAAGTGTCAAGTTTGCTAATAGCATTGTTGGATGATGTAACTATTTTGTCGGATTCTGCCGTCATTTGTTTTAACTTGCCTTGGTAATCTTTTTGTATATTATTTACTATACCAGACAAGCTATCAGATAAATTATCTATAGAATCAACGAGTCCACTAACCTTTTCACTCAGCGTATTGTAAGCATTCACTGTTGATTCTACTTGTTGCTTAGCCGACTGAATATCTGTAAGAACAGATTTCATTCTTTCAAGTGATTTCATTAAATCATTCGTTTCCATATCTTACTTTTTTATTTAATTCAAATAATTGTTTCGGAAAGTCTCAAGCCACTCAGTTTGCTCTTCTATCTCTGCGACCAGTCCCCATTCCTTTAATTTACCAATAAAACTTTGGGGCATTGCACCTTGATGATATATATCCCATGCGAACTTAATCATATTTCTATGAAATACCTCTTTATCTTCAGTAAGAACTTTAAAGGACTTGTATCCATTAATATAACTTTTCTTCATTTCTTCGTATAAAACAGAATTATTATAACCTTTAAGATAGAGCAGACAATAAGCGTTTAATAATAATAAAGAAGGGGGAGGCGTTTTAAATGAGCGATGGGTTATTAATCGTATGGCACCACGTAAGTGCTTGATACTATCAATTGGAGAACCTGCTGTTCCTGTTATGTCATCATCAACAACTCTGATATATTTGTCAACCATTTCATAATAGTCATTCACGTTTGCAAATTCCACATCGTCTTTACCATCCAAATCATCTGTCAAAGAAAATGGTTCACCGTTAGGAGCATGGTAATCATGACGAGCATATTTTGAATTGAAATAGAAATACAAATCATCCTTCATTGATTCATTCATTGCCAACCATTGTTCTTCTGGATTTGAACCATTCATGCAGAAGTCACGTATATCATCCAATGCGTTCTTCCTTTTTATGGCTACTTTTTCATAGACAAACTCTGTGAGATAGGCTAGGCATTTATGGATTTCATTGTCACCTCTCATTTCTTTTGCCTTGCCAATCTCCTGTTCTGCCTTTGCCTCAGAATAGTAGCGCATCAAGAAACCTTTGAGTTTCTCATAATAGCCACCTTCTGACTGCTTAGTTGAAACAATTCTGTAGTACCCACAATCTTTACTTTCGTATTTCTGTGTAAAGTCATCAATAAGCCCTATACAGCACATTCTGTATATAGCTTTTGCAACATCTGAACTATCATCCTTTGTATATCTAACAAAGATAACCAGTTGTTCACCTACAGAAAGTTGATTTAACGGAGCAAGAAAACCTACAGAGTCTTTTGTGGGTTTCATTTCTTCTGAATCGCCAATGAAATATTGTATTGGTTTCAGACTCAATATAGTGTGCATAGCCATTTTCTCCTCATAGCTTCCTTTGAAATTGTTGTCAAAGAAATACATATTGGTCTCATAATCAGGAGAAAGATACTCTATTGACTCTTTCGAAATGTGCAATTTAGATTGTTTCAAATAGGTTTGGAAGTCTTGATTGAACAGCCAGGTTCCTCGATACTGCAAATCAACCAATCGCAACTTGCAAGATTGATAATGCTTACAATCTCCACACTTGTTGAATGCAAATGATCTATTATCTATTGTACAACGGAGCTTAATCATATCAGAACTTGGAGTGCAGATATCTATCTGACTCTTTGGTATTCCAAGATTAAAATGACTGATTATTTTTTGTAAATCATCATACTTAAACCACTTGTTTCGAATAAGTCCAATGGGATATGGGCCATTAAAGTTTCTATTAATTTTTGCCAGTTTGTAATCTGTCAACAGAATAACAGCCAATGCCATTCTTCGGTCACGTCCAGCACGTCCCGCCTCTTGTACAAAACTCTCTAACGAACTTGAATAGTTCATGTTGATTGTAAAACGTACATTTGGTTTGTCAATGCCCATGCCAAATGCTTTTGTAGCAACCATCAATGGAGATTTGTTTTCACGAAACATATTCATATATTCCATTGACATATCATCCATGTCATCTGTATTGCCACTCCCCATAAACGTTGCCACAAAAGGAATGCTTTCTTTAAGCTTTGGTGCTAGTACTTTTACGCCTATTGGTCTGCCATCTCTATAAGGACAGAAAACAATTCCTGCTTGCTGATAGCTTAACTGTTTTTTATAAAAGACATCATCCAACTGCGTGGTTAAATCAGCAGATTCAATATTTGGGTCTGCTTCTCTTTCATTAAAACGTTCTTTTATCTGTGCAATACTGCGTGAAGTTTGCAAGTCTCTAATAAATCCAGGAACTTTTCTGATATAAGACACCAAGAACTCAGACTTACTCTTTTGGGCATCATCCCCCATATGGAAAGTATCTATGGGGAATGGTAACGGCCAATCAATACCACCATTTTCAATCTTCTCAACAAAGAATCTATCTGGCTGAAAACTAACGGGAACTCTTTCTACTTTATACTGCAATTCTAATCTGTTACAATTCTCATACCGAACAATAGTGTCTTCTGCTAATGGGAATGCACCGTTCCCAGAAAGCTCACGTTCTACATCGGCCAAAACATCAAATGAAGCCGTTGCAGTTAAGCCAAACAAAGTAATATGAGAGGAATGGCTATCACTGTCTTTTGGTAGTACATATTGATATAAATTTCTTCCCAAATGCAGATAGCTAAATCTAAAATCTTGTCCCCATTCAGACACACAATGAACTTCATCAATAACACCATAACAGAAATAAACTCCAAGTTGCTGCATGTTTTTCAATCGTTGACGGAACTTGTATATACAAAGTCGTTCTGGTGACAAGAATACCATTAGCAACCTTGAATATTCCATCATCGTCTCACGCTGTTCACGTTCGCTAGTGCCTATGGCCGAGTTGATAAATGTACAGCAATCTATGCCGTTTTTTATCAACCCCTCGTATTGGTCTGCCATTAATGAACGCAAAGGGTCTACTATTACTGTGACACCAGGTTGCAACAATGCCGCCAGTTGGTATGTAAGTGATTTACCGCCACCAGTTGGCAACAATCCTATTACACTCTGTAGCTGTAGTGCTTGTGATAAAATAGGTAACTGCCCTGGGCGAAAGTCATTTTTGCGGAACAATAGGCGAAGGAAATATCTTATATTATCAATATGCTCTGGAATGTTCTCATATTCGCCTTGCTCATTCCTATATGTCAACGCCTTGTACTTAATTCTATCAGATGTGTAAATAATGCGTTCTGCGACATATGCTTTAGAAGAACGAATGTTGAAATAGCAATTGTTTTTAGCAGTGTATTCAGAGAAGGACACATGCTGTGCATCAGATGTTTCTTTGAAAGAATGGTCTATGACCATATCCCACTCCTTCGCAAGGATGGCTTTTGTCGGACTTTTGAATACTTTGTTGCCAAGATGTAACCCTGAGTTTGCATAATTTTTGTTTACGATGGTAAGATTGATTTCTGGCAAGTGATAATCTTCATAATCAGCAGTAAGTGATGACAGACGATTAAGCATCTCGCTCATCTCTGCGATTGCCAATGCGACACATGGATAATCATTTTCAATTGCGATAATATTCCACTCTTTGGCAGCAATATCCAACTTGCCACAGATTAACGCTTCAATCAGCGTTTTTTCGATACGTGCAACACAAATAGGAACTTTCCACAATAGACAAAATTGCTCAGATGTTTCAGTTATATTTGCATTTTTAGGATAAAACAATGTTCCTAAATGTTCTTTTAGCTGAGAGCAATTGAATTCTTTTTGAAAGGTATCTTCCACAAACGGGCTCGCCTTGGTTGGAAGCCCTCTTGTGATAATGTTATTCAATACAGCAAGAATGGGGTGTACATCATCGTAAATGTGTGCTCCTATATCAAATGGGGCAAGGACATCAAAGAAAGAGTTATCCTTTACAATATGCTTACGGCTGATGCGTTCCCATTCTTCCATTAGGTCTAATCTGAAAGCTGCATTGAATTGTTTTGCAGGGAAGAACGCAACAGGAAGCAATACAGAGTTATTCGCACCTTGAGTCATCTTGAAACAAGACACTTCCCCTGTATAACTATGTCCGTTTGAAAGTGTTCCCATCCAGGGCTTTACATCCTGATAAAAGATTTCTGCTTTACTTAGATTAAACCAATTGTGAAAATATCTCAATCGAGGATTCTGAGCCGAGTAATAACCAACACAAATTACATAACTCCTGCAATGTGGACGTGACAACAGCTGTGCCACTTTTTTCAAACTGACACTTGCAATATCAAGAATGTTTGAGAAAAAATGAATTGCAATGGGACTTTCAACATTTATCTCATCAATGTATTGAAAATCATTTGAAGTGTTATCAGATGGGAGATAGCACTTTTTCATAGAAACACGTACATTGGGGATTGATTTCTCAATATTGAAACGTGCCCTTTCTATAGCTACGTTTGAGGGTTCAATAAGTGTTACTTTCTTTAGTTTCCCACTACACCTAAATGCTTTCAATCTCTCATTGAAGCATATTGAAGCGATTCCCTGTCCACAAGCCCAGTCATAGATCTCAAAATCATCATCTAATTCAGAAAAGGGAAAATGCTGTAAGGCATCAAATAGTTTATGTTTATGCATTTCACCATATGCTGCCATATAGCAATCCAATTCCCATTCTTCCTTAAGAACTTTTCTGCCATGTTCCGTTGGAACCCAGGGACATGTTCTATATTGAATAGGTACACAAGAACTTGCCGCCGAAATAATATCATCGATTTTGACGGAAGCAATTCTCTTTATTACATTTTGGTATGTCGACATTGCTGTTCAAATATGAATTGTAACAAGACCTTATTATTATTTTATGCTACATTGTTTCCTTTAAGAACTCTTCAAGTGAGAATTATTCCTCATCAGAATTTACCTCAATGGAATCAAATCGACATATTTTGAAAGTGCGTTGAATCCCTTCATATTCACCATCTTTGTTAATGCAAAAAGCATCAATATATTTCTCTCCATACTGTTCACTCTCAGTTATGTCTGTTATGTCAAATTCATTATACTCACCCATAGCGTTAGTATAACCTACTGACAATATGAGGTCATCCAACTCATCAGTTTCTATATAGTCAATAAAATCATCGAAATTATCAATCCACATAAGTTCATTGTATTATATTGTTTCACCAAATATATTTTTCTCATGTTTCTTCCAATTTCTCACTGCCGCCTCTTTGCTTGAATTCGCATAGCAATATTCGCAAAGATGCGGGCAGGTGTTGTACTCGCCAATATCCTTACTCTTGATACAGCCGCAGAACTGGCGCTGGCCTTTGTCTCGGTTGTCCCCGTGAGTGGCGTAGGTGCCGTTGGGGAGGATAATGGCATCGGGTGAAAGTGGGGCGGCGTTGTCAAAGAGATCGGCAACGGGCATGGGATGGATGGTGACTTTCAGGAAGTCCATGAGGGCTTTGTCTTCGTAAGCGATACGGATGATAAGCTCGTCGTCTACGCAACGATTCTTCACAATGCCAAGCTGTTTTAAGTCGATTTTCTCGCCACAGGTGGCCAAAGTGTAGCCCCATTTCTCGTTAAGAGCAGCAAGGCGTTCAGCAAACTCCAGCATTTGAGGTTCCGTCCAATCTTGATAAGAGATGTGGCTTTTGTCGAGATTGGCTTTTACTTTTCGGTAACTCAGTATGTCGGCAAAGCTAAAGACCAGTTTTTCCGTATAGCCAACCAACTGGTCGCCTATGCGTTCTACTTTCTCTAATAGGCTTTCAATTGTAATGTTGTCAGTGAGCAGCATAGGGTCAAAACGCCAGATGACGCGACCTTTGCCCAACCGATCTACCATTTTCTTGAATGTGTCAATTCTGAAGGGAAGTGGAGGAACGTTTTTTTCCAGCCCTTCGGCCTCGTAGTCATTCAGCGTGTACTGAATATAGCAGCCGATGTTTCGTCTTTCAAGTTCGTCTAAGTGCTGGAGCAGGGGGAAGGGATTCTTGGACCAAAAGACGATGAAGCGCGTATTCTGGTATGCCACGTATGACGACACACCGTTGAATGGATTCTTCCAGACCGAATAGCCTTCCTCCAACCGTTTGAAGAACCAGTCGGCATAAAACGCAGGAATATCGGTGGCCCTGCTTGCAGACACAATTACAGGGGCAAAAGCCTCTACCGCCTTACCGTCAGAGGTTGTCAAAGTAACCTTATTGGTTTGTTTTTTCTCTTGTGGCATACCATTTTTCCCGTATTAGTTTCCTCCATACACATAGTTTCGATAGAGTTTGTCCTTGTTTTGCTCGGTAGGCGTAATGTCCATAGACTGTAATGGGGACATTGATATCATGTTGTTGGAATAGCGTGTCAGGTAGTCAATCGTATCGGCGGTGTATTCTGCCTGTCTGCGACCCATAGAACGGATGACTCGTGAAATGAAATTGTAGCTTTCCTCTGGGAACAAGCCTTGTAAGGCTTTTAGCTTCTCGCTCGAATAACGCATATCAACCTTGTCACCATCAACAAAGATAAGACCGACGCTAATCTGTTCTGAAATCTCTGGACGGATGACTGCATATATGATGCTATATCTTAGTTTGTTCATACTTCTTAAAGATTATCGTTTAAACATTCTTCAAAATTACTCCAAACGGCTTCAGTCCATCCTGGTTCGAATAACTGGAGTAGTTTATTTGTTACAAGACTTGTTGGAATATTCCAATCTGAAGGTAGATTATTAGCGATGTCATCTATTTGCATTTGACATTGACTGACATAGTTAACGTATGTTCCTTTTAGGTTGGTGATATGTTTCTGAATAGTTTGAGAGGCATTTCCTTCTGTCAAATATTTGAATAATGACGAATTGATGATGGTATCTGTAATTGTTAACTGCATCATCGAGGATTGGAAGTCTGCATTGTTCAGTATGCAGCCAAAATCTATCGGGACAAACGTCTTAGTGATTACATCGTAAAGCAGGTTTGAATTGTTTTCATTTCTGTCTTCGTTTGCTACCCAGAAATCAAATAATGCTATTTTCAGCAAATGTTTTAGCATCGCTGATGTCTTAGCCAATTTGTCGAATGTCGATGGTAGCACGTAATCAACTGAGGTAAGGTATTTGCTTCCTAACATAGTAGTCATCACCTTAGGAGTTATGTAACTTTTAGGCCAATGCTCAGATTTGATATTTACAAATGAAACTGGTGGTGCATTCAGTTCCCATGATGTAGCCAATTTAGAGCCAATAAGTTCACACGCCAATTTCTGAGCAGAAACCGAGTTACGGATATACTTACAAATGTACAAATTCATATCCGAACACATTACCAACACAGGAGTCTCACCTGTTGGGTATTGCTTACTAATAACATCTATACTATTTAATATTGGTATTTTAGCCATAAATTAATAAATTAGTCCAAATTTCTTCATTTCCTCTTTCGCTGGCAATCTTAGAACCAACCAACTGAAGAAATTGTATGCTTTTGCATTGCCTTTATGGCTTTCACCTATTCCATACTTGTCTGCCCAATGGTCATTCAGTTCTTTTATTCCATCAATGCCTGTGTCATAAATGGATTCACGAATAGGAATGACGTCGTGTTTTAGCAAAGACATGGCGAAATCGAAAACCATGACCATTTCTGGCATCTTCTTAGATACTTTGATAAAGGCAGCAGTATCTCTCTGTTGCTCATCCTCGCTCTTACTCATAAACTCCAACAGCAAATCAGCCGTGGTCTCAAGACCATAGGGGAGTTGCTTCTTGACCTCTTCCTGAATAGAAAGGACTTGTGATATATATGGATTCTTCATTCTAATACCGACTTTCCTTGTTTGAGATTGTCATGTTTTGAACACAAAATTACAAATATAATTTGAAATAACATCAATAAAAGGCAAAAATCAGCGATTTTTAACAGAAATGTTATTGGAATAGTTTAAAATCAGTCCCGGTTTATCAGAAATCGCCACTAAATGCAAGCGCCTTCACCTGAATTTACAGATGTGGGCGCTCCATTATTTGCTGATATAATGTTACGATGGCGGCAATACGTCAAAGGGCATACCCTTCCCTCTTTGTTGGCACATGTCGCGAAGCCTTGACGGTCTTTGCTGCATGAAGCCAACAACGTAGTCGGTAGTCCTCGTTCTCCTCGTCTTTCTTGCGCCCGTCCCAGCCAGTCTCGCTACTGACTGAGCCTCCCCCCGCACAAGGTATGTTGACATAGCGACCTCCCATGAGAGCAACTGCGACCTCTCGAACCAGTTTCGCAGTGTCAGGTTTATCAAAGAGAGCGAGAAGTTCAAGCGTTTCATGTATCTGCTGATGTCGGAGATATTTTATTGACTGAAGTTCTTCGCCGATAACGTCCCTCTCGCGCTGGTTCAGCAACCGAAACTTTCGTTCTCCGAGAATGCTATTCTTGGCTGCATCTATGACTGTCTTGCCAAATGAATTGAGAGCATTATGGAATTGCTCGCTGATAGTTGCGTTCTGAGCCTTCATCCAGTCGTCAATGTTCCCAAAGCGAGGTGGGCGTTCCGTAATCTTTGGAGGTTTCACCTTAATCTCTGGCACATCAAAGCGAACACAAGCCACATCGTAGTAGTTCACCTTCTCCTTGATATCCTCCAATTCTGCCATCTTTTGTTCAAGCTTTTGCTGCTTATCGGACAGTTTTGTATCGCAGTTAGAGAGTTGTGGTTTGATGTAGGCTATGTGCTTGTTAGCCTTACAGGCCACATTCCAAGCCCAGTCAATGACAGTCCTCTCGAATGGCCGGTCTTGTTGCGGCCAATGCGGACAATGAGACTGCGATATCCCTGGGAATTTATCCTGCACTTTATCCTGCACTTCTGGATGGTCTTCCTCTTTGGAAAGGTACGGGCAAAAGGTGGTGAAAGACGGCTTTATAGCCGTGAAAGGTAGGGGGCAAAGTTAAAATCCCGACGTGATTTGATAAAATCGCGTCGGGATTCATTAAAATCACGTCGCGATTTGTTGTAATCGCGACGTGATTTGATAGTATTCAGAGGTATATGAGGTCTTTTTGGCTGACGAGGACGTCGGCGCTTCAGGGCCTAACCGTTCATGGAGATGAGAAATTCCTCGTTGCTCTTGCTGTGCATGATGCGGTCGCGGAGGGTGTCCATGGCCTCGATGGGATTCATCTCGGCGATGAACTTGCGGACTATCCACATGCGGTTGAGGGTGGTCTGGTCCTGCAGGAGGTCGTCGCGACGTGTGGACGACTGCACAAGGTTGATGCTCGGGAAGATACGCTTGTTGGAGAGCATGCGGTCGAGCTGGATTTCCGAGTTGCCAGTGCCCTTGAATTCCTCGAAGATGACCTCGTCCATCTTCGAGCCGGTGTCTACGAGGGCAGTGGCGATGATGGTCAGCGAGCCGCCGCCTTCTATCTTTCGGGCAGCTCCGAAGAAACGCTTGGGCTTCTGCAGGGCGTTGGCGTCGACACCACCGGTGAGCACCTTGCCGCTGGCGGGGCTGACGGTGTTGTAGGCACGGGCCAGACGGGTGATGCTGTCGAGGAAGATGACCACGTCGTGGCCGCACTCCACCATGCGCTTGGCCTTCTCCAGCACGATGCCGGCAATCTTGACGTGACGCTCGGCAGGCTCGTCGAAGGTCGAGGCGATGACCTCGGCGTTGACGGTGCGGCTCATGTCGGTGACCTCCTCGGGACGCTCGTCGATGAGCAGCATCATGATGTAGGCCTCGGGGTGGTTGGCGGCGATGGCATTGGCGATGTCCTTCATCAGGATGGTCTTACCCGTCTTGGGCTGGGCCACGATGAGGGCGCGCTGGCCCTTGCCGATGGGGGCGAAGAGGTCTACGATGCGCGTCGAGGGATTGGTGGTCCGCGGGTCGCCGGTGAGGTTGAACTTCTCCTCGGGGAAGAGGGGCGTCAAGTGCTCGAAGGACACGCGGTCGCGCACTTCGGCGGGATGCCGCCCGTTGATGCTCATCACGGTGGAGAGCAGGAAGTACTTGTCGTTCTCGTGAGGCGGGCGCACGGTGCACTCCACGACGTCGCCCGTCTTGAGCGAATACTTCTTCACCTGCTGCTGTGAAACGTAGATGTCGTCGGGCGAGGAGAGGTAGTTGTAGTCGCTGGAGCGGAGGAATCCGTAGCCGTCCTGCACAATCTCCAACACGCCGTTGCCGGTGATGAAGTCTCCGAAGTCGTAGTTGCCCTCTGCCTTTTCCTCTTTCTTGGTGCGTTGAGCCTTCGGCTGTTCGACAGGCATCTGAGGGGCACTGGCGGTGGGACGGTCGAAGATGTCGAGGGTGGGCAAGGCGGCATTGTCTTCAATGGGAATATCGGTGACGACGATAAAGTCGGTGCCGTCGCCGGGGTCGCCCTCCCATACGCCCTGATTATGATACTCCATCTTCTGCTGCAGCTGTTCGAGCATCTCTGGGTCGGGAGTATCGTCGTTGAAGGGCAGAGCGGTACTGTCTTCGGCTTCTGGGACATCAGAAATGGCGGAGTCAGACGAGCTGTCGCGGGCTGGCACGGGGCCTGCCCCTACGCTGGCGGCTGCCAGGGCAGCTGCTTCGGCATCCTTTTCGGCCTTCGTCTTGCGCCCCTTGCGCTTAGGCTTTTCAGGGGCTTCCTGAGCCTCTGTGGCTGTTGGCTGTTGAGCCTCTTCAGCCTGGGCAGCTGCTTCGGCTTCCTTTTCCGCCTTCGTCTTGCGTCCTTTGCGCTTAGGTTTCTCCGTGGCCTCTGCGGTCTCTGTCGTCTCTGCGCTCTCTGCGTTTTTTTCCCTGCGGGTGTATTTGCGTTTGGGCTTTTCTACCAGTCCGCTGGTGGCCACGTCTACTGCAGCCTTGTCGAGTATGTCGTAGATGACAGCCTCCTTCTGGCTGTCGGGAGTGACTTTGATGCCCATCGATGTGGCTATCTCCATGAGCTGGATGGGCTCCATCTTCTCTAATTGTTCCTTGTTATACATATTATTTATAGGGGAGTTAAGGGGGAGTTAAGGGGGAGTTATGGGGGAGTTAAAGGGGAGTTAAGGGGGAGTTAAGGGGGAGTTAAGGGGGAGTTAAGGGGGAGTTAAAGGGGAGTTAAAGGGGAGTTAAGGGGGAGTTAACGGATGATGCCGCGCTTTGATGACTCGATAAACGAGCAGATATATTCCACTTCCTTCGAATCAGGGTACTTCGTGCGTGCCTCGGCAATACCGTCCTTCAGTATTCCCTGTGCGTAGATGATGCGGTAGGCATCGTGAATCATTTCAATGGTCTCGTTGGCAAAGCCTCGGCGACGCAGTCCGATGAGGTTCACACCGGCGAAGCGTATGGGTTCCTTACCCGCGATGATGTATGGTGGAATGTCCTGGCTGGTTCGGCTGCCGCCCTGTATCATCACGTAGCTACCGATGTTGTTGAACTGATGTACCAGCACTTCGGCCGAGATGATGGCGTTGTCGTGGACCACCACCTCGCCGGCGAACTTCGTCGAGTTGCCGATGATGCAACCGTTGCCAATGACGCAGTCGTGGGCGATGTGCATGTTCTCCATGAGCAGGTTGCCGTTGCCCACGACGGTCTTACCCTTTGAGGCTGTTCCACGGCTGATGGTGACGTTCTCGCGGATGCTGTTGTTGTCGCCAATCACGCAGATGGTCTCTTCCCCTTGGAACTTCAGGTCCTGGGGCTTGGTAGCGATGCTGGCACCAGGGAAGAACTCGTTGCCCGAGCCAATGCGGGCACCCTCGTGCACGGTGACGCTGTTGAGGAACTTGTTGTTGTCGCCTATGACAACATTCTTGTTTATCACGCAGAAGGGACCTATCACGTTGTTATCGCCAAGGATGGCTTCAGGGTCTACCACTGCCAAAGCATGAATCTTGTTCATATCTCAATACTCTGTTGGTTTCAGGAAAAGATATTGTTGTGAGGAAAAAATATGGCCTTATCGGATGATAGAAACGTGCCATATTAGTCTTTACAGGCTGCAAAGGTACGCATTTCCCGTGTGCTGCGCAAATTTTGCTCTCCTTTTTTGTAATTTTTCACCCTTTCCCTTGGCCAATCCGCATTTATTCCGTAATTTTGCGCCTCATGAAGAGAAACCGTTCCTTCTGGTATCACCTCACGGCATTTGCTACGGTAGCGGTATGGGGCTCAACGTTTGTGAGTACGAAACTGCTGCTTCTGGGTGGCCTGTCGGCAGAGCATATCTTCACCCTGCGCTTTATGATTGCCTACATGCTGATGCTGGTGTTCTCTCTGTCGAGAGGACACCACCGATGGCTGGCAAGTTCCTGGAAGGACGAGCTGCTGATGATGGGGCTGGGCATTACGGGCGGCTCCCTGTATTTCCTCACCGAGAACAACGCGCTGAACTACACCACGACGACCAACACGTCGCTGATCGTGTGCCTTTGCCCTCTTTTTGCCGCCCTCATTATTGCGCTGTTCTACAAGTCTGAACGGATGTCCCGCTTGCAGACGGTCGGGTCGCTGATGGCCGCTCTGGGCACAAGCGTAGTAGTGCTGAACGGTCGCTTTGTACTGCATCTCTCGCCCATAGGCGATGCGCTGGCTTTCGGGGCGTGTCTCTGCTGGGCTTTTTACAGCCTGCTGATGATCCCCGCAAGCCAGCGTTACAGTTCGATGTTCATCACGCGGAAGGTGTTCTTCTACGGTCTGCTCACCATGATTCCCTATTATGTCGCCTTTCCCGAGTTCCCCCCGTTGTCGCTGTTGCTGCGTAGCGACATCCTGGCGGGTCTGCTGTTTCTGGGGTGTGTAGCCTCCATGCTGTGCTATCTGGCATGGAGCTGGGTCATCAAGGGGCTGGGAGCCGTCATTGCCACCAACTATGTCTACCTGAATCCTGTCTGCACCATCATCGTGGCCCGTATGGTGCTGTCAGAGCGCATCACGTCGTGGTTCCTCGTCGGCACCGTGCTCATCATCACGGGCATGTACATGTCGGCAAGACGAAGAATTCATCAAAGGGGATAATCCTCGAAGGCGTAGAGCACGGTGGAGAGGTAGCGCTCGCCGGTGTCGGGCAACAGCACCACAATCTTCTTACCCTTGTTCTCAGGACGCTTGGCCACCTCGATGGCGGCGAAGAGGGCGGCACCTGCTGAGATACCAACCAGAAGGCCTTCCTGCTGGGCCACCTCACGGCCAGTGCGGATGGCATCGTCGTTCTCCACGTCGAAGACTTCGTCGATGATGGCGGCATCGTAAGTCTTGGGGATGAAGCCGGCGCCGATGCCCTGAATCTTGTGCGGGCCGCTCTGTCCGCCGTTCAGCACGGGGCTTGACTTCGGCTCCACGGCGATGATCTTCACGTTGGGGTTCTGCTCCTTCAGGTACTTGCCCGTACCCGAGATGGTGCCGCCGGTACCCACACCGCCTACGAAGATGTCCACCTTGCCGTCGGTGTCGCGCCAGATCTCAGAACCCGTGGTGGCGTAATGCTTGGCAGGGTTGGCGGGGTTCTCAAACTGTTGCAGGATGACGGCTCCGGGAATCGAGTCGCGCAGCTCCTCGGCGGCGCGGATGGCACCAGGCATGCCGTCCTTTCCAGAGGTGAGGCGCACCTCGGCCCCGTAGGCCTTCACCAGGTTGCGGCGCTCCACGCTCATGGTCTCGGGCATGGTAAGGATAAGATGGTAACCCTTGACGGCCGATACCAGTGCCAGTCCTACGCCCGTGTTACCGCTCGTTGGCTCGATGATGGTGGCGCCGGGCTTCAGGATGCCCTTAGCTTCCGCGTCCTCTATCATGGCCAGCGCGATGCGGTCCTTCACGCTGCCGCCGGGATTGAAAAACTCTACCTTGGCAATGACTGGGGTCTCCAGACCCTTTGCCGTTGAATACTTGTTGAGCTCCAGAAGTGGGGTGTTGCCGACGAGCTCGGTCAGCTGCTTTGCAATCTTACTCATAATCCTTACCTTTTTAAGCCCCCTAAGTTAGGGGGTTGGGGGTCTGAACGACCACCCGTTAATTAATAATAATGTAAAAAAATCACTTTCCCATTTTGCTTTTGGTCCGTTCAGACCCCCATCCCCCTAACTTAGGGGGCTAATGACGGTGCAAAGGTACGGCGATTTCCTCACTCCCACAATCCCTTTTTCATGTCATTCTATATACCACAAGTTTGGTATTCACTTCATTTTGATACACATTTTGGTTAAGTCGTCGCTAGGTTCGGCCCCACCAACAAAGTCCTCCACGGCCTTATGGATGGTCTCAGCAGTCTGACGTGCATCGCCCAAGTCTTTCCGCAACAACGCTTGCAGGCGGGCATCGCCGAACTGCTCCTGATGGATGTTTTCAGCTTCGTTAATGCCGTCGGTATACACAAAGAGTGTCTTTCCGTGCATGTCATCCACCTCCTCTCCTTCGAACTCCACTTCCGGCCACAGCCCGATGGGTGCGTTCGACTCTATCTTCATGTATTCGCCGTTGAGCAGAGGCAAGCCCGGTAATAGGTCTCCTGATAGTTGGAGAACTCGGTGGCATCTTTCACCGCATTCACAGTTTCAAAAAACTCGTCCGTCGCGCGAGAACTATAATAATGATAGGTCTCATCGGTGAGTTTTTGGAGTTTGGGCGGGAGTGTCTCTTCAGCCCAAACACTAATGGCTCCCGTTGACAGCAACAGGAGCACAAGGGATATCAAACACAGCTTTTTCTTCATAACATTAATAACTAACAGTTATTTGACCGCTGCAAAGGTACGAAGAAAAAACAGAACTGCAAAAAAAAACGAATATTTCTTATCGGCCTTCCTTCGGTATGCCATCCTTTGGGGCCGTTTTCTCTACCGTCGCAGCCTTCGGCGGTATTCCTGTGGAGTGGTGTCCGTATGCTTGCGGAACAGACGGATGAAGTAGTTCTCGTCGCTGAAGCCCAGGGTGTAGGCCACTTCCTTCACCGCCTTGTCGGTGGTGAAGAGCAGCAGTTGTGCCCGCTCCACACTGATTGCCTAGTCCTCCTTCATGTTGCCGGGTCCTGGGCCTGGCTGAACGATGAAGACTTCGATGGGCGTGCTGTGTCAATGGCCAGCACGCCCACCTTTGCGTACTGTGCAGTTTAATCATTCCTCAGTGTTCTCTGTGTTGAAGCAGTCTACTGAGATTGCAGTTAGTTTTTGTTAAATAATCACGATTCCAGATACAACCGAACCAATTTTTTAGTACCTTTGCAAGGTGATTGAACGGGTTTCAGTCATTTGTCGGACGGGTTTCCGCGACTTCGGTTTACATAGAAGTGTACGTTAACACGCAGAGCCTCTGAGCCAGTCGAAAAAACGACACAGCACTAGGGTTTCATCTGCGAAAGCGTTCAGCCCAGCACTTCTTTACGAAAAGAATAAAGCATCCGAAATGGGCTGTTGGGATGAAAATAAAAAAAAACTTGCCCCCAAAAGTGTGCGGGCACACAGTGGAGTGAATCTCACTGTGTTTATGCATCCACATTACTGAGTGGCGTAGCGTTGGCAGACACTGGCGCAGCGTGTATCAGGGGCAGCAACAATGAAGCATGTACATAACAATTAAAAACGTTCATTGCCTATGGCAAAGAAAGATGACACACTCAGCCGCTTGGTGGCAGGGGGAGCAACGTTCCCCCTACCATCACTACCGACATGCGGAGAGGTGTCATCAGAACATGTCGTGTACAGCAGCATGTCGAAAGACGGACGCTACCTGAGACAAGTAATAATACGCATCACCGACATGGATTCTGTCAAAAGCCTCACCATGGAGAAACAATTCCGCCAGCAGGCAAACTGCATCCGTTCGCTCTTCGCACAATATATCGACTTCAAAAGGCGCGAGGAGTTCTGCGACCGACTGACCGAACTGCTCACTGCCAACAAGATAGAGTGGCAGGTAAACGCAAAGGGGGATTGCTACATCAACATACCAAAGGGCAGCGGACAGTCGGAGTTCTTCCGCCTACTGCTTCACTATATGACTCCACAGAAACTAAATACGCTCCACGACAAGGAAGGCTTCAAATGCCTCAGGCAAGCACTGAGAATGAACGTCCGTCAGTTTGGACAAGTGCTAAACAACAACAGTCTGGGCGTGACGCTGCACAGAATCATTGACAAGTTGTGAAAATCCACGAATCTCTACATTAAGCCTTCGGCTCGCTGCTCCAGTCGGTGATGTTGCGCTCCTCGGAGGAGAAGGCGATGCCGACTTTCGTGACGGGACGGCCGTCGAGGGCGTACTTGTCGGCGTAGCCCTTGCGGTTGATCTGTTCGAGGGCAGCCTCGGCGGTGTCGTTGTACTTCAGCTCCATGACGTAGATGCTTCGGGGCATGAACAAGGTGATGTCGCTGCAACCCTTGGCCGTCGGTTCCTCGGCGCGGACGTCGGCACCGAAAGCCGTGAGTAGGGTGTAGAGCAGGGCGTCAAAGCCCCCTAACTTAGGGGGCACAAGCACGCCGGAGTAGAATGTTTTGATGGCCTCGATGAATGTGGGGAGGTCGTCGTTGCGCTCGAACATCTTGTAGGCTTTCTTCAAAACATTGCGGTCGCGGTTGTCTGGCGTAGTGTTGGTGACATAGCTGTAGAGGCAGCCGGAAAAGCCTGTGCGCACCTCCACGTTGGGGAAGCCCAGGGTGTACATGTCTAGAAGACGAACTGCAGGTGCTCATCCAGATCCATCAGCGGGCTGAAGAGGTTCTTGAAGCGGGCCTTGACGTCCGCGGCCATCTCCTCGTCGCCGATGCTGTGGAGCATCATCTTGTCGTACTCGTCGACGAGCAGCACCACGCGCTTGCCTGTGTCCTCGTGAGCCTTGCGCACGAGCGTGTCCATGCGGAGGAAGGTGTCCGGAGTTGCGGGCGTGATACCGTACTGCTGTTCATAGCGCTCCAGCATCTTGTCTATCAATAGATCCAGCTGACCGATGCCCAGCAGGTCCTTGCTGAAGTCGAAGCGCAGTACGGGGTATTTCTCCCACTCCCAGTCCGTACGGGCGATGAAGAGCTGCGGCTGCTCGATGCCCTGCTTCGTGGTGAACGCCTCGAACAGGTCACGACGGCCCTCGAAGACGGCGGCCAGCGTGTTTACCAGCAGCGACTTGCCGAAGCGGCGCGGGCGGCTGAGGAAGTAGGGCTTGCCCTCAGTAATCATCTTGTAGATGAGCGGGGTCTTATCGACGTACACGTAGCCGTCCATGCGAAGGCTCTCGAAGCTCTGGATGCCCACGGGGTATTTTCTCTTCTGTGCCATAATCGTCGGTTGTTTTGGTTTGTCGGTGCAAAGGTACGAATAAGCGAACAAAGAACCAAAGGAAAACGTGTTTTTCTTCTGGCTGCATAGTTCTTTGCAAGCAAAGCGGCCGCTCGGCGACGATAGGAGACGCTTGCCAGAGCAAGAAAGCCGAGCGCCTATAATTTTTCGATTTAATTTTTATATAATTTTGAGCGAAGCGCCCATAGGAAAAGTTTGCCAAACTATTTTGCCAAAATGTAAAGAAAAAGTACAGAAAAAAGTGTTCCTAAAAGATGACCATCTAGCGCAAGAACCTGCCCAAACTGGCTGTTTTTTGCAGGAATCGCGCTTCATAACCCTGCACAAATCTCCCTCTTTTGTGCAGAAAGCGACTTAAAATTACATAAACTTAACACTTGTTTGCCTCTATTTCGCTTAAAACTGGTGTTTTTCGCGGTTGGGAAATACCCCGAAAAAGGGTGTTCGAGGCATCCATTGAGGCCTTTTTTGAGCCAACCAGCCAGTCTAATGGTAGTAAGTGGGTGGGTTTGTAGTAGAAAAGCACTGGTTTTGT